>JAXGPT010000017.1:0-38785 GCA_040766775.1 Bacillota bacterium | reverse complement strand
TAACTTCATGGGGACTGCCTTCACTGTAGATGGTAACAAGCTTTTCCCCTTTCACTCTTTCGGCCAAATCGTAAGCCAGGTGCATTCTTTCAACCGGAAGGCCGGTAATAACTCTAAACCTGTTTACCGGTTCGGAGCAGTAAGGGCTGAGGGCGCTGAAAAACAGGGTTTCCAGGTCGTCACTTATTGCCCTGGTATAGGAGAGGTCCCGGTGGGCAAACTTGGAATGCCTGATCGCGGATTTCCCTACGAAAAACAGTTCACCGCCAATACCTATTTTCAGATCGTCAACCACCGACAGCTCATCGGACAACACGTTAAAGGTGGGTTTATTGTGTCCTTCTCCAACTACGCTCGGGAAGGAATAGCCGGTTCTTCCGTCGGTAACCTTAACAAACCCGTAGCCGACATCAAGTCCTATCAGCTTTGTCATAATTATACCTCCTTAATTATTTTTGTTTATACATCATAGCACCGAAGTTGCTAATAATAAATTATAATTGTTTCAGCCCGGCGCCGTGGAAGCACCGGCTATTCATTTGAAAAAGGGCCATTGCTAAGTATTCTATGGAAAGGCACGTAAATGAACATATTCTAATTGCATAATCGACAAAATTAGCGAAAAATGTTAGTAGATTTTGAAATAATTTTAATTTTTTTTCGATTTCCTGTCAAGTATGGTAGGCGGGCCGGAATGGAGATTGGAAGCATGCGCACATAATGGTTATATTTTAATAAACTAATAGTATGGGAAAAATGACTGCAAAATGGGAGGATGGTTTTTATGGGAGGAAGGGTTAGAAAAATGTTTCCCGGAGGCAATACTTCCCAAGGTTTTTATTCATATTACAGGTATATACTGCCGGAGGATGCAAAACGTATCTTTATAATAAAAGGGGGACCGGGGACGGGCAAATCCGTTTTCATGAGGGAGATAGCCCGGGGAATGAGGGACCTGGGCTACGACATAGAACTGCACTACTGCTCTTCAGATTTTGATTCCCTGGATGCGATTGTAATAGAAGAGTTGAAGGTAGCCCTGATGGACGGTACGGCCCCTCATATAGTAGACCCGAAATACCCTGGGGCTGTTGATGAAATAATAAACCTTGGCGAGTATTGGAACGTTAAGGAACTTGAGAAGAACAGGAACGAAATAATAGAATGTAGTAGAAAAGTAAGCGGCCATTTTGCCCGGGCATATAAATTGCTTGCGGCGGCAAAACCCGTTATGGACGATATAGAGGAAAAATACGGCGGCTGCATGGATTACGGCAGAGTAAACTTGGCTGAAGAAAAACTGGCCAAGGAGGTATTCGACGGCTGGCCGGTCACGGCGGTACCGGGCAGGGAGCGGCACCTGTTTGCAAGTGCCTACACCCCGGGCGGATACGTGGATTATTCCGAAACCCTGGTAGAATACATGCAGAGGATTTATTGCGTTGAGGGGCATCCCGGTACCGGCAAAACCCGCCTGCTGGAGAGGTTTGCCGAAAGTGCAGTGGATAGGGGGGTCAGCGTTGAATGTTTCCATTATCCGTTAAAGCCGAACAAGCTCTGCACGGTGGTCCTGAAAGAGCTCGGCGTCGCCGTAACCTGCAGTGCAAAGGCAAAGGAAAGGGCGGACCGGATGGTGGACCTAAACCTGTTTTTGGATACAAAAACTGGAAGAGGTCATGGAACAAGTCAAAAGGGATACGGACATATTTGAACGTATAATAAGCGAAGCAGTATCCGCCATCCTGGATGCAAAAAAGCCCATGATATTTTAGAGAAGTACTATGCCGGCAATATGGACTTCGAAGCCATACAAAGATTGAAGGACAAAGTGCTGGAAAGGATACTGGAGTACAGGTAACCGGTAAGGGGCCGGGACGGTCGGAAGTAAACCGCTGTCCCGGCCATTCCGGTATTGACAGCAGGGACTTTTTTGTGTAATATTTAGATAGACATCTAAATATTAATGAATCCGAACGGAGGTTGGTGTTTTGCTGAGATACTTTCAAAGCCCTTTCGGACAAAACGAGAAGGAAATACTGATGATGCTTAGAGAAAGTGACATGACGGCCGGGGAGATAGCCGAGAGCTTTCAACCACCCATGCCACCATCTCCCATCATCTTAAAATACTGAGGGATGCAAACCTTGTATCCATGGAAAGGCAAGGGCAGAACAACATTTACTCGTTGAATACCACGGTTTTCCAGGACCTATTGGCCTGGCTGGTAAATTTTAAAAAAGGAGGCGGACTAGTTGAACAAGATACGCAGTAACCCGATAATGCTTATTATTCTGCTGGTGGTGTGCGCCGTCGCCGTTTATGCCTACGTGAAGCTTCCCGCCGACGGACGTTATCCGGTGCACTGGAACATTAGCGGGCAGCCGGACAGGTACGGTTCCAAGCTTGAGGCCGTATCCATCGGACCAATAGTTTCAATAATGATATACGCCTTGGCGGTTGTGATGCCTGCCCTGGACCCAAAAGAAGGAATTATGAGAGGTTCAAGAGGGAGTACCTTCTGCTCATGCAAGCCATTATGGGTATCCTGGCGATGATTTATATAATAACTATTATGGCAGCCTTTGGCAGGCAGGTTAATATCGTCCTCTGGATTAACGCAATGGTGGGGGTGCTGTTTATAATACTGGGCAACTACATGGGCAGGATAAAACAGAACTGGTATATGGGGATAAAAACACCATGGACCCTGTCGGATGAAAGGGTGTGGAATAAAACCCACCGGTTTGGCGGGAGGGTTTTCGTGATAATGGGAGCAATATTTGTGTTTAACGCTTTTGGGGTTTATCACTAACTGGATAGTGTTTCTCATACTGCTTTTAGGACTTACATTTTCTCCGGTTGTATATTCCTATATACTGTTCAGGAAGCTGGAAAGCAGGTAAAAAATAGTGGTATAATATTACCATACCCATATATCTCGTACGCTGGAAGGGAGAGATATAATGCCTATATACGAGTATAACTGCAAAAAATGCGGGAACAAGTTTGAAAAACTTTTAAAGATATCCGAAGGGGACAAGAAGGTGGAATGCCCCGGCTGCGGGAGCAGCAATGTGAAAAGGATTTTTTCGGTCTTTGGATTTAGCGGGGAAAAGGGATCCGGGGGTTCCAGCTGCTCCACCTGCAGCAGCACTTCCTGCAGCAGCGGGTGAGGTGTGTAATGGTCCCGGTTCGGGATATAATAATGGAAATCAAAGGGGACGGGGGAGTGATTTACAAATCACTGCCCCCGTTTTCTTGATTCTATACCAGCTTTACCAGGTGGTATACCTTTTTACCCTTTCTCAGTATAAGAGTACCATCCGAGAAGCTCTTTTCCGTTATCACAAGGTCGGTATCATTCACCCGCTCTTCGCCGATGTACAGGCCGCCCTGCTACAAGCGCCTTCCCTCTCCCCTGGATGTGGTAAGCCCTGTTTTCATCAGAAGGTCCAGCATATTGATGCCCTGCTGCATCTCTTCCCCGGAAATTTCGGTGGTGGGGGCGGCTTCAAGGTCTGAACCGTTGGAAAACAGCGCCCTGGCGGCGGCTGGGCTTTAATGCTTCCTTCTCGCCGTGGACTGTTTTGGTAAGTTCAAAGGCCAGCAGCTGCCGCCCTATTAATTTTTGACCCTCCAGAGAACCGAGTCTTCTAACCTCTTCCATTGGAAGGAATGTAAGAAGGGCAAGGCATTTTTCCCACGTCCCTGTCGTCCACGTTCCTCCAGTATTGGTAGAAGTCATAGGGCGACGTTTTTCCGGTCCAGCCATACGGCACCGGATTCGGTTTTGCCCATTTTTTTGCCTTCGCTGGTGGTAAGCAGCGTAAAGGTAAGCCCGTAGGCAGAAGCGCCCTCAACTTTGCGTATCAGCTCAACCCCGCCTATTATGTTGGACCACTGGTCGCTACCGCCCATCTGCATCTTGCAGCCATACTTCTTATAAAGCTGCAGGAAGTCGTAGGACTGCATTACCATGTAGTTGAACTCAAGGAACGTAAGCCCCGTTTCCAACCTTTCCTTGTAGCATTCCGCCGAAAGCATCCTGTTTATAGAAAAATGTCTTCCGATATCCCGCAGGAAGTTGATGTAATTTAGATTAAGCAGCCAGTCGGCATTGTTGACCATTATGGCTTTGCCGTCACTAAAGTCTATCAGCCGGGAAAACTGAACCTTGAACCTTTCGGCGTTGTGCTGAATTTGTTCCTGGGACAGCATTTTGCGCATATCCGTCTTACCCGAAGGGTCCCCCACCATGGTGGTACCTCCGCCCAGCAGAACTATTGGCCTATGCCCGGCCCTTTGCATGTGGGCCATTGTTACCATCTGCAAAAAGTGCCCGACATGCAGGCTGTCGGCGGTGGGGTCAAACCCTATATAAAAGGTAACGGATTCCCTGCCCAGCATATCCCTTATTTCCTCTTCATGGGTGGCCTGTTCTATGAATCCCCTTTCCATCAGCGTATCGTATACGTTTTTCATGCAATTACCTCCCGTGATTAATCTATGGTTAAAAAAAGGGCCTCTCGCCTAAGGACGAGAGAACCCGTGGTACCACCTTAATTCGCATATAAAATGCCTCTTTGCCGCTTTAACGGACGGCAGACCGCCCGGGATCGGGGGGCTCCGGAATGTAATTCGCAAAGTCCCTGTGCTGCGGCCCTTTCACCGGCCGGGCCGCTCTCTTTTATTGTAACCAGGGTATGCTACTAGGTTCCTTCTCAGCCGCGTCACTATTATGATTTATTATATACTAGCATATTATACGCGTCTATGGCAAGACCAAAGTAATGCACAGGTCAAACAGTTGAATAGGTGCCCCGTTTATCTATATAATAGTGGTTGATAATACATATATAAAAATTATGGAGGTTGATAGTGGTGAGAATTGAATACCTGGGACATGCCTGTTTCCTGATGGAGGATGCAGGCGTAAAAATACTTATTGACCCGTTTCTGACGGGTAACCAAATGGCGGCTAAGACCGCCGACGAGGTGGAGGCGGATTACATTTTTGTCACCCACGGTCATGGCGACCACCTGGGGGATACCTACGCCATTGCCAAAAGAACGGGGGCTACCGTTTACGCCGTGGTGGAGTTTGCCGACGGGCCCATGGCGGAGCAGGGCATAAAGACCGCTAAGGGCAACATAGGAGGCAGGCAAAAAACGCCCTTCGGAAGCGTTAAGTTCTTCCCTGCAGCCCACGGTAGCGGAGTACCGGGGGCCTTAGCCTGCGGGTATGTTTTCGAGATAGGCGGGAAGAAAATATACCATGCCGGTGATACCGGGCTTATAGCCGAAATGGGTTTCCTGGCCGATGAAAAAATAGACGCAGCCCTTTTGCCGATAGGTGACTTTTTCACCATGGGCCCGGAAGACGCGGTGAAGGCGGCGGAGATGATCGCTCCAAAATTAGTTATCCCTATGCACTACGACACTTTCCCGGTTATAAAGCAAAACCCTGATGACTACAAGAAGGCGGTTGAGGCTAAGGGTATATGCAAAGTAAAGGTGCTTAGCCCGGGCCAGTCGCTGGAGCTATAAGTCGCCGTTCCGCAGTAAAAAATATTTGAGGAGGAAGCCGTATGAGACTGGCAATAGTGGGTTTCGGAGGAGTAGGGCGGGCCTTTGTGGACCTTTTGGTACAAAAACGTTCCTACCTTATTAATGAGGGTTTAGATATTAAGGTTAATTACGTGTTAAACAGCCGGGGGAGTATATTCACCCGACGGGATAGATTGTGCATCCCTTATTGAGTATTCGAGGACAAGTAACGACCTTTCACAGTACAAAAACGGCGGATCAGAGCAGGTAAACTTCGAAAGCATAATGGAACTAAAGGATATTGACGTGCTGGTGGAGATGACCCCCACCAACAAGGAGACCGGCGAACCGGGTATGACTCATGTTAAAAGGGTACTGGAGAACGGTATCCATGTAATCACCTCCAACAAGGGCCCGGTAATGCTGGCCTATAAAAGGCTTAACCAGCTGGCGGCGGAAAACGGTGTGCAGCTTGGAATAGGCTGCACCTCGGGAGGGGCACTTCCTACGGTAAACGGTGGCCTGATAGACATGGCCGGGGCCGAGATAATGTCCATCGAGGGAGTACTAAACGGCACAACGAATTACATATTGGACCAGATGGAGCACGAAGGCAAAACGTACCACGAGGCACTGAAAAAAGCTATGGAGATGGGCATAGCCGAGACCGACCCCACCCTGGACGTGGAGGGCTGGGACACCGCCACAAAGCTTTTGATACTTACCAATATCCTTATGAACGAGGAAAAGACCCTGGAGGATATTTCGGTGGAAGGAATAACCGGTATCACGCCGGAGCAGATTATTGATGCAAAAAAACAGGGCAAAAAGTATAAGCTTGTAGGCAGAACGGTCAAAAGGAACGGTGCCTTGCATATGAGTGTACGCCCGGAAAGACTGGACAAGGGACATCCGCTGCATAGCATAGACGGTAGGTACAAAGCCGTAAGGTATGTTTCGGATACTCTAGGGGACCTTACCCTGTCCGGGGGTCCCTCGGGAGTTACTACCTGCGGCGGCCTCGGTGTTGAGGGACCTTATAAACATACACAGGGGTTACAGGTACTCAGGTAACAAGGGCGTGACGGGGTGACGGAAGCTGAGGTGGTTGCGAATATGCGACAAATCTAATGGAGCAGGTATTAAGCAACATGGATGAACACAAAAAAACACGAGGGATAAGAAGAAATACCGGCATGGGGGAAGGTACCGTTTAAGCAATAAAGTAATGCTATGCGTTTTTGAGGACACGAAGGCAATGCTGCCAGAGCGGTATGCTGAGGACATAATAGAGGAAGTATTGAGTGCGGCAAGGGCACCGAGTTTGGGATTGACAGATATATGACAATTGAATAAAATAAAGATGACAAATACATAGCTCCGATTCCGCATACCTTAAAGCAAGAAGGCCTATGGGATGTGGAACGACAGGGTACGGTTGGAAACGGCTGTGCCTCCCAAGGTGGAAAGGAGACCAATATTGAATCTGCGGTTATTAGTAAACCGGTAAATGCGTCTTCCTTTAAGAAGACGCATTTTTAGCAGACAGTCTTATTACTCCTTAAACCTTTGGTGAGAGGAGTTTTTTATTGGGGGGATGTTTAATAAGGACACTTGAGGCTGTTATGATTGTGGCTTTCGCGTATTTCCTGGCCGCATGCTCCTGCCAGGAAACAGTACACGACTACATACTCGAATTGATGACGGATGGAGAGAGTATAGAAAGGATGGAAGAATACGAAGGGGATGGGATTACAGCGGTATATGCCGTTGGTACCAAAGGCAAATCCCCGAGGATGGTAGCCCAGGAATCTTACGTCCCAGGTTTTAACGACGCGATAAAGGTGCTGGTGCTGATAGACATTCCGACCGGACTTACCGAGGGGGTACGTATACTGGAACACCATGAGACCGAGGACTACGGGGGATACGTCACCGAAGAATGGTTCCTCCAAAGGTTTTCCGGCAAAGATGCCGGCACAAAGCTGGCGCTTGTTAAAATGGCCGCCAGAAGAAGAGAGGATATCGTGGCCATTACCGGCGCTACATATACAAGCCAGGCTGTAGTGGACGCAGTGAACATGTGCCTTATAAACTACAGGAAAATTATTGAGGGGGTCGAATTGTAGATGGGGAAACCAGTAAGGATAATTAAGTTTTTGGCCCTGCTGCTTGTTCTAACGCTGGCTGCCGCTGCGTGCTCCGCACCGACGGGAACACCGGCAGAAAAGGCTGGCCCGGCCGAAGAGCAAGCCGGCGGGCAAGAAGGGGAGAAGATAGTGATTTCAGGGCTTGAAAGTACCGATATAGAGGTTACCGTGGAAGAAATTAAGGACCTTGAATCGGTAACGGTGGAAGCTACTTCGGTGAGTTCCACCGGTAAGGAAAACCAGTATACCGTTACCGGACCACTTTTTGACGACCTTCTGAAAAAGTATGGCAAGTCCCAGAAGGACCTTGTTGGGATACGGCTGGTGGCGGGGGACGGCTATTCCATAGAAGTGCCGCCCGAGATACTGCAAAACCGCGACCTAATCCTTGCCCATACCATAGACGGGAAACCGCTGGATGAAAGGACCAAGCCTATAAGGGCTGTGATTCCTGAAGAAAGGTCCATGTACTGGATAAGGAACCTGGTAAAGATTGAGGTGCTGGAAAGCGCCCCGAAGGCGGAGGTGGCAAGGGTATACATCCTTGAGACCCTTATCTCCCAGGCTAACGCCGAAGACTATACATACTACGAGAGCACCGACAAGGCCGTTAAGGTGGAGGAACTGCTGGGGCTGCTTGGTGTGGACAGCCTGCCGGACACCGCCTCCTTTGTGGCGGCCGATGGTTTCGAAAAGAACGAGCAGCTTGATATATTCTCAAAGGGCTACATAAAATTTACCGGCGAGGACGCCCCGTTGTTCCTGTCCCCAGACCTGCCAAAGGGTATGTACATTAAGAGCATATACCTTTGCATAATGGGAGATGCGGCGCTGGTATCGCAGGAAAGGGCCATGGAGGTGCTGGGTACAAAGCAGGTTGAGGACAAGGAGGGAGTGGACCTGAAGCAGCTGATAAAAGCGGCAGGGCTTATCGATGCCGACAAGTACCTGCTTACTGCTGCCGACGGTTATACCGTGGAGATTTCAAGGGATGACAGGGAAAAGGGAGTAGTGTTTAAAAACAGCAAAGGGCAGATTACCGTGTTCTTTGAAGGCCTTCCCAAGAGCACGCAGGTTAAGGACTTTTTATCCATTGAAGGCATTGAGTAAAGCGGCAGTATAGGATGGGGGGCTCCCAATGATTGTACAAAGGCTTATAGACAAAGTAAAAAGAGATGCAGCCTCAAGAACCCTTGCCGAAATAAGGATAGGCATAGGATATACGGCGGTGCTTCTTGACGACGGCAGCTGCGGTGTATCATATACCTTTAGGAATGAGCTGGGTCCCCAGTGCGGCCTAATAGAAGAAGCCGGAGACCTGGCAGGCACAAACTGCAGCCAAATCATAGACTGGGCCATGGACTTAAACCTTGCCAAATGCGCGGTGGGGATAGCCTGCATTAATGCTATACTTCAGCGGGGCCTTGAGGGCTTTTGCACCGGTAACGCCTTGGAATACATAAAGTTCAGGCCTGGGGATACCGTCGGGATGATAGGTTATTTCAAACCGGTTCTGGACAGGGTGGAGGGTAAAGCCAAAGATATTTATATTTTTGAGCGCAACATAACCGACGGGGGTCTTATGCCGGACTGGGCGGAAGATATTTACCTGCCCAAGTGCGATGTTGTAATAATAACCGGAACCACGCTGCTTAACAAGACGCTGGATGGGATACTGGAAAAGTGCGAAAAGGCAAGGGAAGTAGTGATTATGGGCCCCACTACGTCGTTATGCCCTGAAGTATACAGGGACCATGGCGTAACGCTGCTGGCCGGTGTCAGGGTGGTGGACGCGCAAAGAGTGTTAAAGGTTGCCGGCGAAGGCGGTGGCGGCTTGGCGCTGAGAGACAGCGTGGTACAGATCTACAGGCGTATTGATTAGCCGGATGCGGAGGTGTAAATATGGACGGCATTGAGTGGGATATTGATAATCCACAGGTCAAAAGCTAATCGAAGCCGCACAGGTACTGCACTGCAGGGTACAATGAGCATAGGCCTTGCCCTGGGCCTAAGGTCGGCGATAAAGGCCATGGGCGCCCTGGGGCTTCAAAGAAAACAGGCGGACAGGGTTAAGGTACGAGGCAGCTACTGTTTCGCCCAGGAGTGGAAGCAATAACAGGCTGCGGTACGCTGCGGGGCAGAGGATGGAGTTTGAACACCGAGCCAAAGGCGAAACGGAATTGCACCTTTGGGGCCAGGGCAAGCACCCGAGGGTGAAACCCTATGACAGGGTTTTCAAGACGGAGAGCAGGTAATGGGATTGGAGGAAGAGGAGATATTTGAAAGGATTGAAATGCTGGACCCGTAAATTCCCGAAGCCTACGATAGCAAAATTAATTAAGGAGGAAAAAACATGGCTAGTAAACATTTTGTAAAGTTCTATCCTGTACTAATGCTGGTTTTGGTGGGTTTAATACTGGCAGGCTGCAGTCAGCCGGCCGCCGAAGCCGAGGATGAAATACCAATGGAGGAATGGAGCATTACCGTTGAAGTGGTCGGGGGAGAGACAATTGAGTTTACCAGCAAGGATGCGCTGGAAATAGGCCCGGTCGAAGTGACAATTGCCGAAAAGGACAAGGACACCACCAAGGAACCGGAGCAGTGGACCGGGGTTTTACTTAAGGACATCCTGGAGTTTGCCGGGGTTACCGAGTTTTCAGTCGTATCGGTGGAAGCGTCCGACGGCTATTCCAGGGAATACGAGCCGGACCTGGTGAACAGTGAAGGTACCGCCCTGGGCTGGAGCAGGAACGGCGAGCTGTTGGGCGAGGAAGACGGTTTTGTAAAGCTGGTTGTTGACGGCAAAGGCAAAAACTGGCAGATTAAACAGGTTGCTAAGATAGTGGTTATCCCGTAAACAAGACCATGAGAAGAAAACTGACAGCGGCAGGACTGGTTGCTGCCCGTTTTTGCTCATATTCATATCCCTTTTATAGGTAGGTACCCACTTTCGGTGGGTGAAGTTACAGGCGTCCTGGGTGCCAAGGCAGGGTTTCCCAGCCTAGCCCCCTTCCCATACATGTAAACGTAGTATGGGATATTCGCCTTCCCAGGGCGATCCTGGGTGCCCTTGTGGGAGGCAGCCTTGCAGTAAGCGGGGCGGCCTTCAGGGCCTTTTTAGAAACCCGCTGGTAAGTTCAGGGATTCTGGGAGTGAGTGCCGGGGCGGGTTTTGGAGCATCACTGGCAATCATCCTGTTTGGTAGCGATACTTTTTACGTCTATGCCTTTGCCTTTTGTTTCGGGGCCCTTGCAGTGGTTTTAAGCTATATAATTGGTACCCATTATACTTCCACTCCCACCATTATGCTGGTGCTGGGCGGGGTGGTGGTGTCTTCCATATTCTCGTCGCTGGTTTCACTGCTTAAGTATATTGCCGACCCCTACGAGCAGCTGCCCAGTATAGTATTCTGGCTCATGGGCAGCATGGCATCGGCGAGTTCAGGGATATTGCCATTTCCGCGGTGCCCATGGGGGTTGGAATGGCAGGCCTTGTCGCTATGCGGTGGCGAATCAACATACTTTCGATGGATGACAAGGAGGCCCAGGCCCTGGGGGTGAACATAGCATTTGTAAAGGGCCTTGCCATACTGTTTGCAACCCTTGCCACCGCAGGCGCGGTGTGCGTTAGCGGGGTAATAGGATGGGTAGGGCTTGTGGTGCCCCATATTGGAAGGATGCTGGTAGGCAACGATAATACGGTGCTTGTGCCTGTCAGCCTATCCATTGGAGCGGGCTACCTTATAATAGTGGATAATGTGGCAAGGACCCTTACAGGTTCGGAGATACCGTTGGGGATACTGATCATTAATAGGGGCACCGTTTTTGTATACCTGCTTAAAAAAACCAAGGGACGGGGATGGTAATGACGGCAATATTAGAAACCCGTAAGGCGTCCTTTTCCTATGGGAAATTGAAGGTACTGGACAATATCGACCTAAAAGTAGAAGAAGGGGACATATTTTGCCTGTTCGGCCCCAACGGCTGCGGTAAAACTACCCTTATCCAGTGCCTGCTGGGAATACTAAAGCCAAGCGGCGGTACTGTTTTGATCCAGGGAAGGGATATAAGAGGCATGAAGGCGGTGGAGATTGCCAGGAAACTGGCGTATATACCCCAGGTCCATGAGAAGCCCTTTCCCTACAAGGTGATAGACGTGGTGTTGATGGGCAGGGTGTCCTACACAGGTCTTTTTTCATTGCCAAAGAAAAAGGACAGGAGAATTGCCGAGGAGGCCCTGGACAGGGTGGGGATGCTGCCCTTTAAAGATAAACCCTATACGCAGCTGAGCGGCGGCGAAACCCAGCTGGTTATGGTTGCAAGGGCCCTGGCACAGCAGACACCGGTCCTTGTAATGGATGAGCCTACGGCACACCTTGACTTCAGGAACGAACTGTATTTTTTGGAGACCATAGTGCACCTGGTTAAGGAAACAAAAATCACCGTGGTTATGGCGACCCATTTCCCCAACCATGCCTTTTATTTTGAAAACTCCAATACTGCGTCACGGGTCGCATTGATGAACGAGAGGATGTTCTATGCCCAGGGCAGGCCGGACGATGTGCTGACCGAACGCAATATGTACGACATATTTAGAATAAAGTCAAAACTGATATCCCATAAGTGGGAGGAGGGAGATGTAAGGCACATCCTTCCAATTAAAACCTATGCGGAGTATTCTTAAAGGGGGAGTTTGATGAAGGCCTATGGCGGTAAATTGGCAATCGGTATACTTATGATATCGCTTATATTATCCGGCTGCGGACAAACCGGTACGCAGGAGATATCAAAGGCTCCGGAAAACGTACCCGGTTTCTATATGACCGACAGTTTCGGCAGGGAGGTCTTTGTACCGGACAATGTGGAGAATATTGCCTGCCTGTATTCCTTTGCGGGATACGCGGTATGCCTGTTGGGCAGGGGAGACGGCCTGGTAGCGGTACCCGACGGCCTGCAGAGGGACGTAATGCTTATGGAAATAGTCCCGCAGGTGGCAAAAGCGGCGGTGCCCAGGAAGTCCGGCAAAATAAATATCGAAGAGCTTTTAAGGCAGGACCCGGATTTAGTTATTATCAGGGGTGATACCGCCAGGGATGAAAAGGAAGTAGAGCAGCTTGACAAGGCAGGCCTTAATTATATAGTGGTCGAATATACAAACATAGAGGAGCAACAGCGTGCCATATCCATAATAGGGGAGGCCATAGGCCGGAAAGAGGAGGCTGAGGCCTTTAACCGTTACTACAACGACGTAATACAAAGGGTAAGCGAAGTGGTGGACACCATCCCGGAAGACCGTCGGGTAAGGATGTACCACGCGGAAAACCAGGCTCTGAGGACCACGCACCGCAGTACACTGCCGGCCGACTGGTCCAGGGCGGCGGGAGTGGTCAACGTATCGGTGGGAGAAGAATTAAACCTAGTAAACAACGACTACTACGCCTCGCTGGAGCAGGTGCTTTTGTGGAACCCGGAGGTTATTATAGCCAACGAGAATTCCGCAATGAAGTATATACTTGGAAACCCCCAGTGGTCGGGGATTGAAGCGGTGCAAAAGGGCAGGGTATACCAACTGCCCCATGGTATATCCCGCTGGGGCCACCCGGGCTCGGTGGAAACACCGCTGGCAATACTGTGGACTGCAAAGACGGTGTACCCGGAACTCTTCGGTCATATAGACATGGAAAAAGAGGTTGAATACTTTTATAGGGAGTTCTTCGGCTACCGGCTGTCGCCGGAGATGGTACAGCAGGTCCTAAGCGGCGAGGGCCTAAGAAAACCCAAGGGAGAGGTGTAGCATTGAAAATTTTGATTTGTATAGACGACACCGACAGCTTGGAGAGCAAGGGCACCGGTGCCCTTGCGTTGGCTGTCTCGGAAAAGATTTTGGAAAAAGGGTGGGGGTATCCCAAGTTCATATCCCGGCACCAGCTTTATGTACATGAGGATATACCCTACACGTCCCACAACAGTGCCATGTGCTTTGAAGTGGACAATGTTGGGAGTGAAGACCTGGCGAGAATAAAGAACCTTTGCATGGACTACCTCGAAAGGGAAAGTGCCGACGGGTCGGACCCGGGGCTGTGTATTGTGGAATTGGATAGGCTGACCGGCGGAGAAGAGCTGATGCAGTTTGGCAAAAGGGCCAAACAGGCAGTCCTTACGAAAAAAGAAGCCTATGAGACGGCGGAAAGGCTGGGCGTGCATTTAAGCGAGCACGGCGGTACCGGCGGTGGTGTGATAGGAGCCCTGGCCGGGGCGGGTTTAAGGCTTGGCGGAAACGACGGGCGAATAAAGGGCAAATACTTTGTCGGGCGGCAAGGGGAAGTGCTGACTGCGGAAGAGATACTACAACGCACAAATATTGACGAGATTAGAGAAGAAAACGGCAGCGTCCTTGAAGGACAGGAAAGGATAGTGCTGGGCGAAAAGGTCAAGGCAGTGCTGCTGGAGGGTAAAGTCATGCTGCTGGTTGAAAGAAACGACGGGGCTTTAAAAGACAGGGCAAGATGGGTCACCCTGCCCAAATCGAAGGTGAGGAAGTATTAGCCCGGTCAAATGATATCGGGGAGTGACGGTGATGGCCTTTAGGAAATTTTTGTCCCGTTTTTCCATGTTTGACCTGGTGGTTATAGCCATGATGGCGTCACTGGGGGTGGCGATAAAACCGGTGGTGGTACCGCTGGCGCACATTATTACCGGGCCCTTGTACATTCCCGGGGGTGTTATTGCCGGGGGCTTTTACATGATGTGGATAGTGCTGGGGGCCGGCCTGGTGGGTAAATTGGGCACGGCTACCCTTATTTCAAGTGTGCAGGCCATAATGGTGATATCCATAGGCGTGCTCGGTACCCACGGAATAATGAGCCTTATGACCTATATACTGCCGGGGCTTGCCGTTGACTTGGTGCTACTTGTATCACGGCACCGGGGCTGCTGCCTGGGATGCTGTTTTGTTTCGGGGATAGCCGCCAATATTGCCGGTACATTTTTGGTAAACCTTGTATTCTTCAGGCTGCCCCTTGTACCCCTTATACTCAGCCTCAGCAGCGCAGCTTTGTCCGGTGGATTAGGCGGCATCATAGCCTATAGCGTGATAAAACAGTTCAGGAAGTTTAATATAGGAAACCTGGGGGTCTAGGGAGGTGCGTGGAATGAAAAAGAAAACCCTAATTTGCGGCCCTGTCCTGATAATGCTGGCAGCGTTATCGGCGGCATGCGGGGCGGTGCCTGCCGGTACCGGGGCTGTGCAAGGATTCGTTCCGGCCTTTGAAGTTACCGGGGACGTGGAGCAGCCCCTTATGCTGAAAAGTCTTGAGGAATTCCCCGATTCAGGGCTGGAGCGGGAAGGAAGGACCGGAAAGGCAGCAAGGCTCATTGACATAGTATCAAAGGCGATGCCGGCGGCCGAAAGCTTTAACGTATTGCTTATAGGGGACGACGGCCTTACGGCGGAGGTGGAGGGCACAAGTGCCGCCGACTGTCATATAACTTTTTCACAGGAAAATGCCTGGGAGGCTATAAACCCCAGGCATCCGGTTAGCAGCAACATTAAAAGGATAAAGGAGATTGTGGTGGTTGGAGTAGAAGAGAGCGCTTCCCTGGGGCTTAACATAATAAGTTCAGCGGATAATCTTGAGTTTATAACGCCCGGCGGGCTGTATAAAAGGCCGATGCTTGACTTTCCAATGTACGAAGGAAGGTCAACGGTAGAACATGATGGCAGGGAAAACTGGACCGGCATTTATACCCGAAGGAAAATGATGACCATTGGGGACATTTTGTGCCTTTCGGGAGTGGACAGCCCCATGGCGGTTGCCCGGGACGGCAGCCAGCGGCTGATAAAAAACGACGGGTTTTTGGAGCTTAGGGGAAACAGTATTGACTATGTATTCCCGAACCTTAAGGACAGGATTGAAGACTTGGTGGGAATAATAGTCGACCCGCCCGGAGCGAGCAACATGGACACCTATCACGATGCGGCCCATTTTCTGGACCGGGATGAGGATGTGCTTGTGGTAATACTGGACGGGTTTGGCTACCACCAGTATGTAAAAGCAGTCGAAGAGGGTTATGCCCCGTTCCTTGGAAGCATTGCACCGGCAAAAAAGGCATTTTCGGTGTATACACCGGTTACCAATGCGGGGCTGGCGGCCATTCTTACCGGCGTTCCCCCGTCGGAAAACGGGGTACATACCCGGAAGGAGATGGATGTTTTAGTACCCTCCATATTCGAACATGCAAATAAGCTGGGCAAGAGTTCGGTTATGGTGGAGGGAAACATCAAGATACTAAACCTTGAGATAGACCCTATTCTTAATATAGACAAGAATTCCAACGGCAGCACCGATGACGAGATAAGGGACAAGGCCGTTGAAGTTATGGACAGCGGCTGTGACCTTATGGTGGTTCATTTTCACGGGATAGACGACAGCGGTCACAGTTACGGTGACCTCTCCGCCCAAACCTTGGAGAGGATAAAGACCACCGACGGTTATGTAAAGGACCTTGTATCCCGCTGGAGCGGAAAAGTAATTATAGCCGCCGATCACGGGATGCACTCCACATCCGAGGGAGGCAGTCACGGTGAATTCCGGTACGAGGACATGATTGTACCCTATATCATATGCGAAGGGAATGGGGAATAATGAAAAAGACTGTATTAATAGTGGTGGTGATACTGGCACTGGTTGTAGGGGCAACCGCCTATATGAACCGGGGAGATTTGGCCGCAAAAAGAGAAAGCCAGCAGGATGCATACGTATTAATTAAATCGGGAGGCAGCGAAGCGGTGAGGATTGACTTGGAAAAACTGAAGCAAATGAACGTGGTGGACGTGGAGGCCAACCTCAAAAGGAGTGGAAAGCCCGCGGAAAAACACGTTTACACCGGGGTGCTGCTTAAAGAGGTGTTGGAAGAGGCAGGGGTGGATACCGCCGGTAAGGATACAGTTATCATGAAGGCGGTGGATGGATATACCTCGGCCATAGGAATGGGGGAAGCCCTGCAGGATGATAACGTATACCTGGTGTTCAAAATGGACGGCGAGCCGCTGGGTACCAAGGAGGAGGGCGGCAGCGGTCCTCTGCAGGTTATTATTGCCAAGGACCCCTTCAGCCAGAGATGGTGCAAATTTGTGATGGAGATTGAGCTGCAATGACAATGCCCCTTGAAGTGCGAGACCTATGGTACCGGTATCCCGGCAGCGGTGAGGATATATTAAGGGGTGTAAACCTTACCGTGGAGCGCGGTGAAGTGCTGGCGGTGGTAGGGCTTAGCGGCAGCGGCAAGAGTACGCTGTGTTACTGCCTAAGCGGCATTGTGCCCCACATTTATTCGGGGAATATGAGGGGTGAGGTGCTGATTAAAGGGACGCCTACAACTTCCATGAAGATACCCCAGATTGCAACCAGGCTGGGGATAGTGTTCCAGGAGCCGGATACCCAGCTTTTTTCGCCCACCGTGGAGGATGAGGTCGTCTTCGGGCCGGAGAATTTATGCCTTCCAAGGGAGGAAATAGGCGAAAGGCTTAAGACCGCCCTTAAGCAGGTTGGGATGGAGGAATTTCGTCTCAGCAGTCCCAACCAGCTGTCCGGCGGACAAAAGCAGCTTATAGCCCTGGCCTCGGTATTAAGCCTTGACCCGGAGATACTGATATTTGACGAGGCCATGTCGCAGATAGATGCACAGGGCAAGGAGGCGATAAAAGAGGCAGTATCGGGTCTTAGAAACCGGGGCAAGACAGTTGTCATGATTGAACACGACTTGGATAACCTTGACGTGGCGGACAGGGTGCTGCTGCTTCGGGACGGTGTGCTGCAGCCCTTTGAGGGGAGACTGTAAGGGGGTATAAAAAATAGAGCCGTATATAGAACTGGAGGATGTAAGCTTTTCGTATAATAAGGACATACCGGTCATACAAGGGCTTTCGCTGAAGCTTTTTAAGGAACAGTTTATTGCAATAACCGGCCCCAACGGCAGCGGCAAAACAACCCTCGGTAAGATTATGACAGGGATACTGAGAGCCCAAAAAGGGCGTGTTAAAATCTGCGGCAGCGACAGTGCAGGGATGAAGTTGGGTGAAATAGGCCGGAGGATTGGGTACCTGTTCCAGAATCCCGCCCTTCAAATTTTTGCACCCTCGGTCCGGGAGGAAGTTTCCTTTGCCCTGGAGCTGAAGGGACACAGCAGCGAGGAAATAGCACGGAGGGTGGACGAAGTGCTGCGGGACCTGGACCTTTCCCACCTGCAGGATGCCCTTCCCTTTAAGCTGAGCCGGGGAGAAAAACAGCGGCTTGCCATAGCTGCGGTGCTGGTAAACAAACCGGGTTTTCTGATACTGGATGAGCCCACCACCGGGCTGGATATGGAGAGGCGAAGGGTCCTTTCGGATATACTAAGGGACCTAAAGCAAAAGGGTATAGGCATGGCTGTTATAAGCCACGACAGGGCGTTTATAGACCGCCTTGCCGACAGGGAGGTCAGGATGTACGGGGGTGAGATTGTTGAAGACAGGACTTAAAGGGCTTGACCCAAGAAGCAAGCTGGTTTTGGTTCTCTGTCTTTCCACCCTCGGAGTGCTCATACAGGATATCCGGGTGCTCACGGCGGTGCTCTCGGTATCGATGGTACTGTCGGCGGCATCCGGCATCCGGCTGTTTGCACTGGTTAAAAAATTCCGGCGGATATTATGGCTGTTTGTGGCCATTGCCATAATCCAGAGCATATTCTCGCCCTCCGGAAGGGTACTGGTAAGCTTAGGCGGGATAAAGCTTATTACGGTTGGGGGGCTTTACAAGGGCGTGGCAATGGTCCTCCGTATGTCAATTGTAATGGTGTCGGCAACCATTATGGCCACATCCAATTACAGGGAGATAGTACAGGGGCTTGTGCAGTGGAGGATACCCTATGAAATTGCCTTTATGGTGTCGGTGGCTATTAGGTTTTTGCCCCTTTTAACCGAAGAGATAAAAAATGTGGTAACGGCGGTGCAGCTTAGGGGCATAGAGTTGGACAAGATTCCTGTGCGGCAGAGGCTGAAGGTTTATTCCTACCTCATAATGCCGGTGGTTTCCGGGGCGGTAATTAAGTCCAGGGAACTGGCCACCGCGATGGAGACAAGGGCCTTCAGGGCATACCCCAAAAGGACCAGCTATATGGTACTGACCATGCAAAGGACTGACTACGCTGTTATAACTATAAGTATGGCAGTCAGCATTTTTACGCTTATGTTTTATTTCTACGCGTTTTGAAACGGGGGAGGGTATAACGAATGAGAGTGTTTTCGGTATTTGGCATAACCCAGTCGGGTAAAACCACCACGATAGAGAATATTATAAGGGAACTAAGGAAAAGACGTTATTCGGTGGGCTCGGTAAAGGAGATTCATTTTGAAAAGTTTGCCATAGACAAGGAAGGTACCAACACCTACCGGCACCGTATGGCGGGGTCGGAGCTTGTAACCGCAAGGGGTTACAAGGAGACCGATATACTGTTCCAGCGCATGCTTTCAATGGACGAGATTTTCAGGTTTTATCACCATGACTTTGTGGTGTTGGAGGGTGTAACCGACTGTAACGTACCAAAAATTGTAACCGCCCATAACATCGCTGAAGTGGACGAGAGACTGGATGATACGGTATTTGCCATATCCGGCAGGATTGCCAATGATTTGAAAGAGTATAGGGGCATACCGGTTATAAACCCTATAGAAGATACTGAAAGGCTGGTTGACCTGGTTGAGCAAAAGGTGTACGAAAGGCTGCCGGATTTCCCGCCGGAATGCTGCCGCGCCTGCGGTTATTCATGCAGGGAACTGGGGATAAGGATATTAAAGGGCCAGTCCAAAAGGGAAGACTGTATTTTGTCAAAATCCAATATAAAGCTTTTGGTTGACGGCCGGGAGATTGACATGGTGCCCTTTGTACAGAAAATTCTTTTTAACGCGGTAGAGGGCGTGGTAAAGGAATTGGAAGGTTATAAAAAAGGCGCAAAGGTAGAAATAAGAATAGGTGGTATGTAAATGCAGCTTGAAAAGGAATTTATCGACAGGTGGAATATAACGGAATATCAAATAGAAAAGCAGTTTAACAGCAAGAAGAACAATGTGTATCTTGTAAGGGCAGATATAGAAGGGGCCTGCAAGAAACGCTTTGTGTTAAAACAATACAAGGGCGGCGCAGCTACATCTCAAGGGAAGCGGACATTTTGGCCGAACTTTACAAGAGGGGGATTAGCGTTCCGGAGCTTTATTACAGGGTGCAAGGTCCATAGCGATGGAGTATATAAATAGCCCGACGCTTATTGATGTTATGACTGATGCGGAGTATGTTGCCGGGCAAAAGTTTGATTATATAAATGCCAAGGGGATGGCGTCACATATTGCCAAGTGGCTTGACAACTTTTACAAGGCGATGGAGAAGAAAACCGGCAAAAGAATTATATTGTGGGACATTAATCTTATGAATTTCCTGGTAGGATATAAGCTGTACGGTATAGACTTTGAGGACTGCCGGGAAGGGGCGTACGAGGAGGATTTGGGGAGGCTTTTGGCCTTTATAGTCACTTACGCGCCGGCCTTTACCCCGTATAAAATAGAGTTTGCCAAGGAAGTTTACAATGCCCTGGGAGGGCGTTTGGTCCTTGACAGGGACCGGGTGATGGCCGAGACGGCAGAGGAGTTTAACGCCATTCGGGAAAGAAGGGGTATGGAAATACCGGAGGACATTGTTGGAAGAATAATCCCGGTGAACCTGTCCCCCTGACCCCCGCCCATGAATATCCATGGCACCATGGTTGGTATCATGGGAGCGCACCCTTAACGCTACGGCTGCGGGTTACCGGTTTCAAACTTTAAATAAATAGTATAAAGCGATTACAAGAGATACTGCTGCCAGTACAATATTTACGATGAAATGCCATTTATTTTTCTTTTGCGTTTCCCCGGGATTGCCCGTTTCGGGAATTGAGCCGCCAAATGTAGGGGAAACAAAAAAATATGCTGGACAATGGGATAAAAGAATGATATCATAATCTAAATGAGCAGTTTCCTTTAAGTTGGTACCGTGAGACCGGCAAGGAATGGATAAGAGGTCAATAAACATTCTTTGATTGAAAGCAAGCTTCCTGCCGGTAAACGGAGGAAGCTTTTTTAATACAAAAAGGCAGGTGTTTATATGAGGGTCAAGGCGGTAATAATGGACGAGAAAACCATAGACCGGGCGGTTACAAGGACGGCCCATGAAATATTGGAAAGAAACAAGGGCACGGAAAACCTGGCGCTATTAGGTATTAGGACAAGGGGAGTGCCGTTGGCCCAGAGGATACAGGGCAAGATAAAGGAAATAGAGGGTGTGGACCTTCCACTGGGGATATTGGATATAACGCTGTACCGTGACGACCTCAGCACCATAGCAAAACTGCCAATAGTAAACGGCACCCAGATAGACTTTGACGTGAACGACAAAAAATTGGTTCTGATAGACGATGTATTGTACACCGGAAGGACGGTAAGGGCGGCGCTGGACGCCATAGTGGATATAGGCCGGCCGTCGGCCATACAGCTTATGGTACTGGTGGATAGGGGACACAGGGAACTGCCCATAAGGGCTGACTACGTCGGGAAAAACGTTCCCACATCAAAAAAGGAGATAATAAAGGTTAACCTTAAGGAGGTTGACGGGGAAAACTCAGTGTTGATAGTGGAGATGTAAATCAGGCAAGTCCTTTAATTTGGTCCTGTGAGGCTAAGAAGGGGGAATTGAAATGTTAACGGCAAATATCTGCCAATGCCTTAACATTGGTATCTGCGGGTACGGCTGATGGAGCAGTAGGTCACATGCCTAAATAAAAGGCGTGGGCTGCTGCTCTTTTTGTATAGCCGGAGAAAGGGACAGGTATACTGTATGACGGACGGGGGAAAGACACAAGAACCGTCCCCATGTCTTTGAGTCTTTTGGAGGTGAATATATGAGGCTAAAAAATCTCTTGGGAATAAGGGACCTTGATACCGAAGATATACTGCAGATACTGGATACGGCAGTGCTTATGAAGCCCATAATGGAAACGAAGAATAAAAGGACCAACTACCTTATGGGAAAAATAATGGTAACGCTGTTTTATGAGCCCAGCACCCGCACAAGGGTTTCCTTTGAACTGGCTGCAAAATACCTTGGTGCTACCACCACCAATATTTCCACGTCCGCCAGCAGCGTGATGAAGGGAGAGACCCTTATTGACACCGCAAGGACGCTACAGGCCATGGGGGTGTAAATTGTGGTCATGAGGCACCCCATGCCGGCTGCCCATCTGCTGTTGGCCCGGCATCTTGACGCGATTATAATAAACGCCGGTGACGGCATAAACGAGCACCCCACCCAGGCACTGCTGGATATGTTCACCATAAGGGAGAAGAAGGGCGCCTTAAAGGGGCTTAAGGTGGTAATAGCCGGGGACATACTGCACTCAAGGGTGGCCCGTAGCAACATTTGGGGCCTTTCAAAGCTGGGTGCAAGGGTGGTGCTGGCAGGGCCCGCAACCCTGATACCGAAAGGGATAGAAAAAATGGGGGTTGAGGTTTACCACGACCTGCGGCAGGCGGCGGTGGACGCCGACGTTATAATGGGACTCCGGATACAGCTGGAGCGTCAAAAAAGCGGGCTATTCCCATCTTTGCGCGAATACAACAGGCTGTTCGGGATAGATGAAAGGGTGCTGGAAGTGGCGAAAGAGGACGTCCTGATTATGCACCCGGGTCCTACCAACCGCGGCGTGGAAATGTCCAGCGAAATTATAGACGGGGAAAACTCCGCCATAGAAGAGCAGGTCACCAACGGGGTGGCGGTGAGGATGGCGCTGCTTTACATGCTGACAAGGGAGGGGGTTTCCTAATGGGCAGGATACTGGTAAAGGGCGGAAGGATTATAGACCCGGGAAGCGGTACCGATGCGGTGAAGGATATACTGGTGGAGGACGGAAGGATAGCGCGGATAGGGAACGGTTTAAGCGCAGATGATGCGGCGTTGGTAAATGCAGAGGGCATGCTTGTTTTCCCGGACTTGTAGACATGCACGTACACCTTCGCGAACCGGGCTTCGAGCACAAGGAGACTATAGAAAGCGGCACCAAAAGCGCCGCGGCGGGAGGTTTCACCACCGTGGCCTGCATGCCAAACACAAATCCCGTGATAGACAGCCCCGCCATGGTGGAGTATGTCTACCTCAAGGCGGAAAAGGAAGGTTGCGTCAAGGTTAAGCCCATAGCGGCCATTACAAAGGGCCAAAGGGGTGAAGAGCTCCCCCGTTGGGGAACTGGTGCGTTACGGCGCCGCGGCCTTTTCGGACGACGGTCACCCGGTATCAAACAGCAACCTGATGAGGCGGGCGATGGAGTACGCCTCAATGTGGGACGCGCTTATTATATCCCACTGCGAGGACGTAGATCTCAGCCGGGACGGGGTCATGAACGAGGGAGAAGTATCCACCATGCTGGGGATGAGGGGCATCCCGTCGGTGGCGGAGGATGTTATGGTGGCCCGGGAGATAGCCCTTGCAAGGTATACCGGCTGCAGGGTGCATATAGCCCACATAAGTACCAAGGCCTCGGTGGAGATGGTAAGAAGGGCCAAGGCGGAAGGCATAAAGATTAGCGCCGAAGCCGCGCCCCATCATTTCTCCCTTACCGACAGCGCCGTGGACGGGTACAGTTCCATGACCAAGGTAAACCCGCCCCTTAGAAGCGAAGAGGATGTGGAAGCGGTAATACGGGGCCTTATGGACGGCACCATAGACGCCATAGCCACCGACCATGCGCCGCACCACAGGGACGACAAGGAAGTGGAATACAGTATGGCCGCCTTCGGCATATCCGGCCTTGAAACGGCGGTGCCGCTGGCGGTGACGCACCTGCTGCGGCCCGGCATCCTGACACCGCTTGAACTGGCGGAGCGAATGTCCCTGGCGCCGGCAAGGCTTTTGAAAATAGATGCGGGGTATATAACCGAGGGCGGCCCGGCGGACATAACCATTATTGACCCGGACTGCGAAATTGTTGTGGATGTATCCAAGTTTGTATCAAAGGGAAAAAACTCTCCCTTTGATGGAATGAAGCTTTGGGGAAGGGTGCTTTACACGGTTGTGGAAGGCAGGATAGCCTGGAAGGCCGAGGGTAGATAAAAATTTAAAAATTATTGAATATATACATTCAAATGTATAATTATAGATAAAGCAAAACCCGGGAGGGTTATGCGAAAAAAAGGCGGCGATTTTTATGTTTGTGGACAGGCTGATGGAGAGCATAAGGAAGAAAGGCAATCCGTCCGTGCTGGGCCTTGACCCGCGGCCGGGGATGATACCCCGGTGTATAAGGGATATACATGGGGAGGACCTGGGCAAGGCGGTGCTCCGGTTTAACAAAGCCCTTATTGATGCGGTGGCGGACCTAATACCGGCGGTAAAGCTGCAGATAGCCTTTTATGAAGCCCTTGGGCTTGAAGGTTTAAGGGCTTACCGCGAAACCGCGGAATATGCCAAGGAAAGGGGCCTTTTTGTAATCGGCGATATAAAAAGGGGAGATATCTCCTCCACGGCGGAAGCGTACAGGGATGCTCATTTATACGGGTATTTCCGGTGCGACGCGGTAACGCTTAATCCATTCCTTGGGTATGATTCGGTGGAGCCCTTTCTTAAGGCCTGCAGCAGAGACGGCAAGGGGGTATTCATTCTGGTTAAGACGTCAAACCCCTCCTCGGGGGAGCTGCAAAACCTCAAAGTGGGGGATGAATACCTGTACCAGTACCTGGCCGGAAAGGTGGCGGAATGGGGAAGGGACCTTTTGGGAAAATACGGGTACAGCTCGGTTGGGGCGGTGGTGGGTGCCACCTATCCCGGAGAGCTTAAAGAGCTGAGAAGAATAATGCCCCATACGCCGCTGCTGCTTCCCGGCTATGGTGCCCAGGGAGCGGGCGGCAGGGATGTTGCCGCCGCCTTTGACGATAAGGGGCTGGGAGCGGTTGTGAATTCCTCCCGCGCCCTTGCGGGTGCGTACCTAAAGGCGGAAAAGCCCGAATGCGTAACGGTGGAGGGATTTAAAAAGTATACCCGGGATGAAGCACTGCGCATGAGGGATGATATAACCGACGCGATAAAAACAGGGACATAAATATGCAGGGGGAGCGTCGGAGAGGAGGGAAGCGGTGGAAAACGCGGTAACCTGTTTTACCTTTATTGACACCGCAAGGGCTATGGTTGATATAATAAAGGCGGGGATAAGCCCCGGGGACCTTAAAATATTCCACCTGGAGGAACTGAAGGGATGAAAGGACCAAAGGTGATGCAGGTTGTTGAAAACAAACCCATAGCGGCCGGTATCTACAGGCTGGAACTCTACCACCCCGAACTGTGCCAAGGGGTGCTGCCGGGGCAGTTTTTCCACATAAAATGCGGCGGGGACAAATTTCCGCTCCTCAGGAGGCCGATAAGCCTCTCCTATACCAAAAGTAAGGAGAGCACCGTAGTGCTGGTTTACCGGGTGCAGGGCCAGGGCACCGAGTACCTGTCCTCCCGGACACCGGGGGATTTGCTGGACGTGTTGGGCCCGCTGGGCAGCGGTTTCGAGCTTAACCGGCAGTACGAGAGGGTTGCTGTTGTGGGGGGCGGAATGGGTATTGCGCCTCTAGTTGAACTTGCCGGCATATACGGTGACAAGGCGGCGGTGTTTGCAGGCTACAGGGACGAAACCTTTTTGCTTAAGGAATTACAGGAAAGGTCGCCGGATGTTAGGGTTGCCACCGAGGACGGAAGTGTTGGCTATGGCGGTTTTGTAACCGACCTTCTTTTGCAGTATTTAAAGGAGCAGCGCACCGATATGGTGTTCGCCTGCGGTCCGAGACCCATGCTCAAAAAGGTGGCGAAGATTTGCCGGGAAAACTCTGTGGGATGCCAGGTATCGCTGGAGCAGAGGATGGCCTGCGGCGTGGGAGCCTGCCTTGGGTGCAGCTGCGCGGTAAATGAAAGGGACGGGTCCTTGCAGTATAAAAGGGTGTGCAAAGACGGCCCGGTTTTCCGGGCTGAGGAGGTTTGCTGGGATGAGTAGCGTGGATATGTCGGTAAAAATAGCGGGTATTAGGCTTAAGAACCCGGTTATGACCGCCTCCGGCACCTTCGGGTTTGGTGAGGAGTACGGGGAGTATTACGACTTAAATAGGCTTGGGGCGGTGGTGGTAAAGGGCCTTACGTTAAAGTCCCGTAAGGGCAACCCGCCTCCCAGGACCTGCGAGACGCCGGCGGGGATGTTAAACAGCGTGGGGCTGCAAAACCCCGGTGTGGACGTTTTCCTTGAAAAGGAACTGCCTCGGCTATTGGACAGGGGGGCCTGCGTCATTGCGAACATATCCGGCGCCAGCGTTGACGAGTACTGCCTCATGATGGAAAGGCTGTCCAAGTCCAATGTTGCAGCGGTGGAGCTTAATCTTTCCTGCCCAAACGTAAAGGAAGGGGGTATAGCCTTCGGTCTCAAGCCGGGCTTGGTATATGAAGTCACGAGGCGGGTAAAGGAATGCGGCCAAAAGCCGGTAATAGTAAAGCTGTCCCCCAACGTGACCGATATAGTGGAGATAGCCCAGGCGGCGGAGGAGGGGGGAGGGGACGCGGTGTCCCTAATAAACACTTTGCTGGCCATGGACATAGACATATGGAGCCGGAGGCCGGTGCTGGGGAATACATACGGCGGTCTGTCGGGACCGGCGGTCAAGCCGGTGGCCCTTCGAATGGTGCACCAGGTGGCGGAGGCTGTGGATATACCGGTTATAGGTATGGGCGGAATACTGGACTGGAGGGATGCGGTGCAGTTTTTACTTGCCGGCGCAAAGGCGGTAGCGGTAGGCACCGCAAATTTTGTGAACCCCCTGGCGCCGGTTGAGATAATTGAGGGCATAGAAAGGTATTTAGTAAAGCAGGGCTTTACATCGGTGGAGGATATGGTGGGGGCGCTGCTTTAGCGTTTCAATATATAAGGATGGGCCGTGATAAGGAGGGGTTTTTGCTGGACAAAGATGCTTTAATGAACATTTTCACCGATACCGGGGCTGTTATGAAGGGGCATTTTTTGCTTACTTCCGGACTGCACAGCGACACCTACATACAATGCGCCCGGGTGCTTCAGTACCCGGAGCATACGGCACAGCTTGTCGCACTTATTGCATCCGCTTTTAAGGATGAAAGGGTAGACCTGGTTGTGGGGCCCGCCGTGGGCGGTATTCTTGTTGCATATGAAGCCGGGCGTCAACTTAATGTGCCCGCGCTGTTTACCGAGCGGGAGAATGGGGTCATGACGCTCAGAAGGGGATTCGAAATCCCTGCCGGTTCAAGGGTGCTGGTGGTGGAGGACGTTGTCACCACCGGGGGTTCGGTGGTGGAGGTTATGAGAGTAGTTAAGGAGCGAGGGGCGGAGGTTGCAGGAGTGGGCCTTCTGGTGGACCGAAGCGGGGGAAGTATAGATTTTGGAGTAAAGAAACAGGCGGTGCTTACCCTGGATGTCAAAACCTATTCGCCGGAGGACTGTCCCCTGTGCCGCCGGGGAAGCTGTGCCGTTAAACCTGGAAGCAGGGGCCTTAAATAGTAAAGAGGGATGAGAAAAATAGCATTATAAGCCACCCTGGCGAATAAATTCATAGGGGTGGTGTTTTTATGAAGTTTTTCAAGTATAATAGAAGAAATATACTGATACTTGCGATGACGGTCCTGCTGGTCTTAGCCCTTGTTGCGGGGTGCTTTATATACCGGGAATACAGGCAGAGAAGTAGGGATACCGACTATATACCCTATGCGGCAATAAGAAACACAAGGAGCATTTTTAAACCGCTGGCCGATAAGTCGCTCCAAAGCCTGGTGGACAAAACGCTTGACAACATGGGTAACTTACGGTGGAAGAGATACAGCGACGACCTGGACGTGGTGATTGAAGAGACGGATTTTCTTCCGTACAAGGGCAGTGAGGTGCTGGTTGCACTGTCGCTGCCGCCGCAGGAGGCTGTGGTAGCGTGTTACAAAAGGGACGGCGGAAAGCTGAAGTACATGGGCAAGATCCCGAACCTTTTACCGGTATCGGGTGTTTCCACGTTGGAAAACACCCGGCTTCAAAACCGCCTTGTGGTGGTGGACCAGGTGCAGGACGAGATGCTGGGAGCCTTCTTCAACGCCCGGTACAGGGATATATTCCTTTGGAAGGACGGGCATTTCGACAGGGTGCTGGGGCTTTTGACCCACTACAATGCGTACTGGAACCAGGCCTGGGACGGGGTAAAGGAGGATGTCCACTGGCTGTGGCTTAACCAGTCCTCCGATGTGGAGTACTCGGACAGCGGTGAGACGGTGAAGATAGAGCATGTCCACACGCTTCTACAGTCTATTGTGACCGATGTTCAAAATATTCCCGCCCATGACGACTTTGCCGTAAGGTATTTTAGGATGGTTAAGGAAGAGTACAAATGGAACGACGACTGGGGGCTTTACATACTGGGCGAATACAGCGATTCCCAGACCGGGGAGAGGGTGGCCCTTTTGGAGGATTACCGGAACAACGTATCCAGCTTTATAAGGGGTACCAGGTTTGACATGGTAAAGGTGATGGACCAAAACGGGGAAATATACATAATTTCCGCCGACCGCCTACACGAATAGGGACAAGGGACGGTTCTTTGTCCCACAAACGCAGGGGGCAGTTCTTCTGTGCGACGACACATTCTGACGGTTTTTCTATACTGCCTGTGCTGCTACACGTTCTGCCTGTTCCTTATTCGCAGATTAGAGGAAAACGGGGGCAGGCACTCACCGTTTGGCAGTCTAAAGGAAACATAGGACTAACTCTGTAAAAGCAGCCGGGCTACCTTAAGCGCTGCATTTATAGAAAGGGTGGTATTATGGGCGAAACGAAAAAGGACAAGCCCCCGGACGGGAAAAGGGAACGAAGAATGGGAATTGCCCTGGTACTGGCAGGGGGAATCTGCTGGGGCTTTATAGGCATATTCGTACAGGCCATAGGCCCGGTTATCGACCCCCTTACGCTGTCCATACTGCGGCTTGCCACTGCCAGCGCCCTTATGGTACCCGTCATAATATACCACGACGGCGCAAAGGCGTTTATTATACCGAAGAGAAGTTTGCGCTTTTTTGCCCTGTTTGGCCTGGGTTACTGGACGCTGTACCAGATGAGCTATTTTTCAGCCATACAGATGACCTCGGCCGGTGTTGCGGTTATTCTGCTTTATACCGCGCCCTTTTTCATAATTGGGCTGGCAAGGATTTTCCTCGGGGAGAGGATAACCAGGCGGAAAATTGCTGCTTCTATACTTGGAGTAACCGGGGTGTGGGTTATGTTCATGACCTGGGCCGGCGGTTCTGCGCCGGGCATGGTGACTGGGGGACTTCTTGGCCTTGCGGCAGGGTTCTTTTTTGCCACCTATTTCATATACGTCAAAAAGGCACTGGTTTCTTCCAGCCCCTTCATAACAGCCTTCTATTCAATGTCCTTCGGGTGTGTGTTCTTGACTATAGTAACCCTATTATTCTTTAGGAGCCGTGTGTATTACCAATTGGATGCAAGGACCATCCTGCTGATATTGGGGGTCGCCTTTGTATCCACCACGCTGGGCGGCACCCTGAATATAATGGGGCTTCAAAGGATGGAGGCCGGGGAAGCGGGGGTGCTGGGGCTGATTGAGCCCATAACGACCCTTATAGCGAGCTGGCTGATATTTGGGGATGTGCTTGGGGGCAGGCAGGTTATAGGAGCGCTGCTGGTGCTGACCGGGGCGTATCTTATATACAAGCAGCCGGCGACGGCTGCAGATGAGGCAAATGGCCCTCCCGGCCGGTAAAAAAAGGGACAAAAAACCGTCCCCTGTCCCTTCCGATTGACAATAGGGCGAAACTGCTATATTATACTATTGACAAAAGAATACGTTGCCTCCGAGCTGTTCGTTTTAAGGCAAATGCTATGAACGTTCAGCCGATGGGTAGTAAGGGAAACCGAGCTGCCTTCCGTGTTTGAAAAGGAGTGGCATACCAATATGCATATATCGGTACCTCTTGAATACGGAGGTACCGATTTTTATGTCTTAAATAATAATTACAAGGGGGAACAGACAAATGAAGAGGTTAGCGTTACTGCTGCTTACGGTGACCTTAATATTTGGTTTAACCGCCTGCACCGGTGGCGGCCAACAGGTTTCCGGGGGTTCCTCCGGAGGAGAGGGCCAGGCGGCGGATAAAAATGCCCCGGCACCTCCGGCGGATGAAATCGAAAGGGAGCTTCTGTACATATTCCTTGACGGCCGAAGCCTTAAGGAAGACGGTTATTCCTACAGCGACATAAAGGGAGTAATGGCCGGCAGGAACATAGACGGTACATACTATTACGGTGCTTCCGTGGCCAATATCACCGGCGAGGACCTCTCGAGCGTTAAAGGTGCATTTCTTGAAGCGGTGGACGGTTATGTCTCATATATTTCGGATGTAGACAGCCTTTATCTTGCCGCCTTTTCCGAAAAGGACGGCCAGTATCAATCGGTGGTGCTGGATAACAGGCACGTGTACGGCGGAGCGGCTGTCGGAAGTAGCTTCAACAAAGGCGTGGTAAATGTTTACCTGGTGACAACGCCCGCAGAGTTTAGCGTTGAAGTCCAAAGAAACGGTGAAAAGATAGGGCAGCTTACCATGGACGATTTTATGAGAAAAACCCAAGTTAGGGAGGACAGGGTTGCTACCGGCCTGTTTGACGGCTCTTTCATGTACCAGGGCGGTGCGGCCACCTATGAGGGGCGATTCCTTGGTATTGACTTCAATACCATGCTTTCCAAGCTGGAGGGAATGGGCATGGACCTATCCGGCACCATAACCGAAGTTGAATACTATGGCACCAACGGACTTGGCAAAGAGGGCAAGAATGAGGAGTATTCGAAAGCAGAAGGAGATTCAAAGTACTTTGGCTCGGTGGACTTTTTCTGCATGTTTGACGGGATGACCTACAACAACATAACAAGCGATTGTCCCATAGGGCTTACTGCTTTCATAAACGGTACCGGCGGCCGGTGGATGACATATAACCTATCCGTCATAAATTTCATTATTGAATAACTAAAGGTTCCTATCAAAGTATTTTAGGAGAGGTGACTATGGTTAAGAAAATCACAGCTTTATTGATGATTTTGCTGATACTCTTCAATTTCTGCGGCTGTGCATCACAGCCGACGACCGCAGGCGATGATAATACAAGGCAAATGACCGACCTTGCAGGCCGGGAGGTGGCTGTCCCGGTCAATCCGTCCCGCATTGCAGCCATGACCGGACCGTCCTACGAGATGGTGTTCATGCTGGGAGGTCATGACCGGATTGCCATGACAAAAAGCGGTCACACCACCAACTATCCGCTGGCACTGCTTACAAATCCCGACCTGGCGAATTACGAGGGCATAGGCGCAAACCCCAGCTCCTCGGTAAATATAGAGGACTACTTAAGCCGCGAAATAGACTTGGTGATCTATTACAACAACGGTAACGAGCTTAAGAAGTTTGAAGCGGTAGGTATTCCGTCCGTTGTGTTAACTCTAAACACCAGCCTCTTTAGCTCGGTGGAAGATGTTATGGCGCAGACCCTGGATGAGTATATTGATAATTCCACCATTGCTGTTAAGACGCTGGCGGATATTTTAGGCGGCGATGCGATGGAAGAAGCAAGGAAATGGGAGCAGTACTGCGCTGAAAAGATAGAAATGCTATACCAGCGCACCCATCATCTTACCGATGACCAGCGCAGGACAGTGTTCTGGGGTAATACATGGGGCGAAAACATACTTGCCTCATACCCGCTGGACAACCGCTACTATGAAGTATGGCTGTGCGGCGGCAAGCTGTTGGGCCCGGAGGCCGGTACCGGTAATTTCCCCGAGGTTACAAAGGAACAGCTTTTTGACTGGGACCCCGATATCATCCTGGTGGACAACCATGGTAACTATCCTGAACTCGTAATAAAGAGCATGTACAAGGAGGGTTCACTGTGGGAGACCCTAAGCGCGGTCAGGAATAAGCAGCTGCACAGAATCCCCGCCGGTGTTTTCTTCCTGGACAAGGGTACCACAACAACCCTGATGCTGCTTTGGCTGGCCACCATAACCCAGCCCGAGCTGTTTGCCGACATAGACATCATTGAAGAGATAAAGTACTATTACAAAGAATTCTATGAATTTGACCTGACCGACGAACAAGCCCAGCGTGTATTGGACGGTTGGTATGAGAGATTGGGGGATGAACCTGACCTATGATGAACAATACGGCAGAAGGTATACCGGAAGCAGGCATAAAGTATATAGAGAAAAAACCCTCTGCACTCCAATGGACGTTAATGGTCGCTTTTCCGATATCTCTTTTTACCGTATCCCTTTTCCTGGGGCGGTACCAGGTACCGCCAAACCAGGTAACATCCATATTGGGCCAAAGGCTGCTGGGTTTACCCATTGAAACTTTTTGGACGGATACCGTTGAGACGGTGGTAATAAGGGTGCGCCTTCCCCGGGCAATAATGGCGGCCCTGGTCGGGGCCGGTCTTTCCATGTCGGGGGCATCCTTCCAGGGCATGTTCCAGAACCCCCTGGTCAGCCCCTATATACTGGGCGTGTCGGCCGGCGCAAGCTTTGGTGCCGCCACCGGGCTTATACTGGAGCTTCCGGCCATAGGTATCCAGGGGCTGTCCTTTTTGTTCGGTCTGCTGGCGGTGGTAATTACCTACCTGACAGCCCATATATACAAGGTTACACCCATTTTAATGCTGGTGCTATCCGGCATGGTGGTGTCAACATTTTTTCAGGCAATGCTGTCGCTTCTCAAGTTTATAGCTGATGACGAGGAAAAGCTGCCCGCCATAACGTTTTGGCTTATGGGCAGCCTTGGCAGCGTCAGCCTGCAGGACCTATGGATTGCGGCTATACCTATAATAATTTCCATGGCCGGGCTTTACATGGTGCGGTGGAAACTAAACGTCCTTTCGATGGGAGAGCGCGAAGCAAGGTCGCTGGGCGTAAATAACGAGCTGTTCAAGGCCATTATAATTGTCTGCACCACCGTCATATCCTCAACTGCTGTTGCCTTTTGCGGCATAATAGGCTGGGTGGGGCAGGTAATACCGCATTTTTGCCGTATGATAGTCGGGCCGGACCATAAGGTGCTTATTCCGGCAACGATGCTGGTTGGTGCAGGGTACCTGATAATGATCGACAACCTATGTCGCTTGCTTACCGCCACCGAAATTCCGCTTGGTATACTTACGGCGGTTATAGGTGCGCCGGTATTTGCCTATCTGCTGCGAAAGACCAGGGGAGGGTGGAACTGACGAGCGTAAAGCTGTCCATAAAAAATGCCAGCTTCGGGTACAGTGACAATGACCTTGTGTGGAAGGATATAAACATAGACGTCCGGGAGGGGGAATGCTTGTGCCTTTTGGGACCCAACGGTTGCGGCAAAACAACGCTGCTTAACTGTATAAACGGCACCTATTCCTTAAAGGAGGGTTCCATATTTGTCAATAACAAGAACATAAAAGAGCTGTCTATAATACATCTGGCAAAAACCATAGGCATAGTTTTCCAGGAACACAGCGCACCCTTTCCCTATTCCTCGCTGGAGGTGGTGCGGATGGGCAGGACACCCCACCTGGGGCTTTTTGAGACGCCAACTAGCGAGGATACAAAGCTGGCCTTAAACATTATGGAAGAGCTGGGCATTGCCCACCTGGCGGGTAAAAGCTATACCCATATATCCGGCGGCGAGCGGCAGTTGGTGTTAATTGCCCGCACCCTGTGCCAGCAGCCGGAGATTATATTGTTTGACGAGCCCACCTCGCACCTGGACTTTAAGAACCAGGCCATGGTGCTTCGTACCATAAAAAACCTTTCGAAAAAGGGTATGACCATAGTTATGACAAGCCATTTTCCCAACCATGTATGGGATATTGGCACCCGGGTGGCAATGATGGGCTATGGCGGAATGGTGGTTAATGGCCCGGTGGAAGAGGTGATGACCGAGCAAAACCTAAGCAAGACCTATGGAGTGGATACAAAAATATACGGTGCCAAATCGGATGCAGGATATATCCGTTTTTGTGCCCCGAATTTAGGATAAAAATAACTGGAGGGATTATTTTGAAAAAGTTAGCTTTAGTGGTATTACTTATTCTATTGATGGTGGCACTGGCCGCGTGCAGCGGTGAGCACCGCAGGTACCGGAAGAGCCGGCGGGCACGGAACAAAGGGAAGAAGCAGCAGGTGAGAAGGACAAGGAAGTTACGCCTACCTATAAAGAAACAATGGTCCCCTTTGACCAGTTGGTGCCGGCAGGGCGTATAGTTATTCTGAAAAACACAATAAACTACTCCCGGGAAGGTTTCTACAATGCGGACAATAAGCCGGCTGCAGAGGATATCGAGTACAAAGGCGATACCGTTGCCGCCTATCCCATAACCTATGCGCTGGACTTCCTCACAGAGGGCAGCGCCGGTGACCTTACCGTAACAAACAACGACGGCAGCACCCAGGCCATAGCCGCCCAAGACTTTGCGGGCTATATGTGATTATTGACTTTACATCGGATGCACCCCCGGTGCTTTACAATCTGAAAGCGGCACAGAGCTGACCGACTTCCTGTTTGCTGCAACGGCGGAGGGGGAAGCCATATATTCCGTGGTCAGCGGTTCCATTCATAATGCTGCCGAGATTATTGCCAACGTGGGTGGGATACCGAAGCAACCTACAGGTACATGGCCACCGATAAATTCTATATTCCGGTAGGCCCGGATGAAAGAGCCACTGGCGAGATAAGGGGAACCTTATCCGGCGCCGTAAACGGTTCCTTCCCCGACCTGAAGATAGCCGGCGGCAAAATAAACGATGTTATTTATATAGAGGCTATGGAATAAATAGGGCATCAAATTCAAGTAAACAAGGAGGAAAGCCCATGATTATGGAGAATGTGCTGGATGCGGCAATGCCCTATCTGGAGGGCAGGACGGTATCCGATCTGGTGATTGGCCTCTCCCTGATAGGCTGTCAGCTGGATAATGGCAATATAGGTGTATCCTACGTGCTGCGCGAGGAGCTGGCCCACGGATGTTCCGCCTTTCCCTTTGCAAAGGAAGTGATAGGCAAGCCCGCAGCGGATATTGCAGGGCTTGGCATTTCTACCGATGATTGCCTGAAGCGTTCGGTTGCGGCTTCGGTGCTGGCGGCCGCCGCCTGCTCGCAGCAGCTGCCGGAGGATAGCGACGAAAAGCTCTTGGTATAGATATGCGGGCGGAGGATACAGTGTGCATGGTGGGCCTTTGCTTCCCCTGGCGGCGCTGATATCCAAAAAAGTAAAGGAACTGATCATCTTTGACAAGGGACTGGGCCACTACGGGAGTAACTTTGAGCTTTATCCGATGGAGAAGCAGCAGGAACTGATACCAACCTGCGATGTGGTTATCCTGACCGGCACCACCACCGTTAACGGCAGCATAGACGGTCTGCTGGGGATGTGTCAAAATGCCCGGGAGGTAGTGATGGTGGGGCCGTCCACCCCCATGTTTCCCAAAGGGTGGCAGGACAGCCGCCTGACGGTGCTGGCCGGTTCGTGCTGGGACAAAGGATACAAGGATGAGCTGTTCAAGGCCATATCCCTCGCCGGCGGCATAAGACAGGTTAGCAATTATATGCAAAAAAAGGCGGCAGCGGTTAAGTGACAGGGAACAGGAAAGCCGGGATAATACCCGGCTTTAGTTGTAAACAATTTTTTTTAGGCTTCATGAATACCCGCTTTATGCGAAAATGCTTTAGAGGAAACTAAAGCCTTGCTTCTTGAAAGTCCTACCGCATTTTATGCGCCGTCCATGGCGCGAAAAGCCTGGCCTGGCGTCCTGCCAGGCCTACGGACTTTCTGCGAAGCTTCGGCAAGTTTCCTTGCTAAACCATTTTTAGCATACGCTAGCGTTTCATGAAGCCTTCCTGGTTTGGGCAATCGGGTCTTATTAGGTTCATCCGGGGCAATCCCCGGCTTTGGTCTTTTTTGGCCTAGCTTAAACCAAGCTTCTTTCGCTTGTCCACTATGTGCCTTTCTATGTCTATGGCTATCTGCTCCGGGTCGTCCCCCAGGGCCACTTTACCCCCGGTAAGGTGCTCAACGCTCTCGGTGAGGAGTTTTACCAGGTTTGGTGCCCCGGTTATAAAGGGCGTCGGGGATAGGTGGGTGTAGGCACCGTAGGCTACTGCAAAGAAGCCGTCTATGGTGGCCTTTTGCTCCATCCATTCGGGGGCGGTGACCGCTATCGGAAGGTCCGGAACGTCCACCCCAAGGTGGTCGGCCAGGGCGGTAACCAGCATGGATATTCTCCCGGTGTCGGTGCAGGTGCCAAAGCTTAGCACCGGCGGAACATTAAGGCCCTCGCAAACGGATCTTAGGCCTTGGCCTGCCAGGGATGCCGCATTCATGCTGCAAAGCCCGGCCACCTCAAGCGCATGATTGCCGCAGCCGCCGCTGACAATGAGTATATCCCTCTTTATGAGTTCCTTGGCCACGTTAACCGTCACCTGGTCCTGGGGGCCGTTTCGCAGCGTGGAGCAGCTAACAAGGGCTACAACCCCCTTTATTCTGCCCTTGGAAATTACGTCAACAAGCGGGTCCAGGCTGTTCCCGAGGGCATTAAGCACCGCTTCGGTGGAGAAGCCGGCTACTGCTTTTTGCGTTATCTGCGGCACCATTGGCTTAACTGCGCCCTTTCTTTTTTTGAAGTTCTCTATACCGAGATCTATCAGTTTATCTGCTATAAAGTTTGCCTCCGGCGGTTTGTAGTCGTAGGTATGCCTTAGGCCGGGTATCCTTACTATGTCGTTTACGCTCACCATGGTTACCTGGTATTTGTCGGCGTAACGGCCTATGGCCGGGGGCGAGCAGTTTTCTTCCATGGTGAACACGTCCACCGTCCCGGTGGCAAGCAGCGGTTCGATTGAGAGCCAGTTGCCCATAAGGCCCACAAAAATGTCGTCCATTTCATAACGCTGCAGCAGCTCCTGGCCGGTTTCTATGGAGCCCACAATTCTAAGCCCCTTGGCCCCGGCTTCCCGGGCCCTTTCCTGTACCTCCGGGGTCCGTGCCTTGAGCATTGTTGCAACCCCTACCCAGGGCTGGTGGCCGTTGAACACGATGTTTATATAGTCCGGGTCCATTATTCCAAGGTCCACGTATGATTCGTGGGGCATGGGGGTACCAAAGAGTATATCCTGGACCATTTCAAGGCCAATCTGGGCGGTGTAAATGGTGGCAAGCCCCAGCCTAAGCGCCCTCTTTGCCAGGGATATATAGTCGCCGTCAACGTTGGTAAGGCAGCTGGCTATTGAGTCCTGTATCTCGTAAACCACCCCCGCCGGGTAAATGGCAAGGTCCCTCCAGACTTGTTTTCGCTTTTGCGGAGCGAAGGCCTCAACCATACGGCTCGGGCTGTCGTAGTCCTTGTGCAGTTCCTCCTCCAGGAAGTCTCCCAGTTGAATTGCCATTTGGCCTAAGTCCTGGTTTGTGTCAATCCCAGCTTTTTCGCACATCCATTTCAGCTTGCCGGCATCGGCAATAGAAAAGGGGGTTTTGCCCTCCCCGGTGGACTTTAATGTCCGGAAGGCCTGGTAGGCATGGTGGCTGTAAGTACCCGCCCCCATTATATTTCGCATTAAAAGATTTCGCATTGCCATGGCATCGCCCTCGATGCCGCACACGCCCCTTGTTACTTCCGCCTTTTCGTTAATCCTGCACGGGCCGTGGGTGCAAAGCTGGCAGCTTAAGCCCTGGAGGCAGAACTTGCACCGCAGCTTTTCCTGGGCGGCCCAGCGGTCAAAGACATTGGTTAAGCCGTCCTCCCTTATCCTCCTTAACATCTCTTCCACCGAGTCGTGATAGCTGACCCGCCTTTTTGTTTTTTTAAGTACCGTCTCGGTCATCTTTCCATATTACCTCCTGTTTTTACATAGTAAAAAGCGCATGCCGGCATTGCAAAAGCCCTAAAGGAGCTCTCTTTTCCGAAGCGGCACACGCTTAGTATTTCCTGCCAGGAATAATTTATTTGTATAATTTAATAACCATTATCGATCGGCCCTTTTTTGTTGTCCCTGCAAATTCCCCGACTTTGAATTTGCCCTTTCCTCCCACCGAAACGATATCGCCCTGCTGCAACGCAGCATCCGTCCGGTTACACACATCCCAGTTTACCTTAACCTTTTCCGAATTAATAAGCCCCGCGGATTTTGCCCGGCTAAGACCGAACACTGAACCCACTACACTATCAAGCCTGGGGGAAGCAACGGTGATGCGCATTTCGCTGTACTTGGGCGCAATTTGAAGGTCCTCACCGGCCACCCTTTCCACAGTTACGCTGCTTCTTCCCGCCCTTTCAAGGTTAGTTTCAACAAACCCGGCTATGTCCCGGTGTACGGCGGCAAAGCAGACCCTTTCCCTGACAAGGAGGTCTCCAACCTTTTCCCTATTTATCCCGATGCCCAGAAGGGCTCCCAGGAAGTCCCTGTGGCTTAGAGTCCTGCCCCAGCCCCTGTCGGTTATTTTAAGTATTTCTACCGGGAACTCTTCGGGCTTCACACTGTCCCATTCGGGCAGGAATACCGCCATTCGGCGCTCGGCATCCTCAAACCCGCCGTGGAAGCCCAGTTGTACGCTGCTTTGGGACCTTGCCAGTTCGGTTGCTATTTTTACCTGCAGTGGATGGAGGAAATCGGTAAAAACCCTTTGCTTATTTCTTTCGCACCGATTCAAATACTCCATCATCCTGCCAATAAAATACTTGTTTTCGTCCCCCGGGTACCTGCCTAACAAATAATCCTTTACACTCAAGCCTTGCCCCCTCCTTCAACTCATATATACATGTTAAGCCAGCGGCAAACCCCTGTCAAGGAAACCACAGGGACGGTTCTCCCGGTTCATTTCGGTTTTGTATTAATGGGAACTATCATATTTTATTAGCGTCAAAAGAATAGCACTGGAGGTGAGCCCTGTGTTAGAATTGGCTTTGGGACTGTGT
>JAXGPT010000016.1:0-41537 GCA_040766775.1 Bacillota bacterium | reverse complement strand
GGCAATTCCAGCAGCATGCATCTTGTGTATAACGGCGGCATACCCACGAGGATTAACAACCTGAGGATCGGAGAAGCAATCCTGCTGGGCAGGGAGACCATATTCGGAACAGAAATGGAAAACTATCGTAACGATACCTTTATTCTGAAGGCCGAAATAGTCGAGGTTAAGGAAAAACCGTCCATACCCATAGGCGAGATTGGCAGGGACGCCTTCGGCAATGTCCCGGTATTCACCGACCGGGGCATTAGAAAAAGGGCAATAATTGCGGTAGGGAAGCAGGATATCCACCCCGATACCCTTATTCCCCATGACAAGGGGATAATTGTGCTGGGGGGCAGCAGCGACCATACAATACTGGATATTTCCGACTGTGAAGCGAATTATAGGGTGGGAGACGTATTGTCCTTTGACCTTACCTATGGGGGCATGCTGGGTGGCATGACATCTCCCTATGTACATAAGGTTTTGGTAGAATGAGGGGCCTGGTCCCGGCGGCGGAGGTGACGGCCGATGAACGGTAAAAACAATGAAAGGGCCCCGCTGGCGCACATGGTAAGGCCCAGCAGGCTGGAGGACTTTGCCGGGCAAAGGCACCTGGTGGGAGAGGGAAGACTTCTTTACAGGCTAATCAAGGCGGATATGCTGTCCTCCGCTATATTTTACGGACCTCCCGGCACGGGGAAAACCACCCTTGCCAGGATTATCGCTGCGGAGAGCAGTTTCTCTTTCAGGCAGTTGAGCGCGGTATCCGCCGGGGTGAAGGAGATAAGGCAGGTGGCAGAGGAGGCGGCAAACCCAATTCTTAACCCCGGGGGTAGAGTACTCCTATTCTTTGATGAGATACACAGGCTGAACAAGGGGCAGCAAGATGTGCTGCTTCCCTACGTGGAAAACGGTACCATAGTACTTATAGGCGCCACCACCGAAAACCCGTACTTTGAAATAAACAAGGCCCTTATCTCCCGCTCCACGGTGTTCCAGTTCTACCCGCTGACGGAAGAGGATATTTTGCTTCTGCTTGAGAGGGCGCTTAATGAGATAGGGAATGCCTATAACGGGCATGCCGTTGAATTGCGGGCGGAGGCGGCAAAACATATAGCGCGGGTGAGCGACGGGGATGCAAGACGGGCGCTGAACGCGCTGGAACTGGCGCTAAAGACCACGGCACCGGACAGCGAAGGCAGGATAGTAATCGGGCTGGAGACTGCCGAGAATTCAATCCAGCAGCGGGCACTCCGGTACGATAAGTCGGGGGACCAGCATTATGACGTAATATCAGCCTTCATAAAGAGCATGAGGGGCTCCGACCCTCAGGCGGTGCTGCACTACCTGGCAAGGATGCTGCACGCCGGCGAGGATATAAATTTCATAGCCCGAAGAATTATTATTGCCGCCGCGGAGGACGTGGGTCTGGCAAATCCCAGGGCCCTTGAGGTTGCGGTGGCGGCGGCAGAAGCAGTGAAGATGATAGGTATGCCGGAAGCCAGGATTATACTTGCGGAGGCTGCCCTTATGGTAGCTTTGTCTCCGAAATCAAACTCCGCCTATCTTGGTATAGACAGTGCGCTGGAAGATGTTAAAAGCGGCAGGATAGGGGAAGTGCCGCTGCATCTCAGGGACGCAAGCTATCCCGGTGCATTGGTGCTGGGACATGGGAAGGGGTACAAGTATCCCCATGATTATCCGGGGCACCATGTGAAACAGCAGTACCTGCCCAGCGAACTGGAGGGGGCAAAATACTATATTCCAACCGGGCAGGGTGCGGAAAAGATTTAAACGATACTTACTCATTATGCAAGTCTAGGGGGATTCTTATGAGGTCTTTTGGGGAGAAGACCTTCCGGGCCAGTATTTCCATCCTTGGGGAATTCGCAGACAGGGAGCTTGAGAAGGAGTTTGCCGGTCAGGAAATGATTCATTCAAAAAAGTTCGTACGTTCTGCAGCGCTGCTGCTGGGGGTGCTGTATTTCGCATTGGCTGCTGCGGATTTTTCCCGGATCGGCGATAAAAAGGTATTGAGCATATTTTTGCTAAACAGGATATTATTTTTGGCTATAAGTATCCTGTTCAGTTTCTTTCTTGGAAAAGTCAAAGGGCCGGCAAATTATTACCTTTCCATTACAGCCTATGAAATTACCGGGGCTTTTTTCCTGATGTGGACCTTATTTTTGCACGAGGCTCCCATTTTCTTGATTCAGTACCTTAATATATTGATACTGCTGTTTTTAATATTCATCATTCCAAACCGCCTTGTATATACCGTAACGGCTGCGCTGAGCATAAGCCTCTTTTTCCATTTGTTCACAAATGTTACCGGTATGGCGATAAACAACCGGGAATTTACAGTCTCCATCGTTCATAATGGTTTGGTCATTGTGTTTTTTTCACTGTACAACCTGTCTGTCAACCGGTACAAGCCAATCAATTACCTGGACAAAAAGGCCTTTGAAGGCTGTCTTCAAGGGATGCTTTAACGGGTATTTACAACAGGCACAGGTTCGAAGAGGAGCTTCGAAGGGCTATAAAGCATGCTCAAAGGTACGGCACGCAGCTTTCCCTGGTCCTGTTTGACATAGACAATTTTAAGGCTGTAAACGACGGCTACGGGCACCTGGTGGGGGACAAGGTACTGGTGGAGTTTGTCAGTATTGTGGGTACGGAAATAAGGGAAACCGACTTTTTGCCCGGTGGGGCGGTGAAGAGTTCGCCCTTATTCTGCCGGGCGCCGACAAGCGAGATGCCACGCTGCTGGCAAACCGGCTAGGGAGCCGTATTTGCAGTACCTATATACACCCGGTGGGCAAGATTACGTGCAGTTTCGGGATAGATTCGTACCGACTGGGGGACGACTGCGAAACGCTGTTCAAGAGGGTGGACAGGCTAATGTACATGGCCAAGCAATCGGGTAAGGACCAGGTCATCAATGGGATCGGATAAAATTATAAAAATCCGTAACATAGGTTACGGATTTTTCCCTGCCCAGGGTGTATATTAAGGAAAACCGGTGCTGGAATTATTATGTTTCAAAACTTTTACCGGGGATATCAATTATTCAGAACAACATAAACACATAACAGGAGGTATTTAAGATGGGAATGTTTTGTTTTCAGTGCCAGGAAGCCGCTAAGGGTACCGGCTGCACAGTAAGGGGGGCTTGCGGTAAAACCGAGGATACGGCGAATTTGCAGGACCTCCTCATTTACACGTTGAAGGGCATATCAATATACGGTGTCAAGGCCCGGGAGGCGGGCATAAAAGACCGCCAGGTGGATAGGTTTATTGCAGAAAGCCTGTTTTCCACCATAACCAACGCAAATTTCGACAAAGAGAGTTTTATTAAAAGGATAAAGGAAGGGCTTCAGATAAGGGAGGGCCTGAAGGAAAGGCTAATAAAGGAAACCGGGCAGGTACAAGATGGCCTTCACGATGTAGCGATGTGGAAAGTTGATTCTGACGAGGAATTATATAAGAAAGCCGCCCAAGTTGGTGTGCTGTCCACGTCCAACGAGGATATACGGTCGCTGCGGGAGCTTCTTATATACGGGGTGAAGGGCATGGCGGCGTATGTGGAGCATGCATCGGTGCTGGGGTACGAGGATGATAATCTGTATGACTTCATGCAGAAAGCCTTGGCGGCCACCACCGATGATAAATTGACGGTGGAGGACCTGACATCCATGGTAATGGAATGCGGCAAATATGGAGTGGATGCAATGGCGCTTCTTGATAAGGCCAACACTTCCACCTACGGGAACCCGGAGATTACGCGGGTAAACATCGGCGTAAGGGACAACCCGGGGATACTGGTAAGCGGCCATGACCTGAAGGACATGGAGGAACTTCTTGTCCAGACCGAAGGAACCGGTATTGACGTGTACACCCACGGGAAATGCTTCCGGCCAACTATTATCCCGCCTTTAAGAAGTATAAGCATTTTGTGGGCAATTATGGAAATGCATGGTGGAAACAGGATAAAGAGTTTAAAGCCTTCAATGGGCCCATTTTGATGACAACCAACTGCCTGGTACCGCCCAAGGACAGTTACAAGGACAGGGTTTACACCACCGGGGTGGTGGGTTTTGAGGGTGTAAAGCATATACCGGCCAGGGTGGATGGAAAACCAAAGGACTTTTCCGAAATTATAGAGCATGCCAAATCCTGCAAGCCACCTACCGAAATTGAACAGGGGACCATCGTAGGGGGGTTCGCGCACAATACCATGGCCGGCCTTGCGGACAGCGTGGTGGAGGCGGTCAAAAAGGGCGCGATAAAGCGGTTCTTTGTGATGGCGGGCTGCGATGGAAGGCAAAAAGCAAGGGATTATTATACAGAGTTTGCCAAAAAACTGCCCGGTGATACGGTTATACTGACCGCCGGCTGCGCGAAATACAGGTACAACAAGCTTGACCTTGGCGACATAAACGGGATACCCAGGGTGTTTGATGCAGGCCAGTGCAACGATTCCTATTCACTGGTACTCACCGCTTTAAAACTTAAGGAGGCCTTCGGCCTGGAAGACTTGAATAAGCTGCCCATTTCGTCCAATATTGCGTGGTACGAACAAAAAGCGGTAATAGTGCTTTTGGCCCTTTTATACCTTGGGGTCAAAAATATCCATCTTGGGCCGACGCTCCCGGCATTCTTGTCGCCCAACGTGGCCAAGGTGCTGGGTGAAAACTTCGGTATAGGCGGCATAACAGGCGTTGAAGAAGACATAAAGATGTTCATGGGCGAATAACAAAAAAGGCGGGGCCAAGTTCCCCGCCTTTTTCACAGCAGTAAATACTCCAATGCTTCCATGTCCAGTATAGTGATGGTTTGCCGGTCAAAGTCAATCAGCCCGTCCTTTTTCATTGATACCAATTCCCTTGAAAGGGAAGGCCTTGGAATGCCGAACTGTTCGGCCATCTCTCTCCTGGAAACGGACATTTTAAGTTCTAAGTTTTTTTGTTTTTTGTACTCCTCGGCCAAAAAACTAGCGATTTTTTCCCGTATGGTCTGGTAGGACAAGTTTTTGAGCTTTTCGTTTAGCATGAGTATCTTATTGGAAAGTATGCCCATGAAATTGTATAGGAACTTGGAGTCTGCGGCACACAGCCGGAGAATATCCGCCTCGGACAGGTATAACACCCTTGAACTGCCCGATGAGACGATGGTGGCGGGGTAGATTTTTTTGTGAGAGAATATAATCGCCTCCCCGAATATGTTTCCCTTGGCAAGGCGGCTAATGACTATGGCCCTCCCGGAAGGGTAGATTTTTTGCACCTCAATCATTCCTTCCAATACGATACCCACACTGGAGGCGTTATCCCCCTCCAGGGCAATTACCTGGTCCCTTGAATAGGCGGAAATCCTGTACCCGGTTCCAGCAAGCAGCCTTGACAGGTCTGCGTTTCCAAACCCTTTGAATAAATCGCTTTCCCGAAGCGTTTCAATTAATTCATTCATACCGGATTCACTCCAGTAAAGTATTATTGGACAGCCCTGAATTATTTATTCCCATTACAGCTGGGGTAAGCAGCTTCAATAAAAAACCCGCTGTGCGGGTTTTTACGAAGGGCTAATAGTTATTTCTCTTGGAATAACAGTCTTTGCAGTATACAGGCCTGTCGCTGGTCGGTTTGAAAGGTACTTCTGCTATCTTACCGCACTTTGCACATACCGACTGATACATCTGCCTATCCCTACCATGGCCGCGTCCTCCCCGTGGGCAGCTTTCCTTGCAGCCCGGCATTCCGGACAACGGGCAGGCTCGTTTTCAAACCCTTTTTCAGCGTAAAACTCCTGTTCCGAGGCGCTGAATACGAATTCCCTTCCGCATTCCCTGCAGTTCAAAGTTTTGTCCTGGTACATGAAAAAACCTCCTCATTACTTTGCCCATTATCTTTATTTGGGTCGGATTAATCTCCGGGTGATAACAGGCAGCGAGAAGGAACGATAATCCGGACTTTTAAAAATATGGGCTTTTCTATTAGTATATATTATTATTCGAACAATGTACACACTTTTTCCTGTAACTCGGCACGTCGGCCAGCAGCACGCAACAGACGAAAAAAGTATCGCTAGGTCAAAACTGTTTAGAAAACCGCCGGTATGGCAAGAATAATTGCTGATGTGGTTTAAAGCCGGGGTTAACCGGTTTTAAAAAGCATTATACGGAAGAGGTGGTGGGGGATGCCGAAAGTGGGGATACCGAGGGCGCTTTTGTATTATAATTATTATCCGCTGTGGAAGGTCTTTTTGAAGAGCTGGGGGCCGAGGTGGTATTGTCTGAACTTACCAATAAAAAAATACTGGACGACGGGGTATACTGCTGCGTTGATGATGCGTGCCTGCCCATGAAGGTGTTCCACGGGCATGCGGTCCATTTAAAGGACAGGGTTGACTATTTGTTTGTGCCAAGGCTCATAAGTGTTGAAAAAAACGAGTATATATGCCCGAAATTCTGCGGCCTTCCCGATATGGTTATAAACTCTATAGAGGGTCAGACGAAGGTGATAGATTGTACCATCAAACTAAGGGATGGTAATAAGAGCTTGAGAAAGGCTGTTCTTGAGGTGGGCGGGCTTTTTACCGGCAGCTTAAGCAGGATTTACAATGCATACCAAAAAGCCTCCGCCGAACTTGCAGACTACGAGAGGCTGATGTTAAATGGTGCCACGCCCCTTGAGGCTCTTAACGGAAACGGCCCGCCACCGGCGGACTACCAGTATTCTATAGGCCTTATAGGGCATCCTTACAATATATATGACAACTATGTTAGCATGAGTATAATTGAAAAGCTTAGGGTAAGAGGAATAAACGTATTGACCCAGGACATGGTATGCAAAGAGGAGTTGGACCGGATCGCAGAGGGGTTTACAAAGCCGATGTTTTGGAGCTTTGGAAAAAAAATAATGGCTGCCTCCTCTTATTTAATAGACCAAAGAAATGTAAGGGGCATTATCTACCTGGTAGCTTTCGGCTGCGGCCTGGATGCACTGGTGGGGGACCTGGTGGAGCGCAGGATACGCAAAAAAGGGGTCCCGTTTTGTATGATTACCATAGACGAGCATACCGGTGAAGCAGGGGTGGATACAAGGCTGGAAGCCTTTATCGATATGCTTGAATGGAGGGATACTCAAGAATGCTTGTAACCTTTCCGCATATGGGAAATGCCTATATAGCGATGAAATCGGTCCTTGAGGACCTGGGGGTGGACGTGTTGGTGCCGCCGCCCTGCACAAAAAGAACCCTGGAGCTTGGTGCAAAGCATTCCCCGGAACTGGCCTGCCTACCGCTGAAGCTTAATATAGGCAATTATATTGAAAGCCTGGAAAGGGGTGCCGAGGTGATAGTGATGGCGGGCGGGTGCGGCCCCTGCCGGTTCGGTTATTATGCCGAGGTGCAAAGGGAAATACTCCAGGACCTCGGGTACAGTTTTAAAATGGTGGTTTTGGAAAGACCCCAGGGGAATGTGAGGGATTTTGTAAAAAAACTCTCCATGGTAACGGGCGGAAAGAGCGTCATGCAGGTGCTGGCCTCAATAAGGAGGGCAACCCGGGTGGCAGTCATGATGGATGAACTGGAAAAACTGTGCTGGCAGGTCCGGCCGCGGGAAAGGGTTAGCGGTACCGTAAGCCGCCTTATGCAGGAATTTCATTCAAAGGCCTACAAGGCAAGGGGCTCAAGGCAGCTTTCCGCGCTGATAGGGGAATATAAAAACAAGGTTTCCGGCGTGGCGGTTCAAGAAGGAAGTGAAGTGCTCAGGATAGGCATAGTAGGAGAAATATATACCGTGATAGAACCCTATGTCAACCTAAGCATAGCCGAAAAGTTGGGCTGCCTTGGAGCGGAGGTTGACAAATCCATTACCGTCAGCTATTGGGTAATCAACCACCTAATCAAAGAGGCCCTGCATTTATATGACAAGCGGGAATTAAACGAAGCCTCTTATCCTTACCTAAGAAGTTTCGTAGGCGGCCACGGCCAGGAAAGCGTGGCAAATACAGTGCTGTACAAGCGGAAAGGTTACGACGGCGTCATACACCTTCTCCCCTTTACCTGCATGCCGGAGATTGTTGCCCGCAGTGCTTTACCGGAGGTAAGCCGTCAATACGACATCCCGGTTATGACACTGGTGCTGGATGAATTGACGGGGGAGGCAGGGTATATGACAAGGTTGGAAGGTTTTATTGATTTAATTAGGAGGAAAAAGGAGCTGGATAAGGCTTATGAAGAAGTATTACCTGGGAATTGACGTGGGGTCGGTGAGTACAAACCTTGTACTTTTGGATGACCAAGGAAGCCTGGTGTACAGGGATTATTTAAAAACGATGGGGCAGCCGATAAAAGTGGTGCAGGAAGGGTTGAAGATTCTAAAGGAAAGAATGGGGGATGTTAGTATAGCAGGCGCGGGCACCACCGGAAGTGGAAGAAAACTTGCCGGCATAATGGTGGGGGCCGACGTGGTCAAGAACGAGATAACCACCCATGCGGTGGCGGCGCTGGATACCAATCCGGCGGTGAACACCATTCTTGAAATCGGCGGCCAGGATTCCAAGATAATAATCCTTAGGGATGGAATAGTATCGGATTTTGCCATGAACACGGTATGTGCAGCGGGTACCGGGTCGTTTTTGGACCGGCAGGCTGCAAGACTGCAGATACCCATAGAGGAATTCGGCGACCTGGCCCTGAAGTCAACGACGGAGGTAAGGGTAGCGGGCCGGTGTGCGGTTTTTGCAGAGTCCGATATGATACATAAACAGCAGCTGGGTCACAGGGTTGAAGACATAGTGTACGGACTGTGCCAGGCCCTGGTTCGCAATTACCTGAACAACCTGGGCAAGGGCAAGGATATAAAGCCGCCGGTAATGTTCCAGGGCGGCGTTGCAGCCAACAGGGGTATAAGGGAGGCCTTTAGAAGGGAATTGGGTATGGAAATAGAAGTGCCTACCCATTTTGATGTAATGGGGGCGATCGGGGCGGCCCTGATTGCCAGGGAGGCGGTAAAAAGCAGGGGCATAACCAGTTTCAAGGGACTTGACGTGTCGCAGTGTCGGTTCGGGGTAAGGCCGATTGACTGCGGCGGTTGTGCCAACATGTGCGAGATAGTTGAAATAATAAGGGACGGTGTTGGGATAGCCTGCTGGGGAGACCGGTGCGGTAAATGGAGCAGCAGAGTTGGCAAATATGCTTAACCTTCAACCTTCCGTAAAGGAAGGTGTTTTTGTGTCTTTATAGAATTACTGTTATTATTGAAGGGAGCAAACCAAAGGAGGATGAGAGATGGAGGTTATAGACTTAAGAAGTGATACGGTAACAAAACCCACCGAAGAGATGCGGCAGGCAATGTACAGGGCGGAAGTGGGGGATGACGTATACCGCGACGACCCTACCGTAAACAGGTTGGAAGAGCTGGCAGCCCGGGAGATGGGAAAAGAGGCGCCTTTTCTGCCAGCGGCACCATGGCAAACCAGTTGCGGTTATGGCGCACACCAAAAGGGGAGACGAGATAATACTGGGGGAAAAGAGCACATATATGTCAACGAAGTGGGCGGTATTGCATACCTGGCGGGAGTACAGGCTGCCGGTGACTGAAAAACCGAAGGGGGTGATGGATGCCCGGGTGGTGGAACAAAAATTAGACAAGAGAATATCCATTACCCGAATACTTCACTGATATGTGTTGAGAACACCCATAACATGGCCGGGGGAGGGTGGTGCCCCTTTGCGGCGATGAAGGAAATACACGATGTGGGCAAACGACACGGTATCCCGGTACACCTGGACGGTGCGCGCACAATGCAGCAGCCTACCTTGGCGTGGAAGCAAAGGAGATTGCCAAGTACTGCGATTCGGTAAACGTGTGCTTGTCAAAGGGACTGTGCGCACCGGTGGGGTCGGTGCTGGCGGGAAGCCGGGAGTTCATTGAAAGGGCAAGAAAGTTCAGAAAGATGCTGGGCGGCGGTATGAGGCAGGCGGGAATACTTGCGGCCGCAGGGATAGTTGCGATAGAAAAGATGAGCAAAAGGCTTAAAGAGGACCATGAAAATGCACTGCTCCTTGCCAAGGGGCTTAACTCCCTGGAGGGTGTATCGGTGGACGTTGACAGGGTGCAGACAAACCTTATCATGGTGGACTTTGCCGGTACCGGTCTAAACGGAATGCAGGTAGCCGAAAGGCTTAAACAGAATGGAATACTGATAAACGGGTCCAGCTCGCCGGTGGTGCGTTTTGCAGTCCACTATTACATTACACCGATGATGTGAAGCGTACTGTTGAAGTGGTGAGCAAAATAATAAAGAATTGACAATAGTCACCAAAAATCTACCAAGCCAATAATATATTGTAATAAACTATTGGGGAGTGTTTGGCTTGGCAGAGCGTTACTTTTTTGTGTTCAACTCCAGGAACCAGGCTGTATATATGGAAGAACTGCTGAGGGAGAGGGGATACAGCGTGGAGTTGAGACCTACCCCTTCCAAGATTGCAAAAAGCTGCAATACATCGCTGGTTGCCCTTGGTAGTTCCAAGGAGATAGACAATATACGAAGACAAATTCAGAAATACAAAATGTCGGTTAGGGGAGTTTACAGGGAAGTACAAACGGGTTATTTCACCGACTATGCAAAAATCTACTGAATAGCAAGGGGCTGTGAAAATAGACACAGCCCCTTTAGCTTGTATGCAATTGTTGTAAAAAACCGCTGTTTTCACCGGCTAGGGCACGAAGTACCGGTGCCCTTCACCCAGTCTATTTGTTTATAAACATCTCGGTATAGTAATTGCCCGATATTCCAACCCCTACATGTGTGAAGCCGGGGGTTAGTATATTTTTCCTGTGTCCCTCCGAGTTCATAAACCCGTTATGGGCGCTTTCCACACTGTACGTTCTTGCTATGTTTTCCGCCGCACTCCTGTAGGTTATCCCGAAGTCCTTCATCATCTGGAAGGGAGAGCCGTAGGTGGGGGATGTATGGGAGAAATAGTTGTTTGCCCTCATATCCTCTGATTTTATCCTTGCCACCCTGGAAAGGTTGTAATCGATTGCCAAGGGCTTGAGCCCAGCCTTTATCCTCTCGCTGTTTATGAGGTTTATAAGCTTTTGTTCATCGGCTGTCAGTTGATGGGCGCCGGGCTGCTGCGGCTCCTCAAGTTTTGGAACGGGCTGCTTCGGTTCTTCCGGCTTAGGTGTGGGCTGTTTCGGTTCTTCCGGCTTAGGATCGGGTTGTGCCGGTGGCTGATGGGGTTCTGTCGGCTGCAGAGGTTCTTCAGGCTGCTGCGGCTGCTGTGGCTGCTGAGGTTCCTGCGGCTGCCCGTCCGAAGGTGGGTTCCAGCCAAAATACCTGTCTATAAAAACCTTGTAGTAACCCACGCTTTGGTCTGCGGTTTTGTACACGTAATATATTCTTTGTGTACCTGTATTAACGGGCTTTAGTTTTCCGCCAATAATTGATACAAGGCCCTTGTATGTAACCGTAGTTTGGGCATTGGAGACTTTCTGCCCGTTAATCAAATAAAAGCTTGCTCCCAGGGCGCTTTGCGCGAATAACACACTGGACATCAGGGTTAATACCAACAATACCATCAAAGATTTTCTCTTCAAACTATCACCTCTTTGATTTTTTATTTGCAGGATGTGTTCTTAGAACTTGCAGCCTAACGCGGGATACTTCTATTAAATAATAACGGATTGGTAGACATAATGCAAACCATATACCAAATACTGCAAATGTATTATATTCCAGCAATGGAGCCAGTTACATGTCACGAGGACACCGGTTCTATGGGTAACATAATGTATAAAGCTCTCATAGATTATACTGAAAATTGTAAAGGCAAGGGTTAGGACTTAACAGGAGTTGATAATATGAAAGGCCTTATATTGTGCGGCGGCAAGGGGACACGGCTGCGGCCCTTCACGTTTACCGGCGCCAAGCATTTCTTGCCGGTGGCCAATAAGCCGGTGATATATTACATTATTGAATCTCTGAAAAGGGCGGGAATTGAGGATATATGCGTGGTGGTGGGAGACAGGGAGGAGGAATTCCAACACAGGCTGGGGGATGGGAGCAGCTGGGGTGTATCCATAAGCTATATAAGACAGCATGCTCCGCTGGGGTTGGCCCACGGCGTAAAGGTAAGTGAACATCACCTAAAAGGAGATACCTTTGTTACCATACTTGGAGACAACCTGATAATGCATCCGGTCGAGGACTTGGTGCGCCATCATATGGATACCGGTGCCCGCAGCACAATTTTGCTCTCGAGGGTGAAAGACCCAAGGCGGTTTGGGATTGCGCTTATTGATAATGGAAAAATAACAGGGCTGGTTGAAAAGCCTAAGGAGCCTGTCGGGAATCACGCCATTGTGGGGATGTACGTGTTTGACAGCAGTATTTTTGATGTCATAGACAGGATTAAGCCGTCCCCCCGGGGGGAACTGGAGCTTACCGATGCGATAATGGAATTGATAAGGGATGGCCTCCCGGTGAGCTACCTTATTACCAAGGGCTGGTGGAGCGATGTGGGAAGGCCCAAGGACCTTCTACGGGCCAACAGGAGGATTCTAGCAGACCTTGTAGGGGATGTCAAAGGACATGTGGATGCAAACAGCACAGTAGGCAAAAAAGTTGTTATTGGAGAAGGCACGGTAGTAGTGGATTCGGTTATTGAGGACTTTGTCACCATTGGCAGCAATGTAGTCCTGAAAGAGTGCCGTATTGGGTCCTACACATCGGTAGGAGACGGAAGCAGCGTGATGGGGACCGATATAAGAAACAGTATAATAATGGAGGACTGTGTTCTGGAGAACCTGGGCTGTGCCGTAGACATGAGTATAATCGGCCAGGGCAGTGCCGTAAAAAAGAACAAGTACCCCGATAGGATAAGCCTGTGGATAGGACGGGACAGCAAAATTTACGGGGTATTAGATTTTTTTCAGGAATAATCCTGAGTAAAGCAGTAGAAAATAAAACCAAAAGTATTGACAACGAAATACCGCTGTGATATTGTAAAGCTAGTAATCCCTACTAAAAAAGTCGGGATTAAGGGGGGAGCATGTTTCGATATTTGTGGCTGACGCTAGGTGGAGGAGGGAGTGGGTAAGGGCAGCCTTCGAACTTGCCCTGCAATACGGTAAAGGGCCCATTCCATTAAAGAGCGTTGCCGAGAGACAAAACCTGTCCGATCCTTACCTTGAGCAGCTTATGGCAGTTCTCAGGAAGGACGGTTTAGTGAGCAGTGTAAGGGGGGCCCAGGGAGGATATATGCTGTCGCGGCATCCATCAAAAATAAGCGTAGGAGATATACTAAGGTCTCTGGAGGGCCCCCTTGCGCCGGCCGAATGCGTGCTGGACGACCAGGACAAGGAATGCATAAAGGCGGACTACTGCGTTACCAGAATACTGTGGGAGAAGATAAGGGACAGCATTAACAATGTTATAGATTCAATCAGCCTGCAGGATATGGTGGACGATTATGAAAGGATAGCTAAGGACTTTACAAAGGAAGAGAGGGAAAACCATGGAAAAGCGAAGAATCTATGTTGACAATTCCGCTACCACACCGATACACCCACAGGTACTGGAAGAAATGATGCCCTATTTAACCGAAAGCTACGGCAACCCTTCCAGCATCCATTTCTTTGGGAGGGAAGCCAGAAAGGCTATGGATAAGGCCAGGGAAAGGGTTGCCCTTGGGTTGGGGGCAAAAACGGAGGAGATATACTTTACCGGCAGCGGCACCGAGGCGGACAACTGGGCGGTGAAGGGAGTCGCCTTTGCTAACAAGAAAAAGGGGAATCATATAATTACTACTAAAATTGAGCACCACGCAATACTCCATACCTGTGAATACTTGGAAAAGCAAGGGTTTGACGTAACCTACCTGGACGTTGACGAGTATGGCCTAGTAAACCCGGATGACGTTGAAAATGCCATAAATGACAGGACAATATTAATCTCGGTGATGTTTGCAAACAATGAAATAGGCACCATACAGCCGATTGAAGAAATAGGCAAAATAGCAAAGGAAAGGGCCGTATATTTCCACACCGATGCGGTACAAGCCATGGGCAACGTGGACATTAACGTGGATAAACTTGGTGTAGACCTTTTATCCATTTCAGGTCACAAGATAATGGGACCAAAGGGAATAGGGGCTCTTTATGTAAGAAAAGGAACAAGGATTGACAACCTTATTCACGGTGGAGCCCAGGAGCGCAAAAGAAGGTCGGGGACCGAGAATGTCGCTGCGGTGGTGGGTATGGGTAAAGCTGTCCAGCTTGCCGTAGAAAACCTGGACCAGCATGTTCGTAAGATGACTTACTTAAGGGATGCTCTGATAGACGGGATAAAGGAAAGGATACCCCATGTGAGACTAAACGGTCATCCCAGCCAAAGGCTGGCCAATAACGTGAACTTTTCCTTCGAGTTCGTTGAAGGGGAAGCGCTGCTTCTCAGTCTTGACATGGAAGGGATTGCCGCTTCCAGCGGTTCGGCCTGTACGTCCGGTTCTCTTGACCCGTCCCATGTACTGCTGGCGATAGGTCTTTCCCATGAGACGGCCCATGGGTCCCTGAGAATGAGCCTCGGGGAAATTAACACTCGGGAGGATATAGATTATATACTGGATAAACTGCCTGCGATAGTAGAAAAATTAAGGGCGCTGTCACCACTATTCAAACAATGTGAAGGGGGAAAGGTAAGTGTATAACGAAACGGTAATGGAGCACTTTACAAACCCAAAGAAATGTCGGGGAGATTGAGGATGCGGATGGCGTGGGAGAAGTGGGCAGCCCCCAGTGCGGGGATATCATGAAAATATTTTTGAAAGTTGAGGATAACATAATAAAGGATATCAAGTTCAAAACCTTTGGCTGTGCCTCCGCAATTGCATCCAGCAGTATAATGACCGAAATGGTAAAGGGCAGGACAATAGAAGAAGCCCTCGCTCTTACCAACAAGGACGTGGTGGATGCGCTGGGTGGACTTCCGCCGGCAAAGGTGCACTGTTCCGTGCTGGCGGAGCAAGCAATACGGGCGGCCATAGAAGACTACAGGGCAAAAAGAGGGAAGTAAGGAACAGCGGGTGAAAACATGAACAAAAACAGGGTTGTAATGGCTATGAGCGGCGGCGTTGACAGTTCGGTGGCTGCCGCTCTGCTGCTTGAAAAGGGTTATGAGGTTATAGGGGTGACCATGCAGATTTGGCCGGATTCAGGTGCGGATTCCAAGAGGGAAGGGGGATGCTGTTCCCTTTCGGCGGTGGAGGACGCAAGAAGGGTTGCGGATCGCCTGGGCATTCCCTATTATGTTATGAACTTCAAGGACTATTTCCAGGAGAAAGTCATAGAGTATTTCGTAAAAGAGTACTTGGAAGGCAAAACCCCCAACCCGTGCATAGCATGCAACCGTTACGTCAAGTTCGAGGAGCTGATGCGCAGGGCCCACGCCCTCGACGCCTTCTATATAGCCACAGGGCACTATGCCAGAATAGAGTACGACAGCGAAAGGGGCAGGTTCCTGCTAAGAAAATCGGTTACGCCGGAGAAGGACCAGACCTACGCGCTGTATAATATGACCCAGTACCAGTTGGAGCATACCCTTATGCCGATGGGGGAGTATACAAAAGAAAAGACCCGGGAGATTGCCCGCAGGCTTGGGCTTATGGTGGCGGACAAGCCGGACAGCCAGGAGATTTGCTTTGTGGATGACAACGATTACGGGCGGTTTATAGCCGAATGGGCTTCGAGGGAAATAAAAAGCGGGAGTTTTGTCGATACCAATGGAAACGTTCTTGGAAAACACAGGGGAATAGCGAATTACACCATAGGGCAGAGAAAGGGCCTCGGGCTCGCCCTTGGTAAACCGGTTTACGTGGTAGATATAGACGCTGAAAACAACGTGGTGGTGGTAGGGGAAGAGAAAGAACTGTTCAAAGACAGGTTTCTTGTAAAGGACGTAAATTATATATCCATAGACAGGCTGCATGACCCGATGCAGGTCAAGGTAAAGATACGGTATTCGGCACAGCCGGCGGATGCCGAAATCTCCCCGCGGGATGACGGGAAAGTGGAGGTAAGGCTCAAAATCCCCCAGAGGGCTATAACTCCCGGCCAGTCGGCGGTTTTTTACCAGCAGGACCTTGTTGTGGGCGGGGGGATAATAGAAGGATTGATACAGTAATTGCCAAAAATGCACTTAATTACAGTGAATTTTTGTTTGTTTATGTTTAAAACTAATATGGAAAGCAAGAATCCGGGGAGAGGTGTTTTTGAAAAGGGTTTCGGACATAATCGGCATGACTGTTGTGGATTCAAAGGGCAGTCCCATAGGCGAAGTGGAAAGGGTAATATGCTCCAGGACCAGGGGAAGGGTACTGGGAATTACCCTTAAAAGGAAAAGGCCCGGCAGGGGCAGGGCGGTTGTGCATTACAGGGATATACTGAGCTTTGGAGACGACCTTTTGATAGTAAACGACAGGGCCCCCGGCAGGGACCTTGACATGCCGGACATAGGCCGCCTGGTGGATGGAGAGGACATTACCGGGTATTTGGTGCTTACCGCCGACGGAAGGGAAATCGGCGTGATAAAGGACACGGTTATCGGGGAAAACAGTGGTACAATCGAGGGATACATTATTGCCGGAGACCTTTTTGAAGACCTAATAAAGGGAAGAAAACTATTAAGGCTGGACAATACTGCGGCGGTGGGAAAAGGATGCGTAGTGCTGGATACAGTTGAAATCGATAGCCTTGACAGCCCCGGGGGGCTTGAGAATTTATTAAGACTCAACAACCAAAAACAATAAGAGGAGTGATGATATGGATAATAGATTCATGCGTGGATTGATTATGGGAGGAATGATTGGAGCGGTAATTTCCATGATGATGCCGATGCCGGCACCGAGGACCAGGAGGCGGATGCAAAGGACGGGCAGGCGCCTGGCCGGAAAGGCGATGGACCTGATGCACGATGCCACCGAAATGGTAAGGTAAGCCTTAGGAAGCGACTTGGTCGCTTCCTGCCCTATTGGGAGGATATAGATTGACAGGTAAAACAAGAAAAATTCTGATTATTATTACCGCATTTCTTCTTATGTTAATACCGGCGGTTTTCATTATCCGGAACAGGGGTATACTATGGTCTATCCTAAAACCCTTTGTCATTGGAATAATTATAGCTTATGTTTTTAATCCTCTTGTGGAGGCTTTGATAAAAAGGGGCCTTGGAAGGATGGCGGCTGTATTGATAGTCTATTCAGCTGTCCTCAGCGCTGTAGCAGGCCTACTATCTTTCTTGCTTCCATCGGTTTACCGGGAGGCCATGAAACTCATGGATATACTTCCCAGCTACGCTTTAAGGACCAAGGAGTACCTTGACGGAGTGTACCTTAGGTTCAGCAGGGCCCTCACCCCTGAGCTAAGGGAAGCCATAAGGAACAATATAGATTACATACAGGAAATTATTATATCGCAGATAAACCGCATTGCCGATAAACTGGTAGAAATTTTTATGGGTTTGGTAAACTGGATTATTGCGCTGGTGGTCTCGTTCTACCTGCTAAAGGATAAGGACTATTTTCTTGAGTTGATAGGATATGTAATACCGGTTAGATTGAGACAGGATACCGCCAGGGTAGGCAGGGAGATTGACAGTGTACTTATGGGGTTCATCCGAGGAGAGCTTTTGGTGGCTCTTGTGGTGGGTGCCTTGGCGTCGATAGGTTTTTTGATAATTAACCTCAACTTTGCGATTCTTATGGGTATAATAACCGGGCTGGGGGAAATTATTCCTTACTTTGGTCCTATCCTGGGAGGGGTACCGGTGGTGGTGGTGGGGCTTATGGAAAGCCCTACAAAGGCAATTTGGGCCATTGCAGTTGTGTTGATAATCCAGCAGCTTGAGAGCGGGATAATCACTCCCAAAATAATGGGGGATAGTGTAGGAATGCACCCGGTGTTTATAATACTCTCGCTCCTTGTAGCAGCACATTTTTTCGGGCTGGTTGGGATGCTGCTGGCGGTTCCGGTGGCGGCGGTTATTAAGGTGTTGGTTATGTATGTATTTGATAAAATAGTAAATTCAATACGATAATATTATTTGACAAGACGGGGCAGTTTATATATAATCTTATTTAAAATTAACATAAGGGAAAAACTGTGAAGGGAAGGAGTAGTTCGATTCCGTTCCCACAGAAAGGGAGCCCTTGGCTGAAAGGCTTCCGGAACAGGGCGAATGAAGCAGTCCCGGAGTTTCAGTATCGAACCGGTTAGTAGATGCTGACGGATATATCCGTTACAAGTTACGAGAGGCCATGCAAGGCAATTAGGGTGGTACCGCGGAAGTTTCCCCGTCCCTGACAAGAGTCAGTGGCGGGGATTTTTGTATATCACCCTGACCCATCAAACAACAAACTATACATGGTGCCCGGAGCCGGGGCCAAAAGGAGGTTAACAACATGGAACAATTGGGCCTTAACGAAATACGGGAAAGATTTTTAAAATTCTTTGAAAGTAAAGGGCACCTGAGGCTGCCAAGTTTTTCCCTTGTTCCGCAAAACGATAAAAGCCTGCTTTTAATAAACAGCGGCATGGCACCGCTGAAGCCGTACTTTACCGGGGCAAAGACTCCGCCCAGGAAAAGGGTGGTAACCTGCCAGAAGTGCATAAGGACACCGGATATAGAGCGGGTGGGAAAGACCGCCCGGCACGGTACCTTCTTTGAAATGCTGGGAAACTTCTCTTTCGGTGATTATTTCAAGGAGGAAGCCATTACATGGGCGTGGGAGTTTGTAACCGCGGACCTAAAGCTTCCGGAGGACCGTTTGTGGATTACCATATACCAAGACGACGACGAAGCCTTCGAAATATGGAACAAGTCGGTGGGGATACCGGCTGAGCGGATTGTCCGGATGGGCAAGGAGGATAATTTTTGGGAAATAGGCCTAGGACCATGCGGGCCGTGCTCGGAGATATACTTCGACCGGGGGGAAAAGTACGGATGCGGCAGCAAGGACTGCGGTGTCGGCTGTGACTGTGACCGGTACGTGGAATTCTGGAACCTGGTATTCACCCAGTTTGACAAGGATGCGGAAGGAAATTACCACCGGCTTAAAAACCCCAATATCGATACCGGCATGGGCCTTGAAAGGATGGCTGCAATTATGCAGGGCGTGGATACCATGTTCGAGGTGGATACCATCCGCCATATACTTGACTATATATCCCGGATTACGGGAAGTGAGTATGGAAGGGACCAGAAAGCGGATGTATCCATAAGGGTAATAACCGACCATATCCGGGGTGTTACAAACATGATCAGCGACGGGATACTACCGTCCAACGAAGGCAGGGGGTATGTGCTGAGAAGGCTGCTGCGAAGGGCAGCCCGCCACGGAAAGCTGCTAGGCCTTCAGGGCAGCTTCCTTCATGATATTTCAAACAAGGTTGTAGAGGTATCCGGCGGCGCTTACCCTGTGCTTGAAGAAAAAAAGGAATACATCCGGAAAATAATAAAGCTGGAGGAAGAAAGGTTCCAGGAAACCCTGGACCAGGGTCTTAGTATACTGCAGGAATACATCGGCGAAATAAAGGGAAAGGGCGGCAGGACGCTCCCCGGCGACAAGGCCTTTAAACTGTACGACACCTTCGGGTTTCCCCTCGACCTTACCCGGGATATATTGGAGGAAGAGGGTATGTTGGTGGACGAGGATGGGTTTAACAAGGAGATGGCTGCCCAGAGGGAAAGGGCGCGGGCTGCCCGGTCGGAAGCCAAGGAGGTGGGCTGGAGCGACGAGGACACCGTGCAGATCAGAAGAATACCCGCCACGAGGTTCGAGGGCTATGAAAGATTAAGCCTGGAAACGAAAATTGTCGCGGTGTTTAAGGATAACAAGCCGGTGGACCAGGCCGTTGCAGGGGACCAGGTGGTGGTGATACTGGAGGCGACTCCCTTTTATGCCGAAAGCGGTGGCCAGGTGGGAGATAAGGGCTTGATTACCGGGGACGGTTTCGTTGTGGAGGTTACCGGCTGCAAAGCGGTGCAGGGTGGGAGAACTCTCCATACCGGCCTTGTTAAAACAGGGACCGTTAAGGCAGGGCTAAAAGCGGTGGCTGAGGTTAATGCGGACCTTAGGAGCGATGCTGCGAGGAACCATACCGCTACGCACCTTCTGCACAGTGCCTTAAAGAAGGTGCTGGGTGAACACGTAGGGCAGACGGGGTCGCTGGTGGAACCGGACCGATTGAGGTTTGACTTTACCCATATGTCTGCAGTTACCGAGAGTGAACTGGAACAGGTGGAGAACCTGGTCAACAGGAAGATACTGGCGTCCCTTGAGGTTGAGACGTTTGTTACAGATATGGAAAGTGCAAAGAAAATGGGCGCCACCGCCCTTTTCGGCGAAAAATATGGTGACATGGTCAGGGTTGTGAAGACGGGGGACTTTAGCATGGAGCTTTGCGGTGGAACGCATGTAAAGAACGCTTCCGCTATCGGAACCTTTGTGCTGATTTCGGAAAGCGGTATAGCCGCCGGAGTAAGAAGGATTGAGGCTGTTACCGGCAGAAGAGCCTTACAGCATTTCAAGAACAGGGAAAAATTGTTGAAAGAGGTGGCAGGGGTGCTTAAGACCTCTCCTGAAAATACCGCGGAGCGGGCGGCAAGCCTATTGGAGGAACTAAAGGCAAAGGACAGGGAGATAAGCTCCTTGATGCAAAAAATGGCGACCCAGCAGGCTGATAGGCTGGTAAACGATGCTAAGGACATTAAGGGACTTAAGGTAATAACCGCCCGTATTGATAACCTGGACATGGAGGCTCTTAGAAGCCTTGGTGATAAACTTAAAGACAAAATAGGACCTGGAGTTGTAATACTTGCTTCGCAAATGGAGGGTAAAGTTAACATGGTGGCCATGGCCACCAAGGATGCCGTATCCGCCGGCGCCCATTCCGGCAATATAATTAGAGAGGCTGCCAGGGCTGCCGGAGGCGGCGGAGGGGGCAGACCGGACATTGCCCAGGCGGGGGCAAAGGAACCGGAAAACATCGCCAGGGCATTGGAGGTTGCGGTTGAAGTCCTGCAAACGCAGTTGAAATAAACACTCCCCAGCAAACGGCCGGTTGCCTTACCGGTCGTTTGCCTTTGTTTTAACACCGGCCTTACAGAAAATTTAAAAACAACTGCCAATCATATATTATTTGTTTGTATTTAATGGACATGTATATTAATATATAATATATGGTAATAAATATTATAAAGGGGTGTTGGACATGTTAAAGGATTCCGACAAAACTATGAAGTTCAATGTTGAAAAAGAAGCACAAAACAGGGTTAAGGAAGTTCTTTCATTGGTTTACAACGCTCTTGAAGAAAAAGGATACAATTCGATAAACCAAATTGTCGGGTACATAATTTCCGGTGATCCCACCTATATAACCAGCCATAATAACGCAAGAAGCTTAATAGGCAAGGTGGAGCGGGATGAAATACTGGAAGAAATTGTGAAAGAGTATCTAAAGAAACTGTAGACAGAACCAAAGGCGGGTGTTATACTTTGTGAAATCAGGTAAATGCATAATAATTTCCGGCGTCTTAATTTTTTTTGTGCTGGTTTCATGTACAACCGCCGCATGTGCGAACGATTACACTTGTAAAAAAGCTGTTTTGGTCATAGTGGATCGGATATCCTTTGGGGATATGGAAGGCCTGCGGGGCTTTGGAGAGTTGATGAGGAGCGGCTCAGTTGCGCTGATGAACAACAGGCCGTCGGGAGCCTACAGCGCATGCAAGGGCTATGTAAGCATAGGAAGCGGGGCAAGGGCGGAGGCTACGCCTTCTGCAGTAGGAGCCCTGGAAGTGGACCATGAAACGATGGAGCTGTTTTACAGCCGTACCGGTGAAAGAGTGACCCCGGGGATGGTTGTAAATCCGTATATTAATAAGCTTGTCAGCCAGAACCTAAACGGCGAATACGGAGCGTCTGCCGGGACCTTGGGCGATGCGCTGCGCCGGGCCGGATTAAAGACTTCCCTTCTGGGGAATGCCGACTGCGAGGATAACCAGGTGCGGTGGGCGGTGTCCATCGCTATGGATAAAAAAGGCATAGTGGATTACGGCGTGGTGGGGGCCCATATTCTGAAGGAGGAAGGGGGGTTTCCCACCGGGCGGAGGACCGACTTTGCGAAACTTATGGGTTACCTGGACCAGGCACTGCAAAGGACGGACTTTATTGTTGTTGAAACGGGGGACATGACCAGGATAGAAGAAAGCAGGGACCTGCTGAACGATGCCATGTACAGCTACCACAGGAGGGAGGCCCTGCTTGGGATAGACGGTTTTTTATACGACCTTAAACAAAAAGCGGACAAGGAAGGCTGGCTTTTTATATTAGCGGTGCCTTACCCGTCAAGTGAAGAAATAGCACAGGGAGCAAGGCTTACGCCGCTTATAGTATACGGCGGCGGCTTTTCAAAGGGGCTGCTCAGTTCCGGTACTACCAGGCGGGAGGGCATCGTGGCAGCCATTGACATAGCACCAACGGTACTGGGGTTTTTCGGGATAGAATCGGGGGACCTTATCGGCCGCCCCCTAAGGACGGTATCGGAAGAGGAAAACATAGAAAAGGTAAGGGAAATTGGCTTAAGAACGGTAAACACGTCCAATTTCAGGTACCCGATACTTTATAATTATGCAGTGTTCGTAATTCTTGTTGTATTGCTGGGGCTTTTTATTATACTATACCCGGCTTCCTTCAAGGGACTTTTGGTACCACCGGTTGAAATAGCGCTAACTTTTACGATGATTTTTCCCGCGGTACTGCTGGTGCTGCCGCTTTTTAAACTTCAAACGCTGGCAGGGAACGCCGCGGTGGCAGTATTGGCGGCAGCAGGGCTGGGCATTGTGCTGCATGGGATGATAAAAAACGTTAAAATGCTGCTTCTTGTCGTATCGGGTCTTACGGTCCTTTTAATAGTCCTGGACATTGTAACCGGCGGAAGGCTTATTCAAAACTCGGTGCTGGGGTATGACCCCATTATAGGGGCTAGGTACTACGGTATAGGCAACGAGTACATGGGCATTGTGGCGGGAAGCGCCATTACGGCTCTTTGTTCAATACTGGAGTCTATAAGTATACCTCTTTGGGCTGTAGGGGCAGTGCTCGGAATTGTTGCCTTTGTAGTGGGTTACCCGGCCCTCGGTGCAAACCTGGGAGGTGCCATAACCTGTTTTTTGGCCTTCACCTTTTTATTTCTGCGTATTCGGGAAACCAGGATAGGTATTAAGCAGGTAACAGCGGCAGCCTTTGCATTGGCCGCAGTATTGGCAGCCTTCTTACTGGTGGACATGGTATTCCTGGAGGACCACTCCCACATTGCGGCGGCAGCCCAGGCTGTGGCCGATAGCGGCTACTCGGGGCTGCTGGCTACCGTGCACAGAAAACTGGCTATGAACATGAAGCTTCTGAGATACACGGTATGGACCAAGGTGCTGATAACGGTGATTACAGTTACCGGGATACTGTTTTACAGGCCGGTGGGCTTTTTCAAGGGGGTATTCGTCAAGTATCCCTATTACGCGAAAGGGTGGTCGGCCTTGGTGGTGGTCGCAGCGGCGGGGATGGCGGTCAACGATTCCGGGGTAGTGACCTCGGCCACCGGCAGCATATTTTTCATAACAAGCCTGCTTTATATTTTAATTCAGGAAAGAAAAATTCAGAGGGGGCCGGCAAAGGTGCCGGGTAAGTAAGATGGAGTACAGGGATTTGGGAAGGACGGGGATTAGGGTATCAAGGCTATGTTTTGGCAGCCTTACCCTCAGCCCGCTTCAGGCCAACCTAAGCGTTAAAGAAGGTGCGGGGCTTATCGAGAGAGCCATGGAGCGGGGAGTGAATTTCTTGGATACAGCGGAGCTATACGATAACTATGAATATATAGGGGAGGTAATGAAGGGCAAGCCCAGGGACCGACTTATTATAGCCACCAAAACCTATGCCTACACCGGCGGGATGGCGAAGGAAAGCCTTAAGAAGGCGCTGAATGAAACGGGACTTGACTATATAGATATTTTCATGCTGCACGAGCAGGAAAGCGGCCTTACAATAAAGGGACATTACGAGGCCATAGAGTACTTCCTGAAGGCCAGGGAAAAGGGGTACATAAGGGCCTTTGGCGTATCCACCCACCACGTGGAGTGTGTCCGGGCCGCACTGGATTGGGATGAAATCCAGGTAATACACCCTATAGTAAATCTAAGGGGACTGGGCATAATGGACGGAGGCGTGGAAGACATGCTTGAGGCCATAAGGTCGGCTCATGATTGTGGAAGGGTATTTACGCTATGAAACCGCTGGGAGGAGGTAACCTGATTGGGGATTTCAGGGAATGCCTTGAGTTTGTGCTGGGCATCCCCCATAGATTCAATAGCCATAGGAATGCAGTGTGACCAGGAGCTTGAAGCAAACCTGCCCTCTTGAGGGCCGACCGGTGGACACCGAGACGGAAGCGGCCCTATTGGCACGGGAAAGAAGGCTTTTAATAGAGCCTTGCGCGAAATGCCGCGGCAGCTGCGTTTCGGCGTGTAGGGTAGGAGCGCTGTGCCTTGTGGATGGAAAGGCGCATGTAATGCGGGATAGGTGCATACTCTGCGGGTACTGCGCGGCTAATTGCGGGAATTTTTTTATTAAGGTTGTGTGTTAAACGGGGTGGTGCATAAATTGAGGATTATGGGACTGGACCTTGGGGACAAGACCAGAGTTGCGTGAGCCGGATCTCGGCTGGACAGCGCAGGCGCTGGAGACAGGACAAGGAAAGACATTGAAACGGATATTGAGAAGATCGAACTCCATACGGGAATGGAAGTGGGGAAAAAAATAGTAGTAATTTAAAAACATGAACTCCACCATAGGGCCCCAGGGTCAAAAGGCAATTGAATTTGCCAGAGTGCTTGAGGAGGCAACCGGCCTGGAGGTGGTGCTATGGGACGAAAGGCTGTCAACGGTTGCAGCCGAAAGGATGCTTATCGAAGGACAGGTTGGAAGGAAAAAGAGGAAAAGCGGGTGACGACAAGGTTGCTTCAATAATACTCAGGGGTACCTGGACAGCAGGATGAACCGGCGTTGACAGTATAAGCATGTTATTATAAAATTTACCTGTGATATTGGAGGTGTGGAATTTGGATGAGGATAGGGATATAGTGGTTCTGTACGATGAGGAGGATAACGAGTGCCGGTTTGAAGTGCTGGCGGTACTGGACGTGGATGACGGAAGGTATGATTCTATGCCGGAGAGCGGTGAAGAAGAGGAAGAAGAAGCCTATGTCTTAAGGATAGAGCAGGACGAAAAACGGGGAAGACATACTGGTGGGTATTGACGATGATGAAGAGTTGGATACGGTTGTGGAGGCCTATGAAGAGCTGGCCAGGCAGCAGGACAATTAATTAAGAATACATCGCTTTTTATGTTCTGGAGGATATAAAATGGATGGAATGATAACCCTTGAAGAGGCTCTGGATTGGTGACAGAAAGGACCAGGGAAGGATACAAGGAATACGCTAACCCAACTTGCAAGCATGATGGCGCTGCTGGACTTTGACAAGAGGTTTGTGAAGGCGGAAGGGGTAGTAGTATGGGACGACCGGGGATATGAGTACCTGGACTTTCTCGGAGGCTACGGTGCATTAAACCTGGGCCATAACCTAACCGTGGTTATGGAAGCCCTGCGGAGAGTTTTCGAGTGCCAAACATCCTGCAGGCTTCATTGAATCTCTTGCGGCAGCACTGGCGGATAACCTTGCCCGTATAACGCCGGGCGACCTTAAGTACTCGTTTTTTGCAACAGCGGTACCGAAGCGGTGGAAGCGGCCTTGAAGCTGGCCAGGATTTGTAGCGGAAAAAGCAGGATAATTTACTGCCGTAATTCCTTCCACGGCAAATCTTTCGGTTCCTTATCGGTTACTGGAAGGGAAAAGTACAGGACCCTTTACTCCCACACTGCCGGACTGCTGCGCGGTTGAATACGGCGACCTTGAGGATATGGAAAAGGCCCTTTCAAAGGGGGATGCTGCGGCGGTAATACTGGAACCTGCCACAGGGAGAAGGGGTATCGTGGTTCCCCGACCGGGTGATTGAAAGGCGCAAGAAAACTGTGCGATAAGTACAAGGTTCTTCTAATAGTAGACGAGATACAGACGGGACTGGGGAAGAACCGGAAAGTTCTTGATCACAAAGGCACGAGGACGTGGAACCGGATATAATGTGCTCACAAGTCGCTGGGCGGTGGGATGATGCCCATAGGGGCGTGCACGGCTACTTCCAAGGTGTACAGGAAAGCATACGGCAGCATGGATAAATGCCTGCTACATACCTCCACCTTCGGGGGCAACTCTTTGGCGATGGCGGTGGCCTTGCAGCGGTGGGATACACAGTAGAGAACCGGTTGGACAAAAGGGCCGCAGAACTGGGTGATTACGCCCCGAAAAGACTTCAGGATATAAAGAAAAAGTACCCGCATGTCAGGGATGTAAGGGGCAGAGGCCTTTTGCTGGGTATTGAATTCCAAAGCGGGGAAGGAAGCCTCTTGGATAGGATGACCGGGGGAACGGTTTCCAGGCTGGGCAGGGAATACATCGGCGCCCTGGTGGCCGGGGAACTAAGCGAACAAGTACAGGATAATTACGGCTTATACCCTTAACAATCCCAACGTCATCAGGCTGGAGCCGCCGCTTATTGTTTCAAGGGAGCAAATAGATTATATGCTGGACAGCCTGGAAAAGGTGTTGGAGGCCAACAAGGGAACCATCGGCATGGCGATATCCGGTGTAACAAGTTCGGTGGCAAGCAGGATAAGGGGAAGATGAAAAATTCTGCTCACGCAAAGCAGAAATTATTGGTATTGTAAGTGATTGGAAATTGACAGCAATAGATCTTGGGTCATCGGTGCAAGGGACAGGTTTCGGGCAGAGTTCGGGTCATAGGTGTGGGCTGCGGGATATGCTTCTGGGAATAGAAAAAGAAGAGGGTGGTAATTATGCAAAGGCAAGAGGATGCCAAGGCAAAGCTGAAAGAAAAGGGATACAAGCTCACTCCTCAAAGAAGGGCTACCCTTGAAACCTTTGCCGAGAACCGGGGCAAGCATTTGAGTACGGAGGATGTCTACACGCTGGTTAAGGAAAAGTGCCCGGAGATTGGCATTGCTACCGTTTATAGGACCCTTCAGCTATTGGAAGGATTAGGAGTTATAAACAAGATGAGTTTTGACGACGGATGCAGCAGGTACGAGATGTCGGGGAGCGACGAGGACCACCATCATCACCACCTGATATGCTTGTCCTGCGGTGAGGTGCAGGAAGTGGAGGAGGACCTGCTGGAGCACCTGGAAGAAAAGATTAGGGAGAAGAACCACTTCGACGTTGTAAACCATCGGGTGAAATTTTTCGGTTACTGCAGCAAGTGTTCGAATAAATAAACACCTGTTCGGGTGTTTTTTGCTAGAGGGAGAGTGAATAAATGACAGACCAAAAAGAAAAAGTTAAGGTAATACCCCTTGGAGGGCTTCATGAGATTGGAAAAAACATGACGGTAATAGAACAGGGAGACGACATAATAGTGATAGACTGCGGCCTCACCTTTCCGGAAGAGGAAATGTTGGGGATAGATATTGTGATACCCGATATCTCATACCTTACCAAGAACAGTGAAAGGATCAGGGGCATAGTGCTTACCCATGGACACGAGGACCATATAGGAGCACTGCCTTATGTGCTGGAACAGATTAATGTTCCCGTTTACGGAACCAAGCTGACGTTGGGTCTGGTAAAGAATAAACTGACGGAATTCAACATGGCGGAAAGCTGCCGCTTGGAAGTAGTGAAAATAGGTGACAGCGTAAAACTTGGAAGTATGAGCGTGGAGTTTATAAGAACCAGCCACAGTATTGCGGATTCGGCGGCGCTAGCAATCACAACCGATGTGGGGATCATGGTGCATACAAGCGATTTTAAAGTGGACTTTACTCCAATAGGCGAAGATGTGATAGACCTGCACCGGTTCGCGGACCTAGGAAAAAATGGTGTACTGCTTATGATGGCGGACAGCACCAACGTAGAAAGGCCGGGGTATACCATGTCCGAAAGGACCGTCGGCCAAACCTTTGACGATATCTTCGCAGGGACGACAAACAGGATAATAGTGGCAACCTTTGCTTCCAACGTGCACAGAATACAGCAGATAATAAACTCCACCCACAAGTTCGGCCGCAAACTGGCAGTAAGCGGCAGAAGCATGATAAATGTCGTGCGGGTAGCTTCCGAACTGGGGTACCTGGATATACCCGACGGCCTGGAGATTGATATCGAAGAGATAGGAAGGTACAAGGACAGTGAGCTTACCATCCTTACTACCGGTAGCCAAGGTGAGCCCATGTCCGCCCTTACCCGTATGGCCAACGCAGACCACAGGTACGTGGAAATAATGCCCGGGGACATGGTGATTATATCCGCCAGCGCGATACCGGGGACTGAGAAGCTGATAAGCCGGGTAATAAACAGGCTGTTTGCCCGGGGGGCCAACGTGATATATGAAGACTTGGCGGACATACATGTTTCGGGTCACGCCTGCCAGGAGGAATTAAAGCTTATACACTCGCTGATAAAGCCAAAATTCTTCATGCCGGTGCACGGGGAGTACAGGCACCTGGAAAGACATGCACGGCTTGCCAAATCCCTTGGCATGGAAAGTAGCAGGATTATACTGGCTGAGATAGGCAACGTGGTGGAAGTGACAAGGGATTCGGCAAGGATAACCGGCAACGTGACCGCGGGAAAGGTACTGGTGGACGGCCTGGGGGTTGGCGATGTAGGCAGCGTGGTATTAAGGGACAGGCAGCACCTTGCCCAGGACGGGCTTATGGTGGTGGTGGTAACCATATCCAAAGAAAGCGGTGCAGTAGTCGGCGGGCCGGATATTATATCCAGGGGTTTTGTTTATGTGAGGGAATCCGAGGATTTGATGGAACAGGCCAGGATGGTTGTGAAGGAAACGCTGGCCCGCTGCGAGCAAAAACGAATTAGTGAATGGGCAACGCTTAAGTCAAGCATAAGGGACTGTCTTAGGACTTTCCTGTATGAAAAGACAAAGCGTAAACCGATGATACTGCCCATAATCATGGAGATTTGACGCATGAAAACAAGTATTTAAGAGTATATATTCCGGGAGGGTTATTATGGGGCTGTATATGCTGTTTCTTGCCGCAGGCATTGTACTAGGGATGGCGGATAAAATTCCGGGCATATTGCTCACCAGGAGCTCCGGGTTTCAATCCTGGTCGCTAATTATAATACTGTTTGCAATGGGTGTTGGGATTGGGTCCAGCAGTGAAATAACCGGGAGTTTTTATTCCATAGGAATGCACTCGATAGCCTTTGCAGTGGCAGCCATAGTAGGCAGCATAGTTGCCGTAAGGCTTCTCCGGCCGCTTATTAAACAGGGCGGGGAGGATACCCCATGAGCTTAGGCATACTGCTGTCGGTAGCGCTCGGTATAGCGGCGGGCCTCCTGGTAGTGCCCGAACCCCTGGCCGGCTATTCCGGAACCATAATAGAAATAGGGCTATGGTTTTTGCTGTTTTGGGTGGGGGTGGACATAGGCCGGAGCAGGGACAGTTTTGCAAAGCTAAGACAGTATGGCTGGAGGGTTTTTTTGGTCCCGTTGGGAATAGCAGTCGGCAGCATCGGAGGTACTGTGGCGGTTGGAAGCCTTATGGGGTACAGCGTAGGGGAGGCGGGCGCCGTGGGAGCAGGATTTGGATGGTACAGCCTGTCGGGAGTGATTATATCCGAACTGCACAGCATAAATCTTGGTACCATCGCTTTTATAACCAACGTTGTAAGGGAGCTCATAGCCTTCGTGATAATACCGGTGGTGGCGGTGAAGATTGGGCATATAGAGGCCATAACGCCGGGAGGGTCCACTTCGATGGATACTACGCTGCCGGTTATTTCAAGATGCACCGGGCCGGAAACGGCAATACTGGCATTCTTGAACGGGGTACTGCTGACTGCGGTGGTGCCGGTCCTTGTGCCCTTGCTGCTTAGATTACCATTTTAGGGGGGAGTTTGTGAGAATGAATCCGTATGACATTGCGCACCAAATGTCAAAGGCCTTAAGGGAAAGTACCGAGTACAAGGAGTACAAAAGTGCCATGGAAGTTGTTGAAAGCGACCATTCCAAGAAAACCAGTGTCGATGAATTCAGGAAAACGCAGTTGGAAGTCCAAGGGCTGAAGGCCTTCGGTCAGGATGTAAGTGAAGAACAGATGAAAAAACTAAATGACCTGTATAACCTTATTTCTTTGGATGAACAAGTTAAAAAAATTTGATTCAGGCGGAACAGCGTCTCGGCCTGATGCTGAGCGATATCCACAAGATAATTGGCGACGCCCTGAAACTGGAATAATCAATTGGACAGAATAAAAAGTCCAGTATCTTCCCATGTTGATAAGAGAATACAGGCATTGAGGGATATTTTATGAAAAGAAAAAACCATGTATTGGTGGTAGGGGGAGGGGCAGCCGGAATGACGGCGGCCATTTCCGCAAGGCGACTCGGGGCCGCCGTCACCATATTGGAGAAAAACCCGCGGGTGGGCAAAAAAATACTGGCCACCGGGAACGGGCGGTGCAACTTCACCAACATTAATACCGGTGTGGAACATTACAACGGCAGTAATCCCAAGTTTGTCCACAGCGCCCTTTCAAGCTTTACCGTGGAAGACACGATAAGGTTTTTTGAAAAACTGGGCATTCAGCACAAGGTGGAAGACGGTGGAAAGGTCTTTCCCATGTCCGACCAGGCTTCAAGCGTGCTCGACGTCCTGTTTTACGAACTGAATTCCCTGGGTGTTGATATTGTTTGCGATGCCTGCGTAAAAGACATCACCGGTGAAAAGGGCAGCTTTGCAGTGAAACTTGAAAACGGCAAAGCCTACCGGGGAGACAGGGTGATTATCGCGGCGGGGGGCAAAGCCATGCCTTCCAGCGGGTCGGACGGAAGCGGCTTTGAGCTGGCCAAAAAACTTGGACATGTCATCGTACCGGTTTTCCCTGCATTGGTCCAACTGATGCTGGAGGGGCCGTTCTTCAAGGCAGTAAGCGGGGTCAAGTTTGTGGGGACCGCCGGGATTATACACAACAACAAATTGGCAGCCATGGACAGGGGGGATATACTGTTTGCCAATTACGGCGTGTCCGGGCCGCCGATCCTGCAGATAAGCAGGAAGGCCGGGGAGCTGTTGAATGAAGGGAAAGAGGCATTTTTAAAAATAACCGTTCTTGATACCTTTACAGCGGACGAATTAAAACTACTTATTAAAAGACGATTTCAGAACGGTTCCAGGAAGCCAGCAGACTTTACGATGGTAGGGCTGATCAACAAAAGGCTTATACCGGTGGTGCTAAAAGAAGCGGGGATTAATGACCCGAAGCGCCCAGCGGCCAGCCTTTCCGACGGCGAGCTGGAAAAAATAGCGCATGTTTTGACCGACTGGCGGTTTAGAATAAGGGGAACCAAGGGCTGGCAGAGCGCCCAAGTGACGGCGGGCGGTGTCAGCACTGACGAGATAGACCCGGGCACAATGGAATCCAGGCTGGTGAAGGGCCTATACTTTGCCGGTGAGATAATGGACATAGACGGGCAGTGCGGCGGGTTCAACCTGCAGTGGGCATGGTCTTCCGGCTTTGTAGCAGGGCAAAGCGCAGCTATATTGTAAAACCTTGGTGCAGAATATATAATATTAATATATAGTTGCGGAATTTCGACAAAGAGGTGAGGGCATGAAGAGTTCTGGTGCGGCAGGTACCGGCACAAGTAAGAAGAGGAGAACGACTGTATATGCCGCGATAATGATATTGCTGGTGCTGGTCGGGGCATTGCAGATTGTTCAGTTGTTCAGCCCGGTAGCGGTGGAAACGGGGGCGCCGGAAGCAGTACAGTTTGAAATACCAATGGGGAGCACCACCCAGGAGATAGGCGAAATCCTCAAGAAAAAGGGGCTGATACGAAGCACCCTTGCTTTCAGGATAGCCACCCGGCTTAGGGGCTACGAAGAAAGGTACCGTGCCGGAGCATACTTGATAAATGTAGGCACCGATATGCAGGATATCATGGAAGAGATTACTAGGGGGAACCTTTATAAAGAAACGGTAAGGTTTACCATACCCGAAGGGTATGAGCTGAGGCAGATAGCAGACCTGCTGCACCGTAAAGGAATAGCCGAAAGGGAAGAGTTCATGAAAGAGGTGAGCAGGGGGTATTCGAGTATGAATTTGTAAAAAGCATCCCCGGTCGGGAAAACAGGCTGGAAGGGTACTTGTTCCCCGATACATACGAAGTTTTTGTCGGGGAATCCATCCACTCCATTATAGGCCGGATGCTGGCAAGGTTTGAGGAGGTTGCGACGGAAATAGGCCTCCTGGACTGGGAAGGCGATTTGACAGTGGATGAGGTTGTAACACTGGCTTCGGTAGTGGAGCGGGAGGCGGGTACTGCCGATGAACTGCCGTATGTATCGGCAGTGTTTCATAACAGGCTCAAATTAGGCATGAACCTGGGGTCCTGCGCCACCGTGCAGTACGTGCTTAAGGAGCGTAAGCCAAGGCTGTCCACCAAAGACACGCAGATACAATCGCCGTATAACACCTACATCATACCGGGGCTTCCCATAGGGCCCATTGCATCCCCGGGAAGGGAGGCGCTGAAAGCGGCGATGGAGCCGGCGGACAGCGATTACCTTTATTTCGTGGCAACAAACGAAGGCACCAACGTATTCAGCAGCAATTACCAGCAGTTTTTGAAGGACAAGGAAAAATACCGGCAGTAGGTTGAATAAATATTGCCAGGGTGAAAACAATAGGTGGTGATTATGCCACCTATTGCAGTTAAGGGAAGGAAAAGATATGGCAAACATTTCAAAGGATTACGTGCAGGAGTATATAAGGGCAAGCCTTGTTCCTTCCGAGGGTATACTTAAAGGCATGGAAGACTATGCAAGGAAGAATAGGGTGCCGATAGTCCAGCCGGAAGTTGCAAGGCTTTTGGAAGTTTTGATAAAGGGCTTCAAAAGTAAAAGAATTCTTGAGGTTGGTACCGCAATAGGATATTCCGCCATTGTTATGGCGAAGGCTGCCGGTGACGGGTGCAAGGTGGTATCGTTGGAAATTGACCGGGATATGGTGGAGAGGGCAAGGTGCAACATAAAAGCTGCCGGCCTTGAAAACGCCATTGAAGTAATAGAGGGAGACGCCCTGGTGGTTCTCGGGCAGCTTGACGGGCCCTTTGACCTTGTATTTTTGGACGGGGCAAAGGGTCATTACGGGGAAATGCTTGGTACCATCCTTAACCTGCTGGCACCGGGCGGAGCACTGGTATGCGATAACGTGCTTTTTCGCGGCATGGTGGCCAGCGACAGCCTTGTAAAAAGGAGAAAAATAACCATAGTGAAAAGGATGAGGCATTTCTTGGAAAACATAACCCGGCATCCGCTGCTGGACACTGCGATAGTGCCCATAGGCGACGGTGTGTCGGTAAGCGTCAAAGGAGGGACAATGGATGAACAGGGTTGAACTGCTTGCCCCTGCCGGAAACCTGGAAAAACTGAAAATGGCTGTAATATACGGGGCGGACGCGGTTTACTTTGCCGGTGAAAGGTTTGGACTTAGAGCAGGAGCGGGGAACCTGACCATGGAAGAAATGCGGAAGGGCATGGACTTTGCCCACAAGGCGGGGGTAAAGGGTTACCTCACCGTTAATATAATACCCCACAACCGGCACCTTAATGGGCTGGACAGCTTTTTGAAGGAAGCGTCCGGGACGGGGGTGGATGCCGTGATAGTATCCGATCCGGGAGTATTGAAAATGGTAAGGGAAGTACTGCCAGGAATGGATATCCATGTGAGCACCCAGGCTAATACTGTGAACTACATGGCCGCGAATTTTTGGCACCGCCTGAGGCAAAACGGATAATTCTGGCACGGGAACTGTCGCTGGAGGAAATACGTGAAATCAGGGCAGCTTCTTCGCCGGACCTTGAAATGGAAGCCTTTATACACGGTGCGATGTGCATATCCTATTCGGGAAGGTGCCTTTTAAGCAATTACATGGCGGGAAGGGATTCCAACCTGGGGGACTGTGCCCATCCCTGCCGGTGGAAATACCACCTGGTTGAAGAAAAAAGACCGGGACAGTACTACCCTGTGTACGAGGACCAAAACGGCACCTTTATAATGAATTCTAAGGACCTTTGCATGATAGAGCATATACCCCAGGTTATTGAAAGCGGCCTTAGCAGCCTCAAGATTGAGGGCAGGATGAAAAGCGCCTATTACGTGGCAACGGTGGTAAAGGCCTACCGTGAAGCCATTGATGCATGGTATAGCAACCCCGGCGAATACCAGGAAAACAAAGGGAAATGGCTGGAGGAGGTGTCCAAGGCAAGTCACAGGGAGTTTACAACCGGCTTCTATTTCAAAGAGACGGATGGGGGTATGCAGATTTACGATAACAGCAGTTACATACGGGACTACGACTTTGTGGGACTGGTGCTTGATTACGACCCAAAAAGCGGGGTGGCGACCATCCAGCAGAGAAACCGGATGTTTGTGGGCGACAGCATTGAAGTCACTGGTCCCGGCAGGGATTATTTCGTTCAAAAGGTAGAATGGATGCAGGATGAGGATGGAAACAGCATACAATCGGCGCCTCACCCGCAGCAGCTGATAAAGATGCCGGTTGGACAACCGGTAAAACCCTATGATATATTGAGAAAACCCGCGGTGGAATAACCGTATAATCTTTCCGGCAAGGGCAATAATACAAAGGTAAGTACTTTGCCGGAGGGTGTTAAAATGAGCATAGAATGGGGTCGCAGCAAGAAAAGGATACTGCTTACCGGCTGCGTAATATTGGCACTTCTACAGGTTTTGACAGTGCGATTGTTCCAAATACAGGTCATACAAGGCAAAGGGTATTCAAAAAAGGCTGCGAACCAGCGCATGCTTTACCTGCCCCTGGATTTTTCCAGAGGGCAGTTTTATGATGCCAATATGATTCCACTTACCGGCAGGCGCTTGGTAGATACAATGGTGGTGTTTCCCTCCCTTGTTGAAGATAAGACAGCAACCGCAACAGTGATCGCGCAAAATACCGATTTGAGTTACGAGGAAGCCCTGGAGGAGCTGGAAGAGGCCGGCGCACCCTTTAAACTGGTACTTAAGGGTAACGGCGCGGCGGTGACGGAAAGCGGCTGCAGGGGAATTATGGTTATAAAAGATATTGAAAGGTACGACACCGAGAGCATGGCAAGACACTTAATTGGCTATATAGACAACAGTGACGGGGTGGGCCGGTCGGGACTGGAAAGGCTGTACGAAAGCTATCTTTCGGCGGAAGGAGAGACGGCGATAGCCGCGATGGTGGACGGCAGCAAAAGGCTGATCCAGGGTCTAGGGTACAAAATGGTGAACGGAGAACAGGGAAGCCGGAGCTATGGCCTTCAGCTTACCATAGACTACCACATCCAAAAAGCGACGGAGGCGGTGATGGACCGGTCGGGAATGCAGGGGGCGGTAGTGGTGCTGGACGTGGAAAGCGGTGGGCTTTTGGCAATGGTCAGCAGGCCCAACTATGAGCAGCAAAACGTGGAAAAATACCTGGACGGTCAGAGGGGCGAACTGCTGAACAAGGCTTTCCAGCAGTACAACCTCGGGTCCATATTTAAAACGGTGGTTTCCGCCGCAGCGTTTGAAGACGGCCGGATAAGCCCCTTTGAAACCGTTTACTGTCCCGGCTATATCGAGGTGGGAAGTCTAAGAGTGAAGTGCTCCAGCTATGATGAAGGGGGCCACGGGGACCTTAACATATTTGAAGCCTATGCGAGGTCCTGCAATACATTTTTTATTGAAATAGGACAAAGAATAGGCAGTAAGAGTATAACAGAGATGGCAAGGAGATTCGGGTTGGGAAGTATTGTAGGAATAAACCCTTTGGAAGAACAGGCGGGGCTGATACCACGGGAGGAGAGCATTTACAGGCCAGATTTGTGCAATATATCTATCGGACAGGGTGATATACTGGTCACCCCGCTGCAGGTGGCTGCAATGACCAACATTATTGCCAACAACGGCGTGTACAAAAAGCCCTACGTGGTAAAGGGACTGGTTGACGGTTCCGGTAAAAGAATTGCCATAGAAGCGCCTGAAAAGCCCCAAAAGATTATATCGCCCTTTGTGGCCATGGAGATAAGAAAGATGATGGAGATGGTGGTGGACGACGGTACCGGCACCATGGCGGCACTGCCAGGCTTTGGCGGGGTTGCGGGAAAAACCAGTTCCGCCCAGACAGGGCAGAGGATGAACGGCAAGGAAGTGCTTCATGCATGGTTCACCGGTTATGTTCCAAGGCTCTATCCAAAGTACGTAATAACGGTACTTGTTGAGAACGGAAGGAGCGGCGGCGGCGTTGCCGCCCCGGTTTTCAGGGATATTGCCCGAAGGATAATGGAGCTGGGTGAAAGGTAAGAAGACGGTACAATTTATTTATGACCAAAGGTAGCGGTACATGCACATTCCGAAGATTGGGCTCATATAATTTAGAGTGACCCTATTTTCGGAGGTGAGCATTTTAATGCTGGCAGCCATTGCGGCTATTACCGCAGCCATGCTGAAGGAAACGCTGGTGCTGTTTTCCTTCGTAACAGGCAACTCCTCCTTTCCACAGCCCCTCACAGAAGAGGAAGAAAAACTGTTTCTAAAACTGTACGAGCAGGGTGACGAGACGGCAAAGAATATACTCATCGAGAGAAACCTAAGGCTGGTTGCGCACATCGTAAAAAAGTACAGCAATATTGGCAGGGACGCAGACGATTTAATCTCAATAGGCACCATCGGCCTTATTAAGGCCATTACCACCTTTGACCATAGCAAGGGCACAAGGCTTGCCACCTATGCCGCCCGGTGTATTGAGAACGAAATACTGATGACCATACGGTCCAATAAGAAGGTACAAAACCAACTGTCGCTGCAGGACCCGATAGGCATAGACAAGGAAGGCAACGAAATCTCGCTGCTGGATATCCTGGGCACAGAGACAGACACGGTCCTTGATGAAGTGGAAAAAAAGCTGCAGACCGGCAAGCTGTATAAAATAATGGACAGGGTATTAAAAAAGCGTGAAAAAGTCGTTCTTGAACTGAGATACGGATTGTCAGACGGTACAGTAAAGACCCAGCGGGAGATAGCCCAAATGTTGGGGATATCGCGCTCCTATGTTTCGAGGATAGAAAAGAGAGCTATAAAAAAACTTAGCAGGGAATTCCTATAGAACAACTGTCAAAGGCAGTTGTTCTACTTATCTTCGGCATTGCTCATCTTTAGCATGTTTATCATGATTACCGCCAGTATTATCATGGCAACCCCGGTAAACTGGAAAAGGGTCAGCAGTTCCTCAAGCATTATTACCCCCAGTGCAACGCTTACTACCGGTTCAAAAGTGCTCAGAATGGAGGCTCTTGACGATCCGGTTTCCCGCAGCCCGGTAAAGAAAAGCAGATTTGACAAAAAAGTTGAGAAGAAAGCGCTTGCCAACACCGCCAGCCAGGCCTTGGGCGTTACGTCGGTCCAGAGGTTTACGGTCAATAAAGCCGAAGCAAGCAGTGTAATGGCGGCAGCCGATGTAATATAGGCAGTGACGGTCAAGGGTTCCATGCTCTTAAGGCTTTCGGCGAATTTGCTGTCCAGCAGTATCAAGTAGGTGCTGAAGGAAAAACATGCCCCAAAAGCCAGCAGGATGCCCAGGGCGTTATAGTCGGATACCGGTGACCAAACCATAAGAAAACAGCCTGCGGTTGCCATAACGAGTGCAAGAATCTGCCTTGGGACCGCCCGTTCACCGATTACCGCAATCATGAAAACATTTACGACAACCGGGTACAGGTAAAATATCACCGAGGCAAGGGATACGGGAATATGGTTTATCGAGTTGTAGTAGAACATTGAAAACGCTGCGTATACAACCCCGCCTATAAGCACCAGGACCTTAAGCTGCTCAGTTGAAGCCAGCACCCTTTCCCGACCCTTGGAAACCAGGTTGTAGCCCCATAACAACACCGAGGCGATAAGGAATCTCATGGCCAGCACAAACATGGGGTTTGCGCCTTCGGTGTAGGCGGTCTTTGATATAACCACGTTTATTCCATAAAAAAACGCAGCCAGTATGACAAGGGTGCTTCCCCTAAGCTTCATATTTGGTTATCCTCCGGAAAACATTTCTATCATCCATGTCTATTCTACTATAAATGTCGGCGGCTGTGGACAGCCAGTTTAAAAAACCCGGCGTTAATACACAGCGTTCAATCTTAATCACAAGGAGGCGGTAAAGCATATAATGTAACGGGCATAGCAAAAATGTTACAAAAACCGGATTCATTGCTACTGGCGGAGGTGAAACCTATGTACGGGAGGGAAAGCATAAGCGGAACAGCCGTCGCATATTTGAAGGGCGGCCCTTTGGCACCGCATATAACCGGCGTGGTATGTTTCAGGGACGTGCCGGGCGGCTGCGAGGTGCGGGCAGAAGTAACCGGCCTGCCCCAATACCGTCCGGCAATGGGCGGCGAGGCTCCTATAGGTCCCCACGGTTTTCACCTGCACATGTACGGCACATGCACGGTGGGCGACCCGGAAGACCCCTTTCAGGATGCGGGCGGGCACTGGAATCCTGACGGCCAGCCCCACGGGAACCACGCGGGGACTTCCCGGTGCTGTTTTCAAACAGCGGCTACGCAAGGATGTGTTTTTTTACAAACCGGTTCAAAGTGAAAGACATAATGGGGAAAGCGGTAATTGTCCATCAAAACCCGGACGATTACAGGACACAGCCCGCCGGGGACGCCGGCAAGCGGCTGGCCTGCGGGGTGGTGCAGCCATATTGACCAGAAACCCACTGTTTGGGAACTGAAACAGTGGGTTTTCAATTTCTGTCTACCAAAACAAATAAAAGCTTTGGCATTATAAATATGGTTCCAGGTAAATCGGTGGCCATTGCGATAAAGGCCGGCGGTGGATGGGGGGGAAAAATCATGGGGAAGATTTGGTCCTAAAAAAGAATGATTTTATTAAAAACCGGGTAACCAACGTTACCGAATAAGGGTTCAAGAACTGTTATACTTATTAAAGAAAAATTGTTATACTTATCATATTAAAATAAAGGGGTAACAAAGATGGCTGTGAGAAAGATTGTCAAGATAAATGAAGAAAAATGCAACGGCTGCGGGCAGTGCATACCTAACTGTGCCGAGGGCGCCCTTCAGATTATCGACGGAAAGGCAAGGCTTGTAAGCGACAAGTACTGTGACGGTTTGGGAGCATGCCTTGGCACATGCCCTATGGATGCCATTGAAATAATTGAAAGAGAAGCCGAAGAATTTGACGAAGAGGCGGTAAAAAAGTACCTGGAGGAAAAAGACCGGGAAAATAAAAAGTGAAGTACGGCAAAGTGGCGGCTGCCCGGGCAGCAGGGTTGTTTCCATAAGAGAAAGGGCAGATAAAGAAAACGCATGGTCAGCTACCGAAGACGTGCCGGTTTTAATTAAACCGCAACTTTCCCAGTGGCCGGTTCAGCTCAGCCTTGTACCGGTTAATGCTCCGTATTTTGACGGAAGCCACCTGCTTATAACCGCAGATTGCGTGCCCTTTGCCTATGCCGATTACCACCTTGGCCTTTTAAGGGGCAAAAGCGTTGTAGTGGGCTGTCCCAAGCTTGATGATGTAAAGTTTTACATTGAAAAACTGACGGAAATCATAAAGCAAAACGATATTAAAAAGGTAACGGTGGCCGTCATGGAGGTGCCCTGCTGCAAGGGTATGGTACGGGCGGCGGCCGAAGCGGTAAAGGCATCGGGAAAGAATGTCCCGCTGGAACTTGTCGAGATAAGCATAGATGGCAGGATAAAAAAATAAAAATACTGAAAGGAAAGCGGTTCCTTCATAAATGCGAAGGGGCCGTTTTTGTTTTATTGAGGTAACCATTTTTGACTGGCATCCGTATATTGTACTGGAAACAAAGACGGGAGGGTTAGCTACAAGGCGCATTAATACTAATAGGAGGGTTTATTATGTCAAAGGACTATGATGAGTTAATGCCAAATTATACTCCGATCAATAACAACGTTGTGGTTCAGTCATGCCCGATTAAATGCTGCGATACCGTCAACCAAATTCCGGGAATAAGGTTTGCGTTTGCCCAGGATAGAGAAGAAATGGAAATAGGGACGGGACCTTCTATTATCACTTTGCAGCCTATCCAGACAAACGTGGGAGACAGGGTCAAATTGGACGCAATGGTGCAGATTAACGTAGAAACCGATGGTACTGGAGATTTGGCCTTATCTAGTGTGAGTATTGCTCTAGCCCGCAGGACACTGCTGCCGGGACAGGATACGCCTGCGTTTACAGACATTGTGACAATAACTATAAGGGATGATGAATTGAACAACCCGGTAGCTGCAGGAGGAAATGATTATACGAGGATTGCTTCCTTAACCTGGGTGGATACTCCGCCGGCCGGTATAAACACATACTCCCTTGAAACGGTTGCAATAGGCACGGATAATATTGAAAGCAGAACTTATTCAAACAGGTCGTTAAACGCAACCATTTTCCCCATCGGCAATGCTTTGAATTAGCATTCCCGGTAAGTCTGCTGTACTGGTTTTTGCTGCCAAAACAAATACGGTACCAAAGTTACAGTTAAAACAACGGTTCCTTATTAAGAGTTATAGGGCCGTTGTTTGTCTTTATATGGAATTGTGATAATATATAAAAGAATAAAGGCTTGGAGGGAAGACATATGTTGGAGCTGCTTTTGCCGGACGAATACGTAGCATCGGTGTTTGATATTGACCTTGAAGGGCTTAAAAAGAGAGGCATAGACGGTCTTATTATAGATATTGACAATACCCTTGTCCGGTGGGGCGCCAAAACCGCCGACCGCAGGGTTGTTGAATGGTTTGCCCGTCTTGAGGAACTGGGCTTTAAGGCCTGCCTTCTGTCCAACAATACAAAGGACCGCGTGGTGAAGTTTACCGAGGCTGTAAGAATACCCGCCGTATATAGGGCGGGAAAACCGGGGAAAAGGGCCTTTCGGAAGGCCATGGCCGCGATGGGCAAGACCCCGTCTAACACCGCGGTTATAGGGGACCAAATCTTTACAGACATATTTGGCGGTAAAAGGCTGGGACTTTATGCAGTGCTGGTAGTTCCAATCGACGAGAAGGAATTTATAACCACAAGACTGGTGAGAAAAATGGAGAGGGCATTCCTTGAGAGGCTGGTAAGGCAGGGAAAACTGAAAAAACCGGTGGTTAAAAGCCAGCTTTAAATTTTGGAATTACGGGGAGGATTTGGGATATTTTGGTCGAATAATATAAAAAAAGCAGTGTGAAATAGCGGGGAAGGTGGCTGGTTGTGCTGCATAACGGCATTAAAGGCCTGGTGGATATA
>JAXGPT010000015.1:0-43365 GCA_040766775.1 Bacillota bacterium | reverse complement strand
CAGTAATTCCATTAGCGGCGGCCGCTGCCCTTATAAGCACTGTTATGACTGTATATATTGACCAGCTAATATTTGTGATATACGCCCGAAGGGAAAACATTTCACAGGAAATTTTTTAGATCCTGCTCTGTCGCCCGAGGGTTAGGGCCCTTCTTTCATTATTGTCGCAGGGCACAATTACACTGTCTGTACCGCTTTCTGTTCGTTTTTTTTCAGGATTAAGCGGTGGCGTAAAAAGCTGCTGCTTAATTATTATGCCTATTATAAGGCTGTAGGCGATTTAATCGTCGATAACAAGCAGGTATTTGACAGGAAATAAAGAATATATCAGTTATTCAGTTATAATGCAAGGGACGATAAGGGTACGGTGGTGAGGGCTGTGAACGTGTTCTGGGTACTGGTCGCTGCAAGTTTGATGGTTCTGCTTATACCGATAAGGCTTTGCCTGGCGGTAAACAATAGCCACGGGTTGTACATAAACGGAAGGGCATGCTATGGAGCGGGGCTTTTCTGCTGCAGTTACCATGGGCAGGCGGGTCACTGCACTATGACATTCAAAGCGCTGGGGCTGCAGCTTTACAGTTCCTCTTCGGTTAAGGACCGCCCAGTTGTGAGCGGTGAAGAAACGCCGGGCATAATTTCGGCATATAGGTCAAAAAGGAAGTATTTTAAATATATTCCTGGATTAGTCCGGGACATTATAAAAACGACCATGGGAAAACAAGGGACAATCAGGCTTAAACTTGGCTTTGAAGACCCGGCATACACCGGTATGGCCGCGGGACTTATGGCGTGCATCTCAGCATACTGCAGCGGCGTGCTGCAATACACGCCGGATTTTTCCGGTAAAAACTTTGAGGTTGATTTATACCTTAAAGGGGTAATAATACCGATAGTATTGGTTTTTATAGGATTTAAGCACGGTGCCGTATACATCAGGGATTGGTTCCTGGGAAGAATCAACGTAAAGGGAGGTAGAGAGTATGGATTTAACGGGTAATCTAAAGACCATATTTCAGGAAATGGAGGAGTTCCTGACAACAAAGGCCGTTGTGGGGGAGCCCATTGAGGTAGGAGCCATAACTCTTATCCCGGTGATTAATGTCACCTTTGGGATGGGTACCGGCGGCGGCAGCGGCGAGGGCGCAAAGGACAGCAAACCACAGAAGGGCGGTGCCGGCGCAGGCTTGGGTGCCAAGATTTCGCCCACCGCGGTTATAGTTATAAAGGAGGGGGACATATCGGTAATACCGCTAAACGGGAATACCGGCCTGGAAAGACTTATCGATATGGTACCCGACATTGTTAAAAAGATTATGAAAAGGGCGGAGAAATGGACAGAAAAAGGAAACGGTTAAGGTAAGGTAGTGAAAGGCGTGAACCCCGCGGCTTTAACCTACCGCTTATGATGGTGTGACAATGGATTTTAAAGACACGTACATAAATGCCGTATCCGCCTGGTTGATAGGAGAAATGGCATATTCACTGCTGGAGGTTGAGGGGCAGCCGGACTTCGCGTCCTTGTAAGAAGAAAGGGTGAGTGACCTGGAGTTTGTGTTTTATCCTGATGGCAGGTATGATGAGTTTATCGACTACCGGCTTATCCCTGGCGCTGGGAATACATGGTGACGTTTGAAGCTCCCGGGCATGGGTTGCAAACGTATTTTTGAACGGATATCGATCAATGATGACGCAAGAAGGTTATCGGTATAACCCTGTCCAGCCTTTGGGTGGACATTGAAACGGGTCGGTGCTGGGGGATGAATACGGCATTGAAAAGCTGGGGCATGTGCTTCGGGACTTTGCCGATAAAAATAAGCTGGAAAGGTATAACCCTGGTGGATTTGAGAAACCCTCTACAAAAGGGAAGGGGAGACAAGGCCGGTTGTAACCTTTCGAGCAATTATTGCCATAAATGTAATCATGTGGGTGCTTATGACACTGGCGGGGGCTCCACCAATGTAGGCGTGTTAATAAGGTTTGGTGCCATGTATGCGCCCCCTTGCACCGTATTGTATTGGAGGCTGCACGCCTGATGTTTCTTCATGGGCTTTCGTCTTAATTCGCCTTCAATTCCCAGTGCCTTACCAGTTGGGGGCATTGCGGAGCGGGTTTATGGTAACAAGCAGGTTTGCGGTGATTTTGGAGCCGCCGGGATTTGCGGCAGCGTATTCAGCTTCTTATTCACCCGGGCGGTTTCCGCCGGGGCTTCGGGAGCTATTTTCGGTATGCTGGGAGCGCTGCTATATTTCGCCAGGAAAAGGCCGGGGGTTTTCAGGAGGGGGCTTTATGGCCGACCTTTAACAATACCGCACAAACTTATTTATAGGCCTGTCCACCCCGGGATAGATAATTTTTGCTCACATGGGGGAGCCTGGGGAGGTTATACCGCAGACGGTTTGCAATAAAGAGGCCGTGGCAGCCAAGAACGAGCACGGTACGGGGGCAGACGTGACGCCCTTTCTTAATTATCTTGTGAAAGAGTTAATACGGGAGAATTCAGTATGGGCTATATACGCGATTTCCGACTTACACCTGTCCAGCGGCTGTAAACAAAACCTATGATATTTTCGGCGGAGGATGGGAGAATTATATGCAGAAGATTGATGAAAACTGGAATAAAAACCATAACCGACGACGACTGGGTGTCATTCCAGGCGACCTGTCCTGGGCTACATACCTGAGGAGGCGGAGGCGGATTTCCGGTTTTTATCAAACCTGCACGCAAAAAAATTCTATGCAAGGAAACCACGACTACTGGTGGACCACTTAAAAAAATGTACAAATTTTTAGAGAGCAAGGGCTTTTACAATATATTTCCTACACAACAACAGCTTTGTTTGCGATAGGGTGGGTATTCAGTGGTACCAAGCGGATTAGCCCTGACAATCCTGAATTTACCGAGCATGATGATAAAGTTTCCAGGGAATTGGGAAGGTTGAACTGTCCTCAAAAGCTTGAAGGGCAATAACTGCCGTGAGATTTTGGCAATGCTGCATTACCCGCCCTTTTATACCGACAAAGAGTCCCGGGAGTTCTTGGATCTGATGAAGGATTACGGGGTAAGCAAATGTATCTACGGGCATCTTCACGGGCCTGACTTCAAGGATGCGGTGGAGGGACGGGTGGAAGGCATAGATTTTGTCCTCACTTCCTGTGACAGGCTCGGATTTATGCCGGTCCGGCTGTATTGATACAGGGGCGCCCGGAAGGCGGCGGTGTTAAGGGACAGGCCGGGGAGGGGAAATAGGTATGTTAAGGCCCAGGTACAGGGTGTATTCGGAGTATTTAAGAAATAAGCACGGGTGCAAGGTGTACAAGCTTCCGGTGAACCTGCCGGTTACATGCCCCAACAGGGACGGCGAACTGGGCCTCGGCGGGTGTATTTTTTGCGGCGAATCCGGTGCCGGGTTTGAGGCCTTGCCGGAGATGGTACCGGTAAAGGAACAGCTTGAACGGAACATGGAATACATAGGGGAAAAATACCATGCCAAAAAGTACATCGCCTACTTCCAAAACTTTTCCAATACCTATATGCCTCCCGAAAGGTTTTCCCATTACCTGGACCAGGCCTGCGTACCCGGGATAGTGGAAGTGTATATTTCTACCCGGCCGGACTGTATTAGCGACCGTCACCTGGCGGAGGCAAGCGATTTTGTTAGGCGGACCGGGATTGAAGTAACCTTTGAACTGGGGCTTCAGACGGTAAACTACCACACCCTTGCAAGGCTAAACAGGGTCATAATTGCCGAGTTCATAGACGGTGTATTAAGGGTAAGGGAATGCGGGCTTTGGCGTATGTGCCGATCTTGTATCGGACCTGCCCTGGGATAACATGGCGGACGCGGTGGAAAACGCTTGCTGTCTTGTCAGCCCTGGGAGTGCAGCAGGTAAAGCTTCATTCTATGTATATAGTAAAGGGGACCCGGTTGGCCAGGCTGTACAATGAAAAAAGCATCCGGCTTGTTTCGATGGAGGAATACGCAAGAAGGGTTATAGCCTTTCTGGAGCATTTAAGCCCGGACATCGTGGTGCAAAGGCTGATTGGCAGGGCGCCGGAGGAGGAAACAATTACGGCCAACTGGGATACAAGCTGGTGGAAAGTAAAAGAATACATAGAGGAGCAAATGAACGCACTGGATACTTGGCAGGGCAAAAAGTTCAATTACCTGGGGGGAAAAGCGGTGCGCAAATTCTTGTGAGGAGTAAAACACCAGGAGGGTTTTTGAAAATGAAAAGACTGCTTTTGCTAATAATGGCGCTGGCCGTTATTATCCCAGGATGTATCAGGAAAAATGAAGAAAAAATAACGCCCCAACAGCAGCCCGAGGCAGAAAACCAGAAATCCGCCTTGGATTCGCTGCTGGAGGGTATGACACCGGAAGAAAAGATAGGACAGCTCTTAATGGTGGGTATTGAAGGAACCGAACTGGACGGGGATACCGCGAAGTTCCTGAAGGAGCGAAGGATAGGCGGGGTTATAATGTTTGGCAGAAATATAAGAAGCACCGAGCAGGTGGCAGCCCTTACCAGTGCCCTGAAAGGGCTGGAAACCGGCCCCGGGGGCGTAGGCATGCTAATAGGAACCGACCAGGAAGGGGGACGGGTGAACCGGCTGCCGGGGGAAAGGGGTAAGTTTCCCTCTGCGATGGTGCTGGCTGCGGACGGCGACCCGGACAGGGTGAGGGAAGCCGCCGGCGATATGGCGATCCAGCTTAAAGAAATGGGTATTAACCTAAACTTTGCGCCAATACTGGATATTAACAGCAATCCCAATAATCCCGTGATAGGGGACAGGGCCTTCGGCAGCGATCCTGAAACCGTCTCTAAAATGGGGCTTGCCTTCATACAGGGTACGCTGGACAAGGGAATAATTCCCGTAGCGAAGCATTTCCCCGGGCATGGGGATACGCTGGTGGATTCCCATACCGACCTGCCGGTAGTGGAAAACACAATGGACAGGCTGCAAAGTTTTGAGCTGGTTCCATTTAAGAAAGCGGTGGAAGCGGGAGTACCTGCGATAATGAGCGCCCATATCCTGCTGCCGCAGGTTGACGCCGACAATCCCGCCACATTGTCTCCCGAAATAATAGGCGATATACTGAGAAAGCGGCTTGGGTTTGACGGAGTGGTGGTATCCGATGACCTGGACATGGGGGCGATTACCAAGCTGTACAGCCCCGGCGAAGCCGCGATACGCGCTGTAAAGGCGGGAGTTGACATGGTTCTTGTAGGGCATACAAGGGATAACATGGCCATGGTCTTTGATGCGCTGGCGGGGGCGTTAAGAAACGGTGAAATTGACCGGCAAACCATTGACAGGGCGGTGAAGCGAGTACTGGCCCTAAAAGAAAGGTTCGGTCTTGTTGAAAAGTAAAGCTATGGATAAGTACCCAGGGTAGAGAATATGTTATAATAGTGTGCAGGGTAAGAACAATGCGTGTAAGAGGGTGATGGACGTTATGAAAATAGGACTTACCGGGCTGCCTACGGTGGGGAAGACTACCTTTTTAACCTTTTGACCCATTCAAATCTGGAAACCAGCACTTTTCGTCCGGTAAAACCCAGGCCCATGTCGGGACTGCCAAGATACCCGATGAAAGAGTGGACTTTTTGTCCAGCCTGTATAAACCCAAAAAGACCACCTATGCCACCATGGAGCTAATAGACCTGCCGGGACTGGTGAGGGGTTCCAGCGCTGGGATGGGCATGGGCAACCAGTTCCTTGAATCGGTACGCAGAGTGGACGCCCTTGTCCAGATAGTAAGGGCCTTTGAAAACGAAAACGTGGTCCACGTGGAGGGAGACATAAACCCCCTAAGGGATATAGACACGATTAACGCCGAGCTGCTGCTGGCGGACCTTGCCATTATTGAGACCAGGATAGAAAGGATAGAAGGTTCAAAGAAGATAAACAGCGTCATGCGGGAAGAGTTGGCGGTGTTAAAAAAATGCATGGCCGCCCTTGAGGAGGAACTGCCGATACACTCGCTGGACCTTGACGACGAGGAAAAGGAACATCTTAAGACTTTTAACTTTCTCTCGGTAAAACCCATGCTGCTTGTGATAAATATTGACGAGAACCAACTGTCCTCCGGAGACTACCCGCAAAAGGAAGAACTGTACAAGTACTCCCGGGAAAAGGGAATGCCCATTATGGAAATATGCGCCCAGATGGAGGTGGAGATTGACCATCTTGACGAGGAGGACAAAAAACTGTTCATGGAGGAGGCAGGGATAACTGAGCCGGGGATAGACAGGCTGGCCCGGACAACGTATGAATACTTTGGGCTGATTTCCTTCCTTACCGCCGGGGAGGACGAGGTGAAGGCATGGACCGTTAAGAAGGGAACCACCGCCCACAGGGCAGCGGGAAAAATTCATTCGGACATAGAGAGGGGGTTTATTAGGGCGGAAGTGGTAAAGTACTCCGACCTGAGGGACCTAGGTTCGATGGCAAAGGTGAAGGAAAAGGGCCTGTACAGGCTGGAGGGCAAAGACTACATAGTACAGGACGGCGATATAATCAATTTCAGGTTTAATGTATAATTCATAGTAAAGGGTGGCTGTATTGTGAGAGAATTAGTAGGCCTGGCAGTAGGGTTCGCAGTTATTATTGTTATGATTTTAAAGAAAGTAAACATAGGCACAACGATGCTGGTGGCGTCAATTGTTATGGGATTTGTAGCGGGTTTTGGTCCTATGAAAGTATTGAACGTGCTATTTTTTTCAATTACCGAAAGGGCAACTGTGCAGCTTTTAACGGTAATAATAATTATATGTATTCTTAGCTATCTTCTTAAGAAGTATGGTGTACTAAACAAAATGGCGGATTCCCTTGAAGAGTTATTCAACAACAACTGGTTTTCACTGATGTTCCTGCCATTACTGGTAGGAGTACTGTCGGTACCGGGAGGGGCGGTTATGTCGGCACCGGTGGTGGACAGCGTGGGAGACAAGATGGGGATTGGAAATGTTCGCAAGTCGGCCATAAACGTAGTATTCAGACACCTTTCATTTTTCCTGTTTCCCTTTTCCACCACGATGATTCTGGCAAGCCAGATATCAGGAATAAGCCCTTATACCATAATAAAATATAATGCCCCCATAGGAATAGTATCAATAATAGCCGGGTATACGATTTATGTAAGAAGCAGTGTAAAAGCTGCCGCGGGTGAGGCTGTAAGGTCCACTAAGGGAATACTAAAAAGAATCGGTGCAGCTCTTATGTATACGTCTCCCCTATGGATAGGCGTCTTGTTTAATCTGGCCTTTGGGCTGCCCTTTTTCGTTGCTTTGCTGCCGGGAATTGCCATTGCCTATTTCCTGGGGGGAAAAGATAAAGGCAATTTTCTAAGAGAATTAGTGCATGGAATAGACTGGAAAATGGTATATTCCGTAGCAGGTATTATGTGCCTACAGGGGTTTATAAAGCAGATGCCTTCTGTTGCACAGTGGATAAATGATTTGTTGGCATCCGGTATGGATGTTCGAATACTAATAATACTCTCAACAGCGGTTTTGGGTATAATAACGGCAAACAGTTCTGCTGTTTTAGGCATGCTGCTGCCGCTGTTTTTACCCCTTGCAGGCGGTGTTTACTCCGAGGCGTATATTACTTCACTTATTTTCGCTTCGGCTTTCGCATTTTATTATATCTCCCCTATGCATCTATGCGCAGTTTTTACCGCCGAATACTTTAAGGTAAGCATTAAAGAGTATTATCGGAATACAGACTGTTTTGGCCCATCCTTTTACTGGCTATAATTGTTTTATACTTTTTGGTATATTAGAACTATGCACCTAAAAAGATTTTAACAATTCAAATTTTTCGATAAAAATGAAGGATAAATATCCCAAGTAAAGAATAACTATATGGAAAGGAGCGATGTGATATGATAACGGATTTTGAAAAGCTGCTTCAAAGGGCCAAAATGCAAAGAACTATGAAACTTGCAGTGGCGGCGGCCCAGGACGAGGAAGTGCTCTTGGCTGTAGATGAAGCGTACAGGCTGGGGATTGCAGAGCCAATCCTTGTGGGCGACGGAGCAGCCATAAGGGACATAGCCAGCCGGAGTTAATATGGATGTTACAAAGTTTGAAATAATTGATATTCCCGATATGAGGGAAGCGGCTCGCAAGGCGGTATCGCTGGTAAGCGGCGGCAGGGCACAGTTTGTTATGAAGGGGATCCTGGGTACAGCGGACCTGTTAAGGGCTGTACTTGACAAGGAAATAGGCCTGCGGGGCAAAAATTTGCTGAGTCATGTTATGGTATACAAGGTTCCGGCGTATCACAAGCTGATATTCCTGACCGACGGCGGCATGAACATAGCACCGTCGCTGGAGGAGAAAAAACAGATTATAGAAAATGCCATTGAAGTTTGCAACGCTTTGGGACTGGAGCAGCCCAAGGTGGCCGTTTTGACAGCAGTTGAAAAAACGAATGACAAGATGCCGGCGACGCTGGACGCAGCAAAACTTAAAGAGATGTCGGAAGCGGGGAATTCGGGGACGCCATAGTGGACGGCCCGCTGTCCTTTGACCTTTGCCTTCAGCAAGGAGGCGGCAAAGCACAAGGGAGTGGAAAGCCCGGTTGCCGGGGAGGCCGATGTGCTTTTGGTACCCGCCATCGAGGTGGGGAATGGCATAGGAAAGTGCATGACATATTTCGCCAGTGCAGAATCCTAGGGGTGATAAGCGTGGGAGCAAAGGCGCCCATTGTACTGGTTTCGAGGGCGGACACCCACCAGGTAAAACTCTATTCAATTGCGCTGGGCAGCGTTGTCGCGGGAAAAATATGACTGTGATATTTGCAGGCGTTTAATGTATAATTTTGTTTGGGGTTTATATTATCAGCCGACTAATAATAACATATTTTGTGAGGGAGTGAGATGATTGAAGAAATTACTATCCGGCAATGAGGCCATTGCCAGGGGTGCATACGAGGCTGGCGTAACGGTAGCTGCGGCCTATCCGGGCACACCCAGCACCGAGATATTGGAAAACATCGCACCCTACGAAGAAATATACGCGGAATGGGCGCCGAATGAAAAGGTGGCTTTGGAAGTGGCCATAGGCGCCTCAATATCCGGAGCCAGGGCACTGGCAGCCATGAAACACGTGGGCGTAAACGTAGCCGCCGATCCGCTGTTCACAGTAGCCTACACCGGCGTAAACGGTGGTCTTGTGCTGGTATCGGCCGACGACCCGGGGCTGCACAGCTCCCAGAACGAGCAGGACAACAGATACTACGCAAAGGCCGCGAAGGTGGCAATGCTGGAGCCCAGCGACAGCCAGGAAGCCAAGGACTTTGTGCTGGAAGCTATAAGGTTAAGTGAGGAGTTTGACGTACCGGTACTCTTGCGTGTAACCACCAGGATATGCCACAGCAAGACGCTGGTGGAGCTTGGTGAAAGGGAAGAAGTAAGTATTAAGCCCTATGAAAGAAACATGGGCAAATACATTGCAACGCCGGCAAATGCGCGTAAACTGCACGTGTCGTTGGAGGAAAGGCTTGCAAAGCTAGAGGAGATAAGCAACGCTACTTCGTTAAACTTCATCGAGTGGAACGATAAAAAGGTAGGTATAATAACAAGCGGTATAAGCTACCAGTATGCAAAGGAAGTGTTCGGCGACAAGGCTTCCTACTTGAAGCTTGGCATGACCTTCCCGCTGCCCAGGAAAAAAATCGCAGAGTTTGCGAAGCAGGTAGAAACCCTTTATGTGATAGAGGAAAACGAACCCTACATCGAAGAGGCGGTAAAGGTACTGGGCTTTGACTGCATAGGAAAGGATAAGATACCCGGTATATTCGAATTAAATCCGGATATCATAGAAAGAAGCCTTTTGGGTACAGAAAAAGAGCTTATAAAGCCCGACCGGCAGATGCCCGGCCGCCCGCCGGTGTTGTGTCCCGGCTGTCCGCACAGGGGACTGTTCTTTGCCCTAAGCAAGAAGGACGCGGTGGTAACCAGCGATATAGGCTGCTATACTTTAGGCGCCGCCCCGCCGCTAAATGCTGCCGATACCTGCATATGCATGGGTGCCAGCATAAGCGCGGGCCATGGCTTTAAAAAAGCGATAGACAAGAACGGAAGGGAAGGCAAAGTGTTTGCGGTAATTGGCGACTCTACATTCTTCCACTCTGGGCTAACCGGCCTTATGGATGTAGCCTATAACAAGAGCAATATAACGGTAATAATAGCCGACAACAGGATAACCGGCATGACCGGTCACCAGGACAACCCGGTACCGGCAAAACCCTAAAGGGCGAAGACACCGCTGCTCTGGATATTCCGAAAATATGTAACGCCCTAGGCATAGAAGATGTAAAAGTTGTGAACCCGCTTAACCTAAAGGAAATGCGTGCAGCGGTTAACGAGGCCATGAAGAAGGATAAGCCCAATGTAATAGTGACCAAATGGCCCTGTGCGCTGATTAAGACCGAGCCGCAGCCTAAGGGCTACTGCCGGGTAAACCAGGATAAATGCACGCAGTGCTACGCCTGCATGCAGATAGGCTGCCCGGCCATATCCAAGCAGGACGGCAAGGTTATAATAGACGATACCATGTGTAACGGCTGCGAGCTGTGCATGCAGCTCTGCGCCTTTAAAGCCATAGAGAAGGTGGGTGAATAATCATGGCAGATGTTAAGAATATACTCTTCGTAGGTGTTGGAGGGCAGGGTATAATACTGACAAGTAAGGTTTTATCCACCGCCCTTGTAAACGCGGGCTATGATGTAAAGATGTCTGAAGTGCACGGCATGGCCCAGAGGGGCGGCAGCGTGACAACTCAGGTAAGATATGGCGACAAGGTGTATTCGCCCATTATAGGCAAGGGTCAGGCGGATATAATAGTATCCTTTGAGCGGATGGAAGCATTAAGGATGTTGGAATACCTGAAAAAGGACGGCGTAATGGTGGTAAACGACCACGCCATTCCTTCCATGCCAATTCTTACCGGCGCTGCCGAGTACCCGGAGGGAATAATCGAGGAACTAAAGGGCAAGGTCAAGACTATAGTGTTCAAGGCCGCCGATGTGGCAAGGGAGCTGGGCAACCCGAGGACGCAAAACATAGTGCTGCTGGGGGCGCTGGTTAAAGCCATAGGCTTGGAAAGCCTCGACTGGGACAAGGCATTAGAACAAGAGGTCAAGCCGCAGTTTATTGAGATAAACAAAAAAGCTCTCCAGAAGGGGATGGAGCTTGCAGGCTAGGGAGAAGAAGGACGGGCCTTTTGATTTCTTCCATAGCTGCATACTGGAATACGAAGACGGTTCAAAACGAGCCGTCTTTTTTCATGCATTTTGAAGGAAAAGACGAACGACTGGAGAATGCCAGATAAAGGATGATGAGGCAAGCCCCATGTTTTACAGGAAATGCGTTCACCCGAACAGGCGAAGGAAAGGCGAAGCGCGCTGAAGAAATTAATCAAGGCGGCATCAAAAAGGCATACGGCAATATGACGGTATTGAAGCTTGGGATTACACATATAACTGAGAAAAAGTGGATACAAAGGCGGTTTAGACCTAAAAAATCCAAATTATAAGGCGGGGAAGGCTATGAAAAATGCTGAAAGGATATCGGCGTTTGAAAAAAGTGAGCTGCTTGAAGTTTCAAAAACCTTGAGCGCGGAGGATGTGCGGCAGCTCGTGGAATGGCTGACCGATAAGGATGATAAATTACGGTATAACTCACTGCTATTATTACAGCACCGTTCGGAATCCTATGACGATGTGTACCCCTATTGGGATTTGTTTTGTACATTAATAAAGAGTAGCAATTCATACCACAGGAGTATTGGAGTAATGCTTATCGCAGAAAATGCAAAGTGGGATGCTGACGATAAAATGGATAAAACCATCGGCGATTATCTTAACATTCTTTATGATGAAAAACCCATTACGGTCCGCCAGTGCATACAGTCGCTAAGCAAGATAGTTCCCTGCAAAATCCACCTGCATGAAAGGATAGCCCATGAATTGATGGCTGTGAATATTGCCGGCGTTAAAGAGACGATGAGGAAATTAGTACTGTTGGATATACTGAATATACTTGTACTGATAAAAAAGCGCCGAACCACTGATGAAATAGATGGCTATATACTAAAGGCGCTTACAGGGGGAGCGCTGGACAAAAAGGCTATAAAACAATTTGAGGCGATGCTGTAGTTCTTTTATGGAACTGTTAATCCATTAAGTAGTATTAACAGGCATGGGGACAATGATGAAGGGGGGGAGCGGGAATTGACGAAAATACATATTCGAAGACCTCAGCCGGGGGATGTGAAAAAGCTGCACAATTTTTTTGAACTGGTAGTCCGGGACACCTTCGCAAGAGAAGGCCTGGCGCACATGACCGAGGACATGGAAAAAGAGATTTTTGAAAAGAAAAGCATCCTTAAGGAAGACCTCGAATCGAATGGGAAGAAGAGATATTTTCTTATAGCACTAATAGATGGGGAGATTGTAGGCACTATAGAATACGGTCCTACCGGTTCGATTATTCTGGACTGTACCAGGGGAGAGCTGGAGGGCGTGGTTGAGGTGGGGACGGCCTTCGTTAACCCGTCCTACCAGAGGCAGGGCATCGGCACGCTTATGCTGAACGCCATCTGCCTTACGCTGCTTGGCAGAAATATTGATGAATTCTGCCTGGACAGCGGGTACAAAAACGCCCAAAGGGTTTGGAAAAGGAAATTCGGTGAGCCTGCCTACATAATAAAGGACTATTGGGGGGAAGGCTATGACCATATGATTTGGAGAAAATACATTGAGGACCTTCCGATAGTGTTTCGGATATGACCAAAGGATGCTTGAGATGGGTGTCGATACCGTTTTTTTTTAGAAAAAATACCGGAAGCAATACTCCTTATAATAATACAAGATTCTTTGGAAAACGATGACGAGCTCATGGGTTGGCTGAACCAGTCATATTTGTTTGCTGAAAGGCAACAAGGCGAAGGTGTAGGAGGGTGGCCCGGAATGAAAACTATTGGAATAATTTCTGATACCCGCGGCCTGCTGCGGGAGGAAGCAATACATGCCTTGAAAGGTGTGGACCTTATAATACATGCCGGGGATATAGGAAGCCTGGAGGTTATTGAAAAGCTTGAGGAAATAGCCCCGGTAAAAGCGGTCCGGGGAAACTGCGACCGGGGAAAGTGGGCTGCCATGTTCCCCGGGACAGAGACTGTGAGAATGGAGAATAAGAATATATATGTGCTTCATGACTTGAAAGAGCTTGATATCGACCTTCGGAAAGAGGGGATAGACATCGTGATAAGCGGTCATTCACACCGGGCAAAAGAAAAAAGGAAAGACGGGATATTGTACATAAACCCGGGCAGTGCCGGGCCGCGAAGGTTCAAGCAGCCAGTAAGCCTTGCTCGGATTACTCTGGACAGCAAAATAGTCGAAACCAGGTTGATAAATCTTGAAGGAGCAGCTCACTAGCGATGAGCTGCTTTTGTATGTTCGCCCGACATGGGCAGTAACTAGGCGGTGAAAGTCCGCTATGGGCTTGGTAGTGGGAACCATTAGCTAAACAGCAAGGGTGTTCACCGTGAGGTGAAATCTGGAGGAAGCTGCAGGCAAAGTCCCGCACCGACGGACAGGAACTGCACAAGGCATACGTGGAACGGACGAGTTTGCATAACAAAACGAAGTCCAACACTACCCGAATTCCACGGTGTAAATGCAGCGGTGACATGGGATGAAAGTTACTGTTCTTAATCGGGGAGGTCTGGCAGGTACGTCAGGCAGGGAATGAATTTTCCCCATGATAACCCATGCAGCGATGTATGGCTGAGCTGTCAGAAGTCAGCAGAGGTCATAGTACCATACCGGATATATACGGAATGGGAAGGACCGAACGGAAGGATGTTTTGGTATTGTGAAGCACACTACGAAATGCGATGAGCGCAGCCAACTTCATACTGAAGACTACCTGTGTGAGGATAGGGTGGAACCCGAAAGAAGTATGGGAGGCAGAGTATTTCGTTTACGTCTTCCAAAGACCAAAACGATGGCAATGAGTATGCCGGAAGCTTGCTTGATAAAATACTTGACCGAGACAACATGAACAAGGCATACAAGAGGGTTAAGTCAAACAAAGGCAGCCATGGAATTGATGGAATGACAGTAGATGAACTTCTACAGTTTCTGAAAGAAAATGGTGAGCAAATCAGGCAGTGTATCCGGGAGGGTACTTACAAGCCAAAACCTGTGCGGCGGATAGAGATACCAAAAGCCGGGCGGCGGCAAAAGACTACTGGCATACCAACAGTAGTGGACAGAGAGGCAACAGGCAATAGCCCAGGTATTAAGCCCAATCTTTGAGAAGCAGTTCTGGAACTTGAGCTATGGGTTCAGGCGGGAAGGGACGCAAAACAGGCGGTATTGAAATGCAAGGAATACATAGAAGCAGGCTACGACTGGGCTGTGGATATTGACCTTGCGAAATACTTTGATACCGTAAACCACGACAAATTGATGGGCCTAATCCATAAAACCGTTAAGGATAGGGAGTAATATCACTTATCCGCAAATTCCTTCAATCAGGAGTAATGATAAATGGAGTAGTGGTGGAAACGGAAGAGGCTGTCCGCAGGGTGCGCCCTTAAGCCCGCTGCTATCCAATATCATGCTGAATGAACTGGATAAGGAACTAGAAAGAAGGGGGCTTAAATTCTGCCGGTACGCCGATGATGTAAACATATACGTCAGAAGCAGGAAGGCAGCAGAAAGGGTAATGGCCAGTGTTACACGGTTTATCGAAGACGATTTAAAACTTAAGGTAAACCGTGAAAAGAGTACTGTTGATAGGCCATGGCGGCTGAAATTTTTAGGTTTCTCCTTTTACCGTAAAGATAGTGGTATAGGGATAAGGGTGCACCCAAGGTCACTAGCGAAGTTTAAATCCAAGCTAAAGGAGATAACCTCAAGGAGTAATGCTATGAGCATGGAATACAGGATATTTAAACTGAACCAGAGCATTACCGGCTGGGTAAACTACTTTAGCCTGGCGGACATGAAAGCAATAGCTGCTAAACTTGACGGGTGGATAAGGCGCAGGATAAGAATGTGCTACTGGAAACAGTGGAAGAAAGTTAGTACAAAGCACAGAAACCTTGTAAGGTTAGGTATAGACAACTACAAGGCATGGCAGTATGCCAACACGAGGAAAAGCTACTGGCATACAGCCAATAGCTTTATCCTGAGCAAATCCATCACCAATGAATACCTAAAAAGTTTGGGTCTAAAGTCAGTATCCGAAAGATATTCATTAGTCCATTAATATCTTTTCGAACCGCCGTATGCCGGACGGCACGTACGGTGGTGTGAGAGGACGGGGGTTAATCATCCCCTCCTACTCGATTGGGCGGCAAAATACATAATGCAGCCGTTACTTGAGAAAAATATACCTGGAGTATTAACAAAAAACAAGGGATGGAGATGCATATGAAAAGAAGACTCAACCTAGTACTCATAATAATGATAATAATCGCGATAATTGCGGCAGCAGGCTGCGTTAACCGGCCTGCACCTCCAGAGGAGCGGCCCTCCCCAAGACGGCAGACAGAACAGCCCAAGGAGGACAGGCTGGCAAAGTCCGACAAGGAGGCGGTGGAGGAGAACATCAACGGTTACAGCATAAAGGATGACCTGCGTATTACCGGAACTGCACAGGAGGACGGAAGGAGAAAGATATCCGCCCTTGACCGGCAGAGAAGCCTTCAAATGGTAAAGAAAGTCGGCTCAAAGAAGATGAATGCCGTACTCCATGAATACAGCACCACCCTGTCGGAGGGTATAAACGACGCCGTGCAATACACCCGGTACAGCCTTCCCTTTGACTACTTCCTGGTGACGGCAGAAAACGGCGCTAAAGTCCGGGAAAACCCCGTACAGGATTCTGCCACCGTGGCAACCGTTGGGAACCTTGACAAGTTATCATTGCTGCAGAGGGTTGAAAGCGACGAGTACCAGGGGTCCAACATATGGTACAGGGTAGGCTTCTGGGACGGCACCAAAACCGGCGAGGGTTACCTTCACTCAACCGAGGGTACCCCGAGGAATTTCCGCTTTGACAGGATGCAAGATGCAGTGAATGAACTTAAACAGCAGGTAGCGCAGGGCCCTCTTCACTTTATAAGCAACTACAAGAACCAAAACGGACCGCCGCCTCGAAAAGGAGACGCTGCGGTGGACGAGCACGGATACAGGGTCTATCACAGCGCCCCGGCTTATTTCCAGGCGGATACCGGCGGCGATTTCCGGTACATTCCGGACGGGATGCTGGTCAGGATTCTGGACGAGACCGGTGACTTATACCATGTTGACGTGCCTTCCTTTGACAGGGACTTTTATGTTTCTAAAAAGTACATTGACGCCGATGCCACGTTAAGCAGGCTGAATCACGTGGTGGTGGTGGACAGGACCCACCAGAACCAAGCCGCCTTCGAGGTGGCGGGGGACACCTTAAACCTTGTTTCCTTTACTCTAGCCACTACCGGGTTCCCGGGGGAGTACTCCTTTGAGACCACCCTCGGCAGTTACAAGGCAATAGAGAAAAAAGACCGCTTCGAGTACCTGAAAAGCGATTCGCCGGACATTGCCGGGTACGCACCCTTTTGCGCTGCGGTTTACCGGCGGGGCATACATCCCGGCGTCCCGGTGGCATACGAGGAGCAGGACGGCGAAAGTGGACCCCGGACATATCGAATACCTTCGCTGGGGACCTTCCCAACATGTGCGTGCGCAATTACACCAGCCATGCGGAGTTTTTGTACAACTGGATGGACTACCAAAACGGCGCGGTCATTGTGATTAGTAACCCACAGGCACCGGCAAGCGGCCTAAAACCAACTAAACAGGGACAGTCCCTGTTTTTTACATATGGCAGGAAATTGTATAAAGTCATGGGAATGATAGAGTAACCCGGGAAAATTAATGAAGAGAAGGAGCTATAATGACCTTGGTAACATAAACACCGGTAACTTAACGCGGAGAAAAATATAAGTAATAAAAATAAAAAAGTGAGGTCAATAAAATGAACAGTAAGTATAGGAGACGGTTACGTTCTTATTCTAATAAGTCTCATATTTACTTTACTTGTGGACCCAAAACCGGCATCAGCCCTGGGGACCGAAAAAACATGACAATACTTTTTACCCATGACCTGCACGATCACTTGCGCAGTTAAGGACCTGCAGGCGGTTCGTTATAAGTTCGGCGGTTTGCAAGGCTAAATTTTGGATGAAAAAAAACGGAGACCCCGATGCCCTGATCCTTGACGCAAGGAGACTTTTCCATAGGGGACTCCCTTTCAGACCATATTCCGTGATGCGCCTGAGCTTAGAATAATGGGCGCGATGAGGTATGGCGCAGTCACCTTTGGAAACCATGAATACGACTACAGGGCCATGGGCCTTTGCAGAAGCTCGACCGCCCTGAAAAGCGGGGACCGTCTCACCGGTTGTGCAATCCAATGTGGTATTTACCGGTGGATAGCAGCGGGGAACTAATAACCCCGCTGGCAGCGCTTAAAGAGGGCTATGAAGATTTCGGGGTTAAAAAGGCACTGCTAATTGAAAGGAACGGTATAAGGGTGGGCATATTCGGCGTGATGGGCGAGGATGCCGCCTACAAGGCGCCCATGTCGGAAGTGGCGTTCGACAGCCCGGTGGAAAGCGCCCGCCGGATTGTGGATGTACTTAAGAATAAGGAAAAGGCGGACCTTATCATTTGCCTTTCCCATACCGGCACCTGGGAGGACGGCAAGGAGCCCGGCGATGATGTACTGGCAAAGGAGGTACCGGAATAGATGTAATAATAAGCGGCCACACCCATACCGTGTATTGCAGGCAAAGCTTATTGTTGGGATCCATTATGGGCTCCGCCGGGGACAGCTGGGTACCTGGGCAATAGAGAGATTAGCGCAGGACGCTTGAGGGCTGGAGGGCTGAAAGACTATCGGCTGAGGCGATGAACGAGCAATTACCGGACGATGAGCGTATACTGGGTCTTATAAATGGATACAAGGAACTGGTACAGCAAAAATATTTCGACAGGTTCGGCCTGGAATTTGACCAGGTGCTGGCCGTATCGCCTATTTTGAGCCCCAGGGCGAAATATCGATACCCACGGCGAGGACACGCTGGGGAACCTGATAAGCGATAGCCTATATATGCGCAATACAAAGCGGGCGGAGGGCAAGGATTACATTCCTGTTGATGCGGCCATTGTTCCTGTTGGCACCATACGGGAGCTCCTTTTATAGGGAAATAACCGCAACGGATGCGCTTTGGCATGAGCTCGCTGGGAATAGGCGCCGATGGGATCCCGGGTTATCCCCTGATTTCGGTGTATCTTACCGGTAAAGAACTGAAAGACGGCCTGCGAGGTTGACGCATCGGTTGCCCCAATGATGGACGTGGCACAGCTATTCATTTCAGGCGTCAATTTTACCTTCAACCCCAACCGGCTTATTTTCAACAAGGTAACCGATGCCTATCTCATGAGGCCGGACGGGTCCAGAGAAGAGATAGAGGACGAAAAGCTGTACCGCGTTGTAGCCGGTTTGTACTCGGCCCAAATGCTTTCAATAGTGGGGGATAAGTCCTTCGGGCTTTTGTCCATCGTTCCCAAAACCGCCGAGGGGTTACCCGTCACAGATTTTGAGCAGCACATCATTAAGGATGCGGCGAGTGGAGAAGAGGTAAAGGAATGGCTTGCCATTGCCAGGTACCTGCAGTCCTTTGACAGGGTGGGCGGGGTCCCGCAAATACCTCAGTATTATAACAGTACCCATGAAAGGAAAGTTGTTGACACAAGCCGCACCATAGCTGCCCTTGTAAAAAACCCCAATGGTATTGCCCTTGTGGTATACGCCATTGTGATAATTGTGATCGTTTTAATAGCCATGACGGTTATCTGGATAGCGGCGAGAAAGAAAAAAGCAAAGCCCGGTATGGACGAACGGGTGGGCACTGCAGGGCGGCGAAGGATTTAGGTAGGTCTTGCAGGGTTACGCTGTATCAAATAATAGTGCAGCCCGGCGTTAAGGGAGTATGCACAATTGGATGTGTAGAGATTGAAAAAGAAAGGGAAAACCAAAGTGGGGATACTAACCGGTGCCCTTGCGGTCATAATAGTATATGTTTATTTGCAGAACAACTGGGTACAGGTGGAGCATATTGACGTGGCGATAAACAATCTGCCGGAGGAACTGAAGGGTCTTAAAATCGCCCATGTATCGGATGTTCACATTCCCCTTTATGCACCGGATATCGAAAAGTTAATAATAATACTGCAAAGGGAAAAACCCGATATAATTGCACTGACCGGTGATATACTGGATGGAAGCGGCAAGTGGGATAATCCCGATTTAATAAAGTTTTGTACCAGCCTGGCGGATATCGCGGTTACCTATGCGGTGAGGGGAAACCATGAGGCCCGGAGAAGGGATGCCGGAAAATGGGAGGAAGCAATAGGGGAAACCGGTGTGCTGATGGTGGAAAACAGGGTTGAAATATTTAAAAAGGGTAGTTCCATGATTGCCTTTATGGGACTTGGGGACGGAAGCAGCTATTCAGTGGAACACTTCTATGGTTTGGAAATGGCAAAGGATATCCCCAGGATACTTCTGGCGCACAGGCCGGAGCTTTTTTATTCGTACTGTTCGGATTTGAACAAAATTAAACCGGACCTGGTATTAAGCGGCCATGCCCACGGGGGACAGTTCAGGATACCCTTTGTTAATAAAGGGGTTGTGGCCCCCCACCAGGGTATTCTCCCAAAATATACATCCGGCCTGTATGCCTCGGAAAGCGGTGTACAGATGGTGGTAAGCCGGGGGCTGGGCAGCAGCATAATCCCGGTTAGGCTGAACAACAGACTCCATTTGCCAATAATTCACCTGCGGTGATATAATAAGAAAATTAAACCGATTAAGGAGACTTGATATATGTATGATATTGCTATAATAGGGGCAGGACCGGCTGGAGCCACCCTGGCCCGGCTATTGGCAAAGGATTACAAAGTGCTGCTGCTGGAGAGAAGGCAGCTTATCAAGCCTGTGGAAGGGTGCTTTGAAAAGTGCTGCGGCGGGCTAATAGCCCCGGATGCGCAGCAAATGCTGGCAAAGCTGGGCCTGGGGGTGCCTAAGGAAATCCTGGTGGGGCCGCAGCTCTTTACTGTGCGTACGATTGATATTCAGAACGATATAGAGAGGTATTACCAAAGACACTATATAAATATTGACAGGGAACGATTTGACCAGTGGCTGGTGTCATTGATACCGACGGCGGTTGATACTCGCTGCGGGGCCTTGTTCAAGGGGTTTTTCGGTAGAACAGGATACTGTCAGGTAGCGTTCAGGCATGGCGGAAAGAGTACACGGGAAAAACCGAAATACCTGGTAGGAGCCGACGAGACCTTTCAACCCGCGAAGGCGGATTACCCCAGGCCTTTCACAGAAGGCATATATCTCCCTTTCGAATGGTTGAAGCAGGACGGAAACCGTACCATTTTTCTCGGCAGTATTTGATAATGATATATCCGATTTCTATTCCTGGACGATACCAAGAAGACTTAATACTATTAGTTGGAACAGCGGCGGTTTCGCCGGGGGAAACGCATTCAGGAGTCGATTTGCTTAAGGAAAGGCTGATAAAGCGCGGCTACGAGTTCGGCAAAAGTAAAAAAAGAAAGGTGCGTTTATTTTGCGCCCGCAAAGCATTAAGCAGATTTGTTTTGAGCAAAGGTAACATATTTCTTATAGGTGAAGCGGCAGGCTGGATTAGCCCGACATCGGCGGAAGGGTTCAGCTATGCATTTCGCAGCGCCGCTGCGCTTTATAAAAGCATTCAAAAAGACCCGGTGAACCCAGTGAGGCAGTATTACTATAACACAAGGGGCCTTAGAATGAATATAATCCAAAAGAACATGAAGGCTCCCTTTATGTATAACCCATTCCTAAGAAAAACGGTTATGGAAACAGGGATTATGAGTATGCATATTTACCAATAGTATTGGGCAGATTTATCCAAGATAATGTGGAACTTTTTGGCAGGGTTTTAAGTCTAATAAATAAATAGGGTAGTGTAACCGTGGTAAACGACGGTCCCATATTTTCTTTCCGGATTGATTTGAAGTTGAAAGGACAGTTTTTATATGACGGGTGCTGGTTCCAGGATGTATCGGTTTAGAGCATAATAGATTCCCTTGACCCCTTCAGCCATCCGGTGGCTGCTGCCATAGTAGTATTCGCCATGCTGGTGTCGGGGGTATTGATTTTCCTGTTCAACAACAAGGTGGTGCTGAATAGGCTTATAGAAGACAAAAAAACGCGGCTTAAGGCGGCACTTGCCATTGCGATTGTTACGATGCCCTGGACCTTCTTACTGCCCACAAAATGGTTTTACTAGTAACAGCCATGGCAGGCTAACCGGGTTCGAAGCTGTTTTTGAGCGCGAGATAAGGAAATAAGTATAATGATTGGAATAACCTCTTGATTGTTGGGAGGGGGTTATCATTAACATAGAAATAAGGGAAGCTACAGAGAGGGATTTACCCAATATCCTGTCGCTGTACTCCCAGCCCGGAATGGACGAGGAAATACTCCCACTGGAGAAGGCGGAGGAGATATTTTGTAAAATGAAGAGCTACCCCGATTACAGGGTTTATGTTGCGGTGCATCAGGGAGAGGTGGTGGGTACCTTTGCACTGCTGATTATGGACAATCTTGCCCACATGGGTGCTCCCTCCGGTGTCGTGGAGGATGTTGTGGTAAAGAAAGGCCTCCACGGCCAGGGCATTGGAAAGCAGATGATGCGGTTTGCGCTGGACCTTTGCAGCAAAAAGGGGTGCTATAAGATGGCCCTTTCCAGCAACCTTAAAAGGAAAAGGGCCCACAGGTTTTATGAATCGCTGGGATTTGTTAAACACGGATACAGTTTCTTAACTGACTGCCGGAACAAAACCGAGGAAAAAGATGTCTAACAAGTGTCAGCGGCAGTAAACTAATAACGGGAAGAGGTGAGGCCTTATAGTATCAATTTCACTGTTGATTATTCCGGCAGTTATTCTGCTTATAATCCTCGCAGTTGCGGGAATCAGGGCAGAATCAAGGGAAGGGGGAGAAGATGTGATAAAGAACGTATATATATACCTTGTTTTGTTTGCAACACTTATGATGACCATAGGCGGGAGCGTAGGAGTATTCATGGCCGCGGCGGATATTGTTGCGCCCGCGTATTACTACCAGTCTTTTGAGGAATACAAACGATGGAATACCGAAAAGCCAATGGTTGAAGGTGAGCAGGCCGAGCAGCCGGAGCTTACCGAAGAACAGCTTAGGGCAAGATATGATGCTATGGTACAGCAGGAAAAGGAACGGCAGGTTGAAAGGGCAAAGAATAACCTGATAAAGAGTTTCGGATGGATAGCCATCCCGCTTCCGGTCTTCTTGTACTTCCAGAGGAGGCTTGCCAAAAAAGAAGCCTAAGACAAGGGGCATATCGTTCTGATATGCCCCTAATTTATAACAGCTAGACAAGCCTTATGGCGAATTCTTTGCACACCGGGCTGCAGTAGCCGCAAGTGAGGCATTTTTCCTTCTTGATGTAAGCCTTTTTCTTTTCTTCGTCAAATTCCATTGCAAAGTTGGGACATACCGCAACACAGGCCCTACAGCCCTTGCAAATTGCAGAGAATACCTGATACCTCTTCGAATATCCCTTAACGGTAGGAATTTTCTTCGGGTCGTAGTTGCCGTCAAAGTAAGCAACATTAAAGTCCACTTCTTCTGGGCTTACCATACCTATTGCAATGGAGTGGTAGCCCTTTAAACTTCTGGCAAATTCAATGCTGGCTGTATAGTTGTCAACCAGGTTTGCCCCCGGCCAGTACTTTCATCAGGTATATACCTTTACCGGCGGCGTGGCTTTCCAGTATTGCCTTTTTCATGTCCTGGACGGTTCCATCTAGAATTCCCATTCCGGTTTTATTGATTAATGGGAACACGATATCCATGTCCCGCCTGGCGGCGGTAAGGGCAACTACCTGGGCGTTATGGGTGGATATTCCCATTGCCCTTATTCTACCTTTCGACTTGTATTCCTTCATGCATTCTATGGCCCCGGCCCTTACATCAAAGACTTCGGTATCCGCCCTTGCAGCGTGCAGAAGAAATATATCCACGCAATCAACATCCAGCTGTTCCAGTGCCTCCTCTATCGCTTCTCGCATGCCCTCATAGTCGGAAGCTGTAGACTTGCTGGCAATGACAGGCCGGATGCCCGTTCGCTTTATTGCCTCCCTTATGGGCGCATAGGTTTTGTACATCTGTGCCGTATCTATAAAAGTTATACCTCTTTTTATAGCTGTTTCAACCACTCTGGTACATTCCTCAAGGGGCAGGTCCTTCTGCAGAGGTCCCATCGGCAGGGCGCCCAGGCACAGTTCGGTTACTTCAATGCCGGTATTACCTAACGTGTTTGTCTTCATACTTACGTTTCTCCTTTGTTATATAGTACTTAAACACAATAATTCTATACTTGTTCCTAATTTCCTTTTACTTGTATAAAAAATCCGGTATTGTTATGATAGGCGGTTTATGGGTATAAATTATATAGAATTATGAAACAAAAAAGAAGTTGTACCGTCTAACAAGTAAAGGTAAAATTAATACAGGTTTCTAATTTATGGATAGTGGGTGTGTAGAATGTATAGGAAGATGATCGGTATATTTATAATAGCTGCATTGCTGGCCGGGTGCAGCACTGAAACCGTAGGCCCGGAAGAGCCGCCGGTACAAAAGGAAACCATTATCGGCGGCGAGGAGGAAGTTAAAGAGGTATCTTCCATCCAGGGCAGCGGGGAGATGGATGAAGTAGGAGATTGGGTTATGGTGCCGGTTGGGGAAGAGCCCGATGATAATGGCGACGGGCAGCGGCAGGAAAACGTCCTCATAAGCCAGGAGCAGGCTGTAAGGCTTTTTCTGGATGCCTGGGAACATAACGACCTTGAGAAAATGGATATGCTTACCCTTCAGCCCCTTGAAGAGTTTTTCAGGCAGTCGCAAATGAATTTTGTATCTTACAGGTACCTGGACCATGGTGACCTGGCCGGGTTTGTAAGGGATGGGATAGGAAAACTAAAGGATTATGATATCCACAACTTCGACAATGCCAGGATTGAAAACCCCCTTCCCAATGGGGACAGGCTAAGGGTAGACATCGGCGACTATTTGAACCTGGATGTGATGCTGGTACTTGACAGGAATATGTGGAAACTTAATACCATGGAAGCTTTCCTCATAGGCTTTGAGGAAGCAGTGCCGCAGGATTGGGATACCCTGGGTCAGTTAGTGCTGGCAGACCTTAAGGACATGGAGGGGGACGGTAGCCATGAACTGCTGGCTATAGGAATAAAGGGTGAATGGGAAGGAATAGGCCCGGAACCTACCAGTGCTATAGGTATATATACATACAGCGGAGGGAAGATTGCCAACCTGTACTATAGGGATATGAACGACAGGTTGGAAAACGACAGGTGGTTACCGAAGGGGGTATGGGAAGAAGTCCTTGAGGCAACTGCGCAGGGTGCTGGTATTAATCGAAAAACCGCCTCAGGACAACCTGGCGGTAATTGAGGGGCCCGACACCGAATACTATGTAAGCCTGTACAGCCTTGAAGATGGTGAGTTGAAAAAAGTCGGTGAGATTGACTGGAGAGGTGCTGTATCGGAAGTCCTTGGCAGTCGAGTAAAGCCTGAATGGGTGGAACTGCTGGGCGTAAAAAGCCTTAAAAAGGGTGCTATGGAAAGCGTGGTGTTAAGGGTAGGTTTTAGGTATGCCAGTGAACGGGAGCATTTGTATCAATCCAACGAAGGGATATTCATACTGTCCCATGACGGTATTGGATGGTATACCGACTGGTATCACGAGGGAACCTTCGGCGAGTACCATACCGTTATCTTTGAAGAAACCGCTGACGCGATGGAACCGATAAAACTATACTACATTGAAGACATGCCCTTGGAAGAGGAAGACGGGGGCGGTGTATTTGAGGTATCTTACCGCAGCGGCCGCTGGAACGAAGTCCGTGTCTTTGAAGATAAGTTGAGTATTAAGGCAGCAAGCGATATGGATGGAGATGGAACGGCAGAGTTCTTGGTATTTGATGAAACAAAGCTGAAAGTCCATTCAAGGGACGGGGAAATAATGGCGGAAATAAGCCTTCCCCGGGATACAAGGGAGATACCCTTTGCATGGATGGGTGAGTACGGAGGCAGGCAAAGGATAGTTGCCGCCCTGCACATGGGGGATTATGTTAACATGGACAGCGGAATACATGTGTGGGAAGGGGAGGACTATAAGCTGCAGAATACTTGGCAGAGCGAAGTCCTGGGCAGCGACGGGATAACTGCCATGATTGTACGGGACATCAATAGGAACGGAAAACCCGACATATTGGTGAACTATACCAACGATTACTTTGTTCTGGGGCAGTTTTTCAAGATATTTGAGCCGTAAGGCTCTTTTTTTTTGCCCAAATTTACCTGAAGGGAAGGGGAGATAGACGTAGAATACATATTTGTATGGATTATGTTAACCATATAATCCAAAACAGGAAAACCATAACAGAAGGGATGATTGAATGGGGAAAATCAAAAAAATTGTATTGGTTGGGATGATTGCCTTATCCATTGCAGCTGCCGGAGGGGGAACAGCCCTGGCAAGTTCTGTGCACGTTGTTTCACCGGGTGATACCTACTGGAAGATAAGCCAGTGGTACGGGGTGGATCTGACAGCACTTATGAATGCCAACGGGGCCAATGGAAATTCTGTCCTATACGTGGGACAAAGGGTAACAATACCCACAAAAAATGCAGGGTACATAGTTAAGGCCGGGGATACATACTGGATAATAAGTCAAAAAATGAACGTGGACATGAATGAGCTGCTTGCCCTCAACGGGGCAAATATCGAATCGGTACTCTACAAGGGCCAGAGCATAAAGCTGCCATCATCGGTAAAAACCCATATGGTAAAACAGGGGGAAACATTTTGGAATATAAGCAATGCCTATGGCATAAGCATGCAAAGCCTTATGAAGGCAAACGATGCTTCTGCCGGTACCGTCCTTTACCCGGGCATGGTGCTTTATATTCCCCCGGCAAAGGGCAGCGCCTATACGCCCCCATCGAGGGGGAACGGGCAGTCAACGCCTCCGCAGCAGACCCCTCCTCCGCCAGGGCAGAAGCCCTATGTTACCTATACCACCCATACGGTACAAGGCGGTGACGACTTTTGGTCGCTGGGTATAAAGTATGGCGTGCCCTATAGGGAAATATTGGATGCAAACGGCATGAACGAGAACTCGGTAATATACGTGGGTCAAAAACTCAAAATACCGGTACACCATGTTCCGGTTAAGCCCACTACGGGTCCCAAATACGGGGAACTGTTAGACTGGTGGAGCGAGGCACAGTATGTGTGGCCCATAGGTACCGATGCAAGGATTACCGATTTCTATACAGGGGTGTCCTGGAATGCCAGGAGGACGGTAGGCGCAAACCATGCCGACGTTGAACCATTGACGGTGCAGGATGCGAATACCATGAAAAGTGTATGGGGCGGTTCCTGGAGCTGGGCTGCCCGGCCGGTATTAGTAGAAGTAAAGGGAAGGAAAATAGCCGCATCGGCCAGCGCAATGCCCCATGACGTTGAGCACATTAAAAACAACGGCTTCCCCGGTCATTTTGACGTTCATTTTTACAACAGTACGAGGCACGCGGACGGTAAGCAGGACCAGGACCACCAGCGGAATATTAAGATTGCTGCGGGGATGAATTAACACAATGGATAAGAATCACCAGACCCAAAAAGTTTGGTGATTTTTTTTGTTATTTTTTGAGTGGGACTACCAATTTGTAACATGGTATTATATAATTAGCTGAAAGTTGCCAGGGGTAGGGGTTCCTATGAGGGGTTTTAAGGAAATAAAATCCAGCGCCAGGGTGTATCTTGTGTGCCTGCTCATTACGGGGGTCCTTGTTTTCCTCATACTTATTTCCACTCTGGACCTGAATGTCAAAAGGCAGTGGCTGGTCATCTCCGGAGTCCTTTTTGTTATCTTCCTTTCAAAGCTTAACAACTGTATTTCATACCTTTATAAAAACCTGATTATCGATGAACTGACCAAGGTCTACAATTACCGCTTCTTTATTACAAGGCTGGAGGAAGAAATGGACAGGGCCAAAAGGTACGGCCGCTCACTGGTGTTGGCTTTTGCCGACTGTGACGACTTTAAATCTTACAATGACAGGTACGGGCATCTGGAGGGTAATATTGCCCTTGAAAAAATTGGCCGTAAACTGAAACAAAACACCCGCTCTTCGGATATAGTGGCAAGGTTCGGCGGGGATGAGTTTGCCGTGATACTGCCGGAGACCGATATAGTTTCGGCAAGAATTGTTATGGACAGGGCTGTGGACGTAATAGAAAGACAAGTGTATAAAACCCGGCCGGGGGAAGTGACCATGAGCGTCAGCCTTATACATTACGACGGCGAAGATATTAACGAGTTTCTTGAAAGGGCGGATGCTGTACTTTACAGGGCAAAGTGGAACAAAAAAAGGAAAGCCTACGAGAACAGCAAATGGGGAGAGGCTTAAATCCCTTCATATAAAAAGAGCTGCCGTAAGGCAGCCTTTTTCATATACACCATGCAAGGATTTCCACGGCACTGTTTTCAGCCAAGGGTGTTTCCGTATTCCTCTTTTTTAAAAAATATTTCGCGGTCCTTGCAGCGGTACCCGTATTCCTCCGCAATTACTTCAACCGAAAGGTTCGGGTATGTGTCGTAGGGCTTGAGAACCAGGTAATAAACATCCTGGTGCCTGTATACCGAGCTGTCTCCCCTGAAGTTGTCAATAATCCTTTTGCTTGTGGCCAGGATATCTTCGAGGTCATCAAAGCAGTAGCATACCTCCTTTGATTTGACCGCTTTTTTTGTATCCGAGCCCTTGATGAACTTACCGCCCTGGCCTACAGCTGCCGGTTCCTGTATTTTGTTATTGTTATTACAAAGGTGTTCCTTGAGTTGGGTATCGCCTCTACAACCAACTGTTCATTCCTTACTTCAAAACCCTGTTCGACATAAGCCTGGTACAGGATATCCCAGGAACAATTCCCGGGCCTTTGGGCTGTTGTACACAAGGTCGTCCATATCAATGTTTCTCTCTTCCAGGTCAATCGAGCTGGATGGTTATTTTTACCTTGTAATCACTTATCTTTTCAATTTCATAACGCATCATCTCCATCCATTATCGTTAACAATATAATATAATTATTGGATGCAGTTGTAAAGAGCCGAAGAACAATTAAGTATTAGAAAAAAGGGGATTGTAGGATGAAGAAGTAACAGAAAGCTAAAGCGTAAACCACTTTAGTTTTTGAAAAGGAGCGGCTGCATGGAGTTGAGGGGTTAATAATACGTGCCGCTCCCTGCCTGCTGACATTCACGAATTTTAGTTCCCAGTTATAGGACATCATTTCCAGGAAGTCTCTAGCTCTGAAAGAAAATCACTGTTATCCGCATCCACCATGGCTACAATTGTTGAGCCGGCACCGCCAAGGAATACTCCTCTTGCACCGGCATTATAAGCCTGCTCGAATACTTCCTGCATCCCGGGAATGAGCTTTTCCCTGTAGGGCTGGTGGAGCCTGTCCTGTACGGCGTACTTGAGGTGCTCCAGTTTGCCCGCTGTAAGGGCTGTAACCATCAATGCCGCCCTGCTGATATTGAATACGGCATTTCCCAGTTCAACCCGTTGGGGGAGCACCATCCGTGCCTTTGTGGTAGACAACATAAAATCCGGAACCATTACCAGCATTCTGCCGTTTTCGGGGAAATCCACCTTTATATACCCTACCGAAGAGGTATCCCGGAGTATGATAGCGTCATGCCGCCAATCATGGCCGGTACTATGTTGTCAGGGTGACCTCCAAGGCGGTGCCCAACCGGATTATCTCTTCCAGGCTCAAGGTTTCCCCGGTCATTGCATTTGCCAGTATAAGGCCTGCCGCTGTGCTTGCAGCGCTGCTGCCCAGGCCCCTTGCCACCGGGATTTCGTTATAAGAGGTTATTTTAAGTCCCGTTGGCATATAGCCCACCTTTTCAAAGACGGTTTTCATAGCCTTGTATAATTAAATTGAGTCATCCTTCAATTAGGTCTGCATCCCTGCCGTGGTTCTCTATTACTACTCCTTCGGGTATTCTTCCGCCGCCACCGTGTTGTAAATATCCAGCGCAACACCCATGCAGTCAAAGCCCGGTCCCATGTTGGCAGAAGTAGCCGGTACTTTACCCTATACATATTCATCACTGCCAGCAAGGTCTGCAACTTGACCGAAAAGGGCATTGAAATCGGCGGGAAGCTGCAGCGGTTTTGAGCTTGTGTTTATAGCTATGTCCGGGTCTTTGAGGCCGCATGTCCGGTCAGGACGCAAACCACGGTGGGAGCCTTTTCGATGTATCCTTTCCTTGCCAGTTTAATAAGTCCTGCAACTGATGCACAGAAGTGCCGGGCTCAGCGAATATGCCTTCGCCGGAAGAAAGCAGCCTGTATGCTTCTAAAATCTCTTGGTCGGTCACCTTGTCAATACGACCGCGGGATTGGGCTGCGGCATTTTCCGCGCCTTTCCAGCTGGCGGGATTGCCTATGCGAATGGCAGTGGCAACCGTTTCAGGGTTTGCTATTATCCTTCCCTCCACAATGGGCGCAGCACCTGCCGCCTGAAAACCCAACATGACGGGAAGGTTATTTATAACCCCACTTTGCTTGTATTCTATAAAGCCCTTCCAATAGGCTGTAATGTTGCCGGCGTTGCCAACCGGAATGGCAAGATAGTCGGGTGGGCTGCCGAGCTGGTCGCACAGTTCAAAGGCGGCGGTTTTCTGTCCTTCTATCCGGTCGGGATTGATGGAGTTAACCAGCGTTACCGGGTACTCCTCCGAAAGCCTTTTTACCATATCCAAGGCTTGGTCAAAGTTGCCATCCAAGGCTATTACCTTGGCTCCGTATGCGGATGCCTGTGCCAGTTTGCCCTGTGCTATTTTGCCGGCGGGTATAAGAACTATGCACCCGATACCCGCCCTTGCCGCATAGGCGGCTGCGGAGGCGGAAGTGTTGCCGGTGGAAGCGCATACTACACACTTCGAGCCGGCTTCCACCGCATTTGTAACCGCCATGGTCATACCCCTATCCTTAAAGGAACCGGTCGGGTTAAGGCCTTCATATTTTAAATAGACTTTAATATTGCCGCCAATCCGTTCTTCCACTGCATAACCCCTTAAAAGGGGGGTATTGCCTTCGTTCAAGCTTATGATTCTTGTACTCTCACCGACATTGAGATAATCCCTGTATCGTTCAATAAGTCCATTGTATCTCAACTAAGCTTCCCCCTCTACGCGTAAAATGCTAAGTACATTGTCTATACAGTCGGCGGTTCCCAGCAGGTCAATTCTTTTGTCAATGTCCGTTTCATATATCTCATGGGCGACAAATATAACCTGGTCTTGGTCAATGGGCCTTCCGAGCTTTGCCCTTTCCGGGAATATGAATTCGAAACTATTGAAAAGGCCCGCGATCATATTCATAGCTTGAATACGGTCCTTCACCTTGACCCTTATTAAGAAATCCGACTTGCAGCCCAAGGTATCCAGCTTCACCGGGGCGGGGTCCTCCAGCTTGTAATCCTCCATCCCTTGGCTTGACATGTTGTGCCTTACTATGTCAAAAATATCACCAACCACGGCGCTGGCGGTGGGCAGTTTGCCTGCGCCCCGGCCGAAGAACAGCACATCACCCACGGCGTCTCCCTTTACTATTATGGCATTGTATACATCCGACACTCTTGCCAGCGAGTCGGTGTTTTTTAGCAGCACAGGCGCAACTCTTGCCATTATACCATGATCGGTTTTCCGGCTCAAAGCCAATAATTTCACTGAACATCCCAAGTACCTGGCCAGGCTTATATCGTCGGCGGAAATATTGTTTATGCCTTGGACAGGTATGTCCTCATAATTAACGCTAATTCGGAATGCGATGGAGGATAATATGGCCAGTTTCCTTGCGGCGTCAAGTCCCAGAATGTCCGCTTCAGGATTGGCTTCCGCGTACCCGCACTGCTGGGCCTCTTTGAGGGCGGTCTCAAAACCAAGCCCCGAGCTGTCCATGCGGGACAGTATATAATTGGTGGTACCGTTTACTATTCCCCTTATCTCGGTGATGTTGTTGGCAGCAAGGCATTCTTTTAGGGGTTTTATTATGGGTATTCCTCCCCCGACGCTGGCCTCGAACAGTAGCCGTACCCCGTTTTGGCGGGCAATATTCTGCAATTCGCTGCCGAACTTTGCTATAAGGTCCTTGTTGGCGGTTACCACGTGCCGCCCCTTAAGCAGCGACTGCTTTACGTAAAAATACGCCGGGTCAATACCTCCCATCACCTCAACCACGATGTCAACGTCGCTTGTTAAAATGTCGTCAAAACTGTTGGTCAGCTTACAGCCGTAAGGCTTGTTGTAATGCTTATCCTTGTTGCGTACCAAAATCTTCTCTATTGAAAGGTCATTTTTCCTGCACGAATCCCTTTCCAGAAGCTCCACTACCCCGGAACCTATGGTGCCGCATCCCAGCAGTCCTATCTTAACCATGATGATTACCTCCCTATTCTCTGGATACAATATCTAAACTGTTGACTCCGGGGATTCTTCTTATATCGTTCAATAATTCCTCAACGTCCTTGTTAATTTCTGAAGTTTGGAAGGAAATACTTACCATCGCCACGTCGTGTATGGGTATGTTCTGGTTTATGGTAAGGATGCTCCCTTGGGCTTTGGCGATTGTATCAAGAACCTTGGACAGTACCCCCGGAATATGCTCAAGCAGTAAAGTAATGGTTGCTATTTTCATTTTTCTTGTTTCATAAAAAGGAAAAACATAATCCTTGTATTTATAAAACGCACTCCTGCTGATGCCTGCCATCTTTACCGCCGCATTAACGTTTTTGGCCCTGCCCGTTCGAAGAAGGGCCTTTGTCTCGATTACCTTGGAAAACACCTCCGGAAGCACCGAGAATCCACGATGTAGTATACCGGCTCCTTCATACAATCACCCCTTTATTAATGTACACCGATGGCGGACATTTGTATTTACATGGTGGATATTATATTCCTTTACGTATCTTTTTCAATGCCCGTTTTGGGGCAATACGTCCGGGTATAGGGCCTTTGGGTGGAAAAACGTTAATTATGCTCTCTCTATCGTAAAATATTATAGGCCTAGAATTTTTGATATTCCCTTGGAAAATCTAGAAAATTGTTGAAAAAAACGACAAAATTCGTATAATAGCGGTGTGAAGGCATTTTTTTCTACTTTGGGGTGGGTGCGTGGCTTACCTGAAAGCGGAAGAATTAAGGCCGGGAATGAGGCTGAAGAGCGACTTTATTAACGAGGAGGCAGGCTATTCCTCGCTGAAGGTACGACGCTTACTTCCAATATGATTGAAAGGATTAAGGACCTTAATATACAATATTTGAGCATCGTAACAGATACCGACGTACAGGAGAGGCCATCTAGGAACAAGACTACAAATGAAATCAAGACTGAACAATTTTTAAAGGTGTACAATGATTCAAACAAGGTAATCAAGGAACTTTTTGATAGTGTGCAGTCGGGCAGAATATTGGACCTGGATGGTATACGGGAAACGGTAAGCGTTTTTATAGACCTAATCAATGATGATGAAAACATTGTACCCAAGCTGCAGCAAATACACATAACAGACGAGTATACCTATTATCATTCCATCAATGTAAGCCTGTTGGCAATACTCATGGGCAAATGGCTGAAAATGCCGGAAAAGGACCTTAGAAAGCTTGGATATACCGGCGTGTTTCATGATATAGGCAAGTGTAGGGTACCCCCGGAGATATTGAACAAGCCGGACAACCTGGATGAAAGAGAATGGAACATAATGAAACAGCACCCGATATACGGCTATAATATTCTTAAAAAGAACAACATTCTCAGCAATGATGTACTGATGGGCGCCCTTATGCACCACGAAAGAAAGGACGGCAGCGGGTACCCGTTGGGGCTTAAGGGAGAAAAGATACACACCTATGGTAAAATTGTCGCCGTTGCGGATATCTTTGACGCGATGATGTCGGACAGGGTTTACAGAAAAAAAAGGCCCCCCTTTCAAGTGGCGGAATACATTTCTGACAGGAGTTTTGACAGCCTGGACCCATACATATCCAGGGTTTTCCTAGAGGGTATTTCCCGCTTTTTTGTGGGTAATGTCGTGCGGCTTAGTGACGGGCGTATAGGTGAGGTCATATACATATACCCGCAGCAGCCTACCAAACCGGTTGTATTGGTAGGGGGAGAATTCCTTGATTTTTCAAAAAAATCGGATATTACAATTGTTGAAATTATTGGGTAGATAAAAAGTTCCGTCGGCAGGATTAATATGGAGGAACATAGAATAAAATATTAAGGCTCATGGTAAGCTGAGGATTGGGACATTTAGGACACATTTGTCGGAGCTGGATGTCCTATTTATGTTTTTAGGTTGTGCAGGAAGGTAGTGGATGGGAGGTAAAGCGGTGGGCAGAATTGTGCTTAATGGACAAAACCTCACAATTGACCAGGTAGCCATGGTAGCGAGAGAAGGTTGGCTGGTGGAAATCGATTCAGCTGCTGTCGAAAGAATAAACAGGTCAAGGGAAATCGTGGAGGAGTTCGTAAGACGGGAAGAAGTGGTCTATGGGGTGACTACGGGTTTTGGCAGGTTCAGTGACGTAGCCATTTCAAAGGACGAGACTGAAACACTGCAAAGGAACCTAATCGTGAGCCACGCCTGCGGCGTGGGCGAGATTTTTGGAAAGGATGTAGTAAGGGCCATAATGCTGCTTAGGATAAATACCCTGTGCAGGGGATATTCCGGGGTAAAGCTGGAAACCCTTAACCTGCTGGTGGAAATGCTCAACAAAGGGGTGCACCCGGTTATCCCGCAAAAGGGATCGCTGGGTGCCAGCGGTGACCTTGCGCCGCTGGCGCACATGGTGCTGGTGATGCTGGGGGAAGGCAGGGCGGAATACGGGGGAGAAGTCATGGAAGGCGCAGAGGCACTAAAAATGGCCGGCCTTAAGTCATGCACGCTGTCTTCCAAGGAAGGTCTTGCGCTGATAAACGGCACGCAGGCCATGTCGGCAGTGGCATCCCTTACACTGTATGACGCCATGATGTTAGTAAGAATGGCAGATGTAGCAGCCTCTCTTACCCTGGAGGCACTAAACGGCATTATCGATGCCTTTGATGAAAGGATTCATAGCGTAAGGGGCCATAGGGGCCAGATTGTATCCGCCGGGAACATAAGGGACCTAGTGGCGGGAAGTACATTTATTACTAGGCAAGGCGAGAAAAGGGTGCAGGATGCCTATGCCCTGAGATGTACATCCCAAGTACACGGGGCCTGCCGTGATGCTGTGGAATATGCTGCAGGAATAATAGAAACCGAGATTAATGCGGTGACGGATAACCCGCTTATATTTCCGGACAGCAGCGATGTTCTGTCCGGGGGCAATTTCCACGGGGAACCGGTGGCTCTTGCGATGGACTTTCTTGGCATAGCGCTGTCCGAACTTGCCAACATCTCCGAAAGAAGGATAGAAAGGCTTGTAAATCCCCAGCTCAGTAACGGCCTTCCAGCTTTTTTGACACCGAACGGGGGGCTGAATTCGGGGTTTATGATTACACAATATGCCGCTGCCGCATTGGTATCGGAGAACAAGGTTCTTGCCCATCCGGCCAGCGTGGATTCGATACCCTCTTCCGCAAACCAAGAGGACCATGTGAGCATGGGTACAATCTCGGCGCGTAAAGGGGCGCAAATAAAGGAGAACCTTGCCAATGTTCTTGCCATTGAATACCTGGCTGCGGTACAGGCGATAGACCTGCGAGGGGGACGGGAAAATGGGGAAGGGCACAAGGCCGGTTTATGACCTTTTGAGAAGCCGTGTTAAACCCTTAGGTCAGGACAGAATTATGCACACAGACATGCACAGTACCCTGGAACTGGTGCTTTCCGGTAAACCGGTCCGGCTGGCAGAAGAAGCCATTGACAGAAAATTATAGGAATATGCAGCGATAATGTTTAATAATCATAATAATTCTGATATACTTATATAGTAATATTAAAACTAGTATAAGAGGTGTCACGGTTGCTGGGAAATAAAATTAGGGAAATAAGAATGAGCAAGGGTTTGAAACTATCCAGGCTGGCCGAAAAACAGATTATCAGCACAAGTTATATTTCGCTTTTGGAAAGAGACCTGACCAGTCCATCAATATCTTCTCTGAGAAAAATTGCTGAATCATTAGAAGTGCCGCTGTTTCACTTTTTGATTGAGGAAAGCAAGAGCAGTATTCTGGTCCGCAAGGATGAACGCAAACTTGCGCTGCCCAATTCAAACATAATCCATGAATATGTAACACCAGTCCCCATGGGAAACCAGGTGAAACCCAAGCAGGAGATAATATACACCGAGTTGGACCCGGCTGCTGGAGCAGTGACGAGCCGATGAGCCACAAGGCCGATGAGTGTCTTCTGGTGTTGGAGGGCAAAATTGAAGTTCAGGTGGGCATGGAAACTTACGTGCTAAATGAAGGTGACAGCCTGTATATAGAGAAATGCTGCCCCACCGTTACTATACCATGAGTGAAACAAAGGCCAAGCTGATTTCGGCTTTGGTTCCGCCAAATTTCTAAACCGAAAGGGGACTTTATGAGCACAACGGGAGCCATGTCATGTAAGGAATAGCATGAAAATCTGATAGCGGGGAGGTTTATGATATGGATTTTGACTCTATTTTAAAGGTGTTCAACGAAAGGGGTTTTAAGGCAAGGGCCTTCGAGAACATTGACCAGGTTGTTAAGGTTCTTGAAAAGGAGATAGGGTCCGACCAGTCGGTTGGTGTCGGAGGGTCGGTTACCGTTAAGCAGAGCGGTATCACCGATATATTGAGGGCAAGGGGCAATACGGTATACTTTCACTGGGAAGTGGATAAATCCGAGATAGCGAAAACAAGAAAGCTTGCCTCCCAGGCGGATGTTTATCTTTGCAGTTCCAACGCGGTGACCGCTGACGGGAAACTGGTAAACATTGACGGAACGGGAAACAGGGTTGCAAGCATGTTTTATGGTCCCGACAGGGTATACATAATATGCGGTCGGAACAAGTTGGTGGAGAATGAAGAGCAGGCGGTGGAAAGAATCAAGAATAAGGCCTGCCCGCCCAATGCAAGGCGGCTTGTTCTCAGAACGCCCTGCAGCAAAACCGACCGGTGTCACGACTGCGATTCGCCCGACAGGATGTGCTCAATAAAGGTGGTAATGGAGCGCTGTCCCAAGGGTAAAGAAATAAATATAATGTTTGTAGACCAGGACCTAGGATACTAGAAAAAGAAGCCTTCAGGCTTCTTTTTTTACGAATTACCATCCGTGACCTGTTTTTTTCAACCTATCGGGTATTATATCGTTTCTTATTACGTCCCGGTAGCTTTCCCGCTTTACTATAAGGTCGGCCTTTCCGTCGCTGACTAGGACCACCGCAGGCTTGGGAAGGCGGTTATAGTTGCTTGCCATGGAATAGTTGTAGGCGCCGGTTGAAAACACCGCAATAAGGTCCCCGCATTTAATTTCAGGAAGAATTATGTCCTTAAGCAGTATGTCCCCGGATTCGCAGCATTTGCCCGCCAGGGTTATCTTTTCACCCTCTGCCTTTGCCATCCTGTTGGCTATGGTTGCCCTATATCTTGCATGGTATAAAGCAGGGCGCGGATTATCCGCCATTCCCCCGTCCACGAATACGTATTTGCGCACTTCCGGAATGTCCTTTACAGAACCCACCCTGTACAGGGTAGTACCGGCATCCCCTACAATATACCTGCCCGGTTCTACCACAAGTCTTGGTGCCGGGAGCTTGTACCTGGCAAGGGCCTCCTTTACCGAGGACGTTATAGGGCGGGAAAAATCTTCCGGGAGCATCCGGCGGTCCTCCTTGGTGTAGTATATTCCGAATCCGCCTCCAAGGTTGAGCACATTAACCGGGGCCTTAAGCTCCGTCCAAATCCTTGCGGCAAAACTCAGCATGTTTTCTGCGGCGGTGCGAAAGGCGCTTACATCGATTATCTGGGACCCAATATGGCAGTGCAGACCCTCGAATGCCAGGGCCTTCGAAGCTAATACCCGCTTTACCGCCTGAAAGGCGCCGTCCCGGTACAGTGGAAATCCGAACTTGGAATCCAACTGGCCGGTCTGGATGTATTGATGCGTGTTGGCTGCAACGCCCGGTGATACCCTTACCAGGACTTTTTGCCTGACGCTCAGGGAGGAGGCGGTCTTGTCCAGCATCTCCAGTTCCGAGGGGTTGTCCACCACTATAAAGCCCACGCCATATTCCAAAGCCATGTCTATCTCTTCCGGCGTCTTGTTGTTGCCGTGAAAGTATACTCTATCCATGGGAAAGCCTGCGCTATAGGCGGTAAATAATTCGCCGCCGGACACTACATCCAGTGACAGGCCTTCGCTTTCAATAATCTTTGCCATTGCCGTGGTTAAAAAGGCTTTTCCTGCATAGACTATTTCTATATCAGGATAGCCCCGGGAAAATGCGCTTACAAAGCCGCGGCAGTTTTCCCTTATCAGTTGTTCATCCATGATATACAGCGGTGTGCCGAAATCCTCCGCCAATTCGGTACAGTCGCATCCCCCGATTTCCAAGTGAAAATGGGGGTTTATCCTCATTGTGCCGTGAAGTTTCATGTGTTTTCACCCTTTGAGCTGTAGTTATTTTTATATCCTAGCAGAAGGTCCCGGCCGTGTCAAGAAAAACCCGGCGGCGGAAAAACGTAAAGCGGAATGGCCTTGGCAGGATTGCGGTGGTTTACATTTATCCGGCGCTTAGGTATTATTATTTAGTAGGCCTGCCAAATGGAAGGAGTGGACATGCTTGAGAGAGATATATTTTGACAATGCGGCTACAACAAGGCCTTTTGAACAGGTGGTGCATGCGATGGTAAGGTGCCTTACCGAGGAATACGGCAACCCGTCGTCGCTGCACAGAAAAGGAATACAGGCAGAGAACATTCTAAAGGAGAGCAGGAAGGCGGTGGCTGAAGCGCTTAAAGCTAACCCTTCCGAAATACTCTTTACTTCCGGCGGCACCGAATCCAACAACACCGCAATAAGGGGAATCGCACGAAATTACTCAAACAGGGGTAAACATATAATTTCCACCAAGGCGGAGCACCCATCGGTGCGAATGACACTGGAGGATTTAAAAAAGGACGGCTTTGAAATATCCTATATAGACGTGGACGGTTACGGGGCGGTGGACCTGGACAAACTGGCGCAGGCCGTCCGAAAAGACACAATACTGGTTACGCTTATGGCAGTCAACAATGAAACGGGATGCATACAGCCCCTTGAGCATATTGGCAAATTGGTCAGGGAGAAGAACCCCCTCACTTTTTTCCACGCCGACTGCATACAGGCCTTTATGAAAATACCCCTTGAAGTGGGCAAAACGGGTGCACAGCTTATTTCAATAAGCGCTCATAAATTCCATGGGCCAAAGGGTGTGGGAGCGCTTTACTGTAAAAGGGGTATAAACTTACGTCCATGGCAGACCGGAGGGGGACAGGAGATGGGCTTGCGTTCGGGGACCGAAAACCTGCCCGGGATTGCAGGAATGGGAAAAGCCGTCGAAATTTTCAGCAGCCATTTCAGAGAATACACTGAAAAAATGGCAGCGCTTAAACAAAGAATCAGGGATGGCATTGAAAAAAGTATTGATGACATAAGGATCAATACTCCCGAAGGGGAGAGTGGCGCTCCACACATCTTAAGTGTTTCACTCCGTGGTGTGAAGGGTGAGGTATTGCTCCATGCCTTGGAAAAACACGGCATATATATTTCCACGGGGTCCGCCTGTTCGTCAAAACAAATAAAGGCAGCCGGAGTGCCGGAAGCCATAGGCCTAAGCAAAGAGGAAGCGGAGGGCACCGTGAGAATAAGCCTTTGCCCGTTCAACACAATAGATGAGGCTGATATTCTTGTGGATGCACTTGCAACCGAAGTAGGGTTCTTAAGGAGAATTTCCGGGAGATGATTTTATGGAAGAGTTGATACTGGTAAGATACGGTGAAATAGCGCTCAAAGGCGGAAACAGGTCCCTTTTCATAAGGCAGCTTATAAAGAACATAGGCAAGGCGCTTCAGGGGATAGACCACAGTATAATAAAGGACCGCGGCAGGATATTTATAAAGCCCGGAACTGGCCCGGAAGATACCGACAGGGCGATGGAACGGCTAAAGAGAGTATTCGGTATTGTTTCATTAAGCAGGGTGATTATGGTGGAAAAGGACCTGGACACCGTAAAAAGAAACGCGCTGGAAATGGTAAGGAAGCACAGCCCGGGCTCCTTCAAGGTGGAAAGCAGGAGGGCGGACAAGTCCTTCCCGGTTGAATCTCCTGAAATCTGCCGCCAGGTAGGGGGATATATCCTAAAAAACAGCGAAGGAGTTAAGGTGGATGTACACCGGCCGGACCTTATAATCAACATTGAGATAAGGGATAAGGCTTACATATTTGCAGGCATGGAAAAGGGAAGCGGCGGCTTGCCTACCGGAACTGGGGGCAAAGGTCTGCTGCTTCTTTCCGGCGGCATCGACAGCCCGGTGGCGGGCTGGATGGTCGCCAAAAGGGGAGTGGAACTGGAGGCGGTTCACTTTCACAGCTTTCCCTTTACCAGCGAGAGGGCGAAGCAAAAGGTTATAGACCTGGCCGAAGTGCTGGCAGGATACACCGGTGGTTTAAATCTTCATATGGTATCACTGACCGATATACAAAGCAGTATAAACATGAACTGCCCTGCCGAGCAGAGCACGATATTGACGCGGCGTTTTATGATGAGAATCGCCGAAAGGATTGCAGAAGAAGTTAGAGCCCTTGCCCTTGTGACGGGGGAGAGCTTGGGTCAGGTTGCCAGCCAGACCATGGAGAGCATATATGTGACGGACTCCTGCGTGAATCTGCCGGTGTTCAGGCCGCTGGTGGGAATGGATAAGACAGAAATAATTGAAAGGGCAAGAAACATAGGCACCTATGAACTGTCCATACTGCCCTATGAAGACTGCTGCACCCTTTTTTTGCCACAGCATCCGGAGACAAGGCCGAGACTTGAAAGGATACTCCAGTCGGAGTCCCACCTGGAAATACAAAGGCTGGTAGATAAGGCGGTCGAAACAAGGGAGACCCTGGAGGTCTAATTACCGGCACCGCCGCATTCCCCGGCTTTGCCCTGCAGTATCAAAAGACCGTGGGGAAGTGCAGGGAGTATCGCCTCCAGGCTTTCGGTCACCCCTTTTGGGCTGCCGGGGAGGTTAATTATAAGGGATTTTTTTCTAATACCAGCAACCGCCCTGGACAGCATTGCCTTTGGGGTGATTTGCATGCTTACAAGCCTCATGGCTTCTGGAATGCCGGGCACTTGTCTCTCTATTACGGCAAGGGTTGCTTCCGGAGTGAAATCCCTCGGGGAAAACCCTGTTCCTCCCGTTGTCAGGACCAGGTCTATACCCCGATGGTCAGTCATGTTTATTATTGCATTGGAAATACTGCCCCGCTCATCCGGAACTATTACGTAGTCTACAACCTTTCCGCCTACTTTCCCGAGCACCTCTTCTATTGCCGGGCCGCTTTGATCCTCCCTCTCCTGCATATCCTTTATCACTTACCGTTATTATTCCAACCGTGAACATAGCCTTCGCCTCCAGTTTTTTTGAAAATAGTTAGCAGGTAAAATAAATACAGGTCACAATCCCAGCAGACAAGAGAACCGTCCCCTGTCTTTCTGTCTTTTACAGTTTTTTCAGAGCATAGCTAAGCTTGCCCACAACAATATTAACACAACGCAGTTTAAAAAAACTTATTATATTTGTTCGAGGGGTGTTTACCGCTTCATTCAATTAAAAAGGACAAAGCGGTTAATATTTATTGTGCCCATAGTGATAATATGATAAAATGTAAAAATAGTAATCGTATATTTTTTTTATAAAAGGAGGTATGTATAGTGAAGGAAAAGACACAAAGGCAAATCAGCTTTGGAGAGGTGCTGTTTGTTCTTTTGTTTCTGATTGTTTCCCTGATGGCCACCATTATGCTCTTTGGGGGCGACCTGTGCATATGCCTATCCTTGTGACCGCCGCTGTTGCTTCGATAGTTGCCATAAGAGCAGGCTATAAGTGGGACGACATTCAGGACGGGATTATTGACGGAATCAAGATGTCAATGCAGGCAATACTTATTCTAATGATCGTCGGTATGCTGATTGGTGTATGGATACTGGCCGGCGTAGTTCCTACAATGATTTACTACGGGCTAAAAATACTCTCTCCGGGTATATTCCCTGTTGCAACCTGCCTGATTTGCTGCATCGTTTCACTGGCCACCGAAGCTCCTGGACAACTGCGGGTACGGTCGGTGTGGCGCTAATGGGGGTAGGCATGGGACTTGGAATGCCGCTGCCGATGGTTGCGGGGGCAATTATTTCGGGTGCATACTTTGGTGATAAAATGTCACTGCTGTCCGATACCACAAACCTGGCACCGGCCATGGCAGGTTCAGACCTGTTCGATCACGTCAAGCACATGATTTACACGACAGGCCCCAGCCTAATAATTGCACTTATTCTATACGGTATTCTCGGTGCAAGGTATGCGGGCAAGGAATTGGATGTAGCACAGATAAACCAACTGCTTGACGGTTTAGCGGGACAATTTGCGATAAATCCTCTTCTGTTTATACCGCCGATAGTAGTTATCCTGATGGTGGTGTTCAAGGTTCCGGCGATACCCGGTCTTATTGGAGGGGTCGTACTGGGTGGTATATTCGCTGCAATTTTCCAGGGCGCCGGCATGAGTGCAATAATAGAGGCTTCCCACTACGGGTTTGTTTCAGAAACCGGAATAGTGGAGATAGACGACCTATTGAGCAGGGGTGGACTGGACAGCATGATGTGGACGGTATCCCTTATTATGATCGCGATGTCCTTTGGCGGGGTACTTGAAAGAACCGGAATGCTCAACGCGCTGCTTGAAAAAGTACTTATGGTTGTTAACAGCACAGGATCCCTGGTACTTGCCACGGTATTGTCCTGCTTCTTCATAAACCTAACATCCGGTGACCAGTACATGTCGCTGGTGGTACCGGGTAGGATGTTTAAGAACGCATACGCCGAGAGGGGACTGCATCCCAAGAACCTGTCAAGGGTGCTGGAGGACGCAGGGACGCTGTCATCCCCGCTTATCCCATGGAACACATGCGGGGCCTTTATGCTTTCAACCTTGGCTGTTCATCCCTTTGCATACCTGCCCTACGCTTTCCTGAACCTGCTGAACCCGATAGTATCAGTATTTTACGGGTATACAGGAATCACGATGGAAAAGCTGCCTGAGGAAGAGACGAAAAAAACAGCATAGCCGGAAAGACGCTGCCTCCGTGGATTGGATTTCATGGGGGCAGTTTTTTTATAAATAATCCCCTTGTTATTCGACAAATACTCTTATTATCCATCCAAAGAAGGCAAAACAATACAGTTTTCATTGAAGGGAAATCGAACCTACTGAAGAAACAATAATGGTAAACCTTTTTGGGGACGGGTGGGTGAGCTTTGTCCCCGCTGCTTTGATGGGAGGGATGATATATGGACCTTACTGCGAAGGTCACAGGCAATATTCTTATATGCAGGGTTAAAGGGGAACTTGACCACCATACTGCGGAGGAGTTCAGGGACTTTGTGGACCGCGGCCTGGAAAACAACCCGGTCAAGCACCTGATACTGGACCTGACCCATTTAAACTTTATGGACAGCTCGGGGATAGGGGTGCTGATTGGCAGGTTTAAAAAGGTAAATCTCAGAGGGGGCAAGGTTGCGGTTGTCAATGAAAACAAACAGGTGTCCCGTGTTTTCGAAATATCGGGCATATACGATATAATAAAATCTTACAGCAGTATAAGCAAAGCAGTTAATGACCTTTAGGGGGTGAAAACCGATGAATGTGAAAAATTTTATGGAACTAAGAATACCCAGTAAATCCCAGAATGAAGCCTTTGCAAGGGTAGCGACTGCAGCCTTTGCCTCGCAGCTGGACCCCACCATCGAGGAATTGGCCGATATTAAGACAGCGGTGTCAGAGGCGGTTACAAACTCAATAATTCA
>JAXGPT010000014.1:0-51402 GCA_040766775.1 Bacillota bacterium | reverse complement strand
CTGAAACAATTTTCAGGGATGCGCATCAGTCACTGATTGCTACCAGGATGACAACGGATGAAATGCTGCCTATTGCCGAGATGATTGACAGCGTGGGTTTCAATTCGGTGGAGATGTGGGGGGGCGCAACCTTTGATTCCTGCCTTAGGTTTTTGAACGAGGACCCATGGGAGAGGCTTAGGAAAATCAAGTCCAAAATGAAAAACACGCCCCTACAGATGCTGCTGAGAGGACAGAATATTCTAGGGTACAAGCACTATTCGGACGACGTGGTGGAAGAGTTTGTAAAAAAGTCGGTCTATAACGGGATAGATATTATAAGGGTATTTGACGCGTTAAACGATGTGAGAAATTTGGAGAAGGCAGTGGACACGGCCATTAAGGAAGGCGCCCACGTCCAGGCTGCCATATGCTATACCATAAGCCCTGTGCATACCATAGAGGTTTTTGTGAAACTTGCCAAGGAAATGGAAAGCATGGGTGCCAACTCAATCTGCATTAAGGATATGTCCGGGCTGCTTACGCCTTATTACACCTACGACCTGGTGAAGGCCCTAAAGGAAACGGTGAAGGTTCCCATACAGCTTCATTCCCACTGCACCAGCGGCCTGGCACCGATGACTTATATAAAGGCGGTGGAAGCCGGCGTGGACGTTGTGGACACATCCCTTTCACCCTTTGGTTCGGGTACCGCCCAGCCGCCCACCGAGCCCTTTGTCGCAACTTTGCAGGGCACACCCTACGATACAGGACTTGATTTGATGTTGCTTAACGAAATAGCCGAATACTACAAGCCCATAAGGGATAAATACATTACCAGCGGTATACTAAATCCGAAGGTACTGTCGGTTGATATAAACACTCTGGTGTACCAGGTGCCGGGCGGCATGCTTTCAAACCTGGTTTCCCAGCTGGAAATGCAAAACGCGCTGGATAAATACGATGATGTGCTGAAGGAAATTCCGAAGGTTAGGGAAGACCTGGGATACCCGCCGCTGGTAACTCCCACCAGCCAGATAGTGGGAACCCAGGCGGTGATGAATGTACTTAGCGGGGAGAGGTACAAATTAATACCCACAGAGGTGAAAAATTATGTAAAGGGTCTGTACGGACGGCCCACGGTGCCCATATCCGAAGAAATAGTCAAGAAAATAATCGGAGATGAACAGGTAATAGACCACAGGCCTGCGGACGATATACCGCCGCAGCTTGCACAGCTTAAGGAAGAGATAAAAAAATATATTGAGCAGGATGAGGACGTGTTAAGCTATGCATTGTTCCCGCAGGTAGCGCTTAAGTTTTTTGAATACAGGCAAACCCAGCGGTATAAAATTGACAGCACGCTGGTAAATCATGAAGATATGACCTACCCGGTTTGATGAGAGGTGCGAAACTGAATCTCCATTTTCAGCAGTGAGCATGGGTATAGGCCTTGTTAAGGGTGGTGGTTATGTACTGTACCACCCTTACATAGCTCCCCTTTTTTATATCCTTACCGCAAATTAGGCAGCAGTATCCTGAACTGGCGGCTTTTTCAATGTATGTTTTTGTCTCGAGGCTTCCATATTTCTGCCAGCTGCTCCAGCCTTGTTTGCACAGGTCCTTCCTAGTTTCATGGTCAGCATATACCCATTTCAAAAGCCTGTGAAAATGAAACGGGTATTTTGTATAACGTATATACTGGGCGGGCAGCCCCAGCGAAATAGCGTAGTCTTCAAAGGTTTTTTCAACGATGGTTTGAAGGGGGTCCTGGATTACCGAACTCTCCCAGTCATACGAGTTTTCGGTAAGCCATTTCCTGAGACCGTCAAACATGTACCCTCTGCAGACAAAAATCTTCTCCCTTTTGCCTGGGCTTAATGTTGAGAAAGCGTTCCTTACTATATGCACCACCTTTTCCAGGTATTGTTTATTCTTAAAACTCTGGGGCTTGTACAGTTCAACGGGTACTATACCATATCTGTATTCTCCAGTCTCCACCCTAAGTATGCCTATGCAGGTGCCGCCCACCAGGCTGCCGCTTCCGGCATCGTCAATTTGAATCATTAAAGCACCTCTCAATTGTGATACATTGGTTAGTATGTGCAAAACTGATACCCAAAAACCGCATTCTAAGAACTGGGATGGGAAGAATAAGTTTATCCGATTATGACTGGAATAATAACGAAAATATTGGTATAATCCTGGCATAGGTCGGCTCTAAAGGCAGTGAACGGATAAAACCAAAAACGCGGAAAAGCTAAGCTTTCGGAGGTGTATTTATTAGTGCTTATACTGGTTACAAACGATGACGGGATAGCGTCAGCAGGTATAAAAGCCCTGGCAGAATCGTTAAAAAGAATAGCCGATGTGGCGGTGGTGGCACCCGAGAGGGAACGAAGTGCTGTAGGACACGCCATTACAATGCATAAACCCCTAAGGGCCAACAGGGTGAAATATTTTGGAGAAGGAATAGATGCATGGTCGGTAAACGGTACGCCTTCGGACTGTGTAAAGCTGGGGATAGAAGTGCTGGTCAAAGGAAAGCCCGACCTGGTGTTTTCGGGAATTAACAGGGGGCCAAACCTGGGCACCGATGTTTTGTACTCGGGTACCGTTTCTGCGGCCATCGAAGCGGTGATGATGGGAGTGCCGTCGGCCGCCCTGTCGCTGGCATCCTGTGAATACGAAGACTATGGGGTTGCCGCGGAATTTGCGGTTTTGTTGGCTCAAAACATGTACAGGGAAGGATTGGATGGGAATACACTGCTGAATGTAAATATTCCGGGCCTTCCCAAGGAGGAATTGAAGGGCGTACGGATTACCAGGCTGGGAACGAGGAAATACGTAAATTCCTTTCAAACCAGGTTGGACCCCCGCGGGCAGGAGTATTACTGGATGTCCGGCGAGGCTGTTAACGAAAACAATGACAGCGACTGTGACATAAACCTTGTGGCCGAGAACTACATAACCATTACCCCGGTGCATTTCGAACTTACAAGGTTTGATTATATTGAAAGGCTTAACAAATGGAGTTTTGAACCATTCAAGGGAGGGAACGGCAGTGCATAACAGCGGGAAGCTCCAACTGCTGGCGGCAAAGGAAGTTGCATATAATGAAGAACTGTACGTCTTAGTGGATTTCTTAAATAGAAGCTTAAAGGACAAAGGTCTGGTATTCGGTTTATCCCGGGACGGAGACGAGAAGGCAGTAATAAAAAATATATAAAATATAGCCTCATCGTACGGTTATCCTGCGGCATGCGCTTGTTCAGAGCGCATTTTTTTAGTTTAGAAATACAAAAACATGTATACAATACCACAGGTTTATCTGTATACAAAAATATAAAAATGAAGTTTTTATTGCAAAAATAGGGTTATTATAATAGAATTAAAACTGAAAATGAAGTTATAATTGCATGAATTTTTATATAACTAAAATATTATTTATAAAGGGGGCCTATTAATGGCTACGAAACTTAAGGGACCTATTGTTAAAGAGGAGTGGTGCAAAGGGTGTGGAATATGTGCCGCATTCTGCCCGAAGAAGGTTCTCGAAATGCAGGGCAACAAGGTTAAAGCGGTGGACAGGGATGCGTGTAACAACTGCGGCCTTTGCGAATTGAGATGTCCTGACTATGCTATCTATCTGGAGGAGGGAGAAAAAAATGAAGAATAGCCAGGCAAGACTGATGCAAGGAAATGAAGCATGTCTGGAAGGGGCAATAGCCGCCGGCATGAGGTTTTTTGCCGGGTACCCGATAACCCCGTCGACAGAGATAGCGGAAGGCGCTGCCGAGCGTTTACCCATGGTTGGCGGAAAGTTTATACAGATGGAAGATGAGATAGGCAGCATGGCTGCTGTTATAGGCGGTTCACTGGCCGGCTTGAAGTCCATGACCGCCACAAGCGGACCGGGAATGTCGCTGAAACTGGAGAACATAGGTTATGCATCATTGACAGAAATACCCTGTGTAATCGTAAACGTTCAAAGGGGCGGTCCAAGCACGGGGCTTCCAACATTACCCGCCCAGGGCGATATAATGCAGGCCCGATGGGGTGCCCATGGCGATCACCCTGCGATAGCCCTTTACCCGGCTTCCGTATCCGAAGCCTATTCGGATACGGTGACAGCGTTTAACCTTGCAGAAAAATACAGAATGCCGGTTATCCTACTTATGGATGAAGTTATTGGACATATGAGGGAAAGGGTGGTGCTGCCCGCACCTGAAGAATTGGAGATAATAAACAGGGCAAAACCCACCGTGCCTCCGGAAGAATATCTCCCGTACAAAGCGGACCCTGACGGAGGAGTGCCCGAAATGCCCGCCTTTGGAGAAGGTTACAGGTATCACGTGACCGGCCTTATACACAGCGAGAACGGTTTTCCCACCACCGATGCAAAAAAGACCGCCGCGCTGTTAAACAGGCTTATGAAAAAGATCGAGAATAATCTGGATGACATCATAAAATATGAAGAAGAAGGGCTGGAGGATGCCCAAATAGTGCTGGTTGCCTATGGCAGTACCGCAAGGTCTGCAAAAAGTGCCATGGAAATGGCAAAGGAGCAGGGGATCCCTGTTGGCTTATTCAGACCCATCACCATATGGCCCTTTGCCGAGGAAAGAATAAAAGAGATTGCAAACAAAGCCAAAACCATAATAGTGCCGGAAATGAACCTTGGGCAGTACAGGCTGGAAGTGGAAAGGGCAGCCGCAGGCAAATGCGAGGTTTTAGGCATCAACAGGGCTGATGGTGAAATTATTACTCCGGAAGACATATTTGAAAAGATAAAGGGGGTACTGTAGATGACCAGCAATTTAGTCAATAAATATTTCAGGATGGATAAACTTCCCCATATCTGGTGTCCCGGCTGCGGCCACGGCATTATTACAAGAGCGGTGATTAAGGCCATTGACGAGCTGGAACTTGACAAGAACAAAGTGTGCATAGTATCCGGTATTGGATGCTCATCAAGGGCCCCGGGCTACCTGGACTTTAACACTCTCCATACAACCCACGGGAGAGCCCTTGCCTTTGCAACCGGGTTGAAACATGCAAACCCGGAACTGGAGATAATAGTTATTACAGGGGACGGCGACAGTTCTGCGATAGGCGGGAACCACTTGATACACGCTGCAAGGAGGAATATAGGCATAACCGCCGTGGTATTCAACAACAATATCTATGGAATGACCGGGGGCCAGTACTCGCCTACAACGCCCACAGGCGATAAGGGAACTACCGCGCCCTACGGCAATATTGACAAGGTGTTTGATATATGCAAGCTTACCGAGGCTGCGGGAGCCTCCTATATTGCAAGGGGCACTGTCTACCATGCCCAGTTGTTGACCAAGCTTATAAAGAACGGCATTTTGAACAAGGGCTTTTCGGTGATTGACGCCGTAAGCGTATGCCCGACCTATTACGGCAGAAGAAATAAAAAAGGCGACGCTGTAAAATTGATGGAGTGGCTCAAGGACCATGCGGTTAACGTAACCGCTGCGGCTAAACTGCCCAAGGAAAAGCTGGAAGGTAAATTCCTGATAGGGGAGCTTTATAATAACCCGCAGCCGGAGTATACCGAAGAGTATAAGAAAATTATTGAGTCCTTTAAGAGGGGGTAAAAAAATGTCCAGTACAGAAATTAGGTTGAGCGGTTCCGGAGGTCAGGGTCTCCTCTTGTGTGGTATAGTACTGGCCGAGGCGGCAATCCTGGACGGAAAGAACGCTGTCCAGACTCAGTCCTACGGTCCGGAAGCAAGGGGTGGGGCAAGCAAGTCGGAGGTTATAATATCCGATGGCGATATTTACTATCCAAAGGTAAGAAAACCGGATGTTTTCCTGGCACTTACCCAGGAGGCCTATGACAAGTATGTTGGCAGCGTAAAAGAAGATGGAATAATAATAGTGGACCGATCGGTGAAAGTATCGGATGTAAAATGTGCGGGAATTCACAGCCTTCCTATACTAGATACCGCAAAAAACGTTGTAGGGAGAGCCATGGTTGCGAATATCGTGGCACTGGGGACCATAAACAAGATAACAGGGCTTGTTTCTCAGGAGTCGCTGGAGAAGGCGGTGCTAAACCGTGTGCCCAAAGGCACCGAGGACCTTAACAGAAAAGCCCTGGAAGCAGGAAGAGATATTTGTAACAATTAAAAAAAGGAATGGTGCTATGAAGGACAGAGGCAAAGACCTTCTCGGAATGATACGGAGCAACTTTTCCGAATTAAGCAAAGGGCAAAAGCTTATTGCCGAGTTCATTACAACTCAATACGATAAGGCTGCATTTATGACTGCCGCAAAGCTTGGAGAAAGGGTTGGTGTCAGCGAATCCACCGTGGTTAGATTTGCCATAGCGCTTGGTTTTGAAGGATATCCGGAATTGCAGAGGGCACTGCAGGAACTGATAAAAACAAAGCTCACCACCGTTCAGAGGATAGAAATGTCTTCGGGTTTTGCCAGCGAAAACGATGTATTGAGAAATATAATGAAATCAGACATCGACAATATACGGGCTACCCTTGAGGAGATTGACACCAAGGCGTATGATGATATAGTAAGCCTTATAGTTGAAGCAAAAAGGATTTATATAATAGGATTTAGGACATCCACCATACTGGCCGACTTTTTGGGCTACTATCTAAACCTGATACTTAATAATGTTCGAGTGGTCTCCCAGGGCATTAGCGACGTTTACGAACAGCTGTTTAACATAGGCGAAGGTGACTTGGTAATAGCAATAAGCTTCCCGAGATATTCAAGACGAACAGTGGAAGCATTGGGCTTTGTGAAGTCCAGGGGAGCTAAAACCATTGCAATTACCGATGGTCCCCTGTCTCCCCTTTTGAACAATGCCGACCTGTCGCTTTATGCAAAGAGCAATATGGCATCCTTTGTCGACTCCCTGGTAGCGCCATTAAGTCTGATTAATGCCCTTGTAATAGCTGTCAGCCTAAAGGAAAAGGACAAACTAACCAGTATATTTGGCAGGCTTGAGGACATATGGGGCCGGTTCAGAATATATTCAGACAAGGAAAGAAACGGAATTTAGTTTAATAAATGTTCAATACCCGTGGAAGCGCTTCCACGGTTATTGAACGTTATGGAGGTTAAAAATGACAAGGCTATATTTAATCCGCCACGGCGAAACCGAATGGAACAGGCTTGAAAAAACGCAGGGCTGCACCGATATCAATTTAAGCGAAAACGGATATATACAGGCCGGAAAGCTTGCCAGAAGGCTCCTTAATGAAGGGATAGAATTGGTATACTCAAGCGACCTTAAAAGGGCTTATACTACTGCCAGTATTATTGCAGAACAGCTTAATATGGGGGTTTACACCCATCCCGGTCTTAGGGAAATGAACTTCGGCTGCTGGGAGGGTATGGACTTCCACAGCATAAAGAGAGAATATACCGAAACACACAGGCTGTGGGTAAGCAGCCCGGATAAAGCCATAATACCCGGCGCAGAAGAACTTATTGAGGTGCAAAACCGGGTAACCAATGCTGTGAAGGGCATTGTAGACTTGAATAAGGGCCGGAGGATTGCAGTAGTATCCCATGGTGTAACACTAAAATGCCTGATTTTTGGTCTGCTGGGTATAGAGCTTGGCAATTTGTCAAAAATCAGACTAGACAACTGCTCATTATCCATAGTAGAGTACAGGAAAGGGCGGTATGTCCTTGACCTTATGAATGATATATGTCATGTAGTTGAGGAGCTTTGCCAAAAACCATGAAAGGACTGCTGCAAAATCGCTTGGTCAACTGCTTCCCGAATGCCTTGTGGGTGTTGGTATTAAGGAATCCGGTATTGACCCAGCAAGGCGGACCATTCAGCTTATCAGGGAAGAAAAACAGGTGAACTGCAGGCAGGGTGAATTATTCCCGTAAAACAGGCATAACATAGTACTAAAAAAAAGGAACGGTGATGCCATACAATGTCTGAGAACAGAAGCAATACCGAACCGGGGTTTGCATTAAAGATAGAAAGATTGATTATTCGGGCGGCAGTAATAGGTATGATTGTTTTGATGGTATTTCAGTTTGTCATGCTTAACGATACGGCAAGGGTATTTTTGAACTATGCCACCACGCTGGAGGGAGGTCCCCTTGAAGAAACCCAGATGCATGTAAAGGTAGGTAGCGTGTACGTGATGCTGGAGAATGAAGACCCTATGCCGGAAGCAAAGCTGCTGCTTAACGGGGAGCCCGCTGGGGCATTTAATAGAAGGGAAATACAAGTAAACGTAAGGAACAATGATGTACTAGAACTGGATGCGTCCATGTACGATGACGAGTTTGTACATATTTGTATAGTAGGCATAAGCGATAAAGTAGAGCTGCCAAGGGTGGGGCAAAGGGTAAAGGCAAAGAACAGGATCGAACTTATATCAAGGGTTAAGCTAAAATAAGGGTTGAGAAGACAAGGGTTGTAATATATAATGTTATGTGGTGATAAAAAATGACAATGACAGCCATAAGGGGTGCAATTAAAGCAGATGAAAACACCGCTTCAATAATAGAAAAGGCAGCGTTCCAGTGTAAATTTGTGGACGGCAAGTATCCTGCCGTAGGAATAACAAAAGTTGGATATACCGAAATACCCATGATGCGTGTAGCTGAAATGCCTGTTGAGGGAAGCCTGGCTAGATGCATAAGAATTTTGGTATTAGCAAATGATGACCTGGACCAGGATGAAAGGCCTGTGTATCTGGAAGGAGCAAAAAATTAACACCGTACCTTTCGGATTAGTGCAGAGCAGCCACCAAAGGAACTGGTGGCTTTATAATTGATTCTTTCACAGAGAGGGAATTGATTTGAGAAAAGACGTGCAAATCGCCATTGATGGACCGGCAGGGTCGGGGAAAAGCACAATAGCTAGAAAACTGGCCGAAAGGCTTAACCTGGACTATATAGACACGGGCGCAATGTACCGTGCCATTACCCTTGCTGCAATAAGCATGGGTATTGCACCGGGGGACCACAAGGGTATAATAGACATTGCAGTGAAGTCGCGGATACAGCTTAGGGGACTTAAGGTATTCCTGAACGGTGAGGATGTAAGCCTTAAGGTCCGCACTACCTTGGTGGACAAAAGGGTTTCGGAGGTAGCCAGCATTCCTGAAGTTAGGAGAATATTGGTTAGCTTACACAAAGACAAAATGGCTGCCAGAGGTGGCGTTGTAATGGATGGAAGGGATATAGGCACTTCGGTGCTGCCGGAAGCGGTTCAAGCTTCTTTGACCGCGACCCTTGAAGAAAGGGCAAAAGGCGGTTCCGGGACCTTGTAAAGACAAATCCCCAAATAACCCTGAAACAGGTCATGAATGAAATGGAAAGAAGGGGATCTACTGGACAGCACTAGGGGACATTCGCCGTGGCGGATGATGCTGTTGTAATAGATACCACCGGTAGAAGCATAGAGGAAGTCATTGAAGAAATTATGGGCATTGTGGGAGGATAAGGGGATGCTTTACAAATTTGGCGTGATTATTTGCAAAAACGTCTCAGGTTGATATACAGGGTTAAAGTGGAAGGGAATAACTCCATTGACCAGGTGAAAGGATGGCTATAGTATATGCAAATCATACCTGTTATTTAGACCCCGTGGTAATTGGGAGCTTTATAAAAAGGCAGTTAAGATTCATGGCAAAGGCGGAGCTGTTTAGAACAAGGCTATTGGGGAACTTAATACTACGACTGGGCGCATTTCAGTGCGCAGGGGAGAGGCGGACCTTGGAGCGGTGAAAACAGCGCTACGCCTGCTTAAGAATGGAGAGGTACTGGGTATGTTTCCTGAAGGCACGAGAAATAAAAGCGGCACTTTCATGGGAGCGGAGCCCGGCCTGTCCATGATTGCTACGAAAGCAAGCAAGGTTCCGGTAATACCGGTGGCGATACTTTCAACCTACAGGTTGTTCAGCCCCCTTTGAATAATAATAGGACAGCCCATATACCTTGAGGAGTACTACGATAGAAAAATAAACATGGACCAACACAGGGAAATAAGCAACAGCCTTATGAGAAGGGTTATGGATATGCTGGAAGAGGCAAAAATGGGACTTAAAAAAAGTTAATTGGGAGGAAGAGGGATTGAAAATAATACTGGCAGAGCATTTGGGGACATGTTTCGGGGTTAAAAAAGCACTGGAAGCTGCAGAAAGATTTGCAGACAGTAATATGAACGTATACACCCTCGGTCCTCTTATTCATAATAAACAGGTGGTTGAAAGGCTGGGCAAAAGGAATTAGGGTGATTGACACCCTTGATCTCGATAGAAGGCGGAACGGTTATTATAAGGTCCCACGGGATACCTCCGGAGATTCACGGCCAGGCAGCCGGGAAAGTGGTGGAGCTTGTGGATGCGACCTGTCCTTTTGTTAGAAAAATACAGGAAAAGGTTAAAGAATATTACGGAAAAGGATATCAAATTATAATAATAGGTGATGTCGAGCACCCTGAAGTAAAAAGGTGTAAACGGATGGTGTAATTACAACGCCATTATATTGGATAAACCTGAAGACGCAGAAGAGAATTGGAAATTTCGAAAAACTCTGTGTGGTTGCCCAGACAACCATAACCAAAGAACTGTGGGAAGAGATGAAGTCTGTCCTTGAGAAAAAGGGCGGTGAAGTTAAGTTTTTCAATACAATATGCAGTGCTACTTCCAAGAGACAGCAGGCGGCGGTGGAACTTGCCGGCAAGGTGGACATTATGCTGGTAATCGGGGGCTTCACAGTTCAAATACGCAAAAACTGTACAAGCTCTGTAAAGAAATCTGCAAGAACATCTATCATATAGAAACGGCTGATGACCTGCCGCTTGAAAATATAAAGGGGGCTGAAAGCATAGGCATTACTGCGGGGGCTTCCACACCAGATTGGATTATTAAGGAGGTAATTGACAAAATGACAGAGATGGATAAAATGAAACAGCAAGAGACAAATGAACAAACGTCCGAGGAGCAAATGTTTTAAAACAGGCACAGGACGTTGAGGGAAACTACTGGCAGCGTTGAGGGTAATGGGCCGGAGGAAACGGCTGTGGAAGGGGCTGCTACTGAAGGCGGCTGGAAGGGGGCTACTGAAGGTGAGGCCGTGAAGAGGCTTGCTGGCGCGGCTGTGGAAGAGGCTTCTGCTGAAGGCGCGGCTGTGGAAGAGGCTTCTGCTGAAGGCGCGGCTGTGGAAGAGGCTTCTACTGAAGATGCGGCTGTGGAAGAGGTCTCTACTGAAGAAAAGCCTTTAGAAGAGGAAACGCCTGAGAAAGATACGACAATGAAAGAAATAGAAGATACAATGGTAACGGTAAGAGTGGGCAAAGTGGTAAAGGGGCAGGTAATCCAGGTCGGGGAAAACGATGTAATAGTAAATATAGGTTATAAAGCCGACGGGGTTATCCCCAGGGATGAGCTCAGTAACGATCCTACTCTTAAACCTTCCGATATAGTCACGGAAGGGGAAGAGATAGAGGTATTCGTTAAAAGAATAGATGAAAAAGAGGGAAGCGTACTGCTGTCGAAGAAGAAAGTGGATATTGAAAAGGCGTGGAAAGCGCTAAAAGAAAAGCAGCAAACGGGAGAGCCGGTAAATGTTAAGGTACTGGAAGAAGTAAAGGGAGGGCTTATTGCAATAGCCGAAGGCATTAGGGGGTTTATACCCGCCTCCCATATAGATATAGGTTACGTGGAAGTGCTGCAGGACTTTGTCGGCCAGGAATTACCCATGAAGGTTATAGAATTCAACAGGAGTAAGGGTAAAGTAATATTTTCCCGAAAGGCACTGCTGGAGGAGCAGAAGGAGAAAAAGAAAAAAGAGATACTAGAAAGCTTAAAGGCCGGAGACCGGATAGAAGGAGAAGTAAAAAGAATAACGGACTTTGGAGCCTTTGTTGACGTGGGCGGTATAGACGGGCTGGTTCATATTTCCGAGATGTCATGGAGCAGAATAGACCATCCTTCGGAAGTACTGGAAACGGGCCAGAGGGTGGAAGTGGAGGTTCTGGGCGTAGAGCCGGAAAACGAAAGGATATCCCTAAGCCTTAAAAGGACAAAACCCCACCCATGGGATAATATCCAGGAAAGGTACAAGGCAGGGGATGTTGTAACCGGAAAAGTCGTAAGGCTTGTGGACTTTGGGGCCTTCGTAGAACTCGAGCCCGGTGTGGAAGGGCTGGTCCATGTATCCCAAATAGCCTATACTCATGTTGAAAAGCCGCAGGATGTACTGGAAGAAGGCCAAATGGTGGAGGTAAAGGTGCTGGATGTTAAGCCCGACGAAAGAAGGATAAGTCTCAGCATTAAGGAAACCACCGAAAAACCCCGTCGGGAATTCAATAAGGAAAAGGCACAAGCCCAGCAGGTGCACTCGGAAGACCATCCGCCCATTACCATAGGAGAACTGGTAGGGGATATATTCAAGGAAGATGAGTAAAAAAATGCCTCAGTGAATGAGGCATTTTTTTAACGGTGGGAGCAGATGAATAAAACAAATATAAATATATAATGATAAAAAACAGAGGATAAGTAAATAAAATGGGGTTTTTCTTCCGAAACCTAAGGCTAGTTTTGAATAATCAAAAATTACGCCGTATTACGACAATTACAGTATTGACTTTTCAAGATTATCTGCTAGAATTTTATATATTGGAGGAAAACATATACCTATATAAATCAACGGCCGGAAGGAGGAATGATATTATGAATGCATTGGGACGCCATATACTGGCGGAGATTTACGGTTGTGACAGCGCTACGTTGAATGACAGGGATTTTATTGAAAAATCCATGGTGGATGCTGCTCTTGCTGCAGGAGCTGAGGTGAGAGAGGTAGCTTTTCATAAATTCAGTCCACAGGGAGTAAGCGGTGTAGTGGTGATATCCGAATCGCACCTGACCATCCATACCTGGCCGGAGCTGGGATATGCCGCTGTAGATGTTTTTACCTGTGGAGACACGGTTAACCCGTGGGATGCATGTAATTACCTTACAGATAGGTTTAAAGCGAGGCACATGACCGCAACCGAAGTTAAGAGAGGATCTTCGATGAACCGGTCAAGGTGGCGAACCTATAAAAAAGTTAAGGGGATGAAAGCCTTCTATAATCAAGATGGGAAATGCTAAGTGCGTGTTTTATATAAGGGTAAAACACGCACTTTTTTAATTTTTTTTTGCAAAGGAATGTATAATTTCTGTCAGGGCGGCAAAAATATAAATGACCTCACAAAATACATTGAGACCCCCTTCATTCTTTTTGCCGTGATAGCTCATATCACGGTTTTTTTTAGGCAAATTTTGTGGTAAAATATATAAAATCGGCGATAAGGCGCTAATTTTGGAAATGTGAAGGGGAAGTCATGGACGATTACAACCTGTTTACACAATTGGTCTATAAGAAAAGCGGCATCGACCTGTCGGCGTACAAGGAAAAACAGATGAAAAGAAGGATTGGGTCCCTGGCAGCAAGACGAGGTTTTTCAAAGTTAACCGATTATTTCAAATGCATTGACAGGGATGAAAGACTTTATTTAGAGTTCATCAACTATATTACAATAAACGTTTCGGAGTTTTTCAGGAACCCCGGCCAGTGGGAGGTACTGAAGAAAGAGATAATACCGGCTTTACTTAAGGAAAAAAAGACCCTGAAGATATGGAGCTGTGCCTGTTCCACCGGTGAGGAGCCCTATTCTCTGGTAATGGTACTTAACGATTTTCTTAGGCTGGAAGAAATAAGGGTATTGGCTACAGATATAGATGAGGAGGCAATGGCAAAAGCAAGGGAGGGCGTTTACAGTGAAAATTGCTTGAAAAATTTGCCTCCGGAACTTTTGAAAAGGTTCTTTGACTTCAGCGCCGGCAAGTACAGGATTTCGGATCAAGTCAAAAAAAGAGTGGAGTTTAAAAAGCTGGACCTGTTAAGGGACTCTTTCCCGTCCCTTTGCGACCTTATAGTGTGCCGGAATGTACTTATATATTTTACCGAACAGGCAAAGCAGCAGTTATATGGCAAGTTCAGCAATGCACTGGCCAAGGGCGGGGTTTTGTTTGTTGGCAGTACAGAACAAATAGTGCAGCCACAGATTTACAATCTAAAGCCCATAAAAGCCTTTTTCTATCATAAGAACAGTTAAAGCTCCCAAGTAAATTTTATTGGGAGCTTTTTTGGTGACCCATCCGCGACTCGAACGCGGGACACCCTGATTAAAAGTCAGGTGCTCTACCTACTGAGCTAATGGGTCAAGTATGGCTGGGGCGGTAGGATTTGAACCCACGAATGCCAGAGTCAGAGTCTGGTGCCTTACCGCTTGGCGACGCCCCAATATTATGGTGGAGGGAGATGGATTCGAACCATCGAAGTCTCCGACAACAGATTTACAGTCTGCCCCCTTTGGCCACTTGGGTATCCCTCCATTTTTTCTGGTGCCCAGGGGCGGAATCGAACCACCGACACGAGGATTTTCAGTCCTCTGCTCTACCTACTGAGCTACCTGGGCAATTGGCGACCCGGAAGGGACTCGAACCCTCGACCTCCAGCGTGACAGGCTGGCATTCTAACCATCTGAACTACCGGGCCACTGGTGGTGGGCCTTCAGGGATTCGAACCCCGGACCGACCGGTTATGAGCCGGTTGCTCTTCCAACTGAGCTAAAGGCCCAATTACGTGCGACAACAAATAATAATATACAACAATTACAAATGGTCTGTCAAGGGGCGAAAAGCTTTAGCAAAATGCTCCATAACCGGTTTTTGTTTTTATAGACTTCTATCCCCGTTAATTATAATGAAAGCAGGTGTTTTTTATATTATAATATATTATACAAGAATTATTAGGACCCATGAAGGAAAATATTGCAGGAGGTGTATTGATGCGGGTAACGTTTTTGGGCGGAGCGGAGATTGTTACCGGGTCCTGCTTCTTAGTTGAAACCGGGCAAAAGAAATTTTTGATTGACTGCGGCTTATTCCAGGGCAAGGAAGAGGAGTTAAATGAAAAGCCCTTTGACTTTGACGTAAAAAATATAGATTTTGTAGTTCTCACCCATGCCCATATAGACCACAGCGGCAGGATTCCTAGGCTTGTTAAAGAGGGATTTAAGGGACCCATCTATTCCACTAAGGCAACGGCGGACCTCTGCGCCATTATGTTGCCGGACAGCGGGCATATCCAAGAGATGGAGTGCGAGTGGCAAAACCGCAAGAGGTTAAGGGCCGGAAAAGAATTGGTGGAACCCCTATATACCGCCGATGATGCAAGGCAGTCGCTTAACTTTTTCAAACATGTTTTCTATGGGGACCTGCTGAACATCGACGGGGACATTACCCTAAGGTTTAGTGACGCGGGCCATATTCTGGGGTCATCCATAGTTGAAATATGGGTTAAGGAACGGCAAGGCGTTATAAAACTGGTGTTTTCCGGTGACATCGGGTTGAACAACCAGCCCATCCTTAATGACCCTGCAATAATACGGGAGGCGGATTATCTTTTTATTGAATCCACCTACGGTAACCGCCTTCATGAAAGCTTTAACGACCGTGTGGGTAAACTTCATTCCATAATAAGCGATACGGTCAAAAGAGGGGGGAACGTGGTAATCCCCTCCTTTGCGATAGGAAGAACCCAGGAGCTCTTGTACCATTTAAACGGGCTCAAGGAGAACGGGAATCTCAAAGATGTAAAAGTGTTTATAGACAGCCCCCTGGCCATTTCCGCCACGCAAATTTTTGTGGATAATCCCCAATGTTATGACGAGGAGACCGTTAAACTCTTGAAATCGGGAGATAATCCCTTTGAGTTTGACGACCTTTATTTTACAAGAACTGCCGAAGAATCCATGGGAATTAATAAAATAACGGGAGGAGCGGTAATAATATCCGCCAGTGGAATGTGCGATGCGGGCAGGATAAAGCATCACTTGAAATACAACCTGTGGAGGCCGGAGGCCAGTGTCGTATTTGTGGGTTACCAGGCCCAAGGCACTCTTGGCAGGATTATTGAAGATGGGGCGAAAAAGGTAAAAATACTGGGGGACGAAATTGGCATCCTGGCTGAAATACACAGGATTGAAGGTTTTTCAGGGCATGCCGACCGGGACGGCCTTTTGAAATGGCTGGAAGGTTTTGGAACCAAACCTAAAAAGGTTTTCGTAGTACACGGCGAGAAAGAAGCCGCCGAGGAATTTGCAGGGTATGTTGAGCAAAAATTGGGATTGGAAACCGTGGTTCCCCAAATGGGGGAGACGGTGGATATCGGTTTTAAAAAAGCTGTAATAACCGGAAAGAAACAGACGGAGGATAGCGCTGCCCGGTGCGAAATGCCGGAGGCGCGTGATATGACGCTCAAAATTATGCAGGTTAAGATAGAGTTCATGGAGGCCATGGACAGTTTAAACAAAAGCGTTATTTCCGGTGAACTTGACGCCGGGGAAGCAAACAGAATCATTGATGAAATACTGCGGACCCTTGACAAGAAAAAGGCTGGATAAAATAAAAAAATAAAAAGGGAAAATATGTATGTACGTAGAAATATGAGAAAAGGCTACTGAACGGGAGGCTTTGGGTCCATGGATGGGATGAAAAAACTTTCAATATCTCAAGTTTCCGGGATAGTCGGTTATAAACCGCATGTTATTAGGTTTTATGAAAAGGAATTCGACCTGGAGATACCAAGAAACAAGTCCGGACATAGGTTCTTCACCTACAGAGAGGTGGAGACACTGAAGTATATTAAACAACTCCAGGATAAGGGATTGACCAATAGCCAAATTAAAGTGATACTAAAAACTCCGGAAGTGGCAGTGGACGGGAACAGTGATATAAAGGAAATAGCAGTTACCCATACTGCGCCGGTTAAGGAGGAGCAAACAAATAGGGTACTTCATGAACTGATGCAAAAGTTCAGTGACGAGATCAAGGAAGGCCTTATTGGAATAAACGATAATATCAAGGAGCTTGCCGACGAAATACGGGCCCGGGACAAGGATATACTCATTTGCGAAAATGCGAAATTAAAAATGGACATAAAAAGGAAGGCCTACGAAGTAGCCGAATTAAGGGAGCAGCTAAAAAGGGAAAGAAGCAGGAAAAAAACCCTTTTAGGCAAGTTATTCTACAGATGACCAGGAGGAAGAACCGTTGAATATTGAAGCCATCACCTTTGATTTTTGGAATACGCTGGCGGTAGATAGCGCACCGGTAGAAGTGCGTGAAATGGCGGCAGAAAGAATGACCCGGCTGCTTAAAGAGGCCGGATTCATGGTGGATTGTGAGAATATGATGAAAGCCTTTGATCAGTGCAGACAGCACTGCTATTTCTGCCAGGAGGTAAAAGGCATTGATTTTACGCCGCGGGAACAATTGGACTGGATCATGGACTATTTTGAAATAAAACCGGAACCGGACCTTTGGAATGGCCTGTTTGACGCTTACACAACAACCATTTTGGAGGTTCCCCCGGTGTTTGTAAAGGGATTGGAGGGTATTTTGAAAGAACTGGCTGACAGGTTCAAGCTGGCACTAATATGCAATACAGGCCGCACCCCGGGGTGGGTGGTAAGAAAGGTGCTAAGTAAAAAAGGTTTTGAACGCTACTTTAATACGTTGATTTTTTCAAATGAGGTCGGAGTTGCAAAGCCAAATCCTTATATCTTTGAAATAACCGCCCGGGTTCTGGAGGTGCAGCCGGGCAAAACTCTGCACATAGGCGACAGCCTAATTACCGATGTTGCAGGGGCCTCCGCAGGATTCAAGGCAGGCTGGTACAACCCCGCCCGCCTTGACAAAAAGGTTGAATGTGATGTTGTTATACGGGATTTTTCAGATATTCTAAAGATACAGTAAGGGAGGTCCCTTACTGTATCTTTACATATTTTGCCCCGGCATTCCTGAAGCGACCGCTTGCAATCCTGGCCTGGTCTTCATTAACCCTCAGCATAACCCCGATGCTGCCTTCGAAAATTTTATTGGCATAGGTGGAAGTCTGGTCCTCTTCTATCCCGTAACGTGCCAGGTCGCTGGACACCTCTTCCACACTGTTATAGTTTTTGCTTCCAAGCTGTTCGGAAGAGGTCACCTGCCTGTAAAATTGCGTCTGGGCTTGGGGGCTGGACGTTATGTTTTCCATTTTTGCTCGTTTTCCGATAACCGATAGGCTGTCGGTGGGTATACCTTCATTTCCAGTTCATCCCTTAGTATGTTAACCTGGGTTTGTGACTGAAAAAGTCCAATAACGGTCTTATCCATATATGGCACTCCTGTTCGTATCTATATTTTATACTGTATAGTTTGACATTGTATAAAGAATAATATTCTTTAGAAGCAAAAAATTCTATGGGGTGACTGGCATGAAAATGGAGACATAATGACACGGGATGTAAGGACCATAGACAGGAACAGCACGGTGGAACAGGCGGCACGCATGATGAAGGACCTGAACGTTGGCTCGATACCTGTAACCGAAAACGAAAATGTTATTGGAATAATCACCGACAGGGATGTGGTGCTTAGAAATGTGGCGGACGGGCGCACCGCTGCAGATACAAGGGTTGAAGAGGTAATGTCTAAAACGGTTGTTACTGCAACACCGGACATGGACGTTCACAGGGCCGCCGACCTGATGGCCCAGAAGCAAATCAGGAGGCTCCCCGTAGTAGAAAACAACAGGATGGTGGGAATAGTGTCAATAGGGGACCTAGCGGTTAGGAATATATATGAAAACGAAGCCGGAGAAGCCTTAAGCAGCATTTCGAAGCCCAGCAGGCCGTCACTTTAAACTTAAATCAGCCCCCGGGGCTGATTTATTTTTGCAAGAATCGGTAAAATAAAAGGCACGGCAAGGTTATTAATCCATGTTTTTCTTTAAAATATGGCGCCGGGGTATTAAAATATAGTCATGGACTATTTAAAAATACTGCCGGGAGGAAGACTATGACGAAACTCTTAAAATTCTTTGTTGTATTCTTGAGGATAGGGGCCTTTACCTTTGGAGGAGGGCTTGCCATGCTGCCCCTTATTGAAAGAGAGATAGTGGACAACAACGGCTGGATGACCCGGGAAGAGTTCATTGATACAATAGCCGTAACCCAATGCATGCCCGGGGTAATCGCCGTTAATACCGCCATATATCTTGGATATCAACTGTTCGGGATTTGGGGCACAGTCTTCGGAGCGCTGGGAGCAATTCTGCCTTCCTTTGTAATAATGGTGCTGGCTGCTGAATTTTTCATAGCCTTCAGGGACAACAGCATTGTGCAAGCAGTATTCATGGGCGTAAGGCCGGCGATTGCTGTGCTAATATTCTCCGCCGCCGTAAGGCTTGGCAAGGCGTTGGACAGAACCGGGCACAACATCTTAATAGCGCTGGGCTCGCTGATTTCAATAAGCCTCTTGGGCATACATCCGATACTCGTGATTGTGGCCGCAGCACTTGTTGGATTAGTTAAAGCAAGGGGGTACGAAAAAAATGAAGATGTTGATTGAACTTTTTTATACCTTTTCCAAGATTGGGGCTTTCAATTTTGGAGGGGGATACGCAATACTTCCCTTTATAGAAAAGGAAATCGTTATAAACAACGGCTGGCTCAGCCGGTACGACTTCATAGACCTGGTGGCGCTGTCCCAAATAACCCCGGGTCCTATCTCCATTAACAGCGCGACCTTCATCGGGTACAGGCTGGCGGGGCTTGTAAGTGCGGTGGTGGGTACCGTGGGGCTGGTATTTCCGGCGTTTTTTATAGTAATACTGGCAGCCAGGGTGATAAAAAAGTACAGGTCCACCAATTGGATGGAATGCGCGTTCTTAGGGATAAGACCTGCGGTTATCGGGCTAATAACCGCATCCACTATAAGCATAGGAAGGACGGCCATAATTGACATTAAGTCGGTGCTAATGGCCGGTTTTACGGCGATCCTTGTGTTTAAGACAAAACTAAACCCTATACTGATAATAATATCAGCAGGTGTTATGGGAGGCCTAATATATAGCCTTTAAGTCAATAGGGAATAACCCTTTTGATTACCCGGTTTGTGCCGTCATCGTATTCAAACCGGTACCAGTCCTCCAGCGGAATTAATATTAGGACCCTTCCCGAGGCCCTGCCGTTGGGGGGCAAAAGGGTTTCCACAAAGGGCATGTCAAGATGGCCGCTGTATTCGGGATGATATGTATGTTCCCTGCCATCGGTGGTATAAAGCTTTATATGCTCCGGTTTTACCAGGATATCCTTAGTCCCTTCGTTTAAAATGTTTACCCACAGCTTTAGGAATACTGAATCTCCGCTTATTTTAATGGGTATGTCAGATATGGCGAATTCTCTTGTATAAATATTATCCAGGGCAATCTTCAGGTCCCCTTCGCCTTCCTGATAGGTCTTCATTTCGCTAAGGGCTGCCTGCCTTTCCTCGGGAGTAAGCCGGGGTGTTTCTTTTTGATTTCTGGCAGTCCTGTAGTGTTCCAGCAGTTCTTTGACCGGCTGGCTGTTCCTGTATGTAAGCGCGGTTTCCAGCGACAGGATTGCCCTTTCAAGGTCCTTTGACTGGTAATACTCCCTTGCCCGGTTTACGTGGGTTTCAAACAGCCTTTCGGTTATTTCCTTGACTTTGTATTGGGCATCAATGTAATGGTCCTTGTCATCTTCGGTTATATGTTTGAATGCCTCCAGGGCTTCGGTAAGTTTATCCTCTTTATAAAGCTCCATTGCCTCGTGATATTTCTCAGAGGACTGCTCCAGGGCTTCCTGCCGGGCCGGGTCAGCCCCTTTGCTGCAGCCGAAGGCTCCCAGCAACACAGCAATTATTATCGCAATCATGAGTAAGTTCGGTAACCTTTTCATATAATACCTCCTGGTAATGGAAGGGATATAATATATATTATCATATGAAAGACAATACTTAAGATGGTTTATTTGATATCCCGGGAAATGGCAATAATTCGACGGAAATCTTGTGTTAACACGGGGCGGGGTATAGAATAATAAGGGAAGGGGGCACGCATCCGGCTTTAAGGGTAATGTCCAAGGTCCACAGTTCATATGAGGTCGGATTATGAGGAAAGGAGAAGGGTTATGGGCGGGAAAAAATGAAGATAAGAAGTATTTTATAAAAACCTGGGGCTGCCAGATGAACGTGCACGATTCGGAAAAAATAGCGGAGTGCTTTCGCTACTTGGATACAATGCGGTGGATAATGAAAAAGAAGCAGACCTAATTATTTACAACACGTGCTGTGTAAGGGAGCACGCGGAAGTGAAAGTTTATGGGAACCTCGGAAGACTAAAAAAACTAAAGGAGCAAAAAAAGAGGACCTGATATTGGCGGTATGCGGCTGCATGACGCAGCAAAAGAAGTGGCACAGCACATAGCAAAGAGATATCCCTATGTGGACATTGTATTTGGCACAAACCAGATTCATAAATTGGCGGAGCTTATTGCCAATGCCAAGCTGACCGGGGAAACCATTGTTGATATAGAGGAGGATGACGAGGGTAAAATCATCGAAGGAGTACCGGTCAGCCGGGGAGACGGCATTAAGGCTTGGGTTGCTATTATGCACGGATGCAACAATTTCTGTTCCTATTGTATTGTTCCCTATGTCAGGGGCAGGGAAGGAGCAGGAAACCGGAACATATACTTGATGAAATAGAAAGGCTGGCACAGGAAGGGTACAAGGAGGTAACGCTGTTGGAGCAGAACGTTAACTCCTATGGAAAGGGACTGGAAGAGAGCATAAACTTTGCATCGCTCGTAGGAGGCGGACAGGGTCGGAGGATTAGAGAGAATACGCTTTATGACATCCCACCCGAAGGACTTAAGCGATGACCTTATATATGCCATAAGGGACTGCAGCAAAGTGTGCGAGCATATTCACCTTCCCTTCAGGCTGGAAGCAACAATGTACTAAGGAGGATGAACCGCAAGTACACAAAGGAGCGGTACATGGAACTTATAGAACGCATAAAGGAAAACATTCCCGGCATTTCAATAACGACAGATATTATAGTAGGCTTTCCCGGAGAAAGCGAGGAGGACTTCCTGCACACCCTGGACGTGGTGGAAAGAGTGAGGTTTGATTCCGCCTTTACTTTCCTTTATTCCAAGCGGAGGGGAACTCCGGCGGAAAGAATGGAAGACCAAGTACCGGAGGAGGTTAAGCATGAGCGGTTGAAAAGGCTATTGGACCTTACCGAAAGCATCACTGCCGAAAACAACAGTTCCCTTAGGGGAAAAACCGTGGAGGTGCTGGTGGAAGGAGTAAGCAAGACCCATCAGGACCGGCTGACGGGGCGCACAAGAACAAATAGAATTGTACACTTTGAAGGGGATGCCGGTTTGACCGGAAAGCTTGTAAATGTGAGGATCACGGACCCGCAGAGCTGGTCTTTGTTCGGGGAGGTAACGGATGAAAAGGCAGAGAATTGAATTTGAATTGGCTGCACAGTTGGGTAAGTGCCTGGCCCAATCCGAGGAACTGACGAGGCTGAGGAAAGCCCAGGCGGAGCTTGAACTGGACAAGGAAGCCGCAAGACTCTACAGGAAGCTGAAGGAAGGAAGCCTTGACGCCGGGGATAAAGCTGTCATGGATAACCCGACGGCGGCGGAGCTTTTGTCGGCTGAAATAGAATTTAACCGGCTGCTTAAAACCATAAACGGCATAATTGGGTTTTACATTACCGGGGAAGAGAACATAGTTCTTCATGGAAAGGACTGCGGCGGCTGCAGGGGATGCAGAGGATAAAGCGTTGTGATATAATGGGTTTGACCTTTATTTGCAAACAATGGAAGGGGGACTGGGGTTGACCGAACTGACGCCTATGATGCAGCAGTACCTCCAGGTAAAAGAGCAGTACAAGGACTGTATCGTGTTTTTTCGCCTGGGTGATTTCTACGAAATGTTTTTCGAAGATGCAGAGCTTGCATCCAGGATACTTGAAATAACTCTTACAGGAAGGGACTGCGGGTTGGAGCAGAGGGCTCCCATGTGCGGAGTTCCACATCATTCCGCTCATTCCTATATAGCAAAACTCATACAGAAAGGTTACAGGGTTGCAATATGCGAGCAGGTGGAGGACCCCTCCCAAGCTAAGGGCGTCGTTAAAAGAGAAGTAACAAGGGTGGTTACACCGGGAACCGTAATTGACCAGATGATGCTGGATGAAAAGTCCAACAACTATATCCTTTCTGTGTACTATGAAAACGGTGGCTATGGCATGGCTTACGCGGACATATCGACGGGGGAGTTTGTAACGTTAAGCATAGAGGAAGATGATGCAAGGGCCGCCGCGGAAGAGGTACTCGTGGATAAACCCAAAAGAAATTATGGTAAACAGTAAGTGTATTATGTCTACATATTTGCCCAAGATTATAGGGGACAAGCTGGGCATTGAGGCCATGGAATATAATGACTGGGCCTTTTCAAGGAGGAACGCGGAGAAAAAGATAAAAAACCACTTCAAAGTGGCAGGCCTGGAAGGGCTGGGCCTTTCGGAAAGACCCCTTTGCGTCAGGGCCTCAGGGGCTCTTCTTCAATACATCGCGGACACCCAAAGGATGGATTTAAAACATATAAGCAAGCTGGATATATATTACCGGGAAGAGCACATGGTGCTGGATTCCTGGACAAGGCGCAACCTTGAGATATCCGAGACCCTAAGGACAAAAGAAAAAAAGGGTACACTGTTATGGGTTCTGGACAATACACAGACCGCCATGGGGGGAAGGATGCTTAAGAAATGGTTGGAACAGCCGCTGGTGGATTGTGAGATAATACAAAGAAGACTTGACGCGGTGGAAGAATTGAGTTCCAGTATTAGGCTGATGGACCGGGTCAGGGAAAGCAGCGCCTTGGTTTATGACATGGAACGGCTTTTGGGGCGAATAGTATACGGAAGCGCCAATGCAAGGGACCTGCTGGCGCTTAAGCAGTCAATAGATGCTCTGCCGCAGCTTAAAGAATCGCTGGCCGACTGCCGGTCGGACCTTTTGCAGGAAATTAGACAGGGTATAGACCTTCTGGAGGACGCAGGCGGGCTGATAGAAAAGTCCATCCAGCCGGATCCTCCCGTAGGCATAAGGGACGGAGGCATAATAAGGGACGGGTACAGCGAAGAAATAGACGAATTGAGAAGGGCTTCGAGGGAAGGCAGGCAGTGGATGGCCTCCCTGGAAAGGGAAGAAAGGGAAAGGACGGGCATAAAGTCCCTCAAGATTGGGTACAACAAGGTGTTCGGTTATTATATAGAAGTAACGAAGGCGAACCTTGAGCTGGTTCCGGAGGATTATATAAGAAAACAAACCCTGGTTAATGCGGAAAGGTATATAACCCCCGCCCTTAAAGAAATGGAAAACAAGATACTGGGAGCCCATGAAAAGAGCATATTGCTGGAATACCACACCTTTGTATCAATTAGGGAAAAGATAGCTGGGCAGATGGAACGGATTAAGAAAACCGCCCATTACACGGCCCTTCTTGACTGCCTGTATTCGCTGGCGAAAACCGCATACGACAACCGTTATGTAAAGCCGGTGGTTTTTGACGGTAACAGCATAGAAATAAAGGATGGACGCCATCCAGTCGTGGAAAAGATGCTGGATACCGGCTCCTTTGTGCCAAACGATACCTACCTGGACCGGGACGGAAATCAGCTTTGCATTATCACCGGGCCCAATATGGCGGGAAAATCAACCTATATGCGCCAGGTGGCGCTTATAGTGCTTATGTCACAGATAGGCTCCTTCGTACCGGCCTCCTACTGCAGGATTGGCATTGTAGACAGGATTTTTACCAGGGTGGGGGCTTCGGACGACCTGGCTTCCGGCCAAAGTACTTTCATGGTGGAAATGAGCGAGGTTGCAAACATTTTGAACAACGCCACTCCTAGAAGCCTTCTTATACTGGACGAGATTGGCAGGGGAACCAGCACCTTTGACGGCCTTAGCATAGCATGGGCGGTTATCGAATACCTGGCTGACAAAAAGAACATCGGCGCCAGGACACTTTTTGCCACCCATTATCACCAGCTTACCGAACTGGAGGGCAAGCTGGAGGGTGTCAAAAATTACTGCATAGCGGTCAGGGAAAGGGGCGAAGATATAATTTTTCTAAGAAAGGTAATAAGGGGAGGAGCGGACCAGAGTTATGGTATACAGGTGGCGGGCCTGGCGGGTATTCCCAAATCGGTTATTGCCCGTGCAAAAGAGATCCTCGTTAAGCTGGAGGAGACGGATTTTGCAAAACACGAGCAGGCGGCTAAAGTGAGAAAGGAAAGGGTATGCGAGCAGCTTGATTTGTTCGGGTACCGGTATGAAGGGCTGATAAGGGAGATAGCCGGCATTGACATAGATTCGCTAACCCCGCTCCAGGCAATTAACATATTGAACGTATTTAAGGAAAAATCAAAGGGACTGGTAGGTGATAAGGCTTGCCCCAAAGAATAAAAATCCTGGATAAATCGGTGTGCGAAAAAATCGCCGCGGGGGAAGTGGTGCAAAACCCCGCCTCGGTGGTTAAAGAACTGGTGGAAAACTCCATCGATGCGGGTGCAACACGTATCGAAGTGGAGATTGAAAGGGGTGGCAAAGAGCTTATAAAGGTTTTGGATAACGGCGAAGGCATTGAACGGGAGGATGTTGACAGGGCCTTTATGAGGCATGCAACCAGCAAGCTGACCGATGAAAAGGACCTTGCAAGGATTGGAACGCTGGGCTTTAGAGGGGAAGCCTGGCGGCCATTTCTGCCGTATCCGTGATAAACCTTACCAGCAGGACCAAGCAGTCCATTGAAGGAACGCTGTACGCCATCGAAAGGAACCGGGGAGTTAAATGCGAGGAAACCGGCTGTGCGCCAGGTACCTGCATAGAGGTGTGGGACCTTTTATAATACGCCCGCCCGCCTTGAGTACCTAAAAAGCGATTCCCATGAGGCCTCGGCGGTGCACGATGTCGTAGCAAGGCTTGCCCTTGCAAGGCCGGATATTTCTTTTAAGCTGATTAGCGGCGGCAGGACCCTTGTAAACACTCCGGGAACCGGAACTTGGAAGATACCATAGCTTCCGTTTACGGGAGGAATACCCTGGAGGATTTGTTTCCGGTTAAGTGCAAGACCGAAGGACTTACAATCACAGGACTTGTGTCCAAGCCCCATGGGTCCAGGTCAAACAGGAGTTATCAGTCTTTTTTCATAAACGGAAGGTTTGTAAGGAGCAGGCTAATAGCAAAGGCCCTGGAGGATGCCTACAGGACCCTTATTATGGTTAATAGATACCTGATGGCAGTCCTGCATTTTAATCTGGATACCGAGGCGGTTGATGTAAATGTTCATCCCGCCAAGCTTGAGGTAAAATTCAGGGAAGAAGAAAGGATAAAAAGGGCTGTATACAACTGTGTGAGAACAGCCCTTGAGAAGGGCCGGTGGATTGTCCAAGCGCCGGCAAGAACACCCGGTGTTTTCAGTAAACCGGAAAACATATCCGAAAGTCCTATTCTGCAAAAGAATGCACAAACAGTTCAAAAACCCGGGGTTGTGGAAGAAACCGTTGAATATAATAGGATAGAAATGGATAATAATATAGAAGGTGGCAGATCCAAAATACCACCCATGAAGGTGGTGGGGCAGTTTTTATCCACCTTTATACTGGCCGAGGGGCGGGACTGCGTGTACATCATAGACCAGCACGCTGCCCATGAAAGGATAATGTACGAACAGCTTACCGAGCATTTAAGATGTGGCAAGGTGACCAGCCAGGCCATGCTGCAACCGGTGGTGGTGGATGTCAGTCCCATTGAAATGGAGGCGGTAAGGGAGAACTTAAGTCTATTATCAGCAATAGGCTATGCCATTGATGAATTCGGTGCAGGGTCCCTTTTGCTAAGGGCGGTGCCCGTATTCTTCGGTGCACCCCAGTCAAAGGAATTCCTCAACGAAGTGATATCAGGGCTTATCCGGCAGGGGGATAAGGACAGGCAGGAATTAAAGCAGGATGATATTATAAGAATGGCCTGCAAGAAAGCCGTTAAAGCAAACCAAAGTCTGTCTCCATCAGAAATGGATAACCTTATACAAGAGCTGATGAAAACTGATATGCCCTTTACCTGTCCCCATGGGAGACCGGTATTTGTTACTCTTACCCGGTACCAGCTGGAGAAGATGTTCAAAAGGATTGTCTGAGGGTGGGGGTGTAGATGTGAAAAACCTTTGGCAGTAATCGTAGGCCCTACGGCGGTAGGTAAAACCGATGTGTCAATCCTGGTGGCAAAACAGCTGGGGGAGAGATAGTATCCGCGGATTCCATGCAAATATACAAGTTCATGAATATAGGAACCGCAAAACCAACCCCCGAGGAAATGAAGGGTGTAAAGCACCATATGATAGACATCGTTGAGCCCTGGCAGGATTTCTCGGTGGCACAGTATCAAAGACAGGCAAGGGATTGTATTGAAGGTATTTACAGCCGGGGAAGGCTGCCCATCGTGGTAGGAGGTACCGGCCTTTACATAAACTCGTTAATTTATGACCTGGACTTTGCCAATACCGTGTCTGACCCAAGGTTTCGTGCAGAACTTCAAAAACTGGCCCGGGAAAAGGGGAAAGAATACCTTTATGAATGGCTTAAAAGGGTGGACCCCGATACTGCAAGAAGGCTTCATGTAAACGACGCTAGGCGTATCATAAGAGCCCTGGAAGTCTACCACTGCTCCGGCAAGCCAATGTCTGAATATAAAACCGGTATGCGAGATGCGGCACTTTACAACCTTGTCATTTTCGGCCTGACCATGCCGCGGGAGGAGTTATACAGAAGGATTGAAAAAAGAGTGGACATGATGATGGATGAGGGATTGGTGGACGAGGTGAAGGGTCTTTTGGAAAGGGGCTGCACAAAAGAAATGGTGTCAATGCAGGGACTGGGCTATAAAGAGGTCATAGATTACCTGGAGGGTGAATGCACCCTTTCCGAGGCGGTAGAGCTTTTAAAGAGGAACACCAGGAGATTTGCCAAGAGGCAGTTTACATGGTTTAAAAGAGATGATAGAATAATCTGGATGGATATCCACGGAATTGGGGATAAGTACAGAATCGCAAGCAGGATTGTCCATTATATAAAACTTAATTTGAAAGCCTAAAATTACATGGCGGAGGGGATACCATGAACAAGAGTAACATAAACCTGCAGGATGTATTCCTGAACCAGGTTAGAAAGGAACGCGTGCCAATAACCATATACCTGATAAATGGGTACCAGTTAAAGGGTTACGTCAAGGGCTTCGACAACTACACCATTGTAATGGAGATGGACGGTAAGCAGCAGTTGGTTTATAAGCATGCCGTATCCACCATATCACCGCTAAAAACGGTAGCGTTCATATTTGCCGACGGGGGAAAGGAAAGCGAAAAATAATACGAAGAAAGGGATGCGCAAATGTGCATCCTTTTTGCTTGGACATGTCTTTAAAATGAGTACGAACTGCGCCATCCACTACTGCATAGTATAGTTATAGCAGTCCTTTGGAGGGATGGGCAGTGATAACAAAAAGGGGTTCTTTTACCGGCAGCGTAAAAAGGCCGGGGCGACACCAGCTTCAGACCGAGACGAGGGCCGGTTCCGGCAAGGGCCCGTTACCCGTTCAGGATAATGAAGACCTGGGGGATTTAATGTCCGAGCTTAACAGCCTTATAGGCCTTGGTAAAGTAAAGAAGTTGGTTAGCGAAATAAAGGATTACATAACCATACAACAGCAGCGAAAGGATATGGGTCTTTTGGCCGAGCCGCTGGTGCTGCACATGGTTTTCAAAGGAAATCCCGGAACCGGGAAAACGACGGTGGCAAGGATACTGGGAAAGGCCTTTGCAAGAATGGGTCTGCTTTCCAAGGGCCACTTAACCGAAGTGGAACGGGCCGACCTGGTGGGAGAGTATATAGGCCACACCGCTTTAAAAACGAGGGAGATGGTCAAAAAAGCCCTGGGAGGCATACTGTTTATTGACGAGGCCTATTCGCTGGCCAGGGGAGGGGAGAAGGACTTCGGCAAGGAAGCCATAGACACCCTTGTCAAAGCTATGGAGGACCATAAGGATGATTTTGTACTGATACTGGCGGGATACCGGGGGGAAATGGATGCATTCCTAAGGTCCAACCCGGGACTTAAGTCCAGGTTCCCTATACATATTGAGTTTCCTGACTATAAGATTGAAGAGCTGGTGGATATTGCAGAGCTTTTAATCAGAAACAGGCAGTACTGCCTGACGCCCGGCGCCCGGGACAAAATAAGGGAGCTTTTATATGAAAATGCCGGCAGCGGAGAACTTGTCATGGGAAACGCAAGGTACATCAGGAACCTGGTGGAAGCAGCCATTAGAAAACAGGCGGTAAGACTGGCAAAGTCGAAAGTAACGACAAGGGAAGCGTTAATGGCGCTGGAGAGGCAGGATATCATTGAAGCCATGGAGAAATAATCAGGGGACTTCGGTAAGTATTGATAGCCTTTGCAAGGTCTTATATAATTAAAGGGCATGGTATAAGAGGAAGGAAGGAAAATCAGTGGACGTATACAGCATGCTTTGCAAGCACATCAATATTGACAGGGATATCCAGGAATTGGACAGGCTGGTGGTTGAGGATATTAGGGGCGAGTTTGAAAGGATAAACGGTATAAGGCTGGTTAACCAGGCAAAGGTATTGAAAGCCATGCAGGAGGAGGGTCTGGCGGAAAACCATTTTGCCGGTACCACCGGGTACGGCTACGGGGATACCGGGAGGGATATTACCGACCGGGTTTTTGCCAGGGTATTCGGCGGCGAAGATGCCCTGGTAAGGGTGCAGATGGTTTCGGGAACCCATGCCCTTACCACTTGCTTCAGGGCGGTGCTGCAGCCCGGTGACACGGTCTTGTCGGTTACCGGCAAGCCCTATGACACCCTGGAGGAGGTCCTTGGAATACGGGGGAACGCACCGGGAAACTTGAGGGAATTTGGTATAGCGTACAGGCAGGTGGACCTTAAGAACGGGCGCATAGACCTGGAGAGAGTAGCGGAAAAAATGGATTACAGCGTAAAATTAATACTTATGCAGCGCTCCACCGGCTATGACTGGCGCCCCGCCTTGTCGATAGAGGATATCAAAAAAGCAGTGGCTTACATAAAGGAGCTTAAAAGCGACGTCTATTTTATGGTGGACAACTGTTACGGCGAGTTTCTGGAAGAAAGGGAGCCGCTGGAGGTGGGGGTTGATATTGCCGCCGGGTCCCTAATAAAAAACCCCGGTGGGGGAATAGCCCTTACGGGAGGATACATTGTCGGGAAAAGAGAGCTTGTTGCCCGGGCGGCGGCAGCCCTTACCGCGCCGGGGCTTGGCAAGGAGTGCGGGGCCACCCTGGGCATTACAAGGTCTTTTTTGCTGGGCCTTTTCCTGGCCCCCCACGTTGTGGCGGAGGCGGTAAAAGGTGCGGTGTATGCATCAAGGGTTTTCGAGCGGCTCGGCTTCCCCGTTTCTCCGGGATACCGGGACCGGCGAAGCGATATCATACAATCCATTAAATTCAATTCAAAGGAGCAACTGCTTTCTTTCTGCCGCGGCATTCAAAAAGGGGCGCCGGTGGACAGTTTTGTCACGCCGTACCCATGGGATATGCCGGGCTATGGCCACCAGGTGGTTATGGCGGCGGGAGCCTTTGTACAGGGTTCTTCGATAGAACTGAGCGCCGATGCCCCTATAAGGGAGCCCTACTACGGGTACCTGCAGGGGGGGCTCAGCTGGGACCACATGAGGCTGGGGGTGCTTATAACCCTTCAGCAAATGAAAAACGAAGGTCATATTGCGTTAATACCTTTATAAAAAACAGGGGAGGGGTGAGACGGCACCGGAGAAACAAGCGCAAAAAAGGGCTTTTGCCCTTGGGATACAGCCTGCTTGATATCCCAAAATGACCTAGTATAAATATAGGAGGGGTAAAATGTTGAACGAAGTATACCTTGACAAGCTGGTGAGTATTATGGGTGCTGAAAAAGTGGACGCAATGCTGATCGCTCCGTCCGAAGACCTGGAGTTTCTTCTTGGCTTTTCGCCCCATATGGATGAAAGGTTCCAGGGTTTCTTTATAACAAAGGATAAGGAAATGTTTTATATAGTCCCCCAGCTAAACAGGGAGGGAAATGCAGGGGACGTTAAGAGGCAGGAAGGTCTATGACTGGAGCGACGGGGAGGGCTTTTGGACACCGTTGAAACCGCTCTTAAGGAGTTTGGTTTAGAGAACAAAACAATTGGGGTCAACGGAACCACCAGCGCGGTTAGCGTATTGGATATAAAGAACAGGATAAATGTGAACTTTGTAAATGGAAGGCCAATCCTGGAGAAGCTGAGAATAATAAAAAGCGATGATGAACTGGAAAACCTGCGCAAGGCGGCGGCCATTGCAGACAGGGTTTTTGAAGAAATACTTGAATACATAAAGCCGGGGCTGCAGGAAAAGGATATCAAGGAAAGAATCCAGGAACTGTTCATTAAAAACGGGGCGGACGACATCTCTTTCAACCCGATCGTTGCCTCCGGGCCCAACAGTTCCAAGCCCCATTACAACCAGTATTCCAGGTATATACAGGAAAAGGATGTAATAATACTTGACTTTGGGTGCAAATACAAGGGGCTTTGTTCCGACATGTCCCGGACGGTGTTCGTGGGCGGTGTTACCGACGATGAAAGAAAGATTTACGACATAGTATACAAGGCCCAGGATGAAGGGGAGAAGGCGGTCAAGGAAGGGGTAACCGCTGAAAGCGTGGATGCCGTTTCCAGGAATATAATAAAGGAAGCGGGCTACGGGGAATACTTCCTTAACAGGTTGGGACATGGAATAGGCTTCAGCGTCCATGAGGCCCCGGATATAAAGGGAGGCAACAAGAGGGTCCTTGAAAAGGGAATGGCCTTCAGCATAGAGCCGGGAATATACCTCCCCGGAAAGTTTGGTGTAAGGATAGAGAACATAGTGATAATCGGAAAGGACGGCCCCGAAGCCATTAACAAGGCGAATAAGGAATTAGTGGTGGTATAAAACAGGGGGACACACCTCTCACATCACATTTCGGTGTGTCCCCATTTCTTAGAGCCTGCGAAATACACCCGTTACTTTGCCCAATATGGTTACTTGCTGGACCAGTATCGGCTCCATCAGGGAATTTTCCGGCTGGAGCCTTATATGGTCCTTTTCTTTATAAAAACGCTTAACGGTGGCTTCGTCTTCTATGAGTGCTACCACTATATCCCCGTTGTTGGCATAATTCTGCTGCTTTACCACCACATAGTCGCCGTCCAGAATGCCCGCCTCAATCATGCTCTCGCCCCGTACGGTAAGTATGAAACTGTCGTCGCCCCGAAGGAAATCCGCCGGCAGCGGAAAGGTGTCCTCTATGTTCTCAACGGCCAGGATCGGCTGCCCGGCAGTGACCTTTCCAACTATGGGGACTTCTACCATATCCCTTGCAATGGACAGAGGAGAGCTGTCCAGCACCTCTATGGCCCTGGGCTTTGTCGGGTCCCTGCGTATCAACCCTTTCCTCTCCAGCCTTTCAAGGTGGCCGTGTACCGTGGACGTTGACTTTAAGCCCACCGCTTCACATATCTCCCTAACCGATGGGGGATAGCCCTTTTTAAAAAGCTCACTTTTAATAAATTCCAGGACTTCCAGCTGCTTACCGGATAATGGTTTCTTTTTCATTACGGCGACAACTCCTTTCCTACTTTGTAAAAATTATATCACAATATTTACAAGTTATCAAACAAATGTTCGCAAATTTCATTATTTTTCCTTGACAGGGAACGTGTGTTCCTGTATAATTTAATCGAACATTAGTTCGGGAGGATGGTAATATGAAAAAAATAGTGGGGGTCTTTATAGTTATAATAACAATGTCCATGATGTCGCTGCTGGGCAGCCTGGTTAACCAAGTGAGCGCCAGCGGTGAAACGGTGCCGGTTTTCCGGGAGTATAAAGTAAAGCCGGGGGATACGCTGTGGGCCATAGCCAGGGAGCATGCCGGCGGTAAGGGAGATATCCGAAGATACATATACGATATTATGAAGGAAAACGGCATGAAAAGCCCCGACATAATGCCGGGCCAGGTGCTTTTAATACCCCGGAGCGGTAACCGCCGCTGCCGGGGTTTTGTCAATCGTAAATTGTCCTGTAAAAATTGATTATTATTGGTTATAATATAAGAAAAAGAAAGAGTTGATACCATGATTAAACAGTGTGTTTTGGAGGACAGGCCCTGTACCAACTGCGGCGAGTGCCTTGTCTATGACCTGGACAGCGGCAAGGTTCTGCGACAACTGCTGCCGCTGCATTGACCGGGATGCGGACTATATTGCCATAGACATAGATGAAATAATGGATGAATAAATCCGCCCCCCAGGGGGCTTTTTTGTGATACATATGGTATATTTGAATAGGCGAAACCGGCGGCGGAAGCAATAGAAAACCGGCAGGGGAGGGTATTACATGGAAAGCGTAATCAGGGATTTTACACTTGCGGAAGACGGCAGGAAAAAGATTGAATGGGCGGGCAATTTTATGCCGGTGCTTAACGGCATAAAAAGGGAGTTTGAGAGGGACAGGCCCTTTGACGGAGTAAAGGTGGCCGTATCGGTGCATCTTGAGGCAAAAACCGCATACCTGGCGCTTGTCCTTAAGGCCGGGGGGGCAGTGGTCAGCATTACCGGCAGCAATCCCCTTTCAACCCAGGACGACGTGGCGGCCGCGCTGGCGTCGGAAGGGATTAACGTGTATGCCTGGCATAATTCCACACCGGAGGAATACCGACAGCATATAGAATATACACTGTCCTGCAAGCCGGACATTGTAATAGACGACGGGGAGACCTGGTACATATGCTGCACACCAAGAGGGAGGACCTGCGGGTTAACGTGATTGGAGGATGCGAAGAAACCACCACCGGTGTAAACAGGCTAAGGGCCATGGAGGAAAAGGGGGACCTGAAAATCCCGATGATGGCGGTAAACAACGCCTACTGCAAACACCTGTTCGATAACCGCTATGGTACCGGCCAGTCGGTATGGGACGGCATAATGAGAACCACAAACCTCCAGGTAAACGGTAAAACGGTGGTGGTGGCGGGCTACGGCTGGTGCGGCAAAGGAGTGGCCGCAAGGGCGGAAGGTCTGGGTGCCAGGGTAATCGTTTGCGAAGTGGACCCGATAAGGGCTCCTGGAGGCAGCCATGGACGGCCACAGCGTGATGACCATGGATGAGGCGGCGCCAATAGGAGACTTTTTTGTTACCGTTACCGGCTGCTGCGGCGTCATAAACGAAAGGCATTTTTCGAACATGAAGGATGGGGCGGTTCTGGCCAATGCAGGCCATTTCAACGTGGAGATTGATATAGAGGCCCTGGAAAGGGCAAGCGTTGAAAAAGGGTTGGCCAGGCCAAATATACAATCCTATATGCTGAGGAACGGCAAAAAAGTTTTCCTGCTGGGGGAGGGAAGGCTGGTCAACCTGGCGGCGGGAGACGGGCACCCGATTGAAATAATGGATATGTCCTTCGGCATACAGGCCCTGGCGGCAAAATACATCCTGGATAACCGGGGCAGGCTTTCAAACAGGGTATATGAAATACCGCCGGAAATAGACCGTAAAGTTGCCTTCATGAAGCTCAAGGGCATGGGGATAAGCCTTGACAGCCTGAGCAGCGAACAATTTGAATATTTGCACAGCTGGAAATAGGAATTATATAGCCAATAAAGACCTGTACATTATTTACATGAACAGCTCAAAAATGCAGGCCCTATAAGGGCCTGTGACGAAAATTTTAACTATACATAGAGGAATTGGTCTATAAAACGGGTAAATTTTGTTATAGGGCCATTTAGAGGCCCGTCCGGAGGTTTCTTCTAGAAAAAGTTTAATATTTAAATAAAAAACCGGTTATTTAAAAACTAAACCGGTTTTTGCTTCTATTTATATCAATGAGGCAGCGTTTACTCGTTTGAGGAATCCTTCTTTGATTTTGAGAGGGGATTTTTCTTTATCGCGTCCCTAAGCCTCTTATCGTCCACGTGGGTGTATATCTGGGTGGTGGATATGCTGGAATGGCCCAGTATCTGCTGCAGCGCCCTTATGTCCACGTCACCGTGCTTGTACATTAAAGTGGCGGCGGTATGCCGCAGCTTGTGGGTGGAATACCTTTCGGTGTCCAGGCCGGCCTTTTCCACGTATTTTTTCACTATGTGCTGCACCGTTTTATTGCTAATTCGCTGTTTTCTTTTGCTTAGAAACAGGGCATCCCTGTCCCTGACGCCGTCCCGCGGCCTAACTCGCAGGTAATCCTCAATGGCCTTAAGGCAGGCATCGTTAAGGTAAACAGTCCTTTCCTTGTTTCCTTTTCCTATGACCGTCATGGTATCGCCCCGTATGTTGCTTATGTTTATGCCTACCAGTTCCGAGAGCCTCAAGCCGCAGTTTAGAAACAGCGTAAGGATGCAGTAGTCCCTGTCCCTGAATTCGCCCTCCACCGCTTCCAAAAGGTCCCTTGCTTCGGCCAGGGTAAGGTATACCGGGTGCCGCGAAGGAGTCTTGGGCGTTTCCAGTTCGCCGGCGGGGTTTTCATCTATCATTTTCATTTTGCCGTGCAAAAACTTGAAAAAGGACCGCAGGGTAGAGACCTTCCGGGCCTTGGCGGCGTTGCTGTTGTCCCGTTTGAAGGACACGTAGGAGATAAAGCCGTACAGGTCGTTTAAAGTGACCGACTTGATGAGGTCGATGTCCACGTCGTCGATGCTTATTTTTCGAACTCGGCGGTCTTGGGGACCAGGCCGCGCTGGACCTTCAGGTACCGGAAGAAGGTCCTAGCGTCATAATAATATTCCTTAACCGTGTTTTTTGACTTGCCCTGGATGGTCTCCATGTAATTTAGGAAACTCATGAGGGGTAGGGGTATATTGTTCATGTCGGTCCTCCTAATTATACAAAATGAATATTTTGTATAATAGTACTTATACACACAAAAGGCTTTTTCCTTGTGGATAACCATGCCTCCTCTATTATAACACAAAAAATAAATACCTGTCCTTTGGGAAATATTCTACAGGAAATGCGACAAAATATATCAAGCTTATAATTGCAAAAAATAATGTCGAATGATGGTCTTCTCTTCGACAGAATAAAAATCCTATAATAATATTATGTTAACATGCTCCCTATAAAAAATGGGGACACATCGCAAATATATTTCCGCGACATGTCCCCGTAGAGTTCTAGGTATCATTCACCTAAAGGCGCCAGAGCCTCTTCAAGAAGTTCTTTGAACTTTGTGCTGGTTGAAGTTGCCCCGGAAACCGCGTCCACTTCCCCAGGCCTTTGGCTTCCTATAAGACTTTCTATTAGCTTCGGCCTAGCTTCCTTTAAATTGGTCCCGCTTTTCTCCTTCCAGTTGGAAAGGTATTCCTGGTCAAAGCTTTTTAACTTCCCGGTTTCCTTGTTTACCTCGTCATAATAAGCGTTTGTTATTTTGCCGTCTTCTACAATAACGGCAACGTACGCCTTCCAGCCCCTATCATCAGATTTGCCTTCCGCTTTGAATAAGCCGTCATGGTAACCGTCATCCTTTTCGGACTGCGGGGATTTTTCCAGCGCATCGGATGTAAGCTGCTTAAACTTTTCCGAGGCGCTGGTGGCCCCGGACACCGCATCTACTTTGTCCGGGTCCTGCTTGTCTAACAGCGATTTGACTAATTCCGGTCCGGCCGATAAAAGGTTTTCTCCGGACCTTTCTTTCCACCTTTCAAGGTAGTCCTGGTCAAAGGACTTCAACTGGCCATCCTCATTGATTTCATCGTAATAGGCCTTTGAAATCCTCCCCTGCTCCACCACCACTGTTGCCATTGGTTTCCATCCATGGTCGTCATATTTCGGCTGGGCTGTCGTATATACTCCGTTATCATAATCCTTTCCGGCCGTTTCGTTCTGCCGGGGTTCTTTTCCTGTTTCATCTTGCGGCTGTTTTCTGGCGCACGATGTTACGGACAGTATCAAAAATAAGCATAATAAACATAAAAGATACAATAAATATCTTTTTTTCATAGATACACCTCCACGGCAATAAATTATAGGTTTTTTTTATTTTTTGTAGGCCGAGGCAGAATACACTCTGTAAAATCTATAAAAGCATCTGTATTTTAACTGTTGTGACAAAAACACGGCCTCCTATTTTGCCCTATACCCAAAAATAAACTGACTAAACGATAAATCGTATGGCAAAGGATCCAAAATTTGCGCAAGGGCGCCCAGGAGGCTTTGAATTGGACCCGGAATAAAATAAATGGTTTGTAATGCAAAAACCCCGGCGTATGAAACATACGCCGGGGTTTTTGACCCTTTTTCAACCTCCCGCCAGGGGCTGCATGATTTTTAAAACATCGCCATCCTTTATCGGGGTGGTTTTGAACTGGTCATTTTTTACGTGAACACCGTTTAGCGTAACAACCAGTATCGGGTAGTTGTATTCGGGGTATTCTGCGAATACTATTGCGTCCTCTACAGTCATTCCCTCTTCCCATTTCATTTCTTTGCCGTTTACACTAACCATACTACCTCCGCCTTACATAGTATTCTACAGGAAGCGTTTAACCACTTCCACCACATCCGGATAGTCTATTCCAAGTTCCTTTAACTTTTCAATCGTAGGTATTGCGTTTTTGGTCCAGCCCCGCCTCTCATAAACTACATCCAGCAGGCTCTGGTATTGATCTTCTCTGTATTTCCTAAGGGCTTTAATTTTTTCCTCAACAGTCATTCCTTCGGGGTCTATACCCACCTTCTCTTTAAGCTGTTTATCGTACCGTTCACTGCGGGATTCGTATTCTTCCACTGTGACCGGCCCTATTGCCCTATAGGGTGGATAGTCATATTCACGGAGTCCTTTACCCATCTTGAGGCAGAATACCTTCTGCAGGTTATATACCCTTTCGGACTGGCGCAACATCTCCTCCTTTGAGAAGTCCTTGCCGGTTACAGCTTTGAAAAGTTCCACGTAGTTGTCAACGTGCTCCGGAACCTTAGCCGGTTCATCCGTCAGGTGGTTATCCGCAGGCATTATATCGTTCCAGGGAAGCTTGCATATGCCCGCAATACTGAACCAGGTCCTAAACAGCGGGAAATAGTGAAGGGCTTCCGCCTTATCCTCGAAGGTGGGCATCTGGTTCCTTATCATATCCATGAATATCAGCCAGTTTTCATCGTGCTGGGGCCCCTTATTGGCAGTACCGTACCCAGCCTGCTGTGCTAGGGATTCCTTGGAGATGTACTCGGAAAACTCAAGGCCCTTCATCTCCATCCCTATATCTTGCAAGAAATCCTTATCGGCACCGTATTTCTCGACAAACAGCTTTTTCATGCGGTGGACACCCTGGCCAGCCACAACGCCAAAGCCCTCTCCCCTGGCCATTTGGTGCAACAGCTCCATCTGAGCTTCCCAGTTTCCGAAATTAAGCTCCAGTCCTCCGGTTATCTCCTTGTTTATTATACCCCTCTCATAGCATTCCATAACAAAGGCGCACAGTGTACCGAAGGAAATGGTGTCAATTCCGTAGGTGTCGCAGTAGAAGTTGGTTTCGGAAACGGCTACCGGATCGAATATTCCACAGTTTGAGCCGACGCCTGCAAGGGTCTCGTACTCTGGCCCGTCGGTGAACACTTTTTGCCCCTTGTAAGGACCGGTCTTAATCTCGAAGTCTGCAAGCGCATGGGCGCAGGCCATCGTGCAACCGAGCCAGCATCCGTCCGGCTTGCCTAGGTCAAACATTTTCTCGAAACTCTCCTTACCGAGTTTGGGCGCCTCGGGGTGTTCCCCGTATTGGAAGTTGTTAACGGGCAACAGGTCGTGGGCGTTCATTGCATCTACCAGTTGGGTAGTGCCGTGCACCCTCATCCTGCACTGCTTGTCGTCCAAATCGTGAATCTCCTTGTGCAGTTTTATACCCAATTTTATTATTGTATCCAAGTCGGCGGGGTTGTTCCAATCGCCCTTTATACCTGTATTCTTGACTACAATGGCCTTAATTTTTTTGTCTCTCAATACCGTCCCTGTTCCTCCCCTGCCCGCCTGCTTCAGTTTGCATTTGCCTCTATGCAGGTCGTAATAGGAGAAGTTCAGGATACCTATACGGGTATGTTCCGCCCCCTGGCCGGCCGATATAATGGAAATGTTTCTCTTGTCCTCCTCAGCATCTGCATACATTTCGGTCAAGGTTTCAGCCAGCTCATGGCTATTTGCGCATCCCTTGGGTGCCTCTTCTATCGTAACCTTATTGTTGTCCCCGTCTATAAATATTATTACGTCTTCTTTGGCCTTACCCTGAATCTCAAGGGCATCAAAGCCACAGAATTTGAACAGTGGGCCGAAATATCCACCGACATTGCTATCCACCGGCAGGCCGGTTAATGGTGATATGGTTACCACATAGGACTTACCCGATCCCGGGTACTGGGTTATACCGTTTATTGGACCCTGGACAATAATTAATTCGTTCTCGGGGCTGTCCCATCGGGTTTCCGGGGTGACCGCATCCCAAAGGTATTTCATCCCATAACCTCTGCCCCCGGTAAACTTAGCTTTCATTTCTTCAGAAATGGGTTTTACCTTTACTTCGTTTGTCGACAGGTTCACATATAAAGACTTGTCCGCATATCCCCTGTAAATCTTCTTTTTTTCAAAGCTGCTTTCATGCAACTTTTTACCGGTTTGTTTGCATGCCATTTTTATCCCTCCCCTACCTTATATTTCTTCCATGAAGATGGCGCCGGTATTGCACGCCCTGGTGCATGCACCACAAGAAATACATTTAAACGGGCCTACTATGTCTTTTTGGTATCTCATAGCCAAAATCGGACAAAAACCTACGCAGGCATAGCATTGTACACATTTGTCCTTGTCAATCATGACTATTCCGTTCTTGTTCCTTGTTATTGCTTGGACTTGACAGATATTGATACATTCGCCGCATTGATTGCAGACATTGATATCATACCCACCATCTTCTTTCTCGGTAATCCTTATTGCAGATTTTTCAGGGTCGTTTTCCTTAAACAGCACCCCTGAACACGCTTCCTCACACGCCTTACAACCAATACATAGTTCCGGTTTTGTAGCTACAATTTTCAAAGCTTATTTGCCCCCTTTCATTGTTATATGAAATTGTATTACCCTCCAGGCAATTAAGGAATACGAGAGCCTATTGTATCAAAAGTGTCGCGTTTTATAGTTTCGCCAATTCTAGCGCCCTTTTGGTACAGGCTTCCATGGCCTTAATTATAGTGGACCTGAAAGCATCATCTTCAAGACTGGCTACTGCTGCTATTGTGGTACCTGCAGGGGAACATACCTGGTCCTTTAATTCTCCCGGATGCTTTCCTGTTTCAAGGACCATCTTGGCAGAGCCTAGTACAGCTTGGGCAGCCAATTTGTATGCAAGTGGACGTGGTATCCCCGACAGCACCGCTCCGTCAGCCATAGCCTCAATAAGGATGAAAATATACGCAGGGCTGCTTGAGGTAAGTGCAATTACTTCGCTCATGAGGTTTTCCCCTAATATTTCTGTTTTTCCAACACAGTTGAATAGGTCTTGCACAGTTTTCAGCTCATCTTCGGTAACTTTGTCGCACTTCGATAGTAGCGTCATTCCCTCTCCCACAAGTGCAGGTGTGTTCGGCATTACCCTTATAACTTTTTTGTCTTCACCAATAATACCTTTATATTTTTTTATTGGGACTCCGGCAGCTACCGAAACTAGAATTTTTTTGGCATCGAATTTATCCTTGCAATCGGATAACGCGATTTCGACTATATTCGGTTTTACTGCAAGTATTATAACGTCCGTTTTTTCTACAACTTCTGCATTGCTGTTTAGTCGATTGACGCCCGTTTCCTCACAGAGTTCTATTACCCTTTTAGTATCAATGTCGGTGATATATATGTCGCTAGCCTTTAAAAGTCCGGACGCCGATATTCCTTTTATCAATGCTGAACCCATATTGCCCGTACCTATAAACCCTAATTTGATAGACATGCTATCACTCCTTTTAAATAATTTTCAAAACCTGATTCCGCATGAAATGATTTTGATCAAATCCGACTTAAATTTTATGGAATCCGTAAAATGTCTTCTGCCGGGTAACATTTTTATTATCAACCTCCTACTTTTTTCTTTATGGTTCTTTTTCCGCATATGTACTGTAAATATAGCCGCTATTTTTGCATCTAGCGTGCAATATCTTGATACTAAATATATATTCTAATTAAAAATAAAAAATCCTTCTAAAATTTCTATAATACTAAAATTTTTATTGAATATATTACTATTAGTCATAAAAAAAGGCCAATATACGGTATATTATACCGAATATTGGCAAGCAGCGCACCGGGTAGTACTATGGTGTTACCCTGTTTAACGTCCTTGCGAAAGGTATTGTTTCCCTGATATGGTCAATGCCGCATATCCACGCCACCGTTCTTTCCAGCCCCAGGCCGAAGCCGGAATGGGGAACCGAGCCGTACCTTCTCAGTGTCCAGGTACCACTGGTAGTCCTCCAATGGCAGGCCCTCCTTTATTTTTCGAAGGAGCAGGTCGTAGTCATGAATCCTTTGGCTTCCTCCGATTATTTCCCCGTAACCTTCCGGAGCCAGCAGGTCGGCACCCAGTATCACGTCGCTGTTTTCCGGGTCCGGCTCCATGTAAAAGGCCTTAATTTTGACGGGGAATTTTTCCACGAATACCGGTTTTTCAAACTGCTCGGCGATGAAGGTTTCGTCCGGGGCACCGAAATCATTGCCCCATTCAAATTCAAAACCGTTGTCTTTAAGCATTTTTACCGCCTCGTCATAGGTTATCCTTGGGAAGGGGGCCTTAACCTTTTCCAGGCGGCTTAGGTCCCTCTTTAGGGTCTTAAGCTCCATGGAGCAGTTTTCAAGGACAGAACCAACAATATGCTCTACAAGCCGTTCCTGCAGTTCCATATTGGCTTTGTGGTCGTAATAGGCCATCTCCGGTTCAATCATCCAGAACTCGTTGAGGTGCCTTCGGGTTTTCGACTTTTCGGCCCTGAAAGTGGGCCCAAAGCTGTAAACCTTACCGAAGGCAATTGCGGCGGCTTCGTTATACAGTTGTCCGGTCTGGGACAGGTATGCCTTCTGGTCGAAATAGTTTAATTCGAACAGGTTTGTGGTACCTTCGCAGCTGTTTGCGGTAATTATTGGAGACTCAATAAGTATAAAGCCCTCTCCGTCAAGGAACTCCCTTATGGCCCTGTTTATATGGGACCGTATTACAAGTATAGCATGCTGCCTCGGGTGCCTTATCCACAGGTGACGATGGTCCATCAAGAATTCTATTCCATGCTCCTTTGTAATGGGATACTCCTCCGACAACGATACCGGCTTGATATTGGTTACTGATATCTCATAACCGCTGGGAGCCCTTTCATCCGTTCTTACAATTCCGGTCACAATTACCGAGGACTCCTGTCCAATTTCCTTGCACAGGTTGAAGGCATCCTCCGGCAGCTCGTTTTTTACCGCAACGCCCTGCACAAAACCCGTGCCGTCCCTTAGCTGGAGAAAAGCGATTTTGCCGCTGGACCTTTTATTAAACAGCCACCCCTTTATTGTTACTTCCTTACCTTCATGGTTTTTCAGTTTATTGATGGTGGTCTCTGTCATTAATACTTCCTCCCCTTAGGTTTTTTACATTATGCTTTACAATGGTTGTACATGTCTTTCATACAAGCACCGTTACCGGCGGCGGCTTCCTTCAGCCTCTCCACCGCCCGGGCGTCAACAGTGTACCGCCCCATAAGCATTTTTCCGTCAAACTTGAATTCACCATGGCAGTCCGACCCACCGGTAACTATTAGGTCGTGGCGGCGGGCAATTTCCCTGAAAGCCGCAGCCTGCTCTTCGGTGTGTCTTGAATGGCATGCCTCTATTCCCTGTATGCCTTCCCGTATGCAAAGGTCGATGTAGTTACTGCTGCTTAGTATCCCGGGATGGGCCAGGACCGGTACTCCGCCGCAGTCCTTTATAAGAGCTATTACCTCCCTTGGCAGCAGTTTATGCCTTTCCACGTAGGCGGGGCCGCCATAGCCGATGTATTTTTCAAAGGCCTCCTTTACAGTTGAAACATAACCTTTTTCCAGCAGCAGTCTTGCTATATGGGGCCTTCCCATAGAATCCGCTTTACCGGCTTTTTTGAGCACCTGGTCAAAGGTTATTTCAAACCCCAAGCCGTTAAGCTTTTGGACTATGGACCGAATTCTCCGCACCCTCGCCTCTTTAATGCCTTTTAAGGTGTCCAAGAGCTTTGTATCGGTATGGAGTATGTAATAACCCAAGATATGCAGCTCGCCGTTGTCGGCACTGGTATTCAGTTCTATACCCGGAACCACCTGTACTCCGTACTTGGCCCCTGCATCAAGGGCTTCTGGGATTCCTTCAACCGTGTCATGGTCGGTTAAGGAAATTGCAGCCAATCCAAGCTCGGCTGCCTGCAGGACCACTTCCTTCGGGGATAGGATTCCGTCCGATTTATTGCTGTGCAGATGTAAGTCAGCCTTTAGCATTAGTATCCTCCTTCTACTACTCTACCGGCACTGCCCAATGACGTCTTCTATCACTCTCAGCATGTTGCCCCCCATAACCTTTGCCGCATCCTCTTCGCTGTAACTCCTTTTAAGAAGCTCTTCATAAATCTCATAAAAGCATTCAATACCGGTTAGTCCCTCCGGCAGGTCTACGGTGCCGTCAAAGTCACTGCCGAGCCCGGCACAGCCGGGGCCTCCCACCTGTATTATATGCTCTATGTGGTCAGCCACCGCCGATATGCCATCCCTTTTGCTGCCCAGGAAATCGGGAACGAAATTAACGCCTATGACACCATTTTTGTCTGCCACCGCCTTAATCTGCCGGTCGTCCAAATTTCTTTTATTATTACATAGGGACAGGCAGTTTGAATGGGAGGCAATAACCGGCCTGTCGGTCAGTTCTATTATATCCCAAAAACCTCTTTCTGATATATGGGACAGGTCGATCAGCATACCCAAACGGTTCATTTCTTTTTACAATTTGTACCCCTTAGCTGCCCAGTCCCCCTGCTGTCGTTGTCCCCTATACCGCCGCAAAGCCTGTTTCGGGTTCCAGGTAAGGGACAGGCAGCGTATTCCAAGCTTGTAAAGCATATCAAGGCGGTGCAGATTATCCTCCAGCAGGGTATGCCCCTCAACCGCCAGTATAATACCCAGTCTTTTTTCACGTACGCATTCGTCAAGGGACACCCTGTCGGTTATTACAACAGCCCTATCATCGTAGTTGAAAAGGTTCATGTAAAAAGTCCAAAAAGGTCCCAAAGACCATAAAAGTGTTCCTTTGGGTTGAAACGGCTGCAAAACATCGCCATAACCGTATATGCGGAACCAACCGGCTGGAGGCCGGGAAGGTTTATATGGTTTTGCCGCTGTCTTTGATAACGCTAGTCTCGGTTTCAAAGGCCTTAAGGATTGTATCGCAGTGCCCGTCAACCTGAGGATGTTTTTCACTATACGGTCCCCTTTCATGGACTTATTACAATTGATATTACATAATAAAAACCTGCCTTGTCAAAAGCAGGTTTTTAACAAGAATTTTCCCTCACCTGGGCTCGACTATGTTTATAGCCGTTCTTTCTTCGCCATCTATCAAAATATCCCGTAAAAGCTGGTATACAAATAAGATCCATTCCACTGGGAGCAACAAATCCCCGGGCTATTGCCACTGCTTTAACTGCCTGATTCAATGCGCCGGCACCTATGGCCTGCATTTCGGCGTTGCCTTTTTCCCCGGAGAACGCCTGCTAGCGCACCGGCTACGAGCTTTGGATTGACTTTGCAGACACCTTTTAATACATCCATCAATAAAAAGCCCCCTTTAAAATAGATTATTGCATTGTTGTTTATTATTCTACATATAGTAAAAAAGCCCTTTTATATGTAATATTTTAACCTTCGGACCTTTATAAAATGACACGTTTAATAAAAATACATTTTATTACAACAAGTAGAAGGCTTAAAAGCCCTTCTACTTAACGTATTCAATCGCCCTTGTTTCCCTGATAACGTTTATTTTTATCTGCCCAGGATAATCCAGTTCCTCTTCTATCCTTTAGGATATATTTTTTGCGATAAATACTATATCGGTATCGCTTACGTCCTCGGGCTTAACCATTATCCTAATTTCCCTGCCCGCCTGTATTGCATAGGACTTATCCACGCCGTTAAAGGAACTGGCTATTTCTTCAAGCTGCTCCAGCCTCTTTATATAAGCTTCCAGGGTCTCTCTTCTTGCGCCCGGCCCGCTGCCGAAATTGCATCCGCCGCCTGTACCAGAACCGCTTCTACTGTGGTGGGTTCTATATCGTTATGATGAGCCCATATGGCGTGTATGACTTCTTGGGACTCCCGGTACTTTCGGGCTATGCTTACCCCGATCTGCACATGGTTGCCTTCCATCTCGTGGTCGACCGCCTTGCCGATGTCGTGCAAAAGTCCTGCTCGTCTTGCAACTTTCGCGTCGGCACCAAGCTCGTCGGCCATGGAAGCGGCAAGCTGTGCAACCTCTATTGAATGTTTAAGTACATTCTGTCCATAGCTGGTACGATAATTCAGCCTTCCGAGGTATTTTATCATTTCCGGGTGTACCCCGTGTACTCCCGTCTCAAAGGTTGCCTGTTCGCCGTGTTCACGGATTTTGATGTCGACTTCCTTTTTGGCCTTTTCCACCATTTCTTCTATCCTAGCCGGGTGTATCCGTCCGTCGGCAATAAGCTTTTCAAGGGCAATCCTTGCAATTTCCCGCCTTATTGGGTCAAAACCGGACAGGATTACCGCTTCCGGAGTATCGTCTATAATTAGATCTATACCGGTCAGCGTTTCCAAGGTTCTAATGTTCCTGCCTTCCCGTCCTATTATCCTTCCCTTCATTTCATCGTTGGGCAACTGAACTACAGAAACGGTAGTATCTGTAACATGGTCTGCTGCACATTTTTGTATTGCGCAGGTTATTATCTCCCTTGCTTTTTTGTCGGCTTCATCCTTAGCCTGGGCTTCTATTTCCTTGACCATTACGGCTGCTTCCTTTTCAATCTCTTTTCTTATATCATTAAAAAGAATCTCCTTTGCTTCCTCCGATGTAAAGCCCGACATCCGCTCTAGTTCTTTTTTCTGCTTTTCGTACAGTTCGTGGATGTATTCCTGGTGTCTTTTTATATCTTCGTCCCGGCGATTCAAAAGCTCTTCTTTCTTTTCAATCGCCTCTATTTTCCTGTCAAGGGATTCTTCTTTTTGAATAAGCCTTCTTTCTATCCTCTGCTGCTCATTCCTTCTCTCCCTGGCTTCCTTTTCGAATTCGTTCCTGAGGCGGTGGACCTCTTCCTTGGCTTCCAGCAGCTGTTCCTTCTTAAGGGTCTCTGCCTCCTTCTCGGCATCGGCAATCAGCTTTTTCGCCAACTCTTCGGCATTTGTTATTTTTGCTTCCGCAATGATTTTCCTTACCAAAAAGCCGGCCAGGAAAGCTACCAGGGACGATATTAATGCTATTATCAGCTTATCTATACTGCAACACCTCCTTCTAACTGGGTTTTCTTAGGTATATTCTCAAAGGTACTTAATTACTGAAAACAGGACTGCCATAATACTACCGTATCACAATAATTTTATATTCTTTTGGTATTTATGTCAAGCTGATTGCCTGGAGCCGCCGTATGTTTGCAAGCGGCTTCTAAGGCCGGTACCTTTCACGGTGCCGTGCCAGGACCTGGTTTATAGCTTCAAAGCTGAAACCCCTCCTCACAAGATAGCCCAGTAACCTTCTTTTTTGTTTTTCTTCATTTATGTCGTAGCCTTTAAGTTTTGTTTCCAAAATTCCCTCAATCAATTTTTTCTCGTCAATTGCCGAGTATTCACTGCTGTTTTCGATCAGGTCCTTATTAATCCCCTTTTGTTCCAGTTCCATTTTTATTCTGTACCGGCCCATTGGATTGAATTTCATCCTGTCCCTTATATAGCAATCTACATAGAGCGCGTCATCCAAATAACCTTCGTCCTTAAGCCTTTCAATCACCTGCCTGGTAACCTGTTCGGCAAAGCGGGTATTTAATCTCTTTCTAAGCTCCGCTTCGGTTTTCATTCTTTTAGAAATAAACCTTAAAGCCATCTGGTATCCCCTGTCAAAGTCATCCATAACCGTACTCCTTTCAAACAAGTTGAAAAAGTAAAGCGGACCATCCCCCGAATACAGGGGACAGCCCGCCAAGGTGGTTATTTGTCTGTCCTTTGGTCCTCAGGCTTTTCAATTGTTAGTGCTGCTAGACAATGCTTTTCCCTTACCATTCTTTCAATTTGCATGCATATGTCGGGGTTTTCGACAAGGTACTGCTTTGCGTTTTCCCTGCCCTGCCCCAATCTTGTATCGCCGAAGGAATACCAGGAGCCGCTTTTTGAGGCTATCCCGTCCTCTATCGCCATGTCGAGTATGGCCCCTTCCCTGGATATGCCGCTGCCGTACATTATGTCAAATTCTGCCTGCCTAAAAGGCGGGGCGACTTTATTCTTAACCACCTTGACCCTTACCCGGTTACCTATGCTGTCATCGCCCTGCTTGAGCGTTTCAATGCGGCGAACGTCCAGCCTTACCGAGGCATAGAATTTAAGAGCCCTTCCGCCGGGAGTTGTTTCGGGGTTTCCAAACATAACACCCACTTTTTCCCTAAGCTGATTAATGAATAGTGCGGTGGTTTTGGATTTGTTTATAGCTCCTGCAAGCTTTCTAAGAGCCTGCGACATGAGCCTTGCCTGCAACCCTACATGGGCATCACCCATTTCGCCCTCCAATTCCGCCTTTGGCACAAGGGCTGCGACGGAATCTATCACTATAACGTCCAGGGCGCCGGATCGCACAAGGGCTTCGGCAATCTCAAGGGCCTGTTCGCCGGTATCCGGCTGCGATACAATCAGGTTTTCTATGTCGACGCCTAGGTTGCCCGCGTAGGCCGGGTCTAAGGCATGCTCGGCGTCTATAAATGCTGCATTGCCCCCGGTTTTCTGCGCCTCGGCAACTATGTGAAGGGCCACCGTGGTTTTTCCCGAGGACTCGGGCCCGAAAATCTCCACAATCCTTCCCCGGGGAACCCCTCCTATTCCCAGGGCAATGTCAAGGTTTAAGGCCCCGGTGGGAATGCTTGAAATGTTCAGGCTCGCACCCTGGTTCCCCAGTTTCATTACAGAGCCTTTCCCAAACTGCTTTTCAATCTGGCTTATGGTAAGTTCCAGTGCCTTCAGTTTCTCGCTGTTCATTAAAACACCACCCTTCATAAATAAGAACAAATGTTCTGAATATATTATATAGCATTAACTTCTTTTGTCAATACTTGCTATATCACCTACCAGGTACAACCTCAGAAGATTCAGCGCATTCTTGGCTGCATAGGTTCTGATTTTTTCCCGGTTTCCGTTAAATTTTAACTCCCGTATCTCGGTATGGTCCTCCGAGGATAATGCTATATATACAAGACCCACGGGTTTTTGGTCGGTCCCTCCGTCCGGCCCGGCTATCCCGGTAACCGACAGGCCTATATCAGCATCACATGCCCTTCGTACTCCCTCTGCCATTTGAAGGGCGGCTTCTTCACTCACCGCACCGGAATTTTCAAGGGTTTGCTCGCAAACTCCTAAAAATTTCTGCTTCATTTGGTTGTTGTAGCTTACAACAGCTCCCATGTATGCCTTGGAAATCCCGGGAACCGATGTAATGAGTGCACTTAACTTTCCGGCGGTGCAAGATTCCGCAACGGCAAGAGTTTTTCCGGACTTAAGCAGCAGTTCTGCCGTGACCTGCTGTAGGGGCCGGTCGTTGTAAGAATATATATACCGGCCCAACCTTTCTTTTATCTTTCCTATCATATCGGTAATGGACGGGGGCACTTCGCCGCCGGCATCCGACCTTGCGGTAAGTCGCACCTTTACTTCTCCTTCACCGGCATAGGTTGCAATGGTCGGTTCTGTCTGCCCCTTAATTAGGTCGTACAACGCATGCTCCAGCGCAGATTCTCCAATGCCGAAAAACCTAAGGTTTACCGATACCAATGCCTGCTTTGACCTTTCCCGCAGGTAAGGCACTATTTTTTCCTGGAACATGGGTTTCATTTCAATCGGCGGACCGGGAAGCATGATTATTGTTGTTCCGTTAAGCTCCACTATCGCACCGGGTGCGGTTCCGTTATCATTGGCCACAACCAGGCATCCCTCCGGCAAGTAGGCTTGTTTTATGTTGTTGGGCGTCATTTTTCTTCCAGACCTATTGAAAAAAGCCTCAAGCTTTTTAAACTCATCCCGGTGGAGCACCAGCTTCCTTCCTGCCACCTCCGCTATGGTTTCCTTCGTGATATCATCCGTGGTGGGTCCCAGTCCCCCGGTGGTTATTACAAGGTCGGACCTTCCCATGGCGGTCCTTAGGGTATCGGTAAGCCTTTCGCGGTTGTCACCCACCGTAACGTGGAAATAAACGTCTATACCCAGCTTTGCCAGTTCTTCCGACAAATAGGCAGTATTGGTATTGATTATGTTCCCCAGTAAAAGTTCGGTTCCAACGGATATTATCTCTGACTTCATGTTCATTTCCTTTCTGCTCTTAGTATTCGGTGCTTTTCAATTACCTTGAGTTTATGAATATTTTCCTGCACTTGTACAGGTAATCTGCCAGGGATATAAGCGTGAGGGCCACCGCTGTCCAAATCGCTATTTGGTCAAAGGATATTCCAATATAGCTAAAAGGAAAATTATTAAGTATTATGGCAACCACCGCCACAACCTGGGATATGGTTTTAAGTTTGCCCCATATGCTTGCCGCTATAACCTGGCCCTCGGAGGCGGCAATGCTTCTAAGCCCCGTTACCACAAACTCCCTGGCTATTATTACCATGGCTATCCAGGCGGACAACTTGTCCATTTGCACCAGGGAAATTAGCGCGGCAGTGACAAGGAGCTTGTCGGCAATTGGGTCCATAAGCTTTCCTAGCTTGGTTACCTGGTTGTGCTTTCTTGCAATATAACCGTCCAGGCTGTCGGTGAGCGCCGCCAATATGAACACACCTGCCGCCAGGTATTCCCCATAGGTTATTTTGTTAAGCAAAAAAACCATGAATACCGGAACAAGTATTATTCTAAGCAGGGTTAACTTGTTAGCCAAATTCATCCGACCACTCTCCCAACCAAATCGTATTCCAGGGTATGCTCCACTTTTACCCGCACGTACTCTCCCGCCTTTATTTCTTTATCCGAATGGAATAATACCATATTGTCAATTTCCGGGGCGTCTCCATAGGTTCTGCCGTAGTACCCGTCCCGGTCATGGCCGTCGGTCAGCACCTCCAGGACCTTTCCCGCCATCGCACGGTTGTTTCTAAGCGAAATCTGCTGCTGTTCCAGCATTAGGATTTCCCTTCGCTCCTGTGCAGTACTTCGCAGCACCCTGTCGCTGAAATCATAGGCGGGGGTATCCTCTTCCCTGGAGTATACAAACACTCCCAACCGATCAATGTATCCCTTTCTAACTAGGGACAAAAGCTTCTTGAAGTCATCGTCGGTTTCACCGGGAAAGCCTACTATTACTGTGCTTCTTATAACCAGCCCGGGAATGTTCTCTTTGACAAAGTTAAGCAGCCTTTCGGTCTGGGCGGCGGTGGTCCTTCGGTTCATGCTCTTTAATATACTGTCGCTGGCATGCTGTATTGGAATATCCAGGTATTTGCACAGCTTGGGCTGGTCCCTCATGGTTTCCACAAGTTCCCGGGTTATTCCGTCGGGGTAGCAATAAAGCAGCCTCAGCCAATATAAACCGTCAATCTCACAGAGTTTATTAATAAGCCAGGGAAGTTTCCTTTCGCCATAGAGGTCCCTGCCGTACCCGGTGGTATCCTGGGCTATAAGTATAAGCTCCTTTGCACCGTCGGATACAAGGGACTTGCCTTCCTCAAAAATATCTTCCCAGCGGCGGCTTCTGTAACTGCCCCTGATCCTCGGTATAATGCAGTAGCTGCAGTGGTTGTCGCATCCTTCGGCGATTCTTAAGTACGCATAGTGGCTTTTTTCCAGGCTGTTTCTGGGCAGCCCCTCCGGTAGAACAAAATCGGGGTGGCGGATATTCAATACTCTTCTTCCCTGGGCCGCTTGGTTTATCGCCTCGACTATTTCCGGGAAGCTGGTGGTGCCCATCAAAACGTCTATTTCCGGCATTTCCCGCATTAGCTCCTTCCCATACCTTTGGGTAAGGCAGCCCGACGCCACCATCAGCCTGCAGCGGCCTGTTTTCTTGTATTGCGCCATTTCCAAAAGAGTGTTTATGGATT
>JAXGPT010000013.1:0-52185 GCA_040766775.1 Bacillota bacterium | reverse complement strand
TCCAGGCGGGAAGTCATCGTCAGGAATGGTAACCACCGTATTATCAAACTGGAATTTGAACAGGTGGTAATCAAGCCATCCAAAGGCGTTTTGTATTATTTGATGAAGCTGCAAAAACGAAATATTCCCGGGAATCTTAATTCTTCTCCAAATCTCCGGTTCAATCCCTATTATTGATACTTTGATTTGATATGCCATTTTAGCCGCCTCCTTTTCTCGGTGCCAGGTACTCCCTAATTTTGTCGCATATATTCTATTACCCTTTTATTCATCATTCTTGTAAGAGCAACTCAAATTCTTTTGTGTAAATCTCCACAATTCTCTGCTCAATCCCTTCTGCCATTTCTTCATTGTATATATGCGAAGTCATGTTACTGTCATTAATCTATGTCACTTATTCCAACTGTTGACTTACTAAACAAAATGAGCCGTTAAACGGCTCTTATTTGACATATTTCAGTTTCTAGTTAATACTGTAGTAATAGTCTTCTTCATCAATATCTACATTTTCCGTTTCAACTGCGATGCGCACATAAGGCAATGAACTCTGTTCTATTTCCGCATATTTTACTTTTGCAGCTTCCTCAATAAAAGCCAGCAAATCATACTGTCTCTTTTCTTTTTTGTCTATTGTTTTAGTCATTTGCCCAACCTCCTTATAAAACAATCTTCTTTCCGGTTTTTGTCTCTATCTCGTTTCTTATACCAGCAAGGTCAATTTCAAACCCACACTCGCAAATAATTTTATTCTCCGCCGGGAATGGTTTTCCTCCTTTTTTCATCTGCTCCTCATCTATCCTTTTGTCGTCTTTCAATTTCGCGTAGACTTTATGTTCTTTGCCGCATTTGGGACATTTTATCTCAATATTTATTACTTTGGGTTCCTCATTATGAATCTGTCCAGGCAATCTTGATACTATCCCGGTAGGAACAGCCTGTTTCACAATTTTCTCATCTGATGTTGCAAATATCTTATATGTACTAGTATTTATGAATAACAACCTAATTACTGTTTGTATTCTATATATTATATCGGCAAGTTTTGGAGTATCATCAGCTTTAATAATCCTTAGTCCAATTTCCTCTAAATCTCTTATTTTTATGGATCTGTTATGGGTTCTCCATTTCCCATGATTAGTTAGGTCTTCAGCGATTTCTTTTTGCTCTGTCATGCTTCATTTTATCAGTCACGGGGTTCGTCGGCTTTCAGTAAAATTCAATTCTTGAACTTATATTTGGTAACCAGTCAATAACCAAATCCTCGGCAAACTTTAATGAATTATGAACACCTTTAAATTCTCCTGGACTGATCTGGGCAACCATAGTCGCATCAAAGGGATTCAACTTTTCTTCCTCTTGAGCCTCTTTATGTTTTTCTTCTAACCATTCTATATAATCATAAGCGGATACTCTGGATCTTCCAATCTGCACCTGAGCATCTATCGGCCCCAGACTTCCACTTTCCGTCATAATTATTTCATTCCCTGAGAGTACAAGCAAGGTTCCGGCACTTTTCGCCTGCCCGGATACTACAAATGCGACATCATCAAATCTGCTTCTTAAGCATCTGACTATTTCTTCTGCCGTTTCACCGCTGCCACCTGGAGTTTCGATATAAAAATCAAGTCTATTTGAGGTCACGCCTCTCAACATATCAGACAAAATATAGTAATCATCCATGCATATACCAATATCCGGAACTGCTTTTCCTATGGCCCCCGCATAGATGATCAGGTATGTGTTTCTAATTTCATTATATTCCTTAACCAGCCTTAATAACTCATTCTCAAGGTCCGCTGTACTTAACCTCTTCTTTATATATTCACCCATAAGACTCACTTGTATACTTTCCCCCTATCGTTTTTTACTTGATATGAGTATGCGGTCAGTCTTAAATGGTGATATTCGATATTGAATTCCATTTTCCTGCAAGTTATTCCATATTTTACATGATTATCACAACATCTTTTTTCCTGTTTAATGATTTTTTAAGCCCAAATTAAAAACCCCTGCCTTTCAGCAGGGGATAATAGCCTGTTCAAATACTAACGACCGGCTCACCGCCTATCCTGTCTATATTAAACAAATCCGACTGGTACAGGTCGTCCATACCAAGGTTTAAATCAAAGGGGAAAAGCTCCTTAAGTCTGTCTATCCCAGCAACGCTTTGATACAACTTGCCGCTGGTCTTTAGTGTAGCATACAGCAAAACACAGCCAACGTCCTTGTCCTTCACGGTACGCCTTACCACCCTGTATACCCCGGGCTTAACCTGTTCCAAGGCACCAAATTCCCTCAGTGTCTTAATATTCTTGGGTATAGCGTGAACCAGAGTATTCCTTTCCCCCCATATCTCATAAATCCTTCTTTGAACCTGCGAAAGCGTTACTTCGTCCTGCATGTCGGACAGCTTCCCGACAATTGTACACAGGTCCCTAAAAACGGGAAAGGCCATAAGCATCATTGCCCAGTGCACCGCTGGGCGGTCCGTTTGCGGGCACTCCTTATACACCCGCAGTGCCCTTTCCCTGAATTCTCGGTTGCCGATGTCAACTTCCACCCAGGTATTTATCAGTATCTCCCTTGTCTTTCTTACGTTTATACTGCTCTTAATAAAACGGGAGACATATTCATTAATGCGTTTTCTTATCTCATCCCTGTCCCGGGTCCCGGCCAGAAGTTCCGCCGTCATATCCAGCCACTCCGGTTTTATTGGCCTAGCCAAAACAACAGCCTTACTCATTTTATGTCCACATCCTTTACTGTGATAAATGGTACAATAGCCTCCTCAATGCTCATCCCACCGTGGCATACATATCTCTTGCCCTTTATTCCAAAGGCGGTGTCCCCTTCGCATATTAAATACCGGTACTCCTTGGGCATATAGGTACCCGGATATTCAAAAACCCTGTACCTCTCCTCGGTTGTATCGGTCTGGGCAAATTCATTGTAAACCCTTGCCCTAAGGCAGGTCATCTCGGTCAAAAGTCCTTCGTTACCCGGCCTTCCCTGGCCTTTTGCCTCAATATTTCCGTGGTCGGAGGTAATGTAAACATCAAAACCCCTAGAGGCCAGCCCTTCAATAAGGCGTTTGAAGTCCCCGCCCTCCGCCCAGGACGCTATATCCCTGTACATACCACTCTGCCCCTGTACCTGTCCGTGCATAAGGTCGTCTATAAAGCTTATTATAATACCGGCAACCCGGACGTTGTAGGGAATGTCCGGCCCAATGCCCTTCCCGAAATATATGTCGCCATCTACGTAACCACTGTTTTGCCAGTACTGCCTCCACTGCTTTTCCTCGTGTTTTAGTGAAAAACAATCACTGTGGCTTACCGGCAGGCTGCCAGAAAACACTGATTGCCTTGAAACCGCCGTGGTAGTGGGCACCATCGCAAAGCTGTATCCCAACTCAAAGTCCCTTTCAAATCCTGTTAAATGGCAGCAATGGTAAGCCAGTTTTCCACCGACATGCCGTCAATCAGCACAAGCTGCAATCTTTCCGCTTCTCGCCCTCATATAATCGTTATCCTGTGGACCATCACCGGGCTGCCGGTACTGGCACTCCCCGACAGGTCCTTGTAATGCTCCAGCATCCACTTAAAAGTCCTGTCAATGGCCTCCGCCAGCCCTTCGATGCCAATAGTAGCAAACCCGCCGTCAACCAGCATCTTGTGATAGTCCCCGGCTATCCCAAACCAGTCCCTATAGCCCATCTCCCCTGCCAGCCGGCTTTCTATGCGTACCTTCATCATATCAACCAGTTCATTGGCGTTTTCTTCGGTGTATACTTGATTTTTAATGAAGTCCGGTACCCTTTGGCTCCTGCTCGCCATAATAGTTCCGATAAGCCGTGTAAAGCATATCGTGGTCAATGTGCCGGGCTTTGTATAGCTCTGCCGCATCCAGCTTCGAAAAAGCGGGTGGAATAATCCAAAACAACATTGTAGTACCTTTTCCTGATATCATAGGGCACGAACAAATCCGGGTCCTTTACCCGGATAATCGCCTTGAGGCCATCTTTGTCCCGAATCTTTAACTCGTACAAAAACCTACCCTCGGGGTCGGTTATTCAAATACCTCGAAACCTTTTTGAAAAACCGCCTGCCGCGCCCCGCTTCTTTCTAAAATGCCTGCCCGGTCAAACAACAGTATTCTGTTTCATAATCGACAGCCAGCCTTTTTAAAATGAATCTTCCAAACACCGCCATCACTTCCATAAATGCTATGAACAAAGGCTTAAATACAGATGGTTTAATTTTGGGAATAATAGGCCTGCATCCTCTTCACCGTTTATATCTTCAACTTGCGCTTTTTAATGTTCTCTATACCGATTCTGCGCCGCCTGGAGCCTTAACTCCAGGCATACAGGTATTTTTTATACGCCGCCCGGTTCCTTTCCTCGTACCTGAAGCCAATTTCCACAAACCGGTTGTAGGCGATCTCAACCAGGGCGTAAATCATCTCATATTCACCCCGCCGAAGGATTTTACCCCCGTACCTCTATATCCCTTACCGGTTTTATCAGCTCGTCCCAAATCCCCCGTGGCCGATGCCGGCTCTATCTACCCCCGGTATTTATAAAAACCGGTATTATGCTTTTGTCTCTTTCATCGGGCCCTATGGTGAGTTCCTGCCATCGACCAGTACCTCTTCATTGGGCAGGCCGGGGATATTGATAATAACGGCATCGTCTTTCCCGCCAGTAGGGCTGCTGTTCCATTATACGCCTCGGCATCGCTGCCAAGGCTTAGCCTCCAACCCTTCTATGTCCTTGATAATTTCCTGCCCTTCCATTCCTTGTAATTTGCATACATCCTTCGCAAAAGTTCCGAAGCCCGCTGCCTGTCAATATCCTTCTGCCTGTGTAGTTCCAGCTTCTTATCGTCCTTGATGAGGTCCCGTATCTCCACGGCCTGTGCAACCTGTCCCTTAATATCCTCCTCCAGCCTTTGCAGGTAGTATCCACTGTGCTCCGGGTTGGCAACAGACTTTATATACACATCGGTAAAATCAGCCTCGGCCAGTTCGCTGTCCAGGACATCCTGCATCTTGTCTATCCCCATTTGCTCCAGTATAACCACCAGCTTTTGCTCCAGTACTTCCCTAACCCGCTTTTCCACTGTATCTTCCAGTACAAAGTTATACACCAATACGTCCTGGCCCCGGCCTATCCTGTCCACCCTGCCTATCCGCTGTTCAATCTTCATCGGGTTCCATGGCAGGTCATAGTTAATAACCACACTGGCAAACTGTAGGTTAAATGCCCCCTCTCCCCGGCATCGGTGGAAATAAGAAGGTCGGTTTTGGTCCTGAACTCGCTTATCGCAGCGTTTCTCTCATCAATGTCCATAGACCCGTTAAGCAGCGAACAGGAATACCCTCGCCGCTGCAGAAAGTCCTTCAAAAACTGCTGGGTAGCCACAAACTCGGTAAATATTATGGCCTGCCTCCGGTCCTCCTCGCTTTTCAGCTTGTCCAAAAGGTCGACCAGGTACTCCGCCTTTGCATCGGTATACTGGAACTGCGCCTGTTTTGCCACCGACAGTATATTATTAAGCTCGTTAAGCTCCCATTTCAAATCCAACGCCGCTACAGATAGCAAGGCGTCAAGCAGGACCTGGGCATCGGTTTCGTACATATCCTCCGAGCTAATGGCTGCGACTTCCGCCTGCTGGTTTTCCAGGATTGATATGCGTCTTTCGATACTGTCCCTTATGGCGGCAGTACTGCTGGAAACCAACCTTTGCATAAGTACCATCAGAAAACCTATGTAATATTTCTTCTCTTTAACCGCCCTGTTGTACCCATGGGCCACGTACCTGGATACAAGCCGGTACAGCTCCCTCTGCAGGCTGTGCCGCTGCTGCCACTTTATGTGCACCGCCTTTGTTATCCTATCTTTAAACAGCCTGTCGCCCTCGTTGTCAACCGCCTCCCGCTTTTCGGTACGGATAATGTAGGGTGCAACCTGCTCCTTGACAATAGCGCGGTAATCCGGAAAGGCCTCCTTGTCCAGCAGCCTCATAAGCCGTAAAAAAGGCTCTGTTTTGCCCGAATGGGGCGTTGCGGTAAGCAGTAAAATGTATGGGCTTGCCTTGGACAAAAGGCTTGCCATCCTGTGACGGGCCACCTCGCCGGTGCTGCCGGCAACCCGATGGGCTTCGTCAATTATTATAAGGTCCCACCCGCCGTTTACAATGGCCTCTATACGCTCGCTGTTGTATTTGTTTATTCTCTCCTCGTCCCAACCCGCACGCTTTTCCAGGGGTTTGATGGAATCCATCGGGCTAATGACCTGGTCAAAGCCCTCATAAACATTCGAAGTATCGTTAAGCCTTCTTATGGTATCGTAATCCCCTGGCAGTATAATATTGAACTTCTCGTTGAACTTTTGCTTCATTTCAATATGCCACTGGGTGACCAGCCCCTTCGGGCATACAACCAGCGTTCTTTTAACAAACCCCCTGGTCTTTAGCTCCCTTATAATAAGCCCTGCTTCTATGGTTTTACCAAGGCCTACTTCATCAGCCAAGAGATACCGTATGCTGTTGCCGGACAAAGCCCTGTTCAAAGCGTACAACTGATGGGGCAGCGGAAGCAGCTTCCTCGTAAGTTCGAAAGCATGCCTTCGGCAATGTACCCTTAACCCTGGCCAGTGCGGCAATATACCGGACAAAGGCCGCGTCCGCGCCTTTATCGCCGCAATGGTCCAGGCAGTCCCCCGCCAGGGTATAGGCCTCCTTTGACAAAGGGTCATAAACCCTGTAGGAAATATGGCCCCATAGGTCGTTCCTTTCCAGCACCTGGACCCTTGTCCTGTTCACATTGTCAAACGCCCACTGTCCTATAGCAAACACACTAAAACCCCTCGCATTTACGCCTCTACCTTACCTCGCGCATTGTCGTAATACATAAGAAGGGCGGGGTCCTCTTGGACTACCTTTTCCGGCAGGCGCTTTGCAACCTTCACTATGGTCTCAAAGTCACGCTGCATCCAGCACCGGTCAAATCCTGCCCGTACCGCTTCGGTCCTGAAGACCTTTAGCCGTCCGGTTCCCTTCATGTATTCCTCAAACTCTTTAAGCAGCCTTTTTCTTAAGCTTTGCAAGGTCGGAGGCCTTGTTTATATCCGGCACATACCACCTGCCGTCTTCATGCTGCAGGAAGTTCTCCTCCAGCATATCCATAAGCTCGGGCATTTTTTCATATGTCAGCTTGTGCAGTTCCTTAACGAACTTTGGCTGTATCTCCTGGTAGGTCTGGGGCGTGGAAAGCTGGTTATACAGCCATTGTATAGCAGACTTTTCATCCGCCACCACCATCGAAAGCTGCATCTCTTCCACTTCCATCCTCATCCTCTTATCCTCGTATTCGTTCACCTGGCCCGCCAGGAAATACATTCCGTCCCGCTCAATAAACCGCTCCGCAAGGCCCTTGTAAAAGTCGACAGCGTCCATAGGTACCGGTATACCGTTTACCACGTGGTAGGCAAGCATCCGATCATATAATAGATAGCCCTGCCTCTCCTGGATAATGCCCAGCTTACCCTTGCTCTCCACGGTAACCGGCAAATTCCCTAAGTGCTGGCGCACAAAGTCCCAGGCCGCCTCTTCGCTTCCCGCCTGCTCAAGAAAGCGGCGCTTAAAGGCCTCTTTCGGCTTATAGGCCGAGATGATAAGGTCCTGTTTGACCGCCGAAGTGGTGGTAACCTGCTTAAAAGTGCCCTGCTTCTTATCAAGGGTACTGACATCTGCCACCACAAAACCTGCTCTCAGCAGGGCTTCCTGTATGGAGTTCCACACGCTGTTGGCGGAGTTGTGAAACTCCACCGTCATCCACCGCCCTGGCTTTAATATACGGTAGCACTCGGCAAAGCATTTTTCCATCAATTCCTGGTATTCAGGCAGGCCCTTTTTTTGCACCTTGTTTACAATAGCCTCGGGCTTATTGTTGGTAAAAACCTTGAGCCAGGCCTCCCATAAGAAGTTGAGCTCAGAGTACATAAGGTTACTGCCAAAGGGCGGGTCGGTGAAGATATAGTCTACACTGCATTGTCCTATATTTGGCATATCTGCTGCAGATTGCGTTGTAGTATATGTATTATTACCCATTTCTTTAGGCATGGCATTACATATTTTATTTATTTTATTTGCGTAAGCAATAAATATATTAGCTTCTCTTATGAGAGATGAGATATATAGCGTTCCACTTAAAGGATTGTAGGGAAAAGACACACCTTCCCTATGTCTGTTTTGCTTGCTAGTATTAATAAGCTGACTGTTAAACCATAAATATAATAATTCTTTGATACTACTATTGTTCTTAATAATATTATTATAAAAACACGCCAATACCCACAAATTTCTCTTTGTGTAAAAATGATGTACATGCGTTATGCCATATTTATCGTTCCTCCTGGACTCATCTCCCTCCGGCATCCTATCGGTAGGATACCAGTAGGGTATATCCATCTCGTCTATACGGCGCAAAAGGTCAAGGTCATATTCATCCGGGGCCTTCTCGTATCTTTTTTTGCCCACCGAGTAGTTTATCAGCACCGGCACCTGTTTTGCCATGGTTATGTTTTTCTTGAGGGCTTTATCATATATTATCTCGCTGGCCCTGTCGCAGTCCCTTTTCTTAAGTTCGCCCCTGCAGTGACTGCACCGGAAGGAATCCTTAACCTTTCCCTTTTCCTTGTCCACCGCCGCATTCCAGAAAACAATCTCGCCGGAGCAGTTGGGGCATACGAACACATCCGACCACACCACGTAGTTAATTCTGCCCTTAATAGGCTTTCCGTCTATGTATCTGTTTGTTTCTCCGTCCCCGTCGGTGTGTAGAGTTTCGTACATCCAGCCGCATTCCTTCTCGCATTCCTTGAGTATCCTTTTGGCTTCCTTTTCAAACTCCTGCACGTCCACCGGCATGTTGTAGTTGGCGGCAATAAATGTAGCCGCCGGCGACAGGTCGTTTAGTACGGCCTTCCTGGCACCCCATTTGACGTAGGGCATCTCCTTTTCTATCTTCATCCTAAACTCCGGATCGGGACTTTGGCACATCTGGGCGGCAACGCCCGTCATACCTGTGCCGCAAAACCCGTCAAACACTATGTCCCCGGGCTCGGTGTAGTGCAGTATATAGCGCATTATAGCCCTATGGGGTACCTTTGTGTGATAGCTGTGTACGTTATATATCGGATCGCTTTTGCCCTCACTTACATCCGCCGCAAAGGGCTCTCTATGGTAGGTATCCGTCGCCTCGTCATAGGGTTTCCCGTGCTCCTTTACAAAGTCCCCGATAAACGGGTTGGGGCATGCGGTATAATAGGGCGGCCGGGACAGCTCTATTATATCCTCGTCCTTCCCTATTGGAAATCCTTCTATATGGCGCACCCTGTCCAAGTGTTCCTTTGTAAGTCTCATCCATCTGCCCTCCTGTATATTTCTATTCCCTCCCGCTCTATTTCTTTCCGGAGCTTTTCACCGACAGACCGATTCATATACACTATGTTGGTTTTATATATCCCTGCTGCATCGTCTATATCCAAAGCCAAGCCCGGCTCGGTATCGCTGTCTGAATATATAGCAATATCTATATCCGAGTTGTATGCATAATCTCCCCTAGCCCGCGAGCCGAATATAATAGCTTTTTCCACGGCTCTGTATCCGGCAATGGCTTCTATTATTCCTTGCACCAGCTCGTCCTTTAGTCCAAATCGCATTTTAAAATCTCTCCTTTAAGCCTTTCCCTCAGTTTTATAAACAAATGGATATAGTACTCCTTAATCCTGCAGTATATGGCCCTGGCTTGCTCTTCGTCGTAGGTATGGGTTGTAAGGTTTCTATCCTCCAACATATCCATCCATTTGTCGCCGTCATATATCAGTTCGGATGCAAAGGCTTCTTTAAAAGCCTTCCTTGGAGAATTGACCCCGGTAATACCTGTATGTTCCAAATAGGCTTTAAGCAGTTTCCATGCCAGTTCATATGTAAACTCGAACCTCTGTATGGCTGCATCATAGATATAATCGTTTGTTTCCTTCAACTGGAGCAGTTCATGCAGCCGGGATACCGCTTTTGAATAATTGGAATACCTCTGATTAAGCCTGCTTTTGGGCATCCTGTATTTCCCCTTTCTCAATTATTTATATATAGTAATCCTTTACTTAATAATTATCCTCAGCTTGTTTTTGTCCCTGCCCCTGGCCCAATCGTCAACAAGTGCACTTAGTTTAGACTTAAGGTCGTCGGCGGTACAGGGTCCCCATGAGGTAACAATCCCGTTTAGCTTCCCAATATCCACTTCCATCCAGTCAAGGCCCTTAAGCAGCGTGTTTACAGCGTCCACAAAATGGTTGTCCACCACGTCGGGTAGCCGCCTTTCCTTTAAGAAACTTTCCACTGCCTTTTTTTGTTCCGGTTTCAGGTATTCAATGTCCTTGGCCACCATTGGGTCCTCTATACTGGAAAGCAGCGTAGAAGTCCATTCGGCAGCCAGTTTCTGCAGCTTGTCTTCTATAATATCCAACCTGCCTTTTACAGAGGTTTCATTGTCCGAAGGCTTAAGATGACAGTGGGGGCATATATGGTTTTGCTTAAGCTGGTCAGGGGTTAAGTCAAAGCAAACTTTAAGCGGCGAAAGGTCCCTTTCTACTATATCCCTGAACTTCGCCACCGATAGAATATCGGCTATGCCGGTAAGTTTCCTCAGGTTGGCCATGGTACGGCCCTCAAGGATTTCCCCCTTCCGTGCACTGTCGGTCACTCCCAGTCGGCATCTCTCATGAAGTTTGGTATAGTAGCTTATATACTCTTCCTTGAGAGCATTGAGCCTGTTATTGATAATCGTCCCAGGGTCCGAGCTTTCATCCTCCATCCTTATGCCGTCCCTTACCCTTTCAAAGGCTTCCCTTTCAGCCCTTATCCTGTCAGTCCATTTTTCGTCTTGAAACACCAACTCCACCTTGCTGAAATACTCAACGTTGGCTGAACACTTGCTCTTAAAGTCTTCGTACCTTTCTACAACCCTTATCACCTTTATGCCGTCTTCGATTTCTTTAAGCTGCTCCATGGAATAATCGAAATTTTGCAGCTTTGCCGGTGTGTTGAACCTGCTGTTTACTGCATTTCCAAAGCCGGTGACCTTCCTTATCCTCTCCTTGTAGTCATCCATTATGTTGCCGGGAATGAGGGGCTGTCCCCACAGCGCAAACCCTTCGTTCAGTATGGATATGGCATGCAGTGCCCTTGACGAAAGGTCCTTTACTACGGTAAGCAGTTCCTTTACCGCATCCTCCCAGGTATTCGGGTTTACTATTAACCCCTCCGGAATTCCCAGTATTTCGAACAATCTCTTTAGTTCGGCCATTGCCGGGGTCTTCGGCTTTGCTATGTGTTTAAAGCTATACAAGTTGCTCTTGTTTTCCCTTGCCAGAGCATCCAGGTTTGACGCATCATACCTTATACCGTTTGCCGCGGTTAACACTGCATGCCCGCTGTGGATAAGCGCAGCTATTATAAGTACAATCCATTCCCTTCCCAGCTTGAATTCCTTGTCGTAATACACGTCCTGGTATGGGTTTTCGAATATATCTCCCGCGTTTAACACGCTGTTTGCGGGTAGTTTGTCCAGTTTCCTTATGAAACTCATTGCGTACATCGAGTTTTCAGGCTTTATTTTTCCCTCCGTCAAAAGCCCGAAGCTGTCCAAAAGGCTTGCCCCATCCTGGATTTGTTTGCCCGCAATGTAGTCAAGCCCCCTGCCCAGAACCTCATGGATGTTCCTTTCAGTGACCCTTACCTGGAATTTGGGATACTTGGGGTATTTGTCGGAGAAATAATCGGACAGCATGACCGATGCTGCGGTATCTATTACCTCTTTAAATGTTTTATCATTAAGCCGCCTGCCGTGCAGCACCTCCGTCATCCGTCTTGTTACACCCCTGTAGGTAACGGTAAAACTGGACAGCATATTGCTGTTTATCCAATCGCTCACTTCTTTTTTAAAGGCCCCAGCCTTATCCCTGTAAATTTTCTTGACATCCGCCTGGGCGGCGGTTATTTCCATTTCCCGGGCGGCGGCGTACATTTTCAGGCTGTTTCTAAATCCCTCATCGCCGTTGAATTTGAAGAATACCTCATCATCCTTTATATCACCACCGTCGGAGTATACACCGTAGGGTGGCAGAAAATATATATAAAAGTCCCGGGGCGGCTGCGCCGTGGAGCGCTCGTTAGGCTTCCCCATGAAGAGGTATCCTTCCCTGAATATGTTCTTGCTTTCCCAGTTTATGAAATACTCGTATATCTTAAAGCCCGGCACGTACTCGACAGCGTCCCAGTCCAGCATATCGTAAATGACCGAGTAGAAGTACCCGTTAAGCTGCGATTCGTGTAGCATACTTGCTTTTTGCTCAATCTTGGCATCGTAGTCAATATCTTTCTTAAGGTTGAGGTAATACTGCTCGTTGTCCTTGTTGTAATCAATGAATTGACCGCTCACCGTCTCTATTATGGACTTCATTACCGACTGGACCGTTGATGTCAGGAATTCCTCTTCCTTGACCGGAGTATCTATATGAATGCACAGGTCGTCCTTAAGGTTTTGAACCGTAAGCCCCGACCTGACATCCAGCCCGCCGGTGGTAAGCCTATGAACGCTTAAGGCGTATATCAACTGCAGTGCTACCGGCTTGTATATGGCCCTGGAAGTAAACGAGCGGCTTACAATATCCTCCAGTACCCCGCTTTTATCCAGTACCTCCTTTATTTCGGGCTCTACTTTTTTGGCCAGGTTTTCCTTTATATACTTCCAGTATGTATCGTAGGACTTAATGCCCGGCTGGTCCGCCGGCACCTCGGTGTTAAGAATATCTTTCACGGTGGCGGATATGGTCTTTAGTACCTCCCTCTTCTCCGCCAGGTAAACCCTTTGGAATATTTCAATATATACGGGGTGTATGGGGAAAAGCTCGACAAACTCCTCCAGCCTTTCGGACATATTGCTGTACAGGTTGCAAAACTTTTGCAGGTGCTCCCGTATCCAGGCCTTCTGCCTTGAATTCTTCTTCAGTATACGTTCGGATACAACGTAAGCAATATCCTCCCTTCGGATTATCGCCTGTTCATACCTGTCCTTTACCTTTAGCAGCGTAGCCGCCACAAAGGAAAAGGCGGGATTATCAAACAAAGATTCCTGTACGCCGCATATGATTCTAAACCGCGAGTTCTTTATAAACTCGCCCAGTTCCCTTAGGAAATTAAGGTCCAGCATAAGGTCCATCTCGGTTCTGCTCTTTAAGTAGTCCAGCAGCTCGTCGATGACTAGCAAGTAGCCCTTGTTTCCATAGACCTCTTCAAACTTGCCCATCATATCGTTCAGGGCATCCTTGTTACTTGTGATGGTATCCTCGGCAGGAAAGCTGTAGGATATCCCCCTTTTGGCCAGGTCCTTTTCCAGCTCCATTGTTATTATGTCCCTTAGGGATGTCCTGACTGCCCCAATCTCTATGCGCAGCACCTCAAACCGGCCGGCGATGGGCTTTATATACTCGGCAAACTTCTCGTTTTTCAGGTGCTTAATATTGCCCCCGTTTTGGGCTACGGCGGATATTACCGACATCAGGTGTGATTTACCGGTACCGTAGTTGCCCACCAAGAATACGCCTTTGTTATCAACAACCTCTTCAAGGCTTAGCTGTGAAAGTATCCTGTCGTTGATGGCAGCTGCCATGTCGTCGGACATAACATAGGTCTTTACTAGCTTTTCAGCCATACCCGGTTCGTCCGCATCCCTAATCTGAATAACGGTGTCTATCGGGTCAAAGCTAATCAAGTCACTGTATTTCACGAGACTTCGCCCCCTTATTTTGTTATGCAGTACGCATTATAGTTCTCAATTTCATATACATGGTAGATCCTTGTAACCGGGCTCCGAATATGTAACCATTCCGTCCTTAAAAGTGCCCTCCCATAGTACTACCAGAGTTTTTATCGCCCGCTGCCATTATGAATAGCTTTATCACGTCGTGGAGTACTCCGGCGAGAACAGAATGTCTATATTGTCAACTACCACCCTGCCCGACTGGGTATTCCGAATTGCATCCTTTACCATGTCCGCCACCGCCTGTTTTCTCGTATCCTTATCAAGGCTTAATAAACGCCGCGATACAACCAGGCCGAGGAAGCTAAGCCATTCCCAGTCGGAAAACAAGACCTTCATGAAGCCCTTGTCCGCGCATGCTATTACTACGCTGCCTCTATCGGCCGAGTATCCCTTGCAATCTGTTCCAGCCTTGAGTATTCGTTCATTGTTAACCCCGCCGATCAATGTTTTTTACGTATTTACAATTACTATTCTAATAGTAACCGGCTGACCGTTCAAGGCCATAGGAACTCCCATAGTAACCGCGCAAAAACCGCCTTCCGCTTCAATATTCTATAGCTCCCCTATTTCCTGCCCGATGCTGGAAACCGAGGCAAAGGACAATGCACTTGACAAACGGGGCCAAAGATTGAAGAATATTAGTAAAGGCACCGATTATTTATTAAGCGTTCAAAAATGTAGAGGGTGTTAAAATGAGTCTTCAAAACAATCCCAAGATAAGGGGGACACCACCGCAAAATATGAAAAGATAGCGTTGGATATTGCCTACAGCATTGTCAACGGCGAATGGAAGTGGAGAGATGGTTACCGGACGGTCTACGCTGGCCGGTAAATACGCCGTATCCCCCGAGACAATCAGGAGGTCGCTGGCAGCTTCTGGGAAGAGCTTGAGGTTATAAACGTAATTGACAAAAAATTACTGATTAAATCAAAGGATGCGGCCGATACCTTCATTAAGGAATACCAGTCCAAGGATAGGATTTTGTCCATGCGGGAGGAGATAGCCAAGCTTATGGAGCAGAAAAAAGGCCATTGAGGATTCAGTCCTTGAAAGGCTGGACTCCATTATAGAGCAGGCCATGCTCCTTAGAAATATAGGGATTATTTATCCTGGAATTAAAAATTCCGAGAAGAGCTACCTGGTGGGCAAGTCCATAGGTGAGTTCGCTTCTGGAACCACACCGGTGCAACCATAATAGGGATTAACCGCTCGGGGCATCTATACCTGTCCCCCGGCCCCAAGATGGTGTTTACGCTAACGATATTATCCTCTATGTGGGGAACGGGTCCAGAATCTCGATAAAGTAAAAAGATACGTAAACAAGTCAAGATAAAGTCTCATTTTATAAAATCCTGTATCTATATACAAAGTGTTAATAATATTACATTACTTTACTTGTCATTTAAGTTGGCGAGGCCCGGAAGAATCCTACCCTGTCATTCGAGGGCGAAGCCCAATAATCTTTTTACAACCAGGCATAAGATCCTTCGCTATCGGCTCAGGATGACACGCTAAAAGATGTAAAATCTTTATCACGTTATATATAATTATACGAAACAAAACGAAACCAAACCTGCTGTCTTAAAAGGACAGCAAATTTTTTTAATTTTTTCTGACAACTTGATTGACAGGCACAAGTAGTATGTGGTAATATATATTAGCAGAAGCAACTTGTACTGATGTAATAAGAGTTGTCACGGCATGAATGTTCTTGTACAGTAACCATAATATTTTCAAAGGAGGGTAGTCATATGACAATATTAAAAACAGGCCAGTTAATCAAGCACACTGACGGAAAAACCGAAAAGGACCAATACGTCATGCGCCTTATATCCACTGAAGAACTCGGCGATGTAGTGGCAGCCGAAAAATATGTCTATGACCTACTCCCCAATAAACAGGTTCTTTGCATGGATTCTTACGAAGAAATGCTTGACGATATGAAACGGGAGCAAAGGTGATAGGAGTGTTCAACGAGGCAAAGGACCTAATTGCGTACCGTTATATAGGATTCCCCGGCAATAACCCGGAAATCTTGGCAATGATATAAACTTGCCGGAACAGGAACTACCAAATGTGGCCCATCTTGAAACGACGGTCGTACACCCGGACTACAGGGGTAACTCGCTGCAAAGCCTGACACTGCAGCAGGCCATACCGATGGTTCAAGACTTGGGGTACAAGCCACCTGCTATGCACAGTATCCCGCAGAATATATACAGCCTTTATAATATAATGAAAAACGGGTTGAGGGTAAAGGCAGAAGAAAAAATACGGCAATCAGAGGACGGCAGCGACGGGCTGTGGAGGTTTATCCTTCACAGGAACTTGAAACCCAGGCCGTAAGAAAAACAAGCGCCCTCTTTAGCGTACCCGTTGCTGACATTGAGCCCCAGAGAGAACTGATTGACCAGGGATTTGTAGGGTTGTGGCTTTCAAGGGAAGCCGGGCTGCTAAACTACGTACTTTTTGAAGATAACCTGGCATTTCAGGCTCTTTCAAAAAGCCTGCTCTTATAACTTTTCAAACGACCTGCTCCATCATCAGAGCAGGCCGTTTTCTTTAAAGCTGAAATACCTGTCCCCCGCCACTATTATGTGGTCCACCACTTTTACGGATATCGGCTCAAGGGCACTGCTTATCCTCCCGGTTACCTCTATGTCCGCCCTTGAAGGCTGCAAGCTGCCCCCGGGATGGTTGTGGGCAAGTATTACACTGCTTGCCTTATGCCGCAGCACCGCCTCCACCACCAACCTGGGGTATACCGGCGCCTCGGTAAGGGTTCCTTCCTGGACAAGGGCTGCATAGTTCACCCTGTTTTGTGTATCAAGGCACAAAACATAAAATACCTCGTAGGCCCTCCCGGCGAAAAGGGAAATGGCGTAGTCCCCGGCCTTGGAGGAAGAATCCAGTTTGGGCTTTTCACCCCACCTCGCCTTAAAATATCTCCTGGCAAGTGACGGGACAAGCGAAACCAGTATGGCGGTGTTCTCGCTAACGCCGCATCTTTTACTTATATCCTTTGGTTCCGCTTCAAAAAGGCCTGCAAGCGAGCCGAATTCTTTTATCATCCGGTGGGCCAGTTCGTTGGTATCCCTCCTGGGGATACAGTAATAGAGCAGCAGCTCCAGCACCTGGTGGTCCTCGAAGGCATCCAGCCCCTCCGAAAGGAACCTGTCTTTAACCCTTTTCCTGTGTCCTTCGTGCATACCCATAACTACCCATACTCCTGTTTTTTCCTTTTACATATTCTACAAGAATCCCCCATTTCCTCCCTAATCCTGCCAATTGCACCAATAAGGAAAAACAGCGGTACAGGTATGCTGACTAAACTTCTTAAGCCCAAAGGAAAAACCCGCCGCTGTACACAATACCGGCGGCGGGCCTTTCCTACGCTTTGGAGTAAAAACACCTTTTAGGCGAAATAATCTTTTCTTCTTTTTTCAAGTCCTTAATGGCCTTGTCCACTTCCTTCTTGTCAAGCCCCGCTTTTTGTGCAATATCCCCCGGCCTCATCGGCTCGGGTGATTCCTCCAGCACCTTAAGTACCGTTTCTTTTATGTCCATTACTACACCTCCTGTTTTATTTATATCCCTATTTTTCTTTAGTAAACTTAGGAAATCAAAATTCACCCCTGTCCCGGCAAAACATGGTATAATCTGTATGAAGGAAAGGGGGAATACAGTGGAACTAAATAACATCTGGTTGGCCTTCGGCCTGACATTGTTTGCCGGGCTGGCCACGGGAATAGGCAGTATGATAGGATTTGCATCCAAAGAATTCAATCCAAAATTCCTTTCAGGGGCGCTGGGCTTTTCGGCGGGGGTTATGATATACGTTTCCTTTATGGAGATTTTGGTTAAGGCAAAGGACTTGCTTACCCTTGTTTACGGGTTACGGAAGGGCTCCTGGATAGCCGTTGCGGCCTTTTTTGCAGGTATTGCGGCAGTAGCGGCCATAGACCGGTTGGTGCCCTCCTTCCAAAACCCCCATGAAATGCACACCGCCGCCAAGTTTGAAGCAATGGATGAAAAGGAAAAGCAAAAGCTTATGCGCATGGGACTGTTTTCCGCCCTTGCCATTGCTATACACAACTTTCCCGAAGGACTGGCAACCTTCATGGGTACGCTGTCCGACCCAGCACTGGGAATCAGCATTGCCGTTGCGGTGGCAATACACAATATACCCGAAGGACTGGCCATATCGGTTCCAATTCATTACGCAACAGGGGACCGCAAAAAAGCCTTCAAGCTGTCCTTCCTGTCCGGCCTTTCGGAACCTGCCGGGGCATTGGTCGGTTATTTTGTTTTAAGGTCGGTGTTTAACGAAACGGCAATGGGCCTTACTTTTGCAGCAGTGGCCGGGTTGATGGTTTACATTTCACTGGATGAACTGCTTCCCACGGCGGAGGAGTACGGCGAGCACCATGTGGCAATATCCGGCGTTATTGCAGGGATGGCGGTAATGGCGATAAGCCTTTTATTATTCATGTAAAGGAGGTTTGTAAAAGGACCACCGATTTTGAGGGAAAGGGTATCGGCACTTACAACCTGGAAGGCGGCAAGCTGGTACCCGACAGCTTGGTTGACGATATGTCCATTATTGTAAACCTGAAAGGAAAGGGCCTTTTTATCGTAACCGGCTGCAGCCATGCAGGAATTGTGAATATACTTGAACACTCCAAAAAAATCACCGGTATCAACAAGATATTCGGAATTATAGGCGGCCTGCACCTGGTAAAGGCCGACGACGAGGTAATAGCAAAGACCATAGACCGATTGGATAGGCTGAATCCATCGGTCCTAATACCGGGGCACTGTACCGGCCAAAAAGCACAGTACAGGCTCCGGGAAAAGTTCGGGGACCGATACCGCACCATGCACTCCGGCAGCGTTTTTGAATTTTAGCACCGCCCCTTTAGACTTTCCCTGTACCGGTTTAGTAACCGGGCGTTTCAGGTACTCCCGGTTCAGCTGTTCCTTTTCGTCCTCGTCCACGGTTTCGTTAAGCCTTCCGCCAAGGAAGGCCAGCTAGCACTCCAGCCGCCTAATATCATCCATCAGAACCCGGTAATCGATGCCCGTCCTTTCCTTTGCCCGCTTCTCCGCTAGTTTTGACTGGTAATACTCGTAGCCGCCGTCATAACACTGCAGCCTGTTGTCCTCTACTACGAAAACACGGTTTGCCAGCCTTTTTATGAAATACCGGTCATGGGTAACAAATATAATGCTTCCTTCAAACTCGTTCAGCAGCTCACTCCATCTTTTCCTGGACCCTATATCCATGTGGTTTGTGGGCTCGTCCAGCACCAGCAGGTTTGCTCGCGAGAGTATAAGCTTTGCGAAGGCCGTCCTGCCCTTTTCCCCCATGCTGGGTTCCCGATTTTTTAAACACGTCGTCCCCGCGGAACAAAAGCCCTGCGAGCAGCAGCCTTGCATCCTGTGCCGCGGCCCCCGCCGCCAGCATTTCGTCAAGGATGGTGGCGTCATTATTCAAGTTGTCAAATTCCTGGGCGAAATAGCCAATCCTTACCGAGGGGTTGACGGTGATGCTGCCTTCATAGTCCCTGTCTTCGCCGCACAGTATCCTAAGAAGGGTTGTCTTACCCGTTCCGTTTTGCCCTATAAGCGCAATTTTATCCCGCCGCTTTATATTGAAAGCGGCATCCTCAAAAGGACTTTTGCCCAAAGGCCTTTGTGATGCCCTTCCCCTTTACAAGGTAGGGCGGAAGCTTTTGTCCGAAACTCCCTTGTTTATTACCTCGAAGGCCGGGGACACCTCTTTTCGCGGTTTGTCTATTCTCTCCGCTTCAATCCTTGCAAGCTCCCTTTCCTTCGCCTTTAATACTCCGGCATGCTTTTTGGCCTTGGACCTGTAAAAGTCATTCTGGCCTGCCGACTTGTGGGCGCTCTCGTACCAGCCCTTCCGCTCGTAAATGACCTGTTTAAGATGCTGTATCCTGGCCTGCTGCTTTTGATACTCCCTTGTTACGCTCCTTTGTTCAATCTCCTTTTGGTCCCTGTAGGCCGAGTAATTGCCTTCGTACACTTTCAATCCCTGGGGCGTTAATTCCCATATCCGGTTTACCATATTATCCAGGAAATATCGGTCGTGGGATATTATTAACATGGGGTTTTTGCTTTGCCGCAAACTCCTCCAGCCAGGCGCAACTTTCCATGTCAAGGTGGTTCGTAGGCTCATCAAGTATAAGCAAATCGTAGTCTTTTAGCAAAACTGCACAAAAGAAGCTTTGTCTTTTTTCACCGCCGCTTAGACTTTGTGCCCTCTGCTTCCACTTGTCACTACCCAGCCCCACATCATAAAGGGCCCTCTGCATCGCCCGTCATCCGCCGCACCTTCCGTGACAGCGCGGCGCGCCGCATCGTAGACCGTTATATCTTCATCGAGCTCAGGGTACTGCTGCACATAAAGTATTTCCATATGGGAAGGGGAACGGGTTACTTGGCCGGCATCGCCCTCTTCAATCCCCGCCAGCAGCCTTGCCAGGGTTGACTTGCCGACACCGTTGGCTCCTATAAGCCCTATCCTGTCCCCGTCGTTGACCTGGCCGCTTATATCCTCAAACACCCGTTTACCTTTATAGCTCTTGCTTAAGCTTGTAAACTGCAGCCTCATATAATCATCACTCCTTACCGTTTAAGGAGAATAAGCCCGGCGCAAAATTAAAAAAACCGCAACAAACACCCGGGTGTAATACTGCGGCATGAATATCGCCATATTGGCCGCGAAGGCCTACGGTGCCGATAATTATTCCCCTATAAGTGTTTTTAACCATCACCTTAAAGGCGCTCATACTCCTGCCGTTGCTTGCAGCGCCTTTAAGACATTATTTATAATTTGACGGTTAAAGAACACTCCTCATCGCGCACCTCGTAAAGTTTATTGTTGCAATGTGATTATACCACGCGGCGGGCTTTACGGCAACCTTGCCTTATTATTCGCAGAATATTCGATATTATATGCGCAAATAATACACAAAAAAGGGAGGTTTGTCATGCACACCTTGAGCCATTTGCAGGAGGCCCTGCACCAGAAGGAACAGGCGCTGGTCCAGTATGTTAGGTACATGCGGGAGGCCCAGGACAGCCAGAATGAAGAAATTGCCGCCCTTTATGCGGACCTGGCAAAAGCCGAGGAAAAGCACATCGCCGTCATAAGGGACCAGGTTGCCCAATTATCCAACGGGATGAATACTCTTAACAAGTACCAGCAGGTGAACCAGTACAGCTCACAGCATTCCACCTACCAGAGAAGTCCCGAGCATTAGGGCGGCAGAAAAAAGGATATACCATATAATTTTAAAGCCCTCCTTAGCTTTATTCTTCTAAGGAGGGCTTTGGTTTTTTCGAATTATTACTCGGTTTCCTCTTCAACGGGTTCGCCTTCTTCGGGCTCTTCTTCTACCGGTTCTTCACCGTTTTCTTCGCTTTCTTCAGGCTCATCTTCGCCGTTTTCGCCGTCTTCTTCATCTCCGGCCGCTTCCTCGGCAACCTCTTCCTCTACCTCTTCTTCTACCTCTTCCTCAACGGGCTCTTCAATCTCGACGTCCTTGAACAGCTCATAGGTTCGATTCACCAAGGCTATGGCCTGCTCCCTTGAAGTATTCGCTTTGGGCGCTACTATATTCCCATCCAGCCCCTTGATTATGCCCTTGCCGCTCATAAACCCGACGGCCTCCAGCGCCCAATCGGAAATCTCGTCCATGTCCGCAAAGGTCACTTCAAAGCTTTCGGCAACCAGTGAAGGATGCACTGCCTTTAAAGCCCTGTAGAACCTTACCGCTATCTCTTCCCTTGTAATGTTATCATTCGGGAAAAACTCCGTTTCGGTTTTGCCAAAAACGATGCCGAGGGCGTTAGCCTTTAATATTTCGGGATTCTCGGTATCAGTAAACACGTTCTCTTCCGGCAGCTGTACCTCTACACCGGATAATGCCTCATACAGTTTAACCACCAGTTCGCAAAAGTCTTCCCTTGTGATGTCATCCTGGTAATTGCTAAGTACCTTTTCGGTAACAAGCCCGTTTTCTATTGCCAGTTCAATCTCCGGCACAGCCCACTCGCTTGGAGCGTCCACTTCTTCTTCGGCCTCTTCAGCGACTTCCTCATCTTCCGCAGGTTCTTCCCCTTCTACCGGTTCTTCTTCCGTAGGCACTCCTTCATCCTGGCCCACGGGCTCTTCCCCGTTTTGAACTAAGCCATTATCTTCCGGCACTTCCTCATCCGCCAATGCATACGTCGGTAGCATCAGCGCAATCATAGTACAGATTGTTAGAATTGCGATCAACTTACGAGACATTTTTCTGTCCATTTTTCTCCTCCTTTAATTAATTTTTAATTTTCAATATTCATAATGAATATTGATATATGATGGGATCTATTGATGCCCGCATGGGGCATTTTGGACGATATTCACGGGTGTAATTGCATTGCTGCATAGTCCGAAAGAAAACTCTCTACAAAATGATACCATATTCTTTTATTTTAAGGAATAGAAAATCCATATTTTCCGTAAAATCCTAGCAATACTGTAACCCGTCAATGGGATAAGGAAGCAAAAGGACCATCCCGCTTCTCCCTCACTGGGAGAAACGGGCGGTGCGAAACCGATTTATTGCGGCGCCTATCTCAAAGACCCTTGGCATCGAAAGTTCCCCGGGATGGCCCCTAAAGGGCGATATCACATCCAGGCCTTTATTTTGTATATCGTTAATCACCCTGGCAAGTACCTTCCTTAGCGTGCTTTTCCCATCGACGTACCTCTGCATGTACTTAAGTATTTCTGCGATTGCATTGACTTGGCCATAGTCCACCAGCTGCTCCACGAAGTCAAGGTCAATGGCATCCCTTCCAAAGAGTATTGTACCCATGCCCTTTACCTTAACCTTAAACCCGTCGTCCATCCTGCCAACCGGCAGTGGCTTTCTTTCGGTTACGCCGCCAAAAGCGCCCGCGGTTTCCTTTTCCCGCAGGTCCGCGTATTTCGCCGCTATGCCCTTTGCCCTATCGGTTAAGTCATAGGGTCGGTAGCTGTCCATCATTACAACGCTGTCGGCTACTTCGAAATAGTCCCCGGAGCCCCCTACCACCAGCACGGTGGAAACCCCCATTTCTTCATAAAGCTGCCGTATCCTGTCAATGAAGGGGGTTATGGGCTCCTTGTCCTTCGCCACCAGCTCCTGCATCCTGCCGTCCCGTATCATGAAGTTTGTGGCGCTGGTATCCTCATCAAGCAGCAGTATCCTCACACCAAGCTCCAAGGCCTCCATTATATTGGCCGCCTGGGATGTGCTGCCGCTGGCATTCTGGGTGGAGAATTCCACCGTATCGTCACCGTTGGGGAGATTGTTTATGAAGGGGGATATGTTTACCCTCCCCACTGCCCTGCCGTCCTCCGCCCTTATCTTAACCGCATCGGCGCAGGATATAACAAACTCCCTGCCGTCCCCGGGCACATGATTGTAAACTCCCCTTTCTATGGCCCTTAAAAGGGTTGACTTGCCGTGGTACCCTCCGCCCACTATAAGGGTTACTCCCTTCTTGATTCCCATCCCCTTTACTATGCCGCGGTTTGGAAGCTTTATTTCCACCTCCATGGAAGGCGGAGAAACAAAGGGTATGGCTCCCCTTTTTAGCGGCCTTTGGCTTATCCCGCTTTCCCTTGGAAGAACCGACCCGTTGGCAATAAAGCATACAAGGTCAAGTCCGTCAAGGGCGCCCCTTAAATGGTCCGCATCCTCCATCGTTTCCACGTGCTTCCTTAATTTTTCCGCATCCAAGGCTTTATACATTAATGACCGGTCAACTATGCGGGGCAGCTCGTCAAGAAGCATCTCCCGGGCCTGCCGCGCAAGTACCCTTCTTCCGGCGGCGGGAAGGCCTATGGTAAGCCTTGCTTCAATATATTCTTTATTTATCACCACCGAGGTGCGCTCCAGCATTTCCTGGCCGCAGCCTTGGATGGCAATAAGGCCGCTTTTGCCGGTTCCCCGGTGTCCCTCGGCCGTTGCCCCTATTGCACCCGCCACCGCCCGGGTTATAAAGTCTTCAAAGCCTATCCTTCGCGACCGGCCTTCAAAGAGTTCCCCGGGAAACCCCGCTACTTTTTGGTCCACCCTTACCCTTATCCTTGACGGCGATGCGAAGGGGTCCCCCTGGACGTGATCGATGTAAAGCGTAAAATTTTTTATTCTATATGTACCGGTTAGGTCCTTGTACGCCTTGTACCCTTTACCGTCTATCCTTGACAGTATCCCTTCAAGGGTTTTTTCATCCACTAAAACCACTCCCCTAATTCCCATCAGGTTTATATAGTTATGGCATAGGCTGCCTGTATATTTAGCCTTAACCACGTTTTTATATTTTATCATAACAAGAAGCACTAAAAAAGCGGCCCAGCCGCTTTTTTAGCATCCATGTTTTTTTACCTTCCAAAGCCCATTCCCCGGCCTTGGCCATAGCCTCTACCCTGCCCGTTCCGGCCGCTACCATAGCCCATTCCTAATCTTGCGCCGCAGCCCTGGCCGGAAAAACCTCTGCCGCCTTCACCGTTACAGAATGCCCCCAGCCGCTGCTCTATCTCGTCGGCCTACTCCCGGGTAAGGTACCCTTCCTCCACCCTTTTGTCCAGGACAGCCTTTTTCTGCTCCAGCATTTGCTGCCTGAACTCCTCCAGCTTGCCGTAGTCTTCCGCTATCGCCCCGTAAGGCTTACCTTCCTGCCTTTGGTCCTGAAGGTCCTCCACCGGTTTGCCGGATATTTCCGATAGAATCTCAACCGGGCTTTTAAACTCAGAAGCCAGTGCCACCCCCGCAGTTGTAAGTACTACAGCCGCTACTGCCAGCGCCGCTGCTCTTGCAAACCTTTTCACATTAACCACCCTCCTTTAACCGGTTTGTGGTTTCCATTATAAAGGGTAAATGTGATAGAACTGTGATGAAACAATGAAAAATTATTAAAACACTACTCGGCGTCCAGCTCAAACCAGAAGGTGGTGCCCCTGCCCAAGGTGCTGTCCACGCCGAACCTTGCTTTATGGGCTTCCAGTATATTCCTGACTATCGCAAGCCCAAGGCCGGTGCCTACGGCTTTCCTGCCCTCCGATTTGTCCCCCTTGTAATACCTTTCCCAGATGCTCTCCAAATCCTCCGGCGGTATTCCCCTGCCGGTATCCGACACCTCAACCCTCACCGCCTTGCCTTTACACCTGGCACTTACCGTTATTACATCCGACGGCTTGCTATAATTAAACGCGTTGTTAATTAGGTTAAAAAGAACCTGCTCAATCCTTGCCTCATCCGCCCTCACCATCAGGCCTTCATCACTGTCACAGACTACTCTTATCCTCGTCTGCCCACTTAGTATGTCAAACTTTTTTGTCACTTCCCTTAGGACTTTACCCAGATCAAAAAGTGCTGTATCAAGGACAATGCTGCCCGACTGCATCCTCGAAAGGTCAAGGATATCATCTACAATACGGCCCAGCCTTTCGGCTTCTTCTATTATCACGCCAAGCTGCCTGTCCCGCTTGTCCTTTTCCCCGCCGGTTATATCCCTTATGGTTTCGGCGTATCCCCTTATAAGGCTTAAGGGGGTGCGAAGCTCGTGAGACACGTTGGCTATAAGGTCTCTTCTCAGCTTTTCGGTTTTGGAAAGCTCCTCGCCAAGGTGGTTTATTGCACCGGACAGGGCACCAATCTCGTCGGAGGACCTTACCTTCAGCCTTACCCCGAAGTCACCCGAAGCCATCTCTTTGGTGGCGCTGATAATTTCCAGAAGGGGTTTTGTAAAGGACCTGGACAGCAGAAAAGATATCCCAAGGGCGGCGGCCAGCAGCGCCGCCACAATGTAGATAAGCTGCTTTTTAAGTATCGCCGCGGTATCCTGCACTGGCGCAAGGGGCATGTTTATTATAAGTGCCCCGATTACCCCTCCCTCTTGGCTTATTGGTATCCCTATCACCATGAAGCTGCTGCCAAACCTGGGATGGGTGGCGGTCACGGTAACATCCTGCCCGGACATAATCTCTTCAAGCAGGCCGCCCCTCCGGTAGTGGTGGGCCATCATGGGCATCTGCATGCCGTGCCCGCTGCTGTACAAAGTACGGCCCTCCCGGTCCAAAAGCTCTATGCTGCAGTTGTAGTCGTATACGAAGCCCTCCAGGGCGTCCTGCAGCTCTTCACTGTCCAGTGTGTAAATATCCTGCACAAGGGCCCTGGCCCTGTTCCTTACTTCCCCCACCCTCTGCCGCGTGTAAAAGTCCTCCAAAAAAATTATCTGGAAGGACCACAGCAGTGCCAGCACAATGACTACAAGCAGCATCATGCCGGCCCACAGCTTATGGGCTACGCTCTTCATTTCGCATCCCCCGTCTCGAATTTATAGCCTGTGCCCCATACGGTTACTATGAACCCCCTGTATTCCCCCAGGCTTTCACGGAGCATTTTTATATGGGTGTCCACCGTCCTCAGGTCACCGTAAAAGTCATAGCCCCAAACCTCGTTAAGAAGCTGCTGCCGGGAAAAGACCCTGCCGGGGTTTTGTGCAAAGAAACTCAGAAGCTCGTATTCCTTGGGCGTAAGCATAACCTGTTTGCCGTTAACCGTTACATTCCTTGAATCAAAGTTGATATGCAGACCCTTGAATTCGGCCTTGTTTGCCCCTGCCTTTCTGCCGCCTACGCTTTGGCTGCGCCGGATTACCGCTTTGCTTCTTGCCAGGAGCTCCCTGGGGCTGAAGGGCTTTACCATGTAATCGTCCACGCCCAGCTCAAAGCCGAAAAGTTTGTCATATTCCTCCCCCCTGGCCGAAAGCATTATAACCGGTACCTGGGAGGTCCTGCGTATCTCCCTACACACCGTCCACCCGTCTGCCTTTGGCATCATAATATCCAAAATCACCAGCGAATACCTGCTCTTTTTAAAGAGTTCCAATGCCTCGACACCATCGGCCGCTTGGTCTACAATAAACCCCTCCGGTTCAAAGTACTCCTTTATAATCTCCCTTATTCCCGGCTCGTCGTCCACTACAAGGACCCTTACTTTTGCCACCGGCTTCACCTTCCAAGTTAATCTTTAGATTAATATAACATAAAATTGCACTTCGCAGGCTTTATACCGCAAAATTTCATACTTTCATCACAAAAATATACAATGCATTAATAGAACAAACCCCGAAAATCCTTACTCGGAACAGGTATTTAGCTTTCACCCACGATGACACGCTGGAAGATGTGGAAGTATGGAAGTAAAAAAGCCATTTCCTGCTTCCACAAAAATTGTTATTGACATATGTCAATAATGGGGTATAATAAAAGTATAATTAACATATGCCAATAACGAAAGGAGGCTGTCAAAATGCCGAGAAGAGACGGAACCGGCCCGATGGGATTTGGACCAATGACGGGAAGAGGCCTTGGGTTTTGTAACATGGCAAATGTATCCAGGCTAGGGCTGGGACTGGGTCTAGGCTTGGGACTTGGGCTGGGACGAGGCCGGGGTTTTAGAAGAAGAATGGCATATCCTGTCGACGCAAAAACGCAGAAAGAACTCCTTGAGCAGCAGAAAGCATTTCTCCAAGACAGGCTTGATATGATAAACAAGCAGTTGGACGGCCTTTCGGATAACGATTAGTATAAGGGGGGCAAATCCCCCTTATACTAATAACGCTGGTGAGGGAGGTGTATAAGAATTGCCGAGGCCCAGGAAATGGAGAAAGGTTTGCGGCCTGCCCCGGGTCAGCCTTTTTGGGCCGCTGAACAAGCGGAACTATGAAACAAATCCGGTGATAATGACGGTGGACGAATACGAAACCATCCGCCTTATTGACTGGGAAGGAATGACGCAGGAGGAATGCGCCGAAAAAATGAACGTAGCCCGTACAACCGTCCAGCGCATCTAGAACGATGCAAGGAAAAAGCTTTCCGAATCGCTGGTACAGGGAAAGCTTCTTAGGATTGATGGCGGAGTATACAAGATGTGCGACCAGGACCCGCAGCTTTACGGGTGTACAAGGTGCTACAGGCACAGGCACGGTAGAAACTTATAAAAACTTATACTACAAAAGGAGAGGAACCATGAGCGAGAAATGCGATCAAAACTGCAGCGCCTGCAGCAAAGAATGCAGTGACAGGAAGGAAAAACAGACGGATTTTTCCGTAAAACTAAATGCCAATAGCAGTGTCAAAAAAGTAATAGGCATTATAAGCGGCAAGGGCGGTGTGGGTAAGTCCCTTGTTGCATCAATGCTTGCGGTGCTAATGAATCGCCGGGGACACAGCACCGCGATTTTTGATGCGGATATAACCGGGCCCTCCATCCCCAAGGCCTTCGGAATCAAAGATAAGGCCAAGTCCGGCGGACAGGGGCTGCTGCCGGTGGAAAGCCGGGACGGAATAAAAATTATGTCCATAAACCTTCTTCTCAACAATGACACCGACCCCGTAATCTGGAGGGGACCCCTTATAGCCAGTACGATAAAACAATTCTGGAGCGATGTGGTATGGGGCGAAGTTGATTTTATGTTTATAGACATGCCCCCGGGAACCGGCGACGTTGCGCTCACGGTATTCCAGTCGCTGCCGGTTGACGGAATAATAATAGTCACATCACCGCAGGAGCTGGTATCCATGATAGTATCCAAGGCGGTCAACATGGCGAAGAGAATGAATGTTCCGATACTGGGAATCATCGAGAACATGTCCTATCTCAAATGCCCCGACTGCGGCAAGGAGATTAACGTATTCGGGGAAAGCCGCATAGAAGAAGTGGCAAGGGAGCACGGCATACCGGTGCTTGGAAAGCTGCCCATAGACCCGGCCATTGCCTCCGCCGTCGACAAGGGGCTTATCGAAGACTTCGAAGGCGACTGGCTTGAAAAAACTGCGGAAATACTGGAAAAGTAAAATAAAACCCCGAACCAAAGGCGGCCGGACAAAAACGGCCGCCCTTGGTTATTCTTTCTTATTTGCGACGTAAATTTGTATCGCGTCCCTTAAGAACTCCGTCACGCCCGGCTGTCCCTGGTCGTAATAGGCCCTGAACCTCTCGTCCTCCACGTACATCTGCGCCAGCCCGGCATGGGCCTCGCTGTCGTAGCCGCCCCAACACATGGTAAGCCATTCCCGGTGAAGCTGCGCCGCCCTTTGGGCAAGCTCCCCGGCCGGGTCGCCCTGCCTGAATGCCTCGGCCAGCGTTTCTTTTACCTGTTTATCAAGGTTCGCCATCCTGTCATACTGCTCCCTTGTCATGTTCCTGAAAGCCTCGTTTGACCTGTCCACCGCCTCGTCGCCGTACCTTTTCCTTGCCTCTTTGCCGAATTTTGCCTCGTTATCCTCCAGCAGTTTTTGCTTGAAGCCCTCGAATTTTTCCCTGTCGGTCATTTCAATCCTCCCCTCCGCCGAAGCTATTGACTTTTCCACGTTGGCTATCAGCCTCTCTATCCGCGACTTTTCTGCCAGAAGGCTTTCATAGTGCTTCCGCAGCGCCTTTAACCTGTCAAATTCCGGTGAATCCATGATGGTTTTTATTTCTTCCAGGCCTATGCCCAGTTCCTTGTAAAAGAGTATCTGCTGCAGCCTGTCAACCTCTTTGCGGCCGTATATCCGGTACCCCGATTCGTTGACCCTTGCCGGCTTAAGGAGCCCGATTTCGTCGTAGTATCGAAGCGTGCGGGAGCTGACCCCTGCCATGTTTGCCAGCCTTTGCACCGTGTATTTCATCTGTCCACCTCCTGACACCATAACTATACACCTTAACGCAACGTTAATGTCAAGGGCTTATTACGGGTAAAAATTGTTTATTGGAGGATTGAACGCCGGCATGTAGAATGTTATAGAGAAGAAAACTAGCCAAAGGAGATGCAGCAGTTGAAACATGCCAATTTGCCCGGAGGATTACCAAAGCCCAATGCCGGGGTATGGAAGGAAGCCGTAAAAGACTGCCTGCCCATTACCACCGGAATAATCCCCTTCGGGCTTACCTGTGGAATAATGGGCCGAACCGCCGGCTTTTCCATATTTGAAATAACCTTCATGTCCATGACGGTTTTTGCCGGGGCTTCGCAGTTTATCGCTATTGCAATGATCGGTTCGGGGATTACCGGCTGGTGGACGGTGGTGTTTACCACATTCATGGTAAACCTAAGGCACCTGCTTATGGGCGCATCCCTTTCGCCCTACCTGCTCAAGCTGTCCAAGCCCCTCCAGTACCTGCTGGCCTTCGGCATTGTGGATGAAAGCTATGCCTTGACCGTGGACAGGATAGAAAGAAAGGGCTACGACCCATACTACCAGCTGGGCATATTCGCAGTGATTTATATAGTATGGGCCGTTTCCACTTTCCTGGGCGCTTACTTTTACAGTGTTATACCCAACCCGCTGGAATGGGGAATAGATTTTGCGCTGCCGGCAACCTTCCTGGTACTTTTAATACCCCGTCTCGCGGACAGGACCTCCATAACCATTTGCCTGGTTTCGGCCGCAGGCGCAGTGTTGGGGGCTTTATACCTCCCCGGTAAATGGTACATAATACTGGCCGCAACCACCGCGGCCATAGTCGGGGGTTTTATGGAAAGGGGCGATAAGGTTGAATCTTAAACTAATTTCAATAGTACTGGGCATGGCCGCCGCCACCTATATCACCCGCATAGGTTCCCAGGTACTGTTTGCCAGCGCCGGGATGCCGGCCTGGATGGAAAGGTGGTTAAAGCACGTGCCTACGGCGTTTCTTACCGCCCTTATAGTGCCGTCTCTTTTAATGCCCGAGGGACACCTTGATATATCCCTTGGAAACAACTACCTCTTGGCCGGGGTTGTGGCCGCCTTTACCGCCTATAAGACAAGAAACGTGCTTATTACAATACTTATCGGGATGACAGTTATAATTGTATTAAACCGGTTTATGCCCTTTTAGAAAGGACCGGCTCGCAGCCGGTCCTTTCTAAAAGCCCAAGTAAAACATATAGAAGGAAAGAAGCAGTATTGCCCCGCCCATTGCTATCTTGAACGCCCGCCCCAGCCTGCCCAGCCGTGTGGATGAAGCAAGGCCGTTTGCAAGGCCTACCGACGTGCCGGCGGCAAGCAGCAGCATGCTGTGACCTACCGAGTAGAGGAACAAAAGCAGCACGCCCCACAGGAGACTCCCGCCTTGGGCCACCATTGCCAGCAGCACAACCAGCACCGGTGTCGCGCAGGGGGATGCAAAAAAACCGCCCAGCATCCCAAGGACTGCAGCCCCTATATAGCCCTTCCGCGCGCTCTTACCCATTACTCTTGCCTGGGGTATTATGTTTATTATATCCCACATTTGCAGCGCCATAAGGGCCATAAGGGTTCCCAGCAGTATATACCACCAGGAACCGCTTCCCCGCATCAGCTTGCCGAACAGCGAGGCCAGGGTCCCCAGTGCTGTAAACGTTATCGCCATGCCAGCGCAAAATACCAGCGAATACCTGAAGGCCCGCTTTGTATCCCCTCCGGCGTAACCGCCAACGTACCCGATAACAAGGGGTATACTGGAAAGCGAGCAGGGGGTAAAAGAAGTGAGAACCCCTGCAGCAAACGCCAGCAAAGGAGCAATCCATAAATGACCGCTTATAAGTTCTCCCAAAACGCCAAGCCATCGGTCTATCATTCCATACCAATCTCCTTGAGTATTCTGATGATCTCTTCCTCCGGCAAAAACCCTTCGTGGTAGCCATAGGGCTTGCCTTCCGCGTCAAAGAAAAACTGCATGGGGATAACCCATACACCGAACTTACCGGCGGCCTGCAGGTTTTTATCCGCATCCACCGACTTGATGACAGCCCGCCCCCGTAAGTCCCTGTTTACCTTTTCAATGATGGGGTCCATATCACGGCACGTAGTACAGTAGTCCGCCCTGAAGTTAATCATGACCGGCAGGCCGTGGGACAAAAACCTCTCCAGGTCAAAGTCTTCTGTGGCGTCAAGGGCGAATTCCGAATCATCCTGCCCCATTTTACCCCCGGGCAGCAGGTTCTTGTAAGCCCAAATTCCGAAAATAATCGCTACCACAAGGAGCGGAACAATTATCTTTATTATGGGTTTCCTTGGTCGCAGCCGGGTATCAGCATCCTTTTCACCTTTATCTAACTCCTCCTCTATCCTGCTTTCCATGCCTTGATTTGCACCATTGTTGAAATCTTCATTCACTGCCGCATTCCCCCCCGCGATACTGATTTTTTGCACTTGCTTTAAAGATATATTATAGATTTATCCCAACCGGCGGTATGTTAAACACCTTGACAGATTATACGCACCGGTCTTTCCGGTTATTCATGGCACAACAAAACCGGTGCCCCATACCCGTACCGGTTTTGCTGCGTTTTATTAATTTATCACAGGTATTCTATTCCTTTGCGTAATCGTCGAAATAGCCCTGCACCAGGACTATCGGTGTCCCCTTGTCTCCGCTGCCGCTGGTTAAGTCGCAAAGGCTACCCAAAAGGTCGGTAAGCTGCCTTGGAGTTGTGCCAAGGTCTTCATCCCTACCCAACGGGTATTTCCCTTTTTGTTTTATCCTTTCCTTTATTGCCTCCTCCTTTTCGCTACCCTCCAATCCTTCAAGGTCATTGTCGGCTATATACTTTATTTTAATCTCGCTGGGAGTACCCCTAAGCCCGTCGGTATACCCCGGGGACACTACCGGGTCAGCCAGTTCCCATATTTTACAGCGGGGGTCCTTGAAGGCGCCGTCGCCGTATATCAATACTTCAACATGCTTCCCGGTCCGCTCCAGTATCGCTTTCTGCACCTGGTCCACTACTTTTTTGCAGTCCCGTGGGAAAAGTTTAACACTTGTTTCGGTGGCTTTATTGGAACCCAGCAGTCCGAATTCCGGGTTGTATCCGCTCCCGTTTACCGGTTTTGTCAGCAGGTCGTCCAGGCCGTACACTTTTTTTGCACCGGCCGCCTTGAGTATCCGCTTTGTCCTGTGCCTTGTATGAACGTCCGCCGTCAGTATTTCCTCCGCGTAGTCCAGGGCCGCCGTGGGTTTGTTTGCCAGGATTATTTCTATATTGCCATTTTGGGCAACCCCTTTATAATAGCTGACATAGTCTATGCCGGTAAAGGGATGGGGCACATTCTCCCCGAACAGCTTCCTGTACCGCTGCTCGTCCAGCACATCGGTATAGGGGTTGATGCCCGCCTCATACATCTTTTCAATGTCCATAAGCGGGTTTCCCATCTCGTCCGATGGATACTTAAGAAACAAGTATACCTTTGGGACCCCCATGGCTATACCCTTGAGCACCAGTGAAAACCTGTTCCTGCTCAGTATCGGGAAAACAACCGCTATATCGCCGGAGAATTTACTCCTGACATCACGGGTTATATCCTCCAGCGTCGCATAGTTGCCCTGGGCCCTAGCCACGAAGGATTCGGTTATACCAATAACGTCCCTGTCCCTTAAGTCGAACTTCTCGGAAGCCATGGACGCGATGACCGAATCCACCACGATTTTTACCGGGTCATCCCCTTTATTTATGATAGGAGCCCTTATACCCCTTACAGTCGTTCCCACAGTCCTTGCCATTCTTTACCCTCCCTCTAAAGTGAGCCACCGTCTCCTCGGCAACTGCCCGCCAAAGGCGGTATAATTTTTCACCAGTAAATAGTATACCAATAATTGAGGTATTTTCCCAATAATATTTTACAAGCAAAAAAACACCCTTCATGAAGGACGCCCTCATGAGGGTGTTTTTTTATTTATCTAGTCATTTCCGAAGAAGCTGCCTATGCCTATATTGCCCATTATGCTGCCTTCGCCCTTGCCCTTACCTCCGCCGGCTTTGCTTGCGGCGTAAATCCTGTCGGCAAGCCGTGAGAAGGGCAGTGATTGCAGCCATACTACCCCCGGTCCGGTCAGTGTCGCAAGGGCAAGACCCTCGCCGCCGAACAGGGCGTTCTTTATGCCGGTGGCAAATTGGATATCATAGTCCACCTTGCTGTCCATGGCAACCAGGCAGCCGGTGTCAAGCTTTATGGTTTCGCCTGCCTGCAGGTCCTTTTTGGTTATAGTGCCGCCTGCGTGCATGAATGCAAGGCCGTCACCCTCAAGCTTTTGCATTATAAAGCCCTCTCCGCCGAACAGTCCGACGCCTATCTTTTTCTGGAAAGCTATGCCTACAGAGATGCCCTTGGCCGCACAAAGAAACGCGTCTTTCTGGCATATCAGCGTTCCGCCGCAATCCCCCAGGTCGAAGGGTATCACCTTGCCGGGATAGGGCGCCGCAAAGGCCACGCATTTTTTGTCGCTGCCCTTGTTGGTAAAGGCTGTCATAAACAGGCTCTCACCGGTTAAAACGCGTTTTCCGGCAGACATAAGTTTACCCATCAGGGCCTTTCCTTCTTTTCCGGAGCCGTCGCCGAATATGGTCTCCATCTCTATGGCCTTGTCCATGTACATCATGGCACCGGCCTCCGCCACTATCGTTTCCCCGGGGTCCAGCATAATCTCCACAAACTGCATGTCATCGCCGAATACCTTGAATTCCACCTCATGCGCTTTGCGCATATTGCTCCCCCTTCCTAAATTTAATAAACCGCTGTTATTTAATGCTGTGCCAATATCCGCCTGTTTAAAGCACTTTCCCAAGGATGTCCTTTCGTAACACAGGACTGTAAGTCCGGCTATACGTGAAAATTACTTTACATTTTATAATAACACGGGTAATAAAAAAATACTTTTGTAAAATTGCCATATATTTTATTAATATTGCCAAAAAACTGCACCCTCGTATGTTGGGTGCAGTTTTTTATAAAGTCCCTTTGCCTATTCCGCCGGGTCGTATCCCACCACCGTCCATATGCCGGTGGAATCCTGCCTTATCAGCCGTTCAAGATACACTTTTCTTATCGGGGTTTTATCGCCGCCCACTTTTACTACCGCCTTGACACCGTTGTTTTCAACAACCTCCAGCTTTTCATACTCTATGGGGTAGTCCCCGGTGATGCCCCCGGGAGACATCTCAAGGCTTACGAATACCTGGGCCACATAGGCGGGGTCGAGCCTCCAAGGCGAATGTCCCGCGTCCACGCTTTTCTGCTCGTTTTGCTCCACTTCCATGTTCACCGGCACCTCCACCTGCGGTTTACCGGTAAGCCCTTCACCGGTTTCCGGCATTTCCACCGGTCCGCCGGCCAAAGCTGTCACAAATTGTTCCAGCATATCCAGCGAAGCGTTTCCTACTAAAGCATACTCGTATCCGTCCTGTCTCCAGCGTACAGACCTTATACCGGCCATACCATCGTACTGTCCGCCTTCCAATATCCCCCGCCCGTCTTGGACCGGTGACTGGACTTCTGCGGGGCTGCCGTTCACCTTTGCGAGGATTGCATTCGAGGCCCGTTCAAATTCCCCGGCGGCTTTGCCCTGGATCGTCACAACCCTTGTCTCCTTATCCTGCGCGGTGTAATACATTTTGACCAGGCCGGAGCCGGGCACTATGGCTATACCGTCAATGTCAAAATCCTCCGGAACCTCGCCGGGTACTGCAGGTATAAACCCAACGGCCCCGGCGGCCTCTTCCAAATCGTTTACAAACTGTTCAGCATTTTTGTCAATTTCGCTGTACCCCTCGGGCACATTCAACACAAGCAGCTCACCGGGTATTTTGGCTAAAGTCAATAGATGTATAGGTCACCGTGGACTGCAGCGCATTCTGCATTGCGGTCTGTTTTTGAAGCGGCAGCTTTGTTTCCTTGTCCACCCATATCCGGTAGAGCGCTCCGCCTTTGGGGGTTACCTCCAAAACATCCGTTTTCCTTCCGGCAATGGTCTCCTCCCTACCACCCTGGTGGAAAGCGCATCCTTTGCCTGCTCTATCTCACTGCCCAGTTCGAGTATAAAACTATATGGGTCGGGAAAGGCCGGGAATACATATACTTCCTTGCTTTCCGGTCGTACTTGCCACTTTTCCTTGCCGTTGTTTGCCGTAATAATGCCTTCCCGCTAAGTCCTCCAGCCCCTTGCGGCACAATGTCCTCTTGTCCGCCCATACCTCCAACTTTGACCGCAGGCTTCTGCTTCCTTCAGCGCTGGTGCTTACAATTTCTAGGACACCATGGTAAGCCTCTACCTCCCGGAAGGCCTGTTCCATCGCGTAAACAATATCCACCTTCCCGAAGGGCAGCATGGTGCTTATCATAACCGCTATTACCAGCACCGCGGCTGCAGCTGCCATACCCCTCTGCCAGAACCTTTTCCTGGGTTTTTGACGCCGCTTGTTTCTCATTACACGGCCAGCCTTTCCGGGTAATCACTCCCGGGCAGGGCGGGGTCCTTAAGACTCTTTACAAGCCGTGCTGCGTGGTAGAGCCTTCGGGTTCCGGCGAACTTCTCCGGCGCCCCGTGCTGGTCCGGCCGCTGCTCCGCATTCAGTTTATCGATGTATTCGGATAATTTGCGTATTGTCATCCATTATCTCGCCCTCCTTGACCAAATCCTTCCAGTATGTCTGCCAGGACCTGCAGTGCCCGGTACTGTATCACGCGGACGGTGGATCTCCTTCTTATTCATCAGCGCCGGGCCGTCCGGGACACCGAAAACCCCTTAATAATCCTCAGCTCTATAACCCTGCGCTGGTCCTCACTAAGCATTTTCATTGCATCCTCTATCATTACCCGCACCGTAGCTTCCTCCGCCGGACTTTCCACTGCGGTTTCCAGCGGGTTTACTGCCTCCAAGTTTATTTCAGCCCCTTGCGCTTGGTTTTGCGCCACCGGTCCCGTATTATATTAAGGGCAGTGGCTTTCAGGTATTCCAAAGGGTGGTCCGGCCGGGAGGCTTTTTGTCCCCACCGGGAAAGGGTTTTTACGTAGGCCTCCTGGGTTATGTCCTCGGCCTCTTGTCGGTTTTGAACCCTGAAATATACATAGCGATACAGCGATTCCCACGTTTGGCTGCAAATCTCCTCTATGGACTTTTTGTCATCCTGCTTATAGGCTTTGGACTTTTTGCTCCCGGTCATAACCCTTTTCCCCTTCTTTCCCGGCCGGATTTGCTTTCATTAATTATTAACGTCCCCGACGCACAAAATGTTACATGAAAAAAACTGGGGATTAACTTTATTTTTTCCCAATAAAGCCATCTCCCAGCCGTACTTCATGCCATTCACATTATTACACCCCGCAACCTGTTTTTCAATCCGCCGGACTATCCTTGGTTCATAAGCCTAGCAAATCTCTCTATCCTGTCGGTAAGGATATTCGAAACGTTATTTTCGGTTTTGGCTATCTTTTTAACAATAAGTCGGTCCATGGGATTCATCTTGGTTACCATAAACTCTCCGCCGAAGTAATCCTTTGCAATGGCGGTCTCCAATAGTTCCTTGCGGAAGGCGCCGTCCAGCTCGCCCTTTGCCTGTTCTCCTTCCGCCATACAGCAAATAAAAAGGCCCAGTCTTCTTCCCTTTAGCAGGTCCAGGTTTTTTGCGCAAAAACTTTTCACTTCTTTGTTTATTTTACCGATATAGATCGGCCCGCCTACAACAACACTGTCGTATCCCGACAGGTCCGGGTTCTTATCCTTTTTGAGGTTTATTAGGCGGGTCTCCCCCGACAGTTTTTTCGCCAGAATCTCGGCGCACTTTTCGGTACAGCCGTATTTACTGGAATACACTAGTATCGTCCTCATTCTTTTGCCTCCCCTTTTTACATTAACCCAATCAAACATTGTTAATATGGGTCCCTGCCGGCGGGGCGGCCCAAGGCACCCGCCTCCCCTTAATCAAAGGCAATGCCCAAATACCCGCTCCTGTCAGTGGCTGTGCCGTTCTCCGGATGCCGGTATGACTTTACCATCCCGAAGGGGCGGACAATACCGCCAAAGCCCGCGCCCCGGTATGCAGGAAGCCTCAGAACGTACTCCGCGGCGGGCAGCCGCTTCGCTATTTGCTCCAGGCATTGAAGTACGAGGTGTTCCGGCGCCAGAAGCTCCTTTATTAACACCCTGTCGTGGTCCATCCTTTCCACGGCTGCGCAGCCGTATATTCCTTCCATATCTATTGTATAGATATCCGCCCCGGTCCGCATCGACAGCTTTTTCTGGTAAGCTATATCCTCATCCCGGTAGGCAACATAAAGGCACCCTTTAAGCTGACTGTTCCGCCTTATATTGTACTCCCGCGGAGAAGCGGGCATCATAAAGGGCCGGGATGCTGTGCCCCCTGTTATTCCTGCTATAGAACCGGCATCAACCGAAATCTCCCTTATATAAAAGCCCTTTTTATATCCCTGTTTGCCGTAAAAATCAAAAAGCCTTTCCTCCGCCGGAACAATCACCGACATTTCCATGCGGTTTTGCTTAAGATACCTGTCGCAAAAATCCATTAACCGGGAAGCAAAACCCCTTCCCCTGTATTCGGGATGGGTCGCAACAGCATACAGCATGGCGGAAGGAAAGGTTCGCCCGTCGGCTGTCACCACCTCCACCGGAATGATGGTCAACATGGACACTATCTTTTCATTGAGAAGCATAAGCAGGATATTATCTTCCCTGTACCTGCTTGCAAAATAAAAGTCTATATAGGCATCATCATCCCCAAAGCAGAGCTTCCATATCTTTTTTTGGCGGTCTATATCTCCCTTTCCCGCCGGCCTGATTTCTATCCCCTTAGGTGCCATTATTTCGGACTGCTCCTTTTGTATCTTGCGGTATATTTCTCAATCATCCTGTCCGGGTAATATGACAGCTTCGCCCTTCTCAGCCCCTTATCTCCCGTATCGTCCTCCCGGTTTACATAAATTATATGCGGGTGCTTGACTTTTATGAAGGAAGCAAATTCCCGGTTTATCATCTGATAGGCACCCCGAATGCTGCTGAACGCTTTTTCTATATGTATTACATAGGTGTTCGAATTTAACGGTTCCCCTATGGTATAGGCGACGATTCTGCCGGATACTCGAAGTAGCCCGCCCTCCAGGCCCAACTCGAAGTAATTCTCAAAACACTTGTCTACGGCCCGCCGCTCGTTTGCCAGCCCGGCACTGCAGGCTTCTTCTTTTTCTCTATACCAATCTTCATTCATCTTCCTGCATTCGCCCAGGTTTTCCTGGGTTATCGGCTCAAAGGTCCAGTCGTTGTTTTCAATAAAAAAGTTTATATGATTTCGTTTCGCATGGAGTTTTCTGCCCGGCAGCAATACCAGCTTTTCCAAAAGGTAAACGTAGTTAAATCCGTCCCTCCACTTCTTGAACTCAAAGCTGTCCTTATAAAGCTTTTCGAGGAGGGCTGCATCTTCCGGCAAAAGGCCCACCATAACAAACTCATGCCCGCAGTCCAACGCGTCCTGCATCATAGCCGATATTACCGGCCGGATATCGCCGGAGCCTGTAGGGAAAAGATACCTTTTTACATCGCCAAGGCTGCCCTTAACAACCAGGTAATCATTTATTCTTGCAACCAAATGGTTATAGGTATCCACCCATATAAAAAGGTTTGTAAAGTTCTGGCTGCAGCTTGCTTTATCTGCGGTGGCAATCAGCTCATTCATCCATACCTTGTCTTCCAGTCCAATCCTTTTAAAACCAATCATTGTCCGTTTCGCCTCTTTAGTTGTATTGCTGGTTAAAATTCGACAGCTATCGACATAATCCTCCTGTAAAATGTGGTCCCGGCACTATATATAGTAATATATCCTTAAAAATTATATAAAACAATAATTAAAAATAAATATCCGAAAACTCCAGTTTTATCCTTTGGATTATGTCTTCGCTGGATTGGATTGCTTCCCGTTGGGGTACAGGGCAGGGTACGCCATTCGAGTTTTCCGGCAGCTCCACTACAAACTCGCTGCCTTTCTTGTATTGGCTGTGCACGCACACCCTCCCCCCATGCATCTCGGTAAGCATTTTGACCAGCGTAAGCCCTATTCCGCTTCCCTCGTTTTTCCTGGTCAGCAGGTTGTCCACCTGGCTGAACCTTTCAAAAATCAAGTCAACCTTTTCTTCCGGAATACCTATGCCGGTGTCTTTTACGCTTATCCGGACATACCCATCTGCCATGCTTAGGTTAACATATATGGTCCCTCCCCGGGATGTAAACTTGATGGCGTTGGAAAGAAGGTTCAGCAGAATGCGTTCTATACTGTCCAGGTCGCAGCAAATGAACATTTCCTCCTGCTGCGCGTCAAACACCAGGTCTATTCCCTTTATACCGGCATATTCCACCGTAGAAGCGGCTATGGCTTTCACCACCTCCACTATGTTGCATTTCACCAGTTTGAGTTTAAAATGGTTGGATTCAATCTTGGAGATATCTATGAAATTATTGACCAGCCTTATCAGGCGATAGCAGTTGCGTATCTGCATATCTATCTTGCTACGCAGCCTTTCCCTGTCCAGCTCCCTGTCATCCTGGAGATACAGATTGAGAAGCTGGGCATTGCTCAGCAGTATATTAAGCGGGGTTCTAAGCTCATGGGACATATTGGTTATAAACATGCCTTTTATTTCATTACTCTTTTTTAGCTGTTCCATTAACAGCATATTCTCGTAGGCCAGCGCTACCCTTATGCCCAGGGTCATGATTATTTCCTCGTCCCTCCCGGTAAGCTTTTCTGCTCCCGGTCTGCCCATGACGGATATCCAGCCATATTGACGGGTGGGAGAAGCAAAGGGTATCGCCATCATGCACTTCCCCCATCGAACCGGTAAACGCCTGGCAGCAACAGCTTCAATTATATCCCCCGGGGGAATCATGTGTTCCGGGCAGGTCCTTTCATGCAGGTTATCGGTCCGGCCGGTATAATAGTTTAAAGTCCCATTCTCTTCATGTATCGCCAATACCGCCTGGCTGCAATTTATCATCTCGCAAACTGCCCTGCAAAATATGTTCAAAAGCCTCCCGGGGTCCCGTTCCGCTACCATGCTATACCCCAAATCCATAAGCGCCGATAGCTGCAGCTCGATACTTATGGCTTGCTCATGCTTTGCACAGCCTCTACATAATTCATTCATAGCCGGCTGTAAATGGTCATCGGTGGATGACTCTCCCAGCAGCTCATTGACTGTCCTTAGGATGACCTGTGGTTCGGATGGCTTTGGTATGATATGACATGGTTTTAGGGATTCGTCCAGCCTAATATCTTCCGGATGGCGGCACCATGCTGTATAAAAGATAACCGGCGTATCCGCATGGACAGCTTTTGTCCGCAGCCTCCGGACAAATTCCCTTCCATCCATGTTGGGCAGCAGCATATCGCTTATTATCAAATCGGGCTGCATCCTGCATGCCAGTTCAAACGCCTCTTCACCTTCCGCGGCCTCCAACACCCTGTGTCCTGAATGCTCAAGAAGGGTCATCAGTATTTGTCGACTCATCGCATGGTCTTCCACTACAAGAATGGTTGCCATAACTCCTCAATCCTCTCTATCAATATATAGCACCGCCTTGGCCGGTACCCAGGCATTTATTACTCATGACCTCTTCAATCTGTTTTATAAATTTCTCGGGCATGATTGGTTTGCTGATATAGCTGTCAAATCCCGCGGCCAGCACCTTCTCCCGGTCTCCCATCATTGCAAGGGCGGTAACGGCAACAAGGGGAATGTTTCTAAAAATAGGGTGCCCTTTTAGACGGCGGGCTACCTGGTAGCCATCCATCCCGGGCAGATGAACATCGCAAATTATTAAGTCCATCCTTTGGCTGTGCACCAACTCAATCCCCTCACTTCCGTTGGTTGCAGTTAAAACGGTATAGTTAAAAGCTTTTAATAAATAAGTTATAAGTTCCAGGTTTATCAAGTTATCCTCAATAACAAGAATTCGTCCCCCCAATTCTGCATTCACCCTCCAGTTTTCGTTTTTCATCCAGTACCAGCGTAAAGGTACTTCCCTTGCCATATTCGCTTGGCATTCAATGCTCCCCTCCCAGCATGTCCGCCATTTTCCTGCTTAAGTATAACCCCAGCCCTGTGCCCTCATGAAAGTGACAGGCTGCCTGTTCAGCCTGTTCAAAGGCCAGGAAAAGCCTTTCCCTGTCCTCCTTCCTGATGCCCATCCCGGTATCGGATACGCAAAATTCAATCCGCCTGTTGCCGTTATCAATATACCGGCGCAGTTTTATAGTAACTTCGCCTTCTTGGGTAAATTTTATCGCGTTGGAAACAAGGTTCAAAAGTATCTGGCTGGGCACGGCGATCGGTACAGACGGTCATGTCCTCGCCGGGAAGGTCGCAGCCCAGCCCTATGCCCTTGCTTCTTGCAGCATGCTCCAGCGTGTCCATTATCTCCTTTATAACGCTTTGACAGGATATCGGCTCAGGTAAAGGTCCACCTTTCCGGATTCTATTTTTGCAAGGTCCAGGATATCGTTTATGATCATAAGCAGGTGATTGGCACTTGTGGATATGTTCCCAGCTGGTTTTCCTGTTCGACTGTAAGGGGCCCGGGCAGCCTCATAAGCAGCGTACCGGTAAAACCAATAATTGCATTAAGCGGGGTGCGCAGTTCATGGCTCATGTTGGCAAGAAATTTATCCTTCGCCCGGCTGGCCCTCTCCAGCTCTATGTTTTTCTCCCATAATCTTTTCCTCCGCCAGCCCTGCGCTGTTCTATCTCTTTTTAAGCCGGCAGTTGACCGCCTCCAAATCTGCCGTGCGCTCCGCAACCCTTTTCTCCAGTTCATCGTGGGCCCTCTGCAATTGTTCCGCTGCCCCGCTCACGCTCCGTAACGTCCCGGAATACCAGTATCACGCCTATGACGTTACCCCGGTCATCCTTGATGGGCGCAGCGCTGTCGTCTATTGGTATCTCTTTTCCATCCTTTGAAATGAGCACCGTGTGATTGGCCAGCCCCACGGCGGCCCCTTCGCGCATCACCTTTACGGCAGGGTTTTCAACGGTCCGGCGAGTGTCCCTGTTAATTATCCTGAATACAGCAGACCGGCGCCGTTATCGCTTACCGTCAGCACGTATTTTCCGCCCGTGTCCTTGTGAAGCCTAATGGTAACCTGCCCCTTCCCGGCCCTCCTTCTCCCCCGATGTCCCGAAAAGCGTGCTTCAGCGCATTGGATACCAGTTCATTTATTATGAGTGCGCAAGGGATAATGGTATCTATGCTGAAGCTGTATGTCTTCCACCTCTATCCTCGGGGTTATGGCCCTCTCGCTCACTCCATAGGACAGGAACAGGTTTGCCACCAGGCTGTGGATATACTCGGAAGATTGACGTACCGGTGATTCCGATTGGTAAAGCTTTTCATGGATGAGGGCCATCGAATAGACCCTGTTCTTGCTTTCCTTTAAAGTTCAATGACCTGCTTATCATCGGTATACTGCGCCTGTAGGTTTAACATGCTGTGGACAATCTGTAGGAGTTTTTGCGCGGTGGTGTATCTCCTTTAAGAGCACCTCCTTCTCACGCAAGGCGGCTCGCAGGTGAGCCTCGCTATCGTGCAGTCCCCTGTTAGCATTTTCCAGTTGGGCGGTACGCTCTTTAACCCTTTTTTCAAGGTCCCGGTTAAGCTTTTTGTATCTCTTCCTCGGCCCTTTTTTCTTTCGGTTATATCCAGGCCCAATTCCAATATAAGCTTGGAGCCGTCCACATCGGTAAAGGGAAAATCAAAATGTCGTAATAGCGCCCATCCGGCCCGGTCCATTCCCACCTCGTTTTGTTTTCTTCCAGGGTTCTAAAGGCTCCGCAAACCTCACAGGGCTTGTCCTCCCGAACAGGTATTCATAACACCGCTTGCCATTGGCTTCACCAAAACGCTCACGGAAAAAACGGTTGACAAAGGGCACGCGGTAATCCGGGGTAAGAAGCACCAGGTAGGCCGGAAGCAACTCCAGTATATCGTTTAACCGCTTCTGCTCGGCCTTTACCATTTCCTCGGCCCTTTTACGCCGGGCGATGTCCTTTTCAAGCTGTCGGTTAGTCCTAGCCAGGTCCCTGGTCCTCTCCTGCACCCGCAGTTCCAGTTCCTCCTTTGACCGGCGAAGTTCCTCCTCCACCTGCTTCATTTCCTCCACCAGCCGTGCATTCTGCAGTGAAATGGCCGCCTGCGAAGTCAAGAGCTCTGTCATCTGCGTCTTCTCCGGCGTGAAGACCCCGTCCGACAGCCGGTTTTCCAGGTAAAGCACCCCAATCAATTTGGTCCTTTTAATCACCGGTAAGGCCAACACCGACCGCAGCTGCATGTCTTGTACTTCCGGGTTGTCCCTGAACATCCCTTCGCGGGCCGCACTGTTTAGGATTAGCCTCTTGCCGGTCCGGTGTACATAACGTACGATTGCTTTGCAGATGTCTTCGGCATCATCAAGCCTTTTTTTAACCGTCCGCACCGCTCCTTTTTCCCCCGCATGGCTTTCGGCATATACAAACAGGTTGGACTGCTCCTCTATAAGGAGATAGCCATGCTGGGCCCCCGAGCTTTCAATAACCACATCCATAATCCTCTTAAGGAGGGCATCCCGCTCTATCTCGGAAGAAATGGCCAGCGCAGACTTCATCAGGTAATCAACGTCCAGATTGGGAAGGGCATAGAGGGCATCCGGTTCCGTTTCGTACGCTGTAAAGGACTTATCAACCTTATCGTAATGCCCGGGGTGTTCCCTTGCAAGATTGATTTCTTTACGCTCGGCACCACACTTCGGGAATTCCCCTATGCTCCCCCTGGCATCATATTCGTCCCGGCACCGGTTAAGGTCAGCCAGCAGCCCTGCCGCTGTGTGGTACCTTTTTCCCTGCTCCTTATTCATCAGTTTGCATACTATATTACTCAGCATGACTGGAATATCCTGTTTTAGTTTGTGCACTGGAGGTGCTTTCTCGGCCAGATGGGAATGGATTAGTTCAAGGGGGTCTTCGGAAAAAAACGGCAGGCGGCCGGTTAACAGTTCATACAACACTATTCCCAGCGAATACAGGTCGGAAGGAAAACTCATTCTGTGGTTTATCCTACCGGTCTGCTCGGGGATGTATACGCAAGGGTGTGCCTTATAAAGTCATGGTCATAGATAAAACGGCTGACGCAGTTAATATCCAGGCTGCTTATGAAGTCAACCAGCCTTATGGCAAGGGTTCCCGGGTCAACCAATATATTATGGGGCTTTATTCCGCCGTGCACTATCCCCGACTGATGAACGCTGTCAAGGGCCTGGGCCAACTGGCAGGCTATATGCAGGAAGGCTTTCAGGTCAAGTCCCGATGGAGCCGCTGCCAGTTTATCCAGTGTAACGCCGTCAAAGTAGTCCCGAGTTATAAAAAAAACCCCGTCCTTTACATCGAAGGCACCGGGCACAATTACCAGCGGATGGTCCAGCGCCTTAAGGCGCTCGATTCTATGCACAAACTGCTCTCTCTTGTATTCTGGCACTCTCAGGTTCTTCAACACCTTGACTGCCAGGGGCCGACCCGGGCTGCTGCTGCAATAAGCCTTGTAGATGACCGACCGGGAAGATTCCGCAATTTTTTCCACGACCTCGTAACCGGGTATAAACATCCCCCTCACTCCCTTTTTTTGACATTATTTCGGAAAATAAAACACTACCCTCGCCAAATCCTACAGGGTAGATTAAGGCTACAAATCTTTACCGATGCAATATTACCTGCAGTGTCAATTATATAACAACCCTTATGAAATTAATGTCATTTCTTGTCAGTAGCCCGGTTCTAAATTAAAAAATTGTAAATCCGCGGGTAACCATGCACCAGCAACAGTTCTAAACATCCTTCGGTCCGAAGCAGGAGACAGGGTAGCCGCGTCGAAGTACTAAGGATACCATTCATGCTGTTTACACAGACATCCGAAGGAGGAGACCTGAAATGGTCACCAAGCAAACCGTTGTACGCGGGGGAAACAAAGCAATAAAAATAGTAGTAAGCCTTCTTAAGTTTATTATACCTTCGATTTTCATAATGAAGGTGTTGGAGCATTCCGGGCTGCTGTACAAAGTGGCGGATTTTTTTGCCCCAGTTATGGCCTTCATGGGACTGCCGGGAGAAAGCGCCCTGGTATTCCTTTTCGGCCAAGTTACGGTCTACAGCGGGATTGCCACAATGGCAGTACTGGATTTTACCGCAAAGCAGGCTACCATAATGAGCACCGTTCTTTGCATCTTTCATGTGGTGGTGCTTGAAAGCGCCGTAATTGGTAAAAGCGGTGCCAATGCATTGTTAAACGCAGTTTTCCGGTTTATTGCCGCGTTGTTTACCGGTCTTGTACTAAACTTGATTATGCCGGGGGTCTGATTATGGATTGGTCAAAAGTGTTTGTGGAAACCTTTAGCTCCAGTTATTCCATCATATTAAAAATAACCCTGATTGTTGTGCCGCTGCTAATACTAATAGAATGTCTCAAGGATATCGGCTGGTTGGAAAAAATAGCTGGCCGTTCCCGGGGCGTTACCAGGTTTTTCGGCCTGCCGGGCGAATCCGCCATAGGACTGATTGTCGGGTTTTTCACCGGTATAGTTTTTGGCTCGGGAGTTATAATGCAAATACAGGAAGAGGCAAAAATGACCAAAACCCAGGTGAATACCCTGTTTTTGTTTATTGGTATTTGCCATGGCGTTATTGAGGAAACAATTGTATTCACCAGCATGGGCGCCAACGGGCTTATACTGTTTACAAGCCGGTTTACGGCGGCGCTTACTTTTACCTTTTTATACATATGGATACAAAAAATCAGAAGCAAAGGGTCGGCCCCCTTGCTTCCATAGGAGGATTTAAGGTTATGAAAGGAAAAATTGCCGCACTGTTAAAGACTGTGATGACCAAACTATCATCCAGCCTGAAACGTTTTCCCGAGACAATAGCCCTGGCGGCTTCGGTGGTATCGGTTTTGATATATGTAAACCATATGCAGTCCGAACTGTCAAATGAAACTCTGGAAACGCTGCAGAGGATTGCCATGATACTGGCTTTGGGAATCCCGGTATCACTGTGTATAAAAACGTTGTTTGAAAGGATGCCTACACGAAACGCGCTGCCAAGGGTCCTTGCTTACATCGGGGCGGCCGGCGGCCTTGTGTTTTATTACCTGTATCTTTTACAGGACTTTGAAATGGTAACGGTAACCAGGTACATTGCCCTAAACTTTGCATTGTATCTGGCCTTTACTTTCATACCCTATTTCTACAGACGGGAAAACTACGAGCTGTATGTGATAAAACTTTTTACAAGCTTTTTTATCACCTTCCTGTATTCGGCGGTGCTGTTCCTGGGGCTTGCGGCAATGCTTTTTACGGTGGACGCATTGTTTGCGCTTAAGTTATCCGAGAAACTCTATTTTGATATTTGGCTTATCGCGGCTGGCGTTTTCGCCCCGACCTATTTTCTGGCGGATATACCACAGCACCGGGAGGAGGTATCACCCGAGTACTACCCGAGAGTGCTGAAGGTGCTGCTGCTTTATATAGTTATGCCGCTTATCATCGCCTATTCCGCCATACTTTATGTATACTTTGCCAAGATATTAATAACCCGCCAGTGGCCGGATGGAATGGTATCCCACCTGGTGCTGTGGTATTCGTTTATAAGCATCCTTGTGCTGTTCTTCGTATACCAACTTCGCAGGACAAACCAGTGGGCAGGGGTCTTTGTATCCCACTTTCCCAAACTGATAATTCCACTGCTGGCCATGATGTTCGTGTCAATGGGTATTAGGATAAAGGCCTATGGTATAACCGAGAACCGGTATTTCGTGCTGGCTGCGGGGCTCTGGGTAACCGCAGGCTATTTGTATCATATACTAGGAAGGATGTGCGAAACATATTCCTGCCGGTTGCACTGGCCCTTGTAGCGGTGCTGGCGGTTACAGGACCCTGGAGCGCGTACAACATTTCAAGGCTTAGCCAGAACAGCCGGTTTGAGGGGATTCTTGAAAAATACCAAATGATTGATAACGGCAATATAGTTAAAGCCGCCGGAGACCTGGCCGATGAGGACAAAAGGGAAATAAGCGCCATAATTAGGTATTTTAACAGCTACCACAGCCTGGATGACCTTAAGTACCTGCCCGAAGGTTTTTCCGTCGAAAACATGGAGGAACTTTTCGGCTTTGAGTATGATTACGGCCGGTGGCCTTCGGACCAAAGGGACTATTTCTATTACCACATGGCAGAGAACAAAAACCTGTTGGACATAGGGGACTTCGATTATTTCGCTGACTTTTCGGTGTACAGGCAGCCCGACCTTGTAGGTGCCGGAGGCCCGCTGTCGGTATCCTACCTGCACGAAACCGGGGAGTTTAAGATTTTTAAAGAGGGGCGGGAAGTATACAGCGCTATCCTTCCGGACATAGCATCGGAGCTGTGCGGGGCCTTGGATGAAGAAGCAGAACTTACCGCCGATGAAATGTCGTACCGCGACGCAGCAGAAAACCTGGAAGTCCTTTACGTGTTCAGGAACATAAACGGATGGAAGGACACCCTGTCCGGCCGGCTGGAAGTGGAATCCGCCGAATTTTATGTATTCATAAAATTGATGGGGCGGTAAAGGCAAGGGGACAGTGGTGTTGACGCAATCGGTTAAATAACCTAAAGAGGTGCTGGTTAAGGGACCTTACGCCGTATCTGGTAAGTGTCAGGGACAATTTCATGATTGAATATATTTCCTCACCAGGTTGTTCTGTGCGTCCAAGAAAAACTCTTTAACATCTTCCCATACCAGCTGTATTCTCATAATCGGCATCTGTTCCCTTTCTGCATCGTCAAAATATGAAAGGCTCTTGACCATGTGGTAGTAATTTATATCGGCATCAGGAAATTTTCTGGGCAGCAGGTCCATCAAATATTCTATGGATATCCCGGTCCTACAGATTGAATAAAGGTCTATAAAATCCTTTTTCGCTCCCCTGTGACTAACTGCTGCCAGCTTCATCAGTGCTATATCAGTAATCGAAGGAAGCAATAGACCATAAAAATCCTTTTCAGATATTAACGGCTCAATTAGTGGGTTGGGATATCTCAGCCAGGTTACCCTGACGCCGTCAAGGAAACCGTGGTATGTTCCTTTTTTTGTTTCAATGGTTTTAAGCTGCCCGATTTTGGACAATAAATATTCCAATTCTTCGGGGTCAAAGTCTTCCCGTACGAACCAGTCGAAATCTATCGATTCTCTATGCCCCAAAATTAAAGCAAGGGCAGTACCCCCGGCTAAATAGCTTCCAGGCAAGGGCATATTTTTAAGAATTTTTTCTAGAACTCTTCTCTGATCCCCGTTGAGAATATCCCAAAACATCTCATATCTTCCTCTTTCAATTTAAAATAGTTTTGCCAGCATCTTGCAGTCTTAAGCGATAACCCTCTGCTTGTGAGGACTGCATCCCTTATAACATCTTCAGAATAATTTGTAAATACCCAATCAAGGGTCTTTTCATCACCTACGTTTAAAAGCCTCTCTATTATGAATACTTTGTTCTTTTCCATATCGAGGGCTTTAATATCCGTATCCCAAAAATATTTTTCCATACATTCCGGCAAACCGCCCTTGTTTATTTGTGTTTCGTTTCTCAATTCCATTCACCTGCTTATCGCCTGATAATATAATTATACCACGAATTGCCTAATACTTATCATGGATTGGGAGAGCGGCAGAGATTTTAGAGACGTGCAAATTAGGAGTCCCGTCCCATTAACGTATTATTAAAGGTGCATGATCTGCAGTCTTCGCTGCAAGCGCTGCATCTTCCTTCCTTTGCATTCTTAAAGGTCTTAAACAGCGCCCTCGCCGCGAAATACACTATGGCAGCCCCAATAACAAAACTGATAATATGGCCTATCATTTCAATCCTCCCCTCTATAACGCAGACAGAAGAACCGTCCCCCTGTCTGTGTCCCCCTGTCTGCATTAACTTAGGCCAAACAACTTTCCGCCCTGATAGATAAGGGCAGATACCGCCCAGGCCACCGCAAACTGGTAGAATACCGCAAAAGCAGTCCATTTCCATGAAGCGAACTCCTTCTTCATAACCGCAATAACCGCAAGACAGGGGGTGTACAGCAAAACAAACACCATGAAGGCATAGGCGGACAGCGCTGAAAAATGCTGTGAAAGCGCCGTGCCAAACTGCACCGAAGCCTCTCCCGCCAGCTCGCCCAGCCCGTAAACCACTCCAAGGGTGGCCACCACCACCTCTTTGGCGGCAAGGCCTGTTAGCAGAGCCACCGATGCCTCCCAGCTGCCGAAACCGTTTGCCTTGAAAATCGGCGCCAAGGCTCTTCCCAGTCCAGCCAGTAGGCTGTCCGACATTTGAGCGGGGCCGCTGAAATTAAAGCTTGACATGAACCATACCACCACCGACATGGCAAATATTATGGTTCCCGCCCTCTGAAGGTATTCCTTTCCCCGGTCCCAAACCCGCAGCACCAGGCTTTTCAATACCGGCAGCCGGTAGGGAGGAAGCTCCATTACAAGGGGAACGGCTTCACCCTTGAACAGCGTATTCTTAAATATCAGCCCCATTGTTACGGCGATGACTATACCCAGTATATACAGCGAAAACACCACATTGGTCTCGCTGCCCGGGAAGAATACCGCGGCAAACAGCGCATAAACCGGCAGCCTTGCCCCGCAGGACATAAAGGGAGCAATCAGCATGGTAAGTTTCCTGTCCCTTTCTTGTTCCAAGGTCCTTGTTGCCATTATTGCGGGCACTGTGCAGCCAAAACCGATTATCATCGGAACAAAGGCTTTGCCGGACAGGCCGATACCCCTCATTGCCCTATCCATAATGAACGCTGCCCTGGCCATATAACCGCTGTCCTCCAACACTGCTATAAAGAGAAACAACGCGAAAATCAAGGGCACGAAGGAAACCACCCCGCCTACACCGCCTATAATGCCGTCAATAACCAGTGACTTCAGCCAGCCGGACGCTCCAATGGCCTCTAAAGCCCCTTCAACCCACGGTGATAGGATATCGCTAAAAAATACATCCAGCAGGTTCGCCAGCGGCTGACCTACCCAACTGAAGGTAAACTGGAACATAAGGTACAAAAATGCCAGGAATATCGGTACCCCGAATACCCGACTTGTCACCACCCTGTCTATCCTGTCGCTCAGGGACAGGCTTTCCTTTCTCGTCTTGACCAGGCACTGGGCCAGCACATGGTCAATAAAACCGTACCTTGCCTGTATCAGCCTGTCGTATTCGCCTTCGACGCTGTTAATCTTATTTTCTTCCTTTATGCTTTTGTAGTATTCATCAAAGGCGGTAGGCCCTTTGCCGGCGTGTTTTTTGTATTTTGCCACTATTTCCAGCAGCGAAGAAATGCCCATTCCACTGGCTGCCGTTATGGGCACCACATCCACCCCAAGCAGACGGCTTAAGTTTTGGTAATCTATCCTGTAGCCTTTCTTCTCCACTTCATCCATCATATTAAGAGCCAGTACCACCGGCGCTCCCAGTTCAAGAAGCTGCAGAGTAAGGTACAGGTGCCTCTCCAGGTTGGTGCCGTCCACGATATTTACAACCACATCCGGCCTTTCCTTGGACAAATAGTCCTTTGCAATAGTCTCCTCCAAGGAATAGGTATTTAAGCTGTATATCCCGGGAAGGTCCACCACTCTTATATCCAGTCCCTTGTACTTAATCCTTCCTTCTTTCCTTTCCACCGTGACCCCCGGCCAGTTGCCTACGTAATGCCTGGTCCCGGTCAGAGAGTTAAACAAAGTTGTTTTTCCCGAATTGGGATTACCGGCCAATGCCACTGTTAAGCTGGACATTTTCACACCTCCTGTCCATACCGACCCCGGTGCCGCCATCCCCATTTATGCCTGCGGCGGGCGCATTTCCTTGTACCGCTGCATTCTTTAACCGGTTCAAATGGGTCATCAATCCCCTTTGTCACCACAATTTTGGCTGCGCACATACTGTCCAGCATAATTCTCGAGGAACGAAATTCAATTATTAAAGGGCCCCCCTGCCCGCCCTTAATGACCTTAATGGTTACTCCTTCGGTGAGGCCTCTTTCCTGCAGCATTGTTTTAAGCCTGCATCCGCCGTATATCCCCCTCACTATATATTCCTGTCCGGGTTTTGCCATATCCAGTGTCACAACCGCTTCCACCCCCGTCATCCTGACCATATTGATGGTATGCTAATTGATAATGATTTTCAATATCAATTATACCACCCTGCTGGAAAACAGTCAATAAAAAAAGGCCGATATTCTCATTTCGGCAATCCCGTAAAAAACCTATTGGCGCCTGCCAGCGTATAGAATGAGCCCTTGCCCGTCGGATTGAGAAAGGGTGCGGGTCTTCGAATATTTATATTTTGAACGTTTTGCCGTCCGAATGTTCAATTAAT
>JAXGPT010000012.1:0-56723 GCA_040766775.1 Bacillota bacterium | reverse complement strand
GTTGTCTTTTGTTTGACAGTGAGATTTATTCTACCATATGCTTTCCGCCCATGCAACTGGTAATGTTATACAATATTCGCGCTTATTTGACCTCCTTTTCTACGCCGACCGGAATATGTTCGGTAGTTTCGGTTGAAATAGCCATATCCTCGCCGTCCGCGGAGGTCCTAACCTGGGTCAGGCTTGCAATAACCTCCCCCACATCGTTTAGGATGCTTATTTCCTCCCCCATCTCCACATCATCGACAGTCATGGCGTGTCCGATATCCATGCTTGCAACATCTACCAATACATTCTTGGGAATGTTATGAGGAAAACATTCTATTTCCAGCTCCTGCAGCTGCTGCTGAAGAATCAAGCCGTTCTTTTCAATCATCTCCCTGCCGGTAATGACAACGGGTACGACCGTCTTGACTTTCCGGTCGCTTCTTGTTTCCTGGAAATCCACGTGCAGCACATTATGGGTTACAGGGTCCCGCTGCACCTCCTTAATAAGAACCGTCTTTACACCCTGCCCAAGGTCAATCCCCACCAATGAGCTTTCCCCATAGTATCTTAAAAGCCTGTTGAGTTCCTTGCCGTCAACTTCCACCGGTGTGTTGAGGTCACCGTTTCCATATATTATACCCGGAACCCGGCCTTTGTTCCTCAACCGGTTTACCGGTCCTTTACCGGTCTCGCTGCGAAATTGCCCGTTCAAGAAGGCCTGTCTCAAAATAATCCCTCCATTTATGGATGGGGACGCGCCTTTGCTCTACAGGTATGTTTTATGAAAAAGAAACATCCCCATCAATATAGAAAACCTTATAGATGGTAGTAATATTATTTCCATCCATAAGGTTTAATAAACCGAAATGCTTAAGGAACCCTTCCCTACCGGTCCTTTTTAATTAAAGGTTTAATCCTTAACAGGTCCTCCTTGTATACCTCTATAAGCTCTCTCCTGTATATTATGGAAGCAGGATGATATAGCGGATACAGCGTTTTACCCCTAAAATCCATAGGCCTTCCATGGACGTCGCCTATCTTTAAGTTCTGCCCTGTCAGCGCCAAAAGCGGGATGTTGCCCAGCGTTACGATCATCGTGGGATCCACCAGGTCCAGTTCATCCATTAAGAGAGGGCGGAACAGTTCAATTTCCTTAACGGTGGGGGCCCTATTGGACAGACTGCCGGTGCGTGCATTTTTTTTAACGGGCCGAAATTTGACCGCGTTTGTTATGTATATGTCCTTTCTTTCAAGCTCCAGCATTTCCAAAAATTCATCAAGGTTTTTGCCCGCCTGCCCAACAAAGGGCCGGCCTTTTTCAACTTCCCATTTCCCCGGGGCTTCCCCTATCATACATATATGTGCCCCTTCTGCGCCTTCTCCCATCACCACCGGACTGTATTTCGCCAATAGGTCCTCATACTTTTCCCTTAATTGCGCAGTGCTGTTTGCCGTCTTATCCACCGCTCGTCACTCTCCCTCAAGCTTCCTTCAGTTCCGCAAGCTTCGCCGATATGCTTTTAAAGTCCTCCCAAGCGGGCCGTTTTTTCTCCTGGTCCCGGAGCAGCGCGGCAGGGTGGTAGGTTGCCATAAGCCAGTAACCCTTCCTCTCGTGCCATTTGCCCCTGTCCTGGTTATCTGCTTTATTTTCATCACTATTATATATTTTGCCGCGGTGGCACCGAGGCATCCACAGTCGGCCACGGTTTAACAAGGTAAACCTGGTTCCTCAAGTAGGGCAGGCAGGTCCTTGCTTCATCGGGAGCGAGATCCGGTTGCCGGGGTCTGCACTTCACTATGTTTCCTATAAACGTCATTTGCATCAATGCCCGCGGCCTCCAATATCCGGTCCAGCAGCTGCCCCGCTTTGCCTACAAAGGGTACCCCGGTGGCATCCTCGTCCCGGCCCGGTCCCTCGCCAACAAGCATCAGGTCGGCGGTTCTGCTGCCCCTGCCGAATACCATTCTATTCCGCCCAGCACGCAGGCGGCACCTGCTGCAGCTGCTGCACAGCGCCTCCAGTTGTTCCCATCCCAGCATTTCCAATCCCTCCGACCAATAATGCCTCCGGTTGTGGAGGCATTATTGGTAAAGCATTATTCTTCAGTAACGGTTTCTGCCTCGCCAGCGCCCTCAGCCACTTCTCCTTCTTCCTCTGCTTCCTCTGTTTCTTCGACGCTGGCCCTAGGCTCAGTAATGTTTGCAACCATTTCATCCGGCGGGGTCAAAATCTCTATTTCATCTCCCACTTTGAGGTCCGAAACGTACAGGGCCTGTCCTGGATGCATTCCTGAAACATCAAATTCAATGACCTTGGGAACAGCCCTGGGCAGGCAGCTTATCTGCACTTCGTTCATCACCTGCTGCAGTATCCCGCCTCCGGTAATGCCTTCGATGCCTATGGCGACCAAGGGCACGATGGTGGTAACCGTCTCGTCGGCACTTATCTCAAACAGGTCCACATGCAGCACGTTTCCGCCCACCGGCTCACTCTGGACCTCCTTCAACATAATCAACCTGGCTTTGCCGTTGTATTCGGCATCAAAAATAGCGCTGCTTCCCATCCGGCTTATTATTCTCCTTAAGGCTGAAGCTTCTACTTTTACAGGTTGACCCTGATTATCTCTTCCGTACAAAACGCCGGGAACAAAACCCTCGCTTCGGGTTTTCTTGACTCCGATGGAGCCCTTTTCCTCACGGTCCAGAATTTTTAGTCTTGTATCACTCATTGCGATTTCCTCCTTTTTTTGTTAACACATAAGCTATTATACCTAAGATTGAGAATTCTATCAACTCCGCGGCCTGTTGTATTTATTCTGTCCAATAATAATATAAATGATAAAGGGAAGTGAGCACCGGCTCCCTTCCCTATTTCAAATCCTTATTCTATTTCCATGAATTTACCGCCGGATACGCCGCAAATACGGCACTTGTCCGGATCCTGAACCGCTGTATACCCGCATACGCGGCATACCAAATATTTAACGGGGCTTGGTCTTTGTCCAGTTTTTCAAGAGCATCCTTGTAAAGCTGGGCATGCACTTTTTCAACTTCATTTGCAAAATTAAAGCTTCTTAAAGCCTTGCTGTCCCCCTCCTGCTGGGCGATTTTTATAAACTCGGGGTACATGCTCTCGAATTCGTATATTTCCCCTCCAGGGCATCCTTCAGGTTTTGCCGCGTGTCACCCACTTTACCCGCTACTCTCAAGTGGCTGTGAGCATGTATAGTCTCGGCGGCAGCTACTGCTCTAAATAGGGCGGCAGCGGCTTTATACCCCTCTTTTTCCGCCTGTTCCGCATAGGCAAGATATTTCCTGTTGGCCTGGGATTCTCCCGCAAAGGCCTCCATCAGGTTTTTTAAACTTTTCTCTCCCATAGGATTACCTCCATTTTTTGATTGTATGTATTGTTACCCTCGCCAATACAGCGATATTTATACCGGCATACGGGTGACATCTTATTCTTTCCCCTGTTTTAAAAAATCCAAACTCAATGTTTTTAAGAATTGCAATAATAATATAAACACATGCTGCATATAAGCGGAGTACTCGCATGCCCGCTCAGATTTAAAAAAAGGCTGTGCCAACTTAGGCACAGCCCCTCAAAGTTCACGCCCTAAGCTTCTCCGCAAAGCTTAAGCAGTCTTTCCCATCTAACATCCACTTCCCTCTGAAGGTCCTCGATAAGATGGGCATTTTGTTTTTCAAACAGGTGCTTGAACCTGCCCTGGGGTTTTAACCATTCTTCCACCGGAAGCTTTTCCTTGGGTTTGTAGGTAAGTTTCCAATCGCCGTTTACAACCTCGTAAAGCGGCCATACGCATGTATCCACCGCAAGCTTGGATATTTCCAGAAGCTTCGGTGTGTCATATCTCCAACCCCTTGGGCAGGGCGCCAAAACGTTTATGAAAGCAGGTCCCGGGGTGTATATGGCCTTTTCCGCCTTCTCATACAGGTCTTTCATGTTCTGTGTTATAGCGCTCTGTGCCACGTAGGGTATCTCGTGGGCAGCCAGCACCCCTGCCAGGTCCTTCCGATACTGCATCTTGCCCGGCAGCACCTTGCCCGACGGTGAAGTGGTGGTATTTGCATACTTCGGTGTGGCAGACGACCTCTGGATTCCGGTGTTCATATAGGCACCATTGTCATAGCAAACGTATACCATGTCATGGCCCCTCTCCATTGCTCCCGAAAGGGACTGTATACCAATATCATAAGTCCCGCCGTCTCCGCCGAAGGTTATAAACTTGAAAGTCTCGGTAACCTTTCCTTTCCGCTTGAGTGCGTTATAGGCGGCTTCCACTCCGCTTACGGTTGCTGCAGCATTTTCAAAGGCGTTGTGGATAAAGGAATCCTTCCATGCTGTATAGGGATAAATGGTGGTCGCCACCTCAAGGCATCCGGTTGCACATCCGATAACGGCCCTGTCTTCCGGTTTCAAAGCCCTTAGCACTCCCCTAACAACGGTGGGCGCACCGCAGCCGGCACACATCCTGTGTCCGCCGGTCAGCCTATCGGGTTTCTGGACAACTTCTTTAAGTTTATATGCCAATTCTCACACCTCCTATTCCCTTACTCCGACGTAGTTGTACGTCTCGGATATCTTGCCCGTCTTAGCTATGTCAATCAGGTTCCTGTACACCTCTTCTATATCGTCCATGGTAACGTCCCTTCCGCCCAAGCCGTATATATAGCTTATTACGTCGGTATCGGCCTTGGCTCCGTAAAGGGCGCTTCTAACTTCGGCAAATACCGGGCCGCCCGCTGCAGAGAAGCTGTCCGCCTTGTCCATAACGGCCAGCGCCTTAAGCCCCGATAGGGCCTTCGCGATCTCATCTGCGGGGAAGGGCCTGAATACCCTTATCTTAACCAGCCCTGCCTTGACACCCTCATCCCTCAGCTTATCCACTACCTCTTTGGCGGTACCCGCCGACGAGTTAAGAATAACTATGCCTACTTCGGCGTCTTCCATCCTGTACTCTTCAAACAGGCCGTATTTTCTGCCGGTGAGTTTCTCGTATTCTTCAGCAATCTGCAGAATCACTTTCTTTGCATTTCTCATTGCCTCCGCCTGCTGTCTCTTGTGTTCGAAATAGTGCGGCGGCAGGTCCAGCGGACCCATGGTTATGGGGTACTTGGCGTTGAGCAGGTATTCATCCGGCTCATAGGTTCCAACGAATTTCCTGACCTTTTCGGTCTCAAGCAGTTCTATATTTTCGACCGAGTGGCTTACTATAAACCCGTCCATACATACCATAACCGGCAGCAGTACGTCCTTATGTTCGGCAATTCTTACAGCTTGGATTATATTATCGTAAGCTTCCTGGTTGTCTTCAGAATATAGCTGTATCCAACCGGAATCCCTGGCGCCCATCGAATCGCTGTGGTCATTGTGTATGTTGATAGGCCCGGACAGAGCCCTGTTAATGAGCGGCATTACTATAGGCAGCCTGCTGGATGCGGCAATATAAAGTACTTCCCACATCAGGGCCATACCGTTGGCCGATGTCGCCGTCATAGCCCTGGCCCCGGCGGAGCTGGCCCCTATGCAGGCACTCATTGCGCTGTGCTCGGATTCCACCGCTACAAATTCGGTATCCACCTCTCCGTCCGCCACAAACTGGGAAAAATACTGGGGCACTTCTGTGGACGGTGTTATCGGGAAAGCGGCGACCACGTCCGGGTTAATCTGTTTCATGGCGGTTGCAACCGCTTCGTTACCGCTTAATCTTTCACGAATAGCCATTATTCTCCCTCCTTACTCATCCTTAATAAAATCATAAACGTCAAAGGGGCAGGAATCCACGCAGACCCCGCAGCCTTTGCAGTGGTCATAGTCAATACCAACTACCTTTCCGTCCTTCATCTCAATGGATGAATCGGGGCACATAAAGAAGCAAACCATGCACTGCTTGCATTTTTCCGGATGGAAAACGGGCTTCATTGACCGCCAGGATCCAGTTTCAAAGTCCTCGGCGTTACCCGCATCGTAAATTATTCCGGCCCTGGTTATCTCCTTCCAGTTTACATCCGGTTCTATAACCCTTCTTCTTTCTTTCATATCCCCTTCACCTCCTGGAGAGCTCTCTTGATGGCCTTCATGTTGCCTTCAATGACTTCCGGTTTTGACGCAAACTTATGCTTGAAGGACTCCTCCATGCTGGCTATGAATTCTTCTTCAGTCATGACTCCGCTCACCTTTACTATCGCCCCCAGCATAGGAGTATTCGGGAAATACTTGCCTAAGGCATCGATGGATATTGTCATCGCATCGACGGTGTATACCTTACCTTCGAAACCCTTAAGCTGTTTCTTGATTTCGGCGGGCTCCTTTTGCGTATTGACCAGGATGGCGCCGTCTTTCTTCAAGCCGGCAGCAACGTCTACGTCCTTTATAAGGGACTCGTCCACTACTACCACATAATCCGGCTCGTAAATGTTGCTGTGAATCCTTATTTTGTTGTCGGATATTCTGTTGTAAGCCGTAATAGGTGCGCCCATTCTTTCAGGTCCGTATTCAGGAAAGCCCTGGATATACTTCCCCGTACTGAACGCAGCCTCTGCCAGCAGTAGGGATGCGGTTTTCGCCCCCTGGCCTCCCCGGCCGTGCCAGCGAATTTCAACTGTTTTGCCCATTATTTGGTTTCCTCCTTTCATTTATCCCATCTTCTGTTATATAACAGATACCCATAATTATAACTGTTATACTATAGTTATTCGGTGCATGTATAACAGTTATGTAAACCCACTAGCTATGAACCTTCCGGCTGTGTAACAGATGACATAACTTAGTATAACAGAACCTCTACCGCCTGTCAACGAATTGTATACCATTGTACAATTTGGGTCAGCGTATCCTAAACTCATAAAAAAAACCTGAAATCTCGTCTCTTACCGCATCCAGCTCTTCCTTGGCAAAGGGGGTAAGCCTCCCTTCCCCCGCCAATACGCTGCTGCAGTCCCTAAAGTTCTGCAGTATATATCTTTGACTGCCTTTAATATACTGCGCTATTTCCAATACGTCCCCAACTTCAAGAAGTTCCCTGCACACGGTGGTCCTGAATTCGTACGTAGCGGATAAATTCCTTATAAGGTCAATGCTTTGCTTAATGGCCTCGACATTAACCGGCCTGTCAGCTATTTTTTCATACTTCTCAAAGGGCGCCTTAATATCCATCGCAATATAGTCTACCCTTTTATTCTTCAAAAGATTTTCCAACACCTCGGGGGAAGTGCCGTTTGTGTCCAGCTTTACCAGGAATCCCCTTCGCTTTACCTCGCCCAAAAAAGATTCCAGCCCGGCATGCAGCGTTGGCTCTCCGCCCGAAACGCATATCCCATCCAGCATGTTCCGTCTTCTTTCAAGGTATTCAAACACCTGTGCCTCGTCTATTCTCTCCCCTATGCCCTTAAGCAGATGGGAGTTATGACAGTATGGGCACCTGAAATTGCATCCCCCTACAAAGTATACCGTGCAGATTTTATTTGGATAATCAATAAAAGAGTTCTTCACCTGACCCAAGAATTCCATTTCCCTCACCTCGCATTTTTCATGTCCCGTTTAACACACCCCGTACGGGTGCTTTCTATTGGATACAAAACCCACCCTGAAGGGTGGGTTTTGCCATCAACAATCCTTTGTTCAGCTTACTGCAAACTCCAGCCTATCCCTGTATTCTTCCTTTTTGCCCTTGTTCCAGGACTGCACCGGCCTGTGAAAGCCCACCACCCTGGTCCAGACTTCCGCGTCACTGCCGCATTCGGGGCACGTAAAGTGCTCGCCCCTTAGATACCCGTGGTCCGGGCAAATGGAAAAGGTGGGCGTTATGGTAATGTACGGAACGGTACTGTTTTCGAATATCCTTTTAATAAGCAGTGCGCACGTCTCGGGATTGTCTATTTCCTCCCCTATAAACCCGTGCAGTACCGTTCCGCCGGTATACTGGGTCTGCAGGTTTTCCTGCAATTCCACCGCTTCGAAAATGTCCTCGGTGTGGTTTACCGGCAGTTGGGTGGAATTTGTATAATAGGGTTCCCCGTTGCCTTGAGTGAAAATCTTGGGATACATCTTCTTGTCAAGACGGGCGAACCTGTAGCCGGCCCCTTCGGCCGGAGAAGCCTCCAGGTTCCAAAGGCTGCCGGTTTCTTCCTGGTAAATCTGTATTACCCTGTTCATAAACTCCATAATCTCCAGCGCAAACTCCCTGCCTTCCTCGGTGGCTATGTCTTTGCCCAGCAGATTAATGCAGGCTTCGTTCATACCGTTCAGGCCGATGGTGGAAAAATGGTTCTTGAAATATTCACCGGTCTCATCCTTTACGCCCTGCAGGTAATACCTGGAGTAAGGGTAAAGCCCTGCATCCATGTATTTTTCCAGAACCTTTCTCTTGGTCTCGCATATTTCCTTGGCGTATTCCATAAGTTTGCGGGTTCGCCTTTTAAAGTCCTCCCTGTTGCTGGACAGGTAACCAATCCTGCTCATATTGAGGGTAACAACGTTAATGGAGCCCGTTAAGGGATTGGCGCCGAACAGCCCGCCACCCCTTCGCCTCAGCTCACGGTTGTCAATTCTCAACCTGCAGCACATGGACCGAACGTCCTCCGGTGACATGTCCGAATTTACAAAATTGGCAAAGTAGGGTGTTCCGAACTTACCGGTCATCTCCATTACCTTTTTCACCGTATCCGATTCCCAAGGAAAGTCCTTGGTAATGTTTACGGTGGGTATCGGAAAGCTGAAGGTTCTTCCCCCGCCGTCACCCTCCATCATCACTTCACAAAAGGCCCTGTTTAGCATATCCATTTCCTTTTGAAATTCGCCATAGCACTTGTCGGCATTTTTGCCGCCTATAATGGCCGGCATGTTTTTAAGCAGCGGGTGCGGCGTTATGTCAAGGGTGATATTTGTAAAGGGCGTCTGGAACCCAACCCGGGTAGGGATATTTAGGTTGAATATGAACCTCTCGATGGATTTTTTGGTTTCTTCGTAGCTAAGCCCGTCATAGTATATGAAAGGTGCAAGGTATGTATCAAAGCTTGATACGGCCTGGGCGCCCGCCGCTTCCCCCTGCAGCGTGTAAAGCAGGTTTACAAGCTGGCCCAGGGCGGATTCCAGGTGTTTCGGTGGAGTTGATTCCACCTTTCCCTTTGCCCCTTTAAACCCGCTTCTCAAAAAGGCCTCCAGGTCCCAACCACAGCAGTAGGGAGCCAGTATCCCAAGGTCGTGAATATGTATATCGCCGTTAATATGGGCGTCCCGAAGTTCCTTCCTGTATATCTTGTTTAGCCAGTATTTTTTTGATATGCTTTCCACTATGTGGTTGTTGAGCCCCTGCAGCGAAAAGCCCATGTTGGCGTTCTCATTGACCCGCCAGTCCTCAAGGGAAACGTATTTGTCAATCATGCTCTCGGCGTCCATGAGCAGGTTCTTTACGTCCCTGAGTTCCTCCTGTTTTCTCCTGTACAGTATGTATGCCTTGGCGATCTTGGCGTGGCCCTCTTCAATAAGAACCCTCTCGACTATATCCTGTATGTCTTCCACCGTGGGTATCCCGGAACCATGGGTTTCATTGACGATGTCGGTGACTATTGCTGCCAGCCGTTCCGCCTCTTCCCTGTCGTCTCCGCCCACCGCCCTAATTGCGGCGAATATTGCGTTTTCAATCTTTGTGATGTCAAAGCTTACAATTTCTCCGTTGCGTTTTTGTATTTTTTTAATCATCAAAGCTGACCCCCTTAGATACGAACTGTCAATTATATTTTATATTATTAGACCCATCCATTAAATTCACGTAGAAAACCAAATACCCAATTTGTTGCCATTTTTCTCTAATTTCCTTCTCTAAAATACTAAAATCGCAAAAATCAAAAAAATACTATATATTGTATGCCCATCATCAGCATAATCATATATATAGTATTATCGGCATTCCCGCAAAAAAATAAAGCCGGAAATTATACAACACCCAATATGGAAATAAGGCTATAAAATATATTGGAGAATAAGGATAAGCAACACCCCGGGTATTCCCAAAAACCCCGCAATAAGAGCGGTAACTGGGTTTATCGCCACCTGAACATTGAAAAAACCTCCCACAAGGTTAAGTATCCAAAGCATTATCCCGCCAATTATCCCGTTATATAAAAGTCTTAGTCAAAATTTAACCGGCATGACTAAAAGCCATCCCACAATGTAAAGCAGCAGCAACCCAAAGGCATACGCCAGTATAACACTAAAATCTATGCTTATACCCATTTCTCCACCCCGCTAACGGCAAGTCCCATTAATATACTTATATTAAAGCTGCGGGGATATTATTCATTATTTTTGACGGCAGTTTTCCATATCTTTGGTTAGTAGCAGTCCACCTTGACACCCTTTTCCTTTGCCTTTTTAAGAAGGTACATGTACCGTTTCTTTGACGCCTCGATCCTGTATATGGCATAGTCAATCAGTTCGGGCTCGGATACGCATTCAAAGAATTTTTGCGCCTGGTTCCACTCTTCCATGGCATGCCGGATGCAGCGTATAAGCTCCTGGTCCTCCCGGTCCGCCTGGTTTTCGGAAGCAGCGTTCAAAAATCCGCTCATTTTTCCGGTAAGTTTTCCAAGGTATGCCCCAATGGCCTTTTCCACAACTTCACCCCCAAGCACCGCCCTTTTACTATATATTATTGACAGCTACCTTGTCCCTATACTTTGTTTTGGCTTTTTTAAATAATACTTCCTCAATATTCATTTAGGACCATATATGATATAATGGTGTCATCGGTTTCAAGAATACTATTGGAGGTAAACAAATGAAAAAATATATTTTATTATTCCTAGTATTGGTGCTTGTTTTGGCTTTGCCGGTCGGATGCAAAAAAGATGACCCCCAGCCAGACCCCGAACCCCAGCAGGAACAACCGAGGAAAAAACCGCCGGCAGAGGTGGAGAAGGAAGTCCTTGTTCTATCCCGATAAGGGCAATAATTTCCTGCTGCCGGAGTTTAGAAAAATAATGGTGGACGAGACGGTAGCTCCGCAAGAGATGGCTGAAATGGTAATTAAGGAGCTGATAAGAGGTAGCACAAATAATATGTTAAAGTCCATGATTTCGGATGACACTGAAATTCTGTCCTTAAGACTTCACGGCAGTACAGCGACAGTTGACTTTTCTAAAGAATTTTTAAACAGTGGCTACAGCGGCAGGGAAAAACTCCTGCAGGTGTTTTCGGTGGTCAATACCCTTTCGGAACTGGGCATTGAAGAGGTCTTTATCTTGATAGAAAGTGAACCGTTGACCGATCATTACAGGTCCTTGGAAGCAGATATGCCTTTTATAAGGAACGATGAGCTAATACCCAGCAAGTAAGAACAAAGGTTTCCCGCCGAGAGCCGATTCGAATCTGTTACAGCCCTTCTTTCTTTTCCAGTAAGGAGGGCCTTTGATTTTTTTGCAGCTATTTATTTTATGTAAACGTCATGTTAAAATATAGAGGTATAGGCCTGTAAAAACACCCAATGGACGTTAAATCGTGCCCATGGGAATTGGAAGCATGTGTTTATAATATTTTCGGTCATAATTGTTCATTAGAAGGATTTTCCACGAAAATGTTGAAGATTTTAATTCTAAACTTTTTGCAGAATCCATACAAGGGGAGTGAATTATGAACTGTACAGCCAAGTGCCTAAAGAAAACAGTAAATGATGATGTACCTACTGAAGCTGCGGACCTTAGCAAGCCGAAGCCGATGATTGTATCTACTGAAGCTGTAGACCTTAGCAAACTGGAGAAAGAAAAACTACACAGCTTTGATTAGGAAGGCTGCATAAAATGCGGCAATTGTATGGAAGCATGTCCTTTCGGTGCTATAATAGTTTAGTTGGCGTAAAAGGAGGTAACAGAATGTCAAAACTTAGGGTTAACATTGATGGAATTGAAGTAACGGGATACAAGGGACAGACAATACTGCAACTGGCCATGGAAAATGGTATAGAGATACCCAATCTCTGTCATGATAACCGCCTTAAGGTGCATGGCGGCTGTGGCCTGTGCGTTGTAGAGGTGGAGGGAGCACCAAAACTGCTTAGGGCCTGTGCCACCGAAATTGCAGACAACATGGTGATAAGAACCCGGTCGGAAAGAATAGACCAGTCCAGGAAAACAAACCTGGAGCTAATACTGGCCAACCATACCGGAGACTGCAAGGCCCCCTGTCAGTTGGCCTGTCCGGCGGAGACCGACTGCCAAGGCTACGTGGGACTTATAGCAAACGGCGAATACGAGGAAGCAGTCAACCTGATCAAAGAAAAACTGCCGCTGCCAGCCAGCATAGGAAGGGTGTGCCCACACCCATGCGAAGAGGCATGTAGAAGAAATTTTTTGGACAAGCCGGTGGCAATCGCAGCTCTTAAACGGTTTGTCGGAGACATAGTGTTAAAAAACGGTTCCGGACTTAAGCCCGATATTAAAGCCCCTACGGGTAAAAAGGTAGCAATTATCGGCGGAGGTCCCTCCGGCTTGACCTGCGCATATTTTCTGGCCCGGGAGGGACATAAACCGGTTATTTACGAAGCCATGCCAAAGGCGGGCGGGATGCTGAGGTACGGCATACCGCAATACAGGCTTCCAAAGGACGTATTGGACATGGAAATTGAAATAATAAAACAAACCGGTGTAGAGATAAACACCGGCATCAGGATAGGCAAAGACCTTTCGATGGACTACTTAAGGGATAACTTTGACGCTGTATACGTAAGCATCGGTGCTTGGAAAAGCACGGGGATAGGCTGTAAAGGGGAAGACCTGGATGGAGTGATGGGAGGCATAGACTTCCTGGTAAATGCAGCTCAGAAAAAACCGGTGAAACTGGGTGAAAAAGTTGCGATTATAGGGGGCGGCAACACCGCCATGGATGCCGCCAGGACCGCAGTAAGATTGGGTGCAAAAAAGGTGATGGTAATATACCGGAGAACCGAGCAGGAGATGCCCGCCGAGGAATTGGAAGTGCGGGAAGCCAGGGAAGAGGGCGTCGAGTTTAACTTCCTGCTGGCACCGATTGAGATAATAGGCCAAAACGGTACGGTATCCAAAATGCGCTGCCAGAAGATGAAGATGGGCGAGCCGGATGCCTCCGGCCGCAGAAGGCCAGTGCCAGTAGAAGGTGAGGAAGTAACGCTGGACGTGGACACCGTGATAGCCGCCATAGGGCAGAGGGTGGATGCTTCCGGGCTTGAAGAAATAGGCCTTACGAAAAAGGTACAATACAATACGACGAACATACATTCCAAACATCCATTGAGGGCGTATTTGCCGGCGGAGATTCCGCCGCTGGCCCGGGAATTGCCATTGAAGCCATAGCCCAGGGCAAAAAAGCCGCAGGAGTTATATGCGGATACCTGGAGGGAAAGATTATCCCGTTAAGCGAAAGGTTCTATGTGAAACAGGAAAACTTGACCAGGGAAGACTTTATGGATAAAGAGGTCAAGCCAAGGATTGAAGCAAGGGTAATGGAACCCGAAACAAGGAAGCAAAACTTTCTTGAAGTGGCAAGCAGCTATACCGAAGAAGAGGCGAAAACTGAAGCCGAAAGGTGTATGGAATGCGGCTGCGGTGACGTGTTTGAATGCAAATTGCTATCATATGCCAACCAGTATAACGTGGAAGGCGATAAGTTTTTCGGTGTCAAAAAAGAAACAGACTATGAAGACCAACACCCGTTTATAGACCGCAACCCGGCCAAATGCGTTCTCTGTGACTTATGCGTCAGGACTTGTAGTGAAGTGACCGGCATAACGGCCCTATGCGTTGCAGAAAGAGGCTTTTATACCGTTGTTAAAACTCCATTCGGGATACAGCTTAAGGATACTGACTGCATATCCTGTGGTCAATGCGTTTCGGTATGTCCGGTAGGAGCCCTTCAGGAAAGACTGACCATTGAAAAAAGCGTACCGGTAGAACAGGTTAAAACTCCGTCGATATGTTCGTACTGTAGTTTGGGATGCAACACAGACCTTGCCACCCGGGGTTCTATGGTGATTAGGTCCCTGCCTAATAAGGAAAGCAAAGTAGACAGCGGCCTGCTTTGTATAAAAGGCCGGTTCGGGTTCGACTATGCGCAGGACAGGGACAGGCTGACAAAACCGATGATAAGGATGGATGGTCAGCTTAAAGAAGCAACCTTTAGCAAAGCCTTTACCCATGCAGCAAAACAGCTTAACAATATACGATCACTGTACGGGGACAGCAGCGTTGCAGTTCTATCCTCCGCAAGGCTAAGCAATGAGGAAAGCTTCCTGCTTACAAGACTTGCCGGTGATGTTCTGAACACGGAAAACCTGGCAAGCTCGTCCAACGGCTGCAATACCGGTATCCAGAAGGTGCTGGGATATAACGCTTCGGCCAACACCTTCGACGAGCTCATGTCAACCGGGCTGATTCTGTATGTGGGCGGGGAATGCTATGAAAACCATCCGGTTATGGGCATGAAACTGCTGGCCGCCGCCAAGGCGGGAACCAAGCTTATAACTATAAGCCCCGAAAGGATAAAGGCAGGTAAATGGGCGGACCTTGAAATATATGGTGAAAACCGGCTTGAGTTTATAAAAGGCATGCTTAAATCCGCGATAGATTCGGGAAAAATAAGCGAAAAACAGGTTGAAGCCGGCGCATCCGGGTACCAGGCCCTTAAAACCGCCCTGGACGGCGTGATCCCCTCGGAACTGGCAGTTAAGGCCGCTGATATGTACTGCAATGCAAAAAAAGCTCTTATCGTAATAGACGAGCTTTCTGTGTCCGGCGATGCGGCCAAGGCCCTTGCCGACCTTGCGGTAATAACCGGCAAGATTGGCTCGCCAAGAAGCGGTATTATGCTTCTCAAGGCCATGAACAACAGCCAAGGTGCCTACGATATGGGGATTAAAAAATCGGTCGCCGAACTGGACTGGAAGGGCATAAAGGCTGTTGTTACCTTCGGCGAAGAGGTTCCGGAGGATGCCCTTCAAAACCTTGAACTGCTTATAGCCTGCGACCTGTTCCTTACCGATACGGCGGCAAGAGCCGATGTGGTATTCCCGGCTGCAAGCTTTGCAGAAAAGTCCGGGACCTATACCAACACCGAAAGAAGGATACAAAGGACCCATGCGCCCTTTGCCCCCAAATCCGGCATGACCAACCTTGAAATTATTGCGGGCCTTGCCGCGGGGCTCGGGGCGAAGCTAGCGACAAATAACAGTGATATATGGAAAGAAATCAGGACGGCCCTCAGGGAATACTCCGGTATCAACGAAACGGATATTGAAAAGGGTACCGCCTTCTGGTCACCGGACAACCTAAGGGTGCTCTATACAAGGGGCTTCGGGTTTCCTGACAAAAAAGCCCGGCTTTATGTGCCCGGAGATGGAAATACCTTCAGAAAGGCAGTAGTACAGGATACGATAGAGAATTATTTCAACCGGAAGAAAGCCGAGGTAGGACTTAAATAGTAAAAAAAAGCAGCCCGTCACCGGATGGGCTGCTTTTTTTACAGTTCTCTTCTTCCCTCCATCGCCTTTACCAGCGTAACCTCGTCGGCGTACTCCAGGTCGCCGCCCCCCGGTATCCCGTGGGCGATCCTGGTGGTCTTGATACCTAAGGGTTTTATAATCCTGGAAATGTACATGGCGGTGGCTTCTCCCTCTATGGTGGGGTTGGTGGCAAGTATAACCTCCTTCACCGTATCGTCCTGCAGCCGGAGCAATAGTTCCTTAATTCGTATATCCTCCGGCCCTATGTCCTCCATCGGGGATATGGCCCCGTGCAATACATGGTAAAGCCCCTTGTATTCCCTGGTCTTTTCCATTGCCACAACGTCCCTCGGGTTTTCCATGACGCAGATTACGCTTTTGTCCCTTCTTTCATTGCCGCATATCCTGCACGGGTCGGTATCCGTCATATTGCAGCACACCGAACAATGCTTTATGTTCCTCCTGGCAAAAACAATGGACCGCGCAAGGTTTTCCGCCTGCTGCGGAGGCGCGTCCAATATATGAAAGGCAAGCCTCTGGGCGGTTTTCTGCCCCACCCCGGGCAGTTTTGATAATTCCTCTATAAGTTTGGCCACCGGTGCCGCAAAGTAATCCATAAGTTCACTCCCATTCTACAGGCCTGGAATATTAAGTCCTCCCGTGATTTTGGACATTTCTTCAGCCACCATCTGCTCGGCTTTCCTAAGGGCTTCGTTTACAGCCGCCAAAATCAGGTCCTCGAGCATTTCCACGTCATCGGGGTCCACTGCTTCCGGTTTTATTGAAATGCTTTTAAGCTCTTTTTTGCCGGTAGCCACAACCGTTACCACGCCGCCGCCGGCACTGCTTTCCACCGTTTTTTCCTCCAGTTCCCCCTGGAGCCTCGCCATCTCCTGCTGCATTTTCTGCACCTGTTTCATCATGCTTCCCATGTTTCCCATTCCGGACATCCTGCCCTTAGCCATAAAACATCCCTCCCGTTAATTGTCCTTATTCATCCAGTCTCTCCACCAGGTCGCCGCCAAAAATGCTTACCGCTTCCTCGTACAAGCTGCATTCTTCCAGTAGGTCCTGGAACCCGGCTTCCCTTTGGACATCTATACTCTCAATCTTTATATCAAAATGCGCCTTGGTCACCGAATACACCGCGTCCCTTAAAGCGTCCCGGTTCTCCTTGCTGTTGGCTATTTCGTAACAGATCCCGTACAGGGCTTCACATCCCACCACCAGCATGCCTTCGTTTACTTGTATCGGCCTTGAGCCCATTAACACGGTATAAAGGCCTTTCTTGTGTTTCTCGAGGTACTTAAGCACGTCACCCCAGGCGGCCTCCATCTTCTCCAGGGATACGTTCCCCGGCCCGGACCGGTGCCCGTCCCTTTGGAGGTTCTCCCGTCCTTCGGGTTCTTCGCGATTTCGCCCATCGCCTTTGCTGCCGGCGTTTTCAAGGACTTTATCCTTTTCCTTTTCATTCGCTGCATCGCTTTTTTTGTTCTGCCTTGGCGTAGCCTTACTTACAGTTTCACTGTCCCTGCTTTTATCCGGCTTTCCGGCACCCTCCCCCGGAGAAACAATTGAATTATCCTCCGCAGCGGGCGGCAGTTCCCCGCCTGCCGGTGCTTTATCCCCAGAACCGGCGGAAACGCCTTTAAACGCCATGTCCTCCAGCCGTGAAAGCCGGTCCATGATTCCTTCCAGCGAAGCATCCATGGAGGGTTCGCACAGCTTAACCAGCGCAAGCTCAAGAAAAACCTCCGGGTAGGTGCTCCACTTGGCCTTTCCTTCAGCTTCGGCCAGCAGGCTTATCGCCCTTATAAGGGTGTTAACTTCCCATTCCGATGCAAGCGCCTTAAGGGCCTCCTTCTTTTTGTCGGACAGGTCCGCAATCCCCGAAGGGGCCACCTTTGTAATAAGTATATCCCTCAAGTAGTATATTATATCTTTGAAAAGCTGGCCCGTATCCCTGCCGTCCTGGACCGCCCGGTCCAGCAGCATTATACAGCCGGCGGCATCCCTTTTTGACAGCCGGCGGGAAAGGTCTAACAGCAGCCTGTCCTGGGCCATCCCCAGCACCGACACCACCCTGTCCAACGTTAGATTCCCCTGTTCAAAGGCGGAGCACTTATCCAAAAGGCCCAGGGCGTCCCTTGCCGCTCCATCTGCCCTGCCGGCAATGAGTTCCAGGGCCCTTTTGTCTATGTCAATGCCCGCTTCACCCGATACGTACTCCAGCAGTTTCACCATCTCCGGAAAGGGTATCCTTTTGAAGTCGAACCTCTGGCACCGCGACAGCACTGTGGCGGGCAGTTTTTGCGGTTCGGTGGTGGCGAGAACGAATATGACATGGGAGGGCGGCTCCTCCAACGTTTTTAACAGTGCATTGAAGGCCTCGGCAGTCAGCATGTGTACCTCGTCCACAATATATACCCGGTACCTTCCCTCGGCAGGTGGATATTTTACCTTCTCCCGCAGGTCCCTTATTTCGTCCACGCCCCTGTTGGAGGCGGCGTCTATCTCTATTATGTCCATAAGCTTCCCCTCCAGCGCCCGGCTGCAGGTTTTGCAGCGGTTACAGGGGTTGCCGTCTTTCCGGTCGGTGCAGTTTACCGCCCTTGCCAGTATCCTGGCGGTGGAGGTTTTGCCGGTACCCTGGTGCCGCGGAACAGGTATGTGGGCAATCCTGTCCCCGGTCACCTGGTTTTTAAGTGTCGTGGTGATATGCTGCTGCCCCGCCACCTGGTCAAAGGTAAGGGGCCTGTATTGCCTGTACAATGCGGTATAGCCCATATTTCCCATCCTTTACTTCTGTTTATTGGGTTCAAGTACGCTGTAGGTCCCCCTTGCCGCCTAACTATTGTGTCGCCGACGAAAAGGTCCGCCCTTATTACGGCGGTGGTCTTTCCTTTTCTTAAAACCTCACCACGGCCGGTTAATACCTGTCCCGCCGCAACGGGCTCCAGGAAGTTTATGTTCATCTCAATGGTAGCCGATGCCGCAGCGCCGGTACTGTAAAGGGCGCTTCCCATAACGGTATCCGCAAAGGCGGCTATCACGCCCCCGTGGCAGGTTCCCATCACGTTTAGATATGTATCCTTAATATCCATTGTCATTTCCGACCTTCCCCATTCCAGAGAGGTTATCCTCATATCTATCAGTTTCCACAGCGGGGCTTCCTTGAGTTTTTCGTTCAGTTTTTTCATTTCCTCTTCACTGTAAACCCTGTTTTCTTGCATTTCATACATCCTTTTTATTTAACCATATAATGATTATACCCTATATAAGTCCAAACAAAAAGAAGGAGTATTAACTCCCTCCCGCTTATAGTAAACAGGTGGTCGTGCACCTTTCCCCGACTTACTCCCACAGGCGATACCAGGGCAGTTAGCTCCAGCCAGGCTTCCCCGCGGCACATGAAAGGGTTCACTTACCGCTGCTTCCTTCCGGACCTGACGGGGTTCATGAATTTCCATTGCGCAGGACCCGGCCTTCAACGCCACTTACCCGGGCCGGCCCTGCAGGATATAAGCCTCAGAAAGGAATTCAACCCTGCTATAGCGGATTGCAGGTTACAGGGCGCCGCTACATCCCCGTCTAGCACGACCAAAATTATAAAAAATGGCGGAGAGAGCGGGATTTGAACCCGCGAGACAGGTATCCCCGTCTACCCGCTTTCCAGGCGAGCGCCTTCAGCCAGACTCGGCCATCTCTCCAAGCCAACCTACCCAATAAAAATACTGCTATTTAGTTTAACCCTCCATGCGGGATTTGATTACACCAAGTCCGGTGCCAAAGCCCGCCGCAATTATTAATTTTACATTAGACGCCTGACAATGTCAATGTTGTTTAAAATGTTATTGTGGCGATAAAATGGCTGGACAGCAATATTAATACAGCAGCTATATTTTCTGAAGTGCTTTTTAAAGGTGCGCCGGTGGATAATAATATATAAAGACTAATATCAAGTGTAAGGGAGGCTTTCGTATGACCGAAAAAAACATACAAGAAAGAATAAAGAAATTAACCCCGATGCAGTACAGGGTAACCAGGGAAAACGCCACCGAACCGCCCTTTAGAAACGAGTACTGGGACCATAAGGAGGAGGGCATATACGTGGACATAATAACCGGCGAGCCCCTATTCAGTTCCAAGGACAAGTTCGATTCGGGGTGCGGCTGGCCCAGCTTTACAAAACCTATAAACAAGGAAAGCATCATTGAAAAAGTTGACACAAGCCACAACATGATAAGAACAGAGGTGCGAAGCAGGGAGGGAGATTCCCACCTGGGCCACGTCTTTAACGACGGCCCCAGGCCGACGGGCCTGAGATACTGCATAAACAGCGCCGCCTTGAGGTTTATCCCGGTAAAGGACCTGGAGAAGGAAGGATACGGGGAGTACAAAAGGCTATTTGAAAACGGAACCCCTTAAAGCTCTTTCCAGGTACCGTGCATGTTTTTTTGACGGCGGGTGTTAACGCCGGCCGGAATCCGGGTATTGAAAAAATATAGCCACGGGGATTTACGGATGGAAAGGAAAAAACTGTGAGAATAAACGTTTGGGGGGAAATCAAATGAAGTATGCGAGTGAGGATTTAATTAACGAGCATAGGGACATTCTTTTCGGCCTGAGGATTCTCCAGGAAATAGTAAAAGCTGCTGAACAGTCCGGTAATGCGGATATCAAAGACATAAATGACATAATAGATTTCTTAAGATTATTTTCCGACAAGTGTCATCACGGCAAGGAAGAAGGGCTTATGTTTCCTGCCCTGGAGGAGGCCGGCATACCGAATGAAGGGGGCCCTATAGGCCAAATGCTGAAGGAGCACATACAGGGCAGACAGTGTATCGCCGAAATGGCAGCCTCGGTTGGCAGCGGAGCGCTGCAGGCGGACAGATTTACCCAAGCCGCCGCTAATTACATCAATTTGCTGCGGGAACATATTCAAAAAGAAAATACAGTTTTATTTCCGATGGCCGATAGAATACTGCCCAATGACAGGCAGCAGCAGCTCTTGGAACAATTTGAAATCTTCGAAGAAGAAGTCATGGGAAAGGGAATCCACGAAAGGTTACATGAAACCCTTCACAAACTTGGGGAAAAATATATTAACATAAAATAACTAAACAAAAGGAGGTAATGGTTATGCCGGATTTTGGCAGTTCTTTTTCGGGGCTTGCAAACCCCCGCAAGCTGACCGACCAGGAGCTTATAAGGGCGATAAGATTCATGGTAGCGGCGGAATATGAAGCTGTTCAGCTGTACATGCAGTTGGCCGAATCCACCGACAACCGGCTGGCAATCGAGGTGCTAAAGGACATCGCCGACGAAGAAAGGGTCCATGCCGGGGAGTTCCTAAGACTTCTGAAGGAGCTGGACCCCGATGAAGAAAGGTTCTATGAGGAAGGCTATGAAGAAGTGGAGGAAATAATCGAAGCCCTGAAAAGCAAATGATTAAAAGGCCCGGTCAAACCGGGCCTTTTAATCATTTATGGCGGAGAGGGTGGGATTCGAACCCACGGTACGCTTCCACGTACACTCGATTTCGAGTCGAGCGCCTTCGACCAGCTCAGCCACCTCTCCACGTATTATCTTTTTTGTTGAAAGAACCTTTTCAAAAGTTCCGAGCATTCATCCTGCATCACGCCGTATACAACCTTCGCCCTGTGGTTCAGCCTCCTATCCTGGACTATGTTGTACACGGAACCCGCAGCACCGGCCTTGAAGTCGAAGGCTCCTACAACCACGGTATCCAGCCTTGCCTGGACTACGGCCCCGGCGCACATGGGACAGGGCTCTAAAGTCACCACCATTGTACATCCATCCAGCCGCCAGCCGCCCAGCTCTCTACATGCCGCCCCTATGGCAAGAATCTCGGCATGGGCTGTCGAATCCCCGAGGGTCTCGGTCAGGTTGTGAGCCCTTGAAAGTACTCTGTCCCCCTTCACAATTACAGCCCCCACCGGCACTTCTGCCGAATGCGGTGCGGGCTTCCTCTAGAGCCAGCTCCATATACCTGCTGTACATGGTTTTTCGCCCCTTTGGGGAAAACTGGTGCGCATGGAGGGACTCGAACTCCCGGCCTACGGTTTAGGAAACCGCCGCTCTGTCCGCGTTTGCTATCATCCTAAAAAGCCAGGTTTAAGGGTGACATTTTCTAACGATAATTAACCGTCTTTTGGGGTGACATTTTCATAAGTTATTGACAGCGTTTATGTAAACCAGTAAGTGTCAAGTAATCGGTGGCAATTTATTTATCTTTTTGTATTCCAATATTAACCTGTAGTTTTCTTCCATGAATCTTTCTGTCTAATGGCCTTTATATCCGTTCATTTATGAAAGCCATGCAGCCTTATAGCGCCTATTTATTCCACGGTCCGGGCCTAAAACGAGCCTCTGGCCGCATGGATTAAAGCAGCGAAGGCAGCCCCCAATGCTACAAATGCTTCTTAAAAGCCCTGCCTATGATCATATGCTACCGGATACTTTGTTCGACCCGCCCTACGTTTCGTGCTGCCAGGCCCTTTAGCCTACCATGCAGCCTCCTCGCTATCAACCCGGCTTTCGCGGCATAAAACGGCGTAAGGCACGTCTACCTGTAACTAAGTCCGTTAAAATCCCTGTTCTCTATGAGGCTGAGTATGGCTTTCCTACCGTTTGTCATAAAGGTATTCGCAAACGGCCTGCCTCCCCTGACAGGGTAAAGGTACCCGTTACCGTCTTCTTTTGGCGCCTTTGCCGCACTTAATACTTCCTCTATATCCTCAGCATACCGCTCTGGTAGCGTCGCCTTTGAAAGGGATGTAACGGCCTCGTATAGGTTTTCGCATACTTTTAGGCACAGGATGCGTCCAAGGTTCGATGCGCCTTTTTTGCTCCAGCTTGCCTTTTGATGTTTCATCCGCTTCGCCGCGCCATCACAGACGTGGTGCTCCATTGTGCCTAAGTTCCGGTATTCTAACCCTTCAGGCGGTTCCGGCAGTTTTAGGCCCCTTTCCTTGTACGGGAGCAGGCCTTCCTCGTTGCTTTTGAAGTATTCGTAAAGACCTAAAAGGTCGTTTTTTTCTACCTCTTCTTTTGCAAGCTCTGCTACGCCTTTAATATACGCAAGGCATAAGTCTACATGCCCCTCTGAAAGCAGACTTTGGATCGCTTCCCTTTGGGCCTTGTCTTTTACTTTCCTTGTTATCTCCCGGTTCTTATGGAACGGGTCCAGCTGAAAGTACACATCACTATCTGTAAGCCCTGCCTTGATCCAGCTACCGCCATCACCGTTTAAAACCCTTACTGTTACTTCATCAGTGTTAAATATCGCTGCGATTGCACCTTCTTTTTTCTCCATAAAGACCTTTGTGTCCTCAAAACCGCATACCATTACTTTGTTGCTTAAGCGGTACCTTCCCTTACCCTCTTTCACCCAGCCATCATAGGCTACCGCCATTTTCATTTCGCACTTACGACCTCTTTTAGGTCGGTCCTTGCCCTGCATATTGATCCAGACACCATCTGCCTCTTCAAACAGGATGGGCGTTATTATCTCTCCCGAACCTCTGTCGGCCTTTGCCTGTTCTGCCTGTTCTTTTTCCACCTCGGATAGTTTTTCACCCAGGCTCTGAACAACGTTCCATGCACCACCGTGGCTTATGGTCTGCCCCGTCATGCCGCTTACCTTTTCCGCCGTTTCTCGATAGGAACAAACGCTTGCACACTCGGCTATCCTAGCTGCCAGATTAGAAGTCACCTTCCCGATTGTATTTAGGTTCAATGTATCATCTAGAAGAAAGATGCAGGCTTTCCCGCCGCTTTCTAAGTCTGTTTCATATACTGTCCTGCCGTAGGACACATCGCCCATCAACGTCTTTAGTGTGGTCCAGCGCTTTCCCTTATGCCGGAATTTCTTCTTATCCCTCGTGTTTTTTATGTGTTCATCCATGTTGCTTAATACCTGCTCCATTAGATTTGCCGCATATTCGCATCCTATCCTGAAAATTTCTTTTTCTAAATCGTTGAAGTTTAGTCCTTTTTCTGATATCATTGTTTTCACCATGCAAGCCCCCTGTCGTTTTGTTTGTAACGAATCAATTCTACAGGTTAACTTGCATGTAGGGAAGAGGGTTTTTACCTTCTTCCTGTTTTTTTATCGTTATTGCCAACTAAAATTATACTCTAAGAAATCCGGCTTTGCCGCTAGAAAATGCTTGCTTAAACCCCATTTTGCAAATGCCGGGGCTTTTTCTTTTAAAGCCTTCAATATATTATGTTCCACTGCTCTATTTTTTAATCCCTTTACTTCACCGTTTTTACAAATCTTAATCATGGTCCGTAATAAAAGCAGCCTTGTTAAGGCCCCTATCCGCGGCTATACTAGTATTAGGAACCAATAAATTTTATTACGGAAAGGAACTCTTTTATGGAAATTCGCCATACAAAGACCGACAACAAAAGACTTTTGACACCGGTAAAAAAAGCAATGCAGCAGTACCGGATGCTGCAGCCCGGGGATCGTATCGCCGTTGGCCTTTCCGGTGGAAAGGACAGTTCTACCCTTTTTTATATACTTAGGCTTTTACAGAAACAGCTTCCCTTTGAATTTGAACTGGTCCCGATATGCCTTACCCTCGGCTTTGAGGACATGGACATATCGCCCCTCAAGGGGTATGTAGAATCCCTGGGAAGCAGGCTTTATGTAAAGCCCACTCATATAGGAAGAATAGTTTTCGATGTAAGGAACGAAAAGAATCCCTGTTCGCTGTGCGCCAATTTGCGAAGGGGCGCCCTTTATAAAACGGCAAAGGCCCTGGGGTGCAACAAGGCCGCCTTGGGGCACCACCTGGACGATGTCATTGAAACACTCCTTATGAACCTTGTATTCAACGGCAAACTGGGCGTGTTCCAGCCCAAGAGCTACCTTGACAGGAGGGATATTACCGTAATACGGCCCATGATTTATCTTGAAGAAAGAACAATAGAGGGCATAGTCCGGTCACGGGGCATACCGGTGGTAAAAAACGCCTGCCCGGCAAACAGGAAAACCAAAAGGGAAGAAATGAAGAGCCTTGTGGCGGAGCTTAGCCGCCGCTACCCGGATATCCGGTACAGGGTCCTCCATGCCATACAAAACGTTAACCCCGAGGACTTTTGGAACAAAGGGCCCTGATACCAAGCAGCCCTATTAAGGGGTTTTGGAACCGGCGGTATTCCTGCCCCGTAAAAACAACCGATATACAGCATATGCGGACAAAAGGCCAAGCAGCATACCCCCCAGTATGTCACTGGGATAATGCACAAAAAGATAAACCCTGGAGAAGGCAACGGCACAGGCTAGAAGCAGCACCGGCACCTTTATTAGCCATCTGTCCACCGTTCTCAACACAGTCCCGGCCGCCGCAAAGGATGAGGTGGCATGCCCGGAGGGTAGGAATACCTCTCCCAGCACCGCCCCCAGGGCTACTGCGCATATCATCATAAGCCCGGCGGTTCTATATTTCCTGCACGTCATCAAAAGCGCAGCTATGACGATCCACACAAGCCCCCCGTTCCCCATCCGGGAGATTACCGGCATTATTTGGTCCAGCAAAGGGCTTTGCATGTTTTCACTTATAAACTCAATTATCCGGATGTCCAAAATAAAGATTCGATCCCCTTACTCCCCGGCCGGCTCGGCCATAAATCCCGCCGCATTAACCCCTGGTTGTTGTATCGGGGCTAAACCCTCTGGTATTCTCTTTTCTTTTTGCCGTAGGGTTTTTTGCCCTTATAGAAACCCTTGTCATTCCGTCCGGATGGCTGCCTTTGTTTATTCCTGCCGTATTTTTTGGAAGGCTGGGGCCTTTCATCGGTCAACACCACCGGAGTGGCATTCGTCTCCTTCGTCAGCAGTTTTAGTGCCGCCGACAGAAGGGTCACCGAATCTGTTTCCTCCAGCAATTCCCCTGCCAGCTCTTTGTACATGCCCAGCCTCTCCTCCGCAACCGCCTTCATCAGCCTTTCAACAGCAAGCTGCTGCTGGCCTTCTATGGCTTCGTTAACCGTAGGTATCGGCCTTCTTATTATCTTCCTGTTTATTATCCTCTCTATCTGTTTTAGCTGGCCCAACTCCCTTGGAGTCACAAAGGTAACGGCTACGCCTTCTTTGCCCGCCCTTCCGGTACGGCCTATCCTGTGAACATAGCTCTCCGGGTCCTGGGGTATATCAAAATTGTATACATGGCTGACTCCGCCAATATCAAGCCCCCTGGCCGCCACATCGGTGGCCACCAGTATCTCAATGCTTCTTTCCCTGAACCGGCGCATAACAAGGTTTCTTTTTGCCTGGGTCAGGTCACTGTGGATGCCCTCCGCAAGGTACCCTCTTTTGGACAGGGCTTCGAAAATCTCGTCCACCCGCCTCTTGGTCCTTGCGAATACAATACAAAGGTCGGGCGACTGGATATCCAGCAGCCTGCACAATATGTCAAACTTCTGCCTGTCCTGGACCTCGTAATAGTACTGTTCGGTGCTGGGCAGGGTCGCCTCCTTTGCCTCCATCCTGATAAGCTCCGGAGAGTCCATGAATTTGCCCGCCAGCCGCTGGATGGGTTTTGGCATGGTGGCAGAAAAGAGCATTGTCTGGGCCCCATCCGGCACCTGGTCCAGTATGGTCTCTATATCCTCAATAAAGCCCATGTTCAGCATTTCATCGGCTTCGTCCAGCACAACCATGCTTACCTGCTGCAGCCTTACGGTTTTTCTCCTCATATGGTCCATAAGCCGCCCCGGAGTGCCCACTATTATCTGGGGCTTGCTTCCCAGCGCCTTTATCTGGCGTTTTATATCCTGGCCGCCGTATATCGGCAGGGCCCGGATTCCCTTGTACTGTCCAATCCTGTTTATCTCCTCCGCCACCTGTACAGCCAGTTCCCTGGTGGGTGTTACGACGAGCCCCTCCACTTTGCTGGAGCCCTTTTCAATTTTTTCCACCATCGGTATGCCGAAGGCAGCGGTTTTGCCGGTGCCTGTCTGGGCCTGGCCTATTACATCCCGGCCGTCCATCAGCAGCGGGATGGTCCTCTCCTGTATCGGGGTGGCCTCTTCAAACCCCATATTGTCGGTTGCTTTTACAATGGGTGCACTTAATCCCATTTCATAAAAAGTTGTCATTTATTTATTTCTCCTCTTTTCCTGTATTTCTTGTTGGTGTAAATATCCTTCGGGATTTTATCCCTATATTGAATATGGTCATTTCCGGTATCACAGAAATGCCCATTTCTCAATACTTTATGGTTCTTACAGGCGCACTACGTTTGCGGCCTGGGGACCACGGTTGCCTTCGACTACGTCAAATTCAACGCTCTGGCCTTCTTCGAGAGTCTTGAACCCTTCGCCCTGTATGGCGGAAAAATGAACGAAAACGTCCCCGCCCTCACTGGATTCGATAAAGCCATAGCCCTTGTCGGCGTTGAACCATTTTACTGTACCCTGCATTAAATGGGCCTCCTTTTTATTTATTACATCAAAAAGCCGAATAACACCAAACACCTTTTGTCCTTACTGTGCCCAGAGGCCTAAAGATTGTCTTAGCTTTTTCAACTTTTTAACACCGGATGTAATACTAACATATAATTCTTAACATTGCAAGATATTTCTAACACGAGCTTTTTGCTTTGTACCCATCTTCCCAGATTTTTAACGAAAATATTTTTTAATACCTTGCAAACCTGGGCTGGAAAGCTGTAAAAATCATTCCCGACATCATAATTGCCCTGTATTTGAAATTCTTACTTAAAAATTTGTACACTTAATACACATCAGCTACAAATTGGCCTTAAGGTCTTAGAAACCGCTGAAGCCATCCAACACTGTGGGTATTTTTATAGCTATAACAGTGGATAACCTTATGCGCTTTGAACAAGACTTCTCATTTTATCGGCTTGATTTTCCTTTATCCTGCCCACTGCCATAGCCAGCATCACGCATAACGCTATCCCGCATCTTATATTCATTTTTCTAAGGCCTCGTATATAATGTTTTTCAAAGCCGTAAGATTCATCCAACCTGCTGTTTACCCTTTCAACAGACGGCCGCTTGTCATAGGTTCTTTCCCATTTATAACTTGCACGGTCGATAGGCGTAAATATTCGGCGATCCTCTTCTATATCTATACGTATACCTTGTTTTACCTTACATTTATCCATATACTTGCATTCTATTCCATATTGTTTGGCAGGACAAAGTTTTCTTAAGGTTCCGTGGCTTTTTCTATCCTTTTCAAAGCCTCCTACACACATCTCACGCTCAATACCTGTTTCCATACAAACACAATATACATTGCCTTTATAATTATAGATTACATTCTCATAATCCTGAAGCTGCCGCGTTTTATCCTTATCCTTCCATTTATTGCGAATGTCAATCACTGGCTTTATTTTGTAATCATCCCATAGCTTTTCATAAAGTTTTGTATCGTCATATCCTCTGTCGGCTTCCAAAGTCTCGCATCTCTCAATCAGCTCAGGATGCGCTTCATTAAGATCATCTATCATTTTGTGCGCCTGCTTTACCTCTGAAACCGATGCCTTAGTTAGCTCATAAGCGATAGGAAACTCATAATCGGCATCCACTATCAGGTGCAATCTATAGCCAAACCATTTCACTACTTTTGACCAGGCTGTCCCGTCTTCCCGGACACCTTTATACTCTTTTTTGCTCCAGTTAGCATCCAGATCACGACGACCATCCTTTGTCTTGGTTTTGTTTTCTCCCTTCGAAAGGGAGGAGATTGCTTTACCGTCTATGGCTAAATTCGTACCGAATGATGGCAACAAGTTTTCTAATTCATCTACCAGTTTATCGAATATGTTGTGGACCAGCTTTTCTTCTCTTAATAGATTGTTTAAAAACCTGGTATACACATATGCCCTCGGTACTTTGCCGTTGCGAAAACCGCACATAAAACGTAACTGACCATTCCTTGATAATTCACGACGTAAACTCTCTACGGTGGGATGCTGGTACACTATTCCGGCTATGATGGAATTCCACATTGCCCTTACAGGATAATCATCACGACCGTTTTTCCTTTCTCTTTCTAGGCTTTGCATAAGCTCTTCATCGGGCATATACTCAAGAACTAAACGCAATCTTTCCAAATCACCTAAATTTTCAATTTCACTCCATACAAAAAGTGTTTGTTGTGGTATAATAGCCATTGAAAAGCTCCTTTCTTCAGTGTTTTTAGTTGTTTCTACACCTACTATTATACACTAAAGAAACGGGGCTTTTTTGCATTCTAAGCCATTTTACCGTCCTTCTGCCAGTATGGGGTGGATTTCTGGGTTTGTTGTTATCCACAGTCTTCAAACATGCATAACACCGTCCTATTTTGGGAGAAAGTTATTTTCCCCCTAGCCTTTATCCATTGCCTTTACTCGTTTTGCTGACATCGCAATTGGCTCAACACACCTTCTACCGGCCGGGCCGGTACGCCGGTTAATACTGCAAGCCTCCCGTGGAGAAAACCGTCCCTGAAAGAACAGTTTTTTATGTCATTGTCTTATATTTTGCCCGCAAATGCAGGGCTCTATTCCCGTAAGGATTTTACATCTTGAGCTTGGACAGGGCATCCGCCAGGGATGTATTCAGCGGCTTGTCCCTTTCCTTTTTCTGCTCTTTAATATACCTTTGAACCTCTTTCCTGGAAACCCTGTCGTTTTCCTTGCTCCTTCTTTCCTTAAAGACGGACAGTTTTTCCCTGAAGCCGCAGCTGCAAATAAAAATCTGCCCCTCCCCTTCGCCACGCAGTTCCATCCTTTTATGGCACTCGGGGCACCTGGCATTGGTGGCCCTGGCAACCGCTATCCTGTGCCCGCATTCCCGGTCCTGGCACACCAGCATCCTGCCCTTCTTCCCCTTGACCTCCAGCATGTATTTGCCGCATTCGGGGCACTTATTCCTGGTGATGTTGTCATGCCGGAATTCGGCGCTGCTGCTTATTATCTCCCTTACAACCACCTGGGCATAGTCTTTCATTTCCTTTACAAAGTCCTCTTTTTTGACTTCTCCCCTGGCAATGGCTCCAAGCTTCTGTTCCCATTCGGCGGTAAGGGCCGGTGACTTCAGGTCCTCCGGCACCAAGTCCAGCAGCTGTTTCCCTTTGGATGTAATATGGATTTCCCTACCTTTCTTTTCGATAAGAAAGCTGCTGTACAGTTTTTCTATTATATCCGCCCGGGCTACCGTTCCCAGCCCCCCGGTTTCACCGATGGTCTTTATTAGGTCCTTGCTTTCGCCGGCCATGTATTTCGCCGGGTTCTCCATGGCTGAAAGCAGTGTTCCCTCGTTGAACCGGGCCGGCGGCTTGGTTTTCCCTTCGGTCTTTTCCAGTCCCAGTATCCTGATGGTATCACCTTTTTTAATGTCCGGCAGCACCTGCTCCGGTACTTCCCCGTCATTTTCCTCTTCTTCCGAATGGTACTGGTAGACTTCCTTCCAGCCCTTGTTAACCACCACTGTACCCCTTGCGACAAGCATCTGGTCCCCGGCCTGCGCTTTCACGCCCAGCCGGTAGTATTCAAAGGGAGGGTAAAAGGCCGCCAGGAACCGCTTTACCACCAGGTCGTACACCTTTCTTTCCCGCTCGCTGAAGTCCTCAAGGTATACCGGCTGTTCGGTGGGAATTATGGCATGATGGTCGGATACTTTGGCATTGTCCACGAAGCGCAGTTTTCCCGTTATAGGCCCCTTAAGTACCTCCGCCGCGGCCTTTGAATAGGGCCCTACGCCGCAGGCCTTAATCCTGTCCTTCAGAGTGCCCACCATGTCGGTGGAAATATACCTGGAATCCGTCCTCGGATAGGTAAGCACCTTGTGGCGCTCGTACAGGTCCTGCATGATAGAAAGGGTTTCCTTTGCCGAATAACCAAAAATCCTGTTCGCGTCCCGCTGCAGCTCGGTAAGGTCATATAATAGCGGTGCACCGCTTTTTTTGAGGGTTTTGTCCGCCTGCAGCACTATGGCGTCTTTTCCCTGCATCCTTTCCAGTGCCCTGTCCCTTGCCTGCATGTCAAAGGTCCTGCAGCTGCCTGACCCACCGTCCTGCCAGCTAAGCCTGAACTTATCAGCCACGGCGGTTATGCCGTAATAGGGCTTGGGCACAAAGTCCTGTATCTCCCGCTCCCGCTGGGCAATTATAGCCAGGGTGGGGGTCTGCACCCTGCCGCAGGACAGCTGGGCATTGTATTTGCATGTAAGGGCCCGGCTGGCGTTTAGGCCCACCAGCCAGTCGGCCTCGGCCCGGGCAAAGGCGGAGGCGTAAAGGTTTTCATAGTCCCTGCCGTCCCTAAGATTATTGAAACCTTCCTTGATGGCCCTGTCGGTCACCGAGGATATCCACAGGCGCATAATGGGCTTTTTTACGCCCGCCTTCTCTATTATCCAACGGGCAACAAGCTCCCCCTCCCGGCCGGCATCGGTGGCGATCACAATTCGGCCAACGTCTTTTCTTTGCATCTGATCCTTCACCAGGTTAAACTGCCTTCCGCTTTGTTTTATTATCACAAGTTTCGGCCGGGAAGGCAGTATCGGAAGGTCCTCCATGTTCCACGATTTATACTTTTTGTCATAGTCCTCCGGCTCAGCCAGCGTTACCAGGTGCCCCAGCGCCCATGTAACTACATACTGCTCGCCTTCGAAATAGCCGCTGCCCTTATTTGTGCATCCCAGGACCCTTGCCAGGTCCCGTCCCACCGAAGGCTTTTCTGCCAGTACCAATGTCTTTTGCATAAAAACAGTCCTTTCATAACAACTACTACAAGCCGGTTATTGTTCTCGTCCTTTGTCTTTTTATTTTAGCACAAAACCTGATATCCTATCATGCCCATGTTCTCTCCTTCTACAGCCTTATTTCTTTTATCCACGGCTGCTTCATTGACGCATGCCACAGGTCGTTCAGATAGCATACCGAGTACCGCTTTTCCACAAGATGATAGGCATATCTACCTCGGTCAATTCAAATCTGCCGTTGTGTACTTTTGCCATTCCAAGGACCTTAAGCATTATAAACAAAAAGGGAATTCTTTTTCCAGACTTGCGTTATAAAGCTGTGCAAACTGTTCCCGTCTATTACCCCATCGTAACATCTCCAGAAAACCCTGAATATCATTTTTTCTCTTTTGGACATCCGGTTTACCATGTTTATGGGCAGCTTTCCCTTGCCCAGCGCTTTTATGTACTCACCAACGCTGAAAGTATTGAGATAGAAATACCCGTCAATAAGGGAGCTTGCCCCGGCCCCGATACCCACGAAGCTTTCCCTTGTAACCGAAGTGTACCTGTTGCCCCCATCCTTTCCGTAAGTCCATACAGAGCTTCTTTTATAGCCGTTCTTCCGGGATACTTCATCGATTAGTCCTAGTATTTTTTCTCCTGTAAACAATTGAAACGGCTTAAACCGTTTTCCCTGATAGCCGCTCCCATTTTGGTCATGGGGAAGACAATAAGCGGGTATACCGACAGTTGGTCTATATCATAGGAATACGCCCTGCTTATATCGTATTCTATGTCTTCCATGGTCTGTCCGGGAAGGTTTGTCATTATATCCACATCAACGCATTTGAAGCCGTAATTTTTAATGATGGACAGGGCTTTGTCCGCCTCCCCTGAGTTATAACCCCTTCCTAAGAAGTCCAGTATTTTATCATTAAAGGTCTGCACCCCAAGGCTAATAAGGTTAACGCCCATTTCCTTAAGCGAATCAAACAATTTGCTGTTTGCTTCCGCCGGATGGACCTCTATACCGATATCTCCCTTGAAATCAAAATTGTTTTTAACAAATCCCAATACCTCTATCATTTCTTCTGCCATAAGGGTCGGAGTGCCTCCACCGATGTACAGCGATGTTATTTTTTTGTTTTGAAGCTTTGGCTTATATAGGTTTAACTCTCTAACAAGCGCCTGCCTGTATTCGCCCGCCGTATTCCTATCATATATTGTTTTGTTATAAGGACAAAAAGGACATATCCTTCTGCAAAAAGGAACGTGGACATATAGGCCAACTTCACTTCCGATACTGTCAAAGTCAATTAACCCCTCCCTATAGCCTTCAAACAGGAATTTGTCTTTCTTGCCCAGAATGGCCCTTCGCATTATACCGGTTATCATTGTTTTCCCCCGACTCACACAGCTCTTTCAGCCTTTTTTGTATATACCCGAATTCAAAAGCAGAGCATATCCTGGGTAAAACCCCGGTCACTTCCCGCCGGCGCCCACATCCCTTTTAGGCTGGGTCAACATTTTTTTGAGCAGTTTTATATCCTCGTCTATGAACCGGTGCTCCACTTTTTTCACATCAAACTTGAAAAGCTGGAATGCCAGCTGCACGAAAACGCCTATTGTAAGAGCCATAACCAGGGTCCCTACTCCAACCGACCCTCCCAAAAAATACCCAATAATTACCACGACGGTTTCAATGGTATTTCGCACCAGGCGCACCGATTTTCCGGTCCTCTTGGTCAAGGCAACCATAAGCCCGTCCCTCGGGCCAGCCCCCAAGCCTACGCTTATATACAAATAGGTTGCCACACCAATGACAAACATACCCGAAAACATCATAAGAGCCCTTAACACCAGGTTTTCAAATTCCGGTATTATATGGTTCAACATTAAAATGTCCACGAACACGCCGATAAACAGCATATTGAGAGACCCAGCCGACTTTTTCTTTTAAAAAGACTGTTAATTATTATTATAATGATACCTATACCTATACTGGCTTGTCCTATTGTAATCCCGAAAGTCTTTGAAAGGCCCTGATGGAATACATCCCAAGGGGCAAGCCCGATATTTGCATTTATTGTCATGACTATCCCTGCGGCGTAAAGAAAAAGTCCTGCAAAAACTTTATAATCGTCAATCCTTTCCCTTTCAACTCGGTACCCCTTTGTATATAATTCGGTGTTTACCCATACCGTATACGACATACCGGATGCACAGTCAGGGCATATAGAATTATTATACCAGATTTATAAAAAACTTTGGCTGTCGTTATTAAATCTATATTTTTTAGCTGTATAAGTTAACTTATAAATGATATGATAGTAACCAGTGAAATTTAGTAATGAAAGGGCCAGTGCCTCAACGGCGCAAGGGGAAAAACAATATGTCAGATAGCATTAATAAAGTGGTTGTTGTTTATAAATCAAAATATGGCAGCGCACAACGCTATGCGCAGTGGATTGCGGATGAAGTAAAGGCGGATTTGTTCGAAGGGTCTAAAATCACGCTAAATGACTTGCTCAAATATGATACAGTTGTTTATGGCGGTTCACTGTATGCCACCGGTATTTTAGGCTTTCTCTCATAGAAAGAACTTTGACAGATTGAAAGATAAAAAAGTGGTGGTATTCTCTGTAGGCGCGTCTCCCGCATCCCAGTGCAATAAATGACATCAAGAACAATAACTTTGCACGCGAAATGAAGGAAAAAGTCTCTTTCTTTTCATTTACGAGGTGAGCTTCAATTACAAAATTAAATCCAATTGACAGGGTCTTAATGTATATGTAAGAGAAAAATTGAGCGCAAAACCATGATGAACGTACCGACGACGAAAAAGGAATGCTTGCATGCTATAAACATCCCGCTGATTGGACAAATAAAAAATCAATAAACCCGATTATTGAATGTATAAAAAGTAAAATCCAGGGCTAGGAAGAAACCTAGGCATTCATTAATGCTGCCGTAACCTATGGGTTTGAACAGGAGGCAAATAGCCCTCCATAAATAAAGATAAAGGCGGTCCCTATTCGGTAACCGCCATGTATTCTATCATAGTCACTTCGTCGTTTTCTACAAGAAAGGAAAGCCGGGACCCATCCTGTTCATAGGAGTACATGTCGTTGGTCTTGGTGTAACCATCGCCGTACGCCGCCAACACATCCTCCAGGCTGGAAAAAAGGTATACCCCCTCCTTCGTGGAAACGCTGTCGTCCAAAAATATCAACGCCGCCACATAATCGGTGCCGTCCATTTCATAGGTATGAAGCTCAAACCCGCTGTAGGTATATACTCTCTCCATGCCCTGGAAGGCACAGCTTTCCGCCTCGAAATATTCCATGGCCTCGCCAAGCTTTTGCAAAATCGGTTCAACCTCGGCGTGCATCGCGATTACAATGCCTTCCGTTTCAAAAACGTACCCGGCGGGCCCTTCATCCCCGGTTTTTCCGGGGTTGTCACCGGCGGCGGGCTGGGCGCTGCCGCCGCAGCCGGTCAAAAACAGCGACAAAAGCAGCGATAATATTATGATTAAGCTAAATCTTTTCATATTTTCCTTCCCCTTTCACTATATACTCCATTAAACGGGCCGTGGAATCAATCCGCCGCAATGCTTTCCGGGGGTCTGGCGCCAATACTTTTCAGGTACCCGTATTCCTCCAGTTCGCGGTACTGGCTTTCCTTCATGGCATAGTAAAACTCGGCCTTCTGCCGCCACAGCCGGCTAAGCTCCGGGTCGTCCCTGTGGTCCTTCAGCCGGTAGGTGTCCCTCAGTATTTTACCGAAGTATATAGACATTTTTTCCGCCCCGGTTACATTAAGGTGCAGCCCGGCATCGTAAGTGTCTTTGCTATAGTCTATACCCACCTCGTCAATAAGTTCAAGAAAGTTTATATACAAAAGCCCGTGCTTCGCGGCATAGTCTTCCATCTGAGCCTCCCATTCGTCATACCAGTATGGGTACAGGCTGGGCGCCTTTATCAGCACAAGTTCAATATCGTTTTCCTTACACAATTCTACCATACGATCAAGATAATAATAAGCCCTTTCCCCAAATCGGTAGTCGGCCAGTTTCCTGCCCTTTGGCACCGTTTGGACCGGCCTTATGTCCACCCTCATGTAGTACCCGTTGTGAAACAGTTTATCCTTACGGAACATATACCGGAAGTCCTCAGCAGTAAGCTCGCTCCACCGGGAATGGTACCTGAGAAGCGGGAATATATACTCAATAAACTTTTCGTCCTCCATCATTGACGCCCTTATGGACCTAATCTTTGAAAGGGACATCCTCATACCGTCCAGCGCCATACGGTTATAGGTTTCCTTCTGGGGCTGGTCGTATTTCATGGCCAGTACGTTAAACACCACCACTTCCGGTTTTTCATACTTTAGAGTTTCCTCCAGCAGGTAATAGGACTGCCATATAAGCTGCTGGGCGCTGCCCCGGATGTAGCTGGTAATGCCGTAGTACTCCCACAGGGTTATGGGCGAAAAGCTCTCGTACACCTCGCAGTCCCCGATAAAAATCACGTCGTGGTTTTTGTCCTCGCTGTAGTATTCCTCTACTAGGGACCCCTCCACTATGGCGGAGACGTATTTCGGCATAAGCAGCCGCTCCAATATATAGAGGCTGCTCGCCGTAAGGGCTATTGTTATTAGTGCGGTTAAGATTCTCTTCCTTGCCATGACGCCCTCCTAGAACTGGTTATAGATGAACTGGCTTGCATCGTAGCCGATGCCGTAGGCTCCGAATACCAGTATCGAAACAATAAGAACATAGTATGCTGCATAGCGCAACACGAAAGGTTTGCCGGCAAGCTTGTCCCTGACACTGCCGCTTCGCTGCACAAGGCTTACCCACACAAGGGCCGCAAGGCCCAAAAGCAGAACTGCATAGTCCGGCAGGCCGAGCCCCAGGCCAAGCAGCGCTTCCAGCGAGAGCGCACCAATGTTAAAGCGGGTAAACATGGTACCCAGCATTCTAAAGGTAAGCGGCACGTCCCTGTAACAGTCAAACATTCTTATGGCGCTCATAAGCAGTATGGTGCGGACCACCTGGAACAGGCGGAACCAAAAGGAATCCTTTACGTTAAACCTGCCGTGGAACCAGTCATACAGCGGCTGGCATTCCATTGATACTATTATTACCGCCCCGTTCAGAAGCCCCCATACTATGAAGTTCCAGCTTGCCCCGTGCCACAGGCCGGTGGTAAACCAGACAATAATGGTTGAAACATAAACCGGCAGCCTTTTCCCCAAACCGTCGCCGAGTTTTTGCCTCGAGTACCTGGAAAACTTAAGCATGGGCCCGGATACCGAAAGGGGGTAAAACAGGTAGTCCTTGAACCAGGTCCCCATGGTAATATGCCATCTCCTCCAATATTCCGCCGTAGATTTCGAGAAATACGGCCGTTTGAAGTTTTCTTCCACCTTGATGCCCAGCACTTCGGCGGTGCCTATGGTTATGTCTATGCCTCCGGTGAAGTCGGCATAAAGCTGATAGGCATAAAATAGCATGCCTATGAACACGAATATACCCTGGTAGGTATCGGGATTCCTGATTATCGTATTTACTGCCATCAACATGCGGTCAGCCAGCACTACTTTTTTGAAAAATCCCCACAGTATCCTCTGAAGCCCTCGGCTTACATTCCTGCCGTCGAAGGAGTGCTGCTCAAACAGCGTCCGGGACAGGCTGTCAAACCGGCTGATGGGCCCCTGAACCAGCTGCGGGAAAAAGGATGTAAAGAGCGCCAGCTTGAAGGGATTTCGCTCTGCCGGATACCTTCCGCGGTAAACGTCTATAATATAGCTCATGGTTTTAAAAGTATAAAATGAAATCCCCATGGGCAGGGCCAGCTGCAGGAAAGAAACCCGCGCACCGCTGCCCAGGGTTTCTAAAGCCCAGTTTATATTCGCTATGGCAAAATTGGAATACTTGGTGACCGCCAGCACACCAAAGTTAAGAATTAGGCAAGCCAACAGCCAGCGGCGCTGCCCGGACTTTGTCAAAGCCTTGTAGGCCTTTTTCTCCTCCCGTGACATTTCATCCCCATGAGAGGCAAGGTGCTGCGCCTGAACCCGGTGCATTTCGCTAATCTTTACAGCCGCCGCATAGGTGGAAAGAGTGGTAAGGGATATATACAGCAGGTTCTCCGGACCCGAAAAATAATAGAACAGGTAGCTTGCCCCAAGCAGCAGCTGCCACTGATACTTTTTGGGTATGGAATAGTATGCTATAAACAACAGGCCTATGAATAAAATAAATCCGTAGGATGCAAAAAGCATAGGGTCCCCCTGTTAATCTTCATCGGATAATCGTTTAATCAGAGCATATAGTGCTTCGGCCGAATTAAAATTGTCGGGCATAATCTCTTCTGCCGGTATGTTTACGTCAAATTCGCTGCTTATCTCGGCTATTAACGTTATTATATCAAAGGAATCCAGTATGCCGGAATCAACCAAGGTATCACAGGTTTCAAAGTCCACGTCGGGGTGCAGGTCCTTCAGTATTTGCAGTAGGGTTTCCATTTTCATTTCTCCTTCTTTCCCACGTTTATTTGCTCCTTAAGCAGCTTGCGGTTAATCTTGCCGTTAAACGTCAACGGCATGGTCTCCAGCTCTTCAATGCTGTTGGGCAGCATATACCTCGGCAGCCTTTTTCTAAGGTCATCGGCCACCTGCCTTGCGCTAACGTCGCCTACATAAAACAGCACAATCTTTTTTGTATCCTCGTCGTACACGCAGCATGCGCTTTTTACCCCTTCTATCATGTTAACGTTAACTTCAATCTCTCCCAGTTCCACGCGGTGCCCCATATGCTTAACCTGGTGGTCCTTGCGGGTGACGAACACTAGCTCTCCCCTCTCGTTGTACCTGCCCAGGTCGCCGGTGCGGTATATAAGCTCGGGGTACGCGTTGTTCAGCGGGTTTTGCACGAATACCTCGGCGGTCCTTTCAAAGTCTTTATAATAGCCCAGTGTAAGGGATGTCCCCCTTATGCATATTTCCCCCAGTTCCCCCTTAGGCGGAATGCTGCCGTTTTGGTCAAGCAGTATTATATCGGTATTCCGGAAGGGTCTTCCGATGGGCAGCACTTCTCCCTCCCGGAATTCCCGGTCCACTTTATAATAACAGGACATGCCGGTGGCCTCGGTGGGACCGTAAAGGTTTATGAACTGGGCATCCGGCAGCGCTTTCCTCCAAATGTTAAACTGCTTTATCGGGAACACTTCGCTGCCAAAGGCTATGGTATGAAGGTGCTTTGGCTTTACGCTGTCAAAGGTACCGAAAGCGGATATCATTGTCAGTGCCGGCACCACCCAGCACACCGTGTTTATCTTGTATTGGTTTAAGAATTCCACCAGCTTAACCGGAAACATGAACAGGCTCCTGGGTATTATATAAGTGGTGGCTCCCGCCTTGATGGTGGAATACAGTTCCTTAAGGCTTGCATCGAAATAAAAGGGAGTCTGGTTGCCGAATACCGTGTTCTCATCCACCCCCAGCACGTCGGTAAGGCTCTCTATATAGTCAATAACCGAACGATGACACGCCGCCACGCCCTTTGGCACCCCGGTCGAGCCGGAGGTGTAAATAATGTATATGGGATCGGTGTCAATGGCCGCATCCCGTATATTCCCCAGAACCTCATCGTCAATGTTTTCCCGAACCATATCATCATAAAGGAACACCTCTCCGCCGAAATTAAAAGTATCCATCACCTTTTTTGACGCCTGGTCGCATATGACGGCCCTTGGCTCCAGTTTTTTTAGTATCAGTTCTATACGGAATCGGGGCATCTCCTCTTCCATGGGCACATAAAAATTGCCGCCGTACACCACGCCGAAAAATGCAACCACCGCCCTCGGGTGCTTGTCCATGAACACCACAACCGGCTGCTTGTATATGCCCTTCCTGCTCAAAAAAGTGCCTATAGCCCTTGCCTGCTTATAAACCTCCCGGAAGGTAATGCTCTCCCGGTCGTTTGCATAGGCCTTCTTTTCAGGAAATGTTTTGACGGTGCGTTCCAGGTATTCCAATACGTTGTACTGCATATTTTCCTCCTTGTTTCGGTATATCGCCGCCTCCGGCATAAATAAACTTCTGCCCCTTTACTCGGGCGGAGTTGCGGGGTATTTGGATTTGTCCCATACGTGGCTGTTATTATGCTTCTTGGAGTATTCCTCCAGCTGCGCATCGGTAAGCATGAAAAACTCTCCTCCGCCCCTCCGCGGGGTGGTATCAAAATGGTACCAGCCGTCACCGCAGTTCACCAGGTTCCAGTAATGGCCCCCGCCGGTTTTGACTACGCGCTGGTTTTCGATGCCCGCCCGGGTAAGCAGCGCCTGGGCGGTTGAGTAGTACACAAAGCAGTCTCCCCGCCGGTTCTTGATACCCTGGTAGGCCGCCTTGACCCAGTCGCCCATGTCGGGGTAGTCAATATACCCGATACTGTGCTTGGTCCAGTCGTAGATGGCCTTGGCCTTTTCCCGCTGGGTCATTTCATCGTTTATAATACCTGCCAGAACCTCGTCCACCAGCTTGTCCAGCTCATCCGGGTCCACGTAATCCTCCGGTTTTTCCTCTACGGTAAAGGTAACGGTTATTTTGGTTACGTTGCCGGAGACATCCGATGCGGTGTATATTACGGGGTAGGACCCCTCCCTTTTCAGGTTTACCGCACTACTGTCAATATGAAGCACCGCATCCTCGTCCAGGTTGTCAATAACAGTAACGTCCCGCCTGTAAGAAACCCTGTCCCCGATGTACACTGTCCGATCATGGGCCCCTATTATCCTTGGCGGCTCATTGTCCTCCAAAACTGTCAGCACTGCCTTTTTCTCGGTAACATTCCCGCCCCGGTCCTCCAAAAGGACCGTTACTTCCCTTACGCCGGGGCTTGTAAAGTCGGGCCGCAAGCCAAAGGTTACCGCCACCTGCGTTGCATCGGTAATATCCGTTACAAAGTCCTCTGCCTCAAGCACCCTGCCGGAGGGAACTTCCCGGTTTACCGCTGTCGCCTCGGGAGGGATGGTATCTTTTATTTCCAACTTGGACCGGTAGGTTTTTTTGCCTATCCTTATTTCTACATCGTAAACCCCCGGTATGGTTGTATCTATTGCCGCCGGGTCGGTCACAAACTGTCCCGGGGTGTTTTGACCCTTTATAAACCTGGATACGTTCGGCACACCGGTCCCCGCCTCGACGGTAACCGTGTCGTGCAGCCGGTTATAGGACGTCATCGCTATGAAAACTCCTGCCAATACGAAGATGAAAAACACGGAAGCCATATGCACTGTTTTTATATTCCTTTCTCCCTGCCGCATATACCCAGCTTCCCTTCCTTCAATGCTCGAGCTCAAAAAATAAGCTGCTCTTTTTTTTGCAGCGTTTTAGTACCCTATTTAGAAATATTGTTTATTACATATTAATACCTACAATAATGATTGTCAAGGGGAAGGGATTGGTATAATCTAGCGGCTCACCTGTCCCAGCAGTATGAGCCGCTTTTCTAATATCCTTCCGGCCTCGGGGCCGGTTCCACCTGTTTTGTTATTGTCTTTCCGTCCCTTTTAATCAAAACACTGACTTTTTTTGGCCGGTCCATGCCAAACAATATGCTTCTCATTTTTATCATTGAATCGAGGGGCTGCCCGTCCAGCTCCAGGATTATATCCCCTTCCCTTATCCCTGCGGCGCTGGCCGGCGTATTGTTGTGCACCCTTATGACGTATATACCTTTTTGTATGTCTATGTCAGAATTATGATACCCGGCTATTTCCCTGTCATACCCGTCTATTCCAAGGTACATAGGCCGGAAGAAACCCTTTTCCACCACCTGTTTGATTATCGGCTTTGCTATGTTTATGGGCACCGCAAAACCGATGCCCTCGGCCTCCGATGCCTTGGCGGAGTTTATACCGATTACCTGGCCCCTGGCGTTCAAAAGCGGCCCGCCGCTGTTGCCCGGGTTTATGGATGCGTCGGTCTGAATCAAGTCCTCCATTATTCCCTCTTCCCCTTCGGGTCCTACCATCAGCGACCGGTTTAGCGCGCTTATCACTCCGGAAGTCACCGTCCTCTGGAACCTTAAACCTAGGGGGCTGCCTATGGCTACTGCAATATCCCCTACACTCACCCGGTCGGAATCCCCCAGTTCCGCATAGGGCAGCCCGGTGGCATCAACCCTTATAAGGGCCAAGTCCAGCGCGGAATCCTGCCACAGCACCACCGCAGGCATTTGCTGGCCGTTTTCAAAAAGTACGTTTATCTCCCGCGCGTTTTTGCCTACAACGTGGTCGTTTGTAAGTATATACCCGTTGGGCTCCACTATTACCCCCGAACCTACTCCCCTTTCTTCGGTGGGGTTGAACATTTCATCCCTTCTTATTTCTACGGTGATGATGGACACCACCGCCTGGATGTTTTTTTCCGCCACCGCCCGCACTATACCCGGGTTCTCCCCTTCCGGGTATACTATTTTTTCGGGCCGCTGCCCTTCCTCCTGCCGCTGGTACTCGACAGGCCTTTGCTGTATCCCCCGGTTGTCCAAGACTGTTACTCCCAGCGCGCCCCCTGCCGCGCCGGCTATAAGCGCAACCAATAGGTAAGGTAAGAGCCTCCCTATCCATCCTTTCAACATCAGTATACCTCCCGGTCGGTTATGGTATATATCCTACTTATTTTATCCCGGAAGGACAGGTCAATATGCATTTCCCTACCCACCTCTCTACCCTCTTTTGATAAAATACCCCTAACCGTCTCAAGGGCAAGCAGGGGATAGTTGTTTTCTTTACTGAGATGCCCGAGAAGCACCGCCTTTGTCCTGCCGCCCGCAAGCCTTATCAGCGCGGCCCCGGTATCCTCGTTGGAAAGGTGGCCCCTGTCCCCTGCTATCCTTCTTTTAAGATGCCAGGGATAGCGTCCCACCCAAAGCATTTCGGTATCATGGTTTGCCTCCAGCATTATAAAGCTGCTGTCTTTTAATTCCCGCTCCACGTCGGGGGTTACACATCCAAGGTCATTGGCCACCGATATTTTTATGTTTCCTTTGCAAAAAGTAAAGCCCACAGGGTCCGACGCATCGTGGGAAATGGGAAAGGACTTTATACCAAAACCGGCTAACTCAAACTCGCCGCCGGTAGTAAATTCCCTAATATTCCTAGAAGATATCTCCCCGATTTTATCCTCCATGGCCCGCCATGTAGCAGCGTTTGCAAACACCGGTATATCAAAGCGTCGGCTTAACACGCCGATGCCGCTTATGTGGTCTATATGGTCGTGGGTCACCAGGATAGCCTCCACCGCTCGAGGCGTTTCCCCCATCTGATTTAAAAGCTGTGCCACCCTTTTCCCGGAAAGGCCGGCATCCACCAGCACCGAGGAAGCTCCCGACGATAAAAAAAGGCAGTTTCCGCTGCTGCCGCTGGATAAGGAACAAAACCGAATAGCCATAAAAACCCCCAAGGTTTAAACTTAGTATTTAACTCTTTTTATTTCGGCTCCAAGGGTAGCAAGTTTTCCTTCCAGGTTTTCGTACCCCCTGTCTATGTGGAACAGGTTGCAAACTTCGGTCTCCCCCTTGGCCATAAGTCCTGCAATGACCAGCGCCGCTCCCGCCCTCAGGTCGGTAGCGCTTACCCTGGCACCGCTTAAAGCTTCTATCCCCTCAATCACGGCAACCCTGCCCTCAACCTTTATGTCTGCGCCCATTCTTTTAAGCTCATCCACATGCCTGAAACGGCCTTCCCATATGCTCTCGGTAATCATGCTGGTGCCCTCGGCCTGGGCAAGCATCGAGGTTATGGGCTGCTGCAGATCGGTAGGGAAGCCCGGGTATGGTAGGGTTTTAATATCCACGCTCTTAGGCCTTCGTTGGTTTCTCACCCTCACCGAATCGCCGTTGAACTGTACCTCTACCCCCATTTCAATCAGCTTGGCTGCTATGGAATCCAGGTGCTTGGGTATCACGCTCTCAATAACTACGTTCCCGCCCGGTATGGCCGCCGCAGCTATCATATAGGTGCCCGCCTCTATCTGGTCGGGTATTACCATGTAGGTGCTTCCGTGCATCCTTTCAACGCCCCGTATTTTTATCACGTCGGTGCCCGCTCCCTTGACCTCAGCTCCCATGGAGTTTAGGAAGTTCGCCACGTCCACCACGTGGGGCTCCTTTGCCACGTTTTCCAACACGGTGGTGCCTTCGGCCATGGTGGCCGCTATCATGAGGTTAATTGTGGCGCCAACGCTTACAACGTCAAGGAATATATGTGCACCGGCAAGTTTTTTGGCTTTGATGCCTATAATGCCATGCTCTATCTCAACCTCCGCGCCCAGGGCTCTAAAACCCTTTATGTGCTGGTCAATAGGCCTAAGTCCAATATCACAACCACCGGGGTATGCCATGGACACCTCCCCGAAACGGGCAAGAAGGGCCCCCAGGAGGTAATACGAAGCCCTAAGTTCCTTAACCTTGCCATTGGAAATATGAGAGTTGCACAGGTCGGAGGATACAATCTCCATGGTGCCGGTTTCATTCATTTGCACCTTTGCGCCCATTTGTTCCACTATTTCCTTCAAAACGTATACATCCCTAATCTGGGGTAAGTTTTCCAGAACACAGGTGTCATTTGCCAGCAGAGCCGCAGGTATAAGTGCCACCGTTGCATTTTTTGCCCCGCTCACTGCAACTTGTCCCTTTAACGGTTTACCACCTTTAATTAAAAGCTTCTCCACCCTGGCGTATCTCCCTTCTGCTTGTCCTAGAGTATATTATATCATAAATGCCATATACACCAATAAAAATATACTCTTCAACAAATAACAATAAATCCCTTCCTATACAAAAATAATAGCCTGTAGGAAAAACAGGCTTCTATTTACTGACCTGCCCCGTAAGGGCGTTTACATAATAGGCCTCCCCGTTTACGCTTATCCGCCAGGCAGGGAATGCCTCCCCTTCCCGGGCGGACTCCCAATCGAAATAATGTACCAGCCTTATGCTGTCAATTTCCGCGGAGCCCCTTTCCTGGACCTCTTTCCGACTGGCAACCTTTATTAAGGCATCTATGGCATGGCTTATTTTTTTTCTGCTGTTTTCGGCCTTAACCGGGTTAAGCCACAGCATGTGCAGCGAATGCACGCCGTCGGACGTGACTTCCATTTCAACAAAACTTTTCTCCAGCAGTTTATCCTTGTACCGCTGGTCAAAGGATAGGAAATACCCTACTTCCGTCGCCTCAACGCTTTCAACCACCATGGAAGGGTTATAAAGGTTGTGTTCCTTTAGGAAGTCCTCGCAAGTTTTTACCGCCTGCTGCTGGGTCAGGTCCTGCTTGGGTTTATTCCGAAGGTTCAGATTTTTATAAAAAATTTCCCGGTCGTTTTTTACTTCCAGCACTATACCTCTTTCCGAGTGTCTTACCGAATCCCCTTGAACAACGGGATTAATTCCTTCCCTTCCAAAAACCGTTTCCATAAGCCCATCGGTGTCTATTTCCATGTATTCAACGGTAAGTATTTCCTTGGTATACAGGTCCTTTGGTATCGGGGCGCTGACACGCATGCCCCGCTGCTGAAGTATATCTACCAGTTCTTCTATTCTGTCGTCACTTATACGTTCGCTGCGATGTCCGTAATACTTGGTATTCCAGACATTGTACGCCAGAAATATATTGGTTATAACAAAGGCTATGATAAGTATTGTCTTCGCCTTGGCCCAGTCCATTATACCAACCTCCAAGCTCTACTCCACCAGTCTTCCCTCATAGGCGTCCACTATAAATGCCCCGTCCCCCGTTTCAATATACCACACCGGGTATACCTGGTGCTCCTTTGACCCTTTCATGTCAATGCAGTAACCAAAGTACATGTCCTGAATAGCCGGAAGGCTTTGTCCCGCCCGGGCTGCTGGTTGCCTCCGCCACCATCGGCAGCCTTCACCGGGTACAACAGGGGTTTTGCACTTATTTTTTGCCCTTGTTACATGGTGCACATTTCTTGTATACCTTACAACTTTCCCCTCCACAACGGTAACCTCTATGGCCTTGTTTTCCAAGCCGCCCTTCCTGAAAAAGGGCAGTCCATTGTACGCATAATTGAACCTCAGCAGGTGACCCCTCAAGCCGCTTTCCTCCACCTCCCGGGCTTCCTGTAGGTACAATTGTCCAGGTATCCCCCCATGGACGCTGATAAACATAAGGGCGGCATCAATGGCACTTACTATATCCGCCCGGTTTTTATCTCCTGCGGCATAGCTGTAAACCATATACTCCAGGAAACCGGTGCTGTCGATCCTTAATAGGGCCGTCTGGCTGTCGGTATATATAACCGAGCCGTCCATTTCGGTTATTTTTCTTACCACCGACATATCGCTGAAAAAGTTGGAGGCCTGGGCATCCAAAACCGCCGGGGCACTTGTATCCAATTCCTTTTCCGCGGTGCCCACCGGCAGATTGAAAGAGGACATATCCAGCGGTACATAAAAGCTGTTGTCATCGCTGTAGCCAATTTCCTTCAGGGTCCAGTATTTAACCGGGTCATGTTCCTCCAGTCGGTTGACCAGCTGGTCCAATTCCTGATGGGATTCGGGCAGTTCCAGCTTGTATATGGTATCCTTTATTCCGTCCTTAAAATAAACCGCCCTGTTGGCACCCAGGGTCACGGTAAGCCCTTTTATGCCGGCCATGGGAATGCTTTCCCTATTGGCCCCTCCGCCAAACAGTTCACTGAATATGGTAGTATCAAAAGCCCATGCATATTCAACCTCTATTGACTTGCTCTCCCGGGCAGCGGCCCATTCGTCACCGGACGCTTCGGTAAAGGTTATATTCTGCTCGCCGGCGAATATGTATTCCATTATTTCGGAAATCCCGGCGTACACCTCGTCAAAAAATCCTTGGCTGGAGGAGTCTTTTATTAGCTTCGTATGGGACTGCCCGCCGAAGTTCACCACCATCCACTGCGGTAAAACAAAACTAGACAGGTCATAGATTTCTTCACTATCCTGTCCAGAAAAAGCCTGGTCACCCGGAACTACACGTTCTATTGGGACGCTCAGCCACAACTGCATGGTCAAGCTAAAGCTTAGAAGCACAAGCCCCACCAAGACCCAGTTTTTGATCCTTTCTTTATTCATTAAGACCAACTCCGAACCGAAGGGTGGTACTACAATTTTACTTTATTATTTCTTTTATCAGGTCAAGAAAATTAAAGTTCATCAGGTTCTTGACCGCATCCCTGACTTCCTCTTTGCTGGACAGGGTTACCAATCCCTCTGTAACCTCCTCTTTTCCTTCAGCATTAACCGCCTTAATTTCCACCTTGTTTACGCCGTTTTTCAGTTCCACTTCACGGGCAAAAAAGCCGGTGGGTCCTACCACCAGCTCGGCTTCCTTTCCAGGCTGGACGTACTCTTCCCAGTCGTACACTTCCTGGTCTCCAACTCTCTTGGACACCCTGCTGTATACCCTTATTTCAATCTTTGTATCGGTTTCAGCCCAACCGGAAATAATCATGTTCTTGTTTACTGTTTTTATATCGGTAATTGGTTTAATAAGCTCAACTATGCGGGGGGTTGCCTGCACCGGTGTAAGAGCGCCAAATACCATTATTAAAATGAGAACCGTGATTATTCCTTTTCTAAACATGAGTAATCCCCCTAGGCTGTGATTGAATCATACCGTGGGTACAGTATCTCAAATAAAATTATATCCTAAGTATATTACAACCGTGTTACAGGAAAATTAATATATCCTTACAAAAAGTACATTTACACCGGTAGCGTTATTGCGACCGTTGTGCCCTTGCCGTGTTCGCTGTTTATGCCAATGGTTCCCCCGTGGGCCTCAATGATCTGTTTTGCAATGGATAGGCCCAGGCCGGTACCTCCCAATTCCCTGGCCCTTGACTTGTCCACCCTGTAAAACCTTTCAAAAATCCTGGGCATGTCCGCTTCGGGAATACCTATTCCGTTATCGCTCACCACTATGCTTATTTTGCCGCCGGAATATCCCGTCACAATTTCTATGTGCCCGTTATCCGGGGTGTACTTGATTGCATTGCTCAGTATATTTAGTATAACCTGTTCTATTTTGTCCTTATCCCCGTTAAACATCGGCAGCGGAGATTCCTTGTTAACACTGATGGTATGCCCTTTCTGTCTTATTGGTATGTCCAGCTTTCTCAGTGTTTCATCTATCATTTTCTCCAGGCTGAACTCGACCTTATTCCACTGGGTCTGCTGGTAGTCCAGCTTTGACAAAAGCAGCAGGTCCTTTACCAGCCGGGTCATACGTTCTGCTTCACTGCTTACCACCGCCAGGAATTCGGTGGCCAGCTCCTTTTGGTCAAGAACGCCCTCCAAAAGAGTCTCTACATAGCTGCGGATGGTGGTAAGAGGCGTCCTCAGTTCATGGGATACATTGGCCACGTATTCCCTTCTCATGGTTTCCAGCCTGTGCTGCTCGGTAATATCCTGTAATACCAGTATATAACCCAGCGTTTTTTTATGCTCGCTTTTGAAAGCGGCAGTCTCCATCCTGAGAATTCTATCCTTTATGGGTATAACGCTTTCCTGGTTGGCAGAGAGCGTTTTTATCCTGCCCATGTTAAAGTCTATGTTAATGCCGGCAAACAAATCCTCCAGCCTGGTCCCATGGATTTCGCCCTTAATTCCCAGAAGCCTCACAGCTGCAGGGTTGGCATGGATTACTTCACCGTTAACGTTTACCGCTATTACACCGTCGGTCATATAGGACAGTATGGATTCCATCTTGCCTTTTTCATCGGCTATCTCACCGAGGGTCTGTTTTAGTTTTTGGGTGAGGTAGTTAAACATCTGGGTAAGCTGACCAATCTCGTCGGTGGACTTTACCTCCAGCCTGTGGTCAAAGTCTCCCTCCGCCATCTTTTCGGCCTTTGAGGTTACTTCCTTGATGGGCCCGGTAATACTTCTTGCCAGCAGAGAACCCAAAATAACGGTTATTATAAGGGCCAGCAGCGTCGCCGATCTAAGTATGTTTTTTGCTTTGTCCAGCGTAGCGACCACCCCTGCCATTCCGGCCCTCATGTAGATTATTTTTTCCACCTGGTCGGAGCTGTTCCTGACGGGAAACGCATAGTCCAATATCTGCATTTGCCCGTTTTCGCTGCGCAGCACCTCGGTCTCTTTCCTGCCGGTCAGAGATGAATGCAAAACGGTGGGCGGGTCTGTCCCCAGGATATCGGCTATATAATTGTTGTTGGCGTTTTGTACATTGCTGCCAATAATCATTCTTTCGTTGTTAAGTACATAGACTTCCCTTATCTGCGGAGAAAGGCTTACTTCATACCACCTTTCGATAATCCTTTGAATGTCCGAAGTCCCCTCGGTGCTAACAGCCCTGATTTGAACCGACAGGAACTGAGCCTCCTTGTCAAGGGTTTCAACCAGGTTGTCCTGAAGATATTGCTCCATTTGGGTTATGATTATTGCCCCCACTATCACCATTGCCAGGAAAACCAGCAAGAAATATATTATTACGATTTTCCATTGAATGCTTTTGAACATTCACTTAAACCCTCCTGAAGTAATACCCCACACCGCGCTTTGTTATGATGTATTTTGGATTGCTTGAATCATCCTCAATTTTCTCCCTGAGCCGTCGTATGGTCACGTCCACCGTTCTTACATCGCCGTAATACTCGTATCCCCATACATCCTCAAGAAGGGTTTCCCGCGTGAATACCTGTTCGGCCTGCGAAGCCAGGTACTTTACGAGCTCAAATTCCCTAAGGGTAAGCTCTATGGTCTTTCCTTCCTTCCTGACTTCATATTTGCCAAGGTCGATTACCAGGCTTCCCGACTTGATACAGTTGCCGGAATTGGCATCGCCCCCGGCGGGTATTTCCGCTCTTCTAAGGTTTGCCTTAACCCGGGCCAGCAATTCCCTGACACTAAAGGGTTTTGTTATATAGTCATCCGCCCCCAGCTCCAGACCCAGCACCTTATCCACTTCCTCTTCCTTTGCCGTAAGCATTATTATCGGCGTCTGGTAGTTTTGTCTTAACATTTTGCAAACGGCAAAACCGTCAATTTTCGGCAGCATTATATCCAGTAAAATCAAGTCCGGGTTTGACCTATGCGTCTTATCGATTGCTTCCTGGCCGTCATAGGCCAGTTCCACCGAGTATCCTTCCCTTTCGAGGTTAAACTTAAGAATGTCGGCTATTGGTTTTTCGTCGTCTACAACCAGGATCTTTTTATTCAAGACCTCATCACCCCATATGGTTTATAATTTATATATTATACTTCGACTGCCCATTTCCTCCCGAATCCTTTTAAAATAATGATAGGAGAAGCCCGGAGCCTTGTCCTGCTTTTTTATAGGACAAATGTCCCGGTAAAAATAAACCGCATTTCCTATAGACATTTGTCACATTTTGGTTAGAATAGGATACAGATATTGATTAGTTTGTAGAATTATTTCTAATTTTGCAGACAAAAATCAGTAAGATCCCCCAATCAATCCCCAATTTTGACATGCAAGGGTCCCCCAACCCTTGCATATTTCATTTTTTGCCTTCTTCATTCAACAGGTCCCAGAGGTGAACCGGCGAATACCCAAACACCTGCACAAAGGCTTTATCAAAGGACGTACCGGTGCCCAGCATCTCAAGCAGAACAAGCACCTTGTCCCTGCCCTCCGATTCCACAAGCGTTTTCACAAGAAGCAGCGACTGCTTGTATGCCAGGAACTGGTCCAATCTTGCAAAGTCACCGGTTAATTCTTCCACAGTATAGGGCAGTTTTTCAAACCGGTACTCCTTACCCCACTCAAAGCCGGTGTGCAGGTACTCCTGGTACAGGGCCATCCCCTCGGTAAACCAGAGGGGGTAGTTGCCCCCGGCCATATCCGCCATTAAAAGGTGCGTAAGTTCATGCAAATAAAGGCCCTTTTCCGCCACATCCCCTTCCTCTCCCCAGACGCTCGGCGAAAGAACCCCTATGGTCCCCGCGTAATAGGCTCCCAAGGTGGTGCCCCGCGAAGGCAGCCTAAGGCCTTTTTGCAAATGGTCCTTGTCATGGTAAACGGTTAATAAAATCTTATCTACCGGCCGATACCCAAAAAACTCCGCTGCCAGCTCCAGCTGTTCTTCGGCCTGGTTTGCAACCCTTTGTATTAATCCTGCGTCCCCGGCGTAAAAACGGATAATGAAATTTTCTGTTTCCTTTACGGTATAGTCGGTGGTAAGCCTTTGAAGCCTTGCCCTTTCCAGCCCTTCCACAATGGCATTGGCAGGCTTAATGCCGCCGGTGCCCAAAAAAAACGCCCCCAGGACCAATACCGCCAACAGGGCGACCCGACCCCGTGAACCCCCCCGCATAATTGATATCACCCCGAATCGATTATATCAAAACGGCTGTTAAACTTCACAGGTAATAAATCCTATATGCCTTTGAAGACCAGCCTTTGCTCTTCCCTTTCCACCGATGTCCCGAGCTGACGGCTCAAGGTTTCCATTCTGTTCATGACCTGTTCTTTTTTGGCGCCTTCAGCCAGCCGAGGCTGGTGCTTGTCGTATATTTGTATCGGGTAGGCTGACACGCCGGCTATATTCCCGTCCTCCAGCTCTATAAAAAGTATGATGCTTTGGTTGTTGTTGTCACCGTTTTGGTCAAAAACGAAATTCCCCAGGCTATAAGCTATTGGTTTGCCGTTGTAAAATTCAATACCCTGCAGCACATGGGGATGATGCCCCAAGACTATATCCCCGCCCCAGTCGATTATTTTATGACCAAGCTGCTGTTGGGCCGTGGTTATGCGGTTGCTGTTTTCTATACCCCAGTGGAGCGACACCACCACCACGTCGCACAATTCTTTCAGTTTTTCTATATCCTCTTTAATGATTTCTTCCTTCATGGGTGCCGTGCCCGTGCTGTCGGTAGCCTCAAAGGTCTTTTATAGGAGTAACTCCAGAAATAATTGTAGAATTCATTATATGCCAGGAAACCTGCGCTGACCCCGTCCCTTATTACTACCAGCGGCCTTTTTTGCCTGTTCCAGGTTTTCTCCAGCCCCCACGTATCCTATACCCGCCTGTTCAGGTTTTGTATTGTCTCCAAAAGGGCCGGGGTATCATAATCCAGCGTATGGTTGTTGGCCAGCGACAGCACGTTAAACCCTGCTTCCTTTAACCCTTCCGTAACCGCCGGGTCGGCCCGGAACCAGATTCCCTTTCCCGGCAGTTGTTTGCCGGTGGTGGCTATGGTGGTTTCAAGGTTTCCAAATACAATATCCCCGGACTTTAATATATGTCTTAGGTCATCGAAGGGTACATGGACCGAACTTTTTTTGATCCTGCTTCCCACTCCCCTTGCCAGCATTATATCCCCCACCGCCACCAGTTTTAACCTTTTCGGCTCCGGCTGTGCCAGGGCCTCCTCCGCCGGCTGCTCTTGCGGGGGCGGTTCTTCGGGGTCACCGGTGGGAACGCCGCTGCATCCAGCTACCAGTACCGTCAATAATATAATTAAAATCGTACCCCTTCGCATATTTCATTCCCCTTTGTAATAATGGTTTATCTTAATTTAATAACAAACAGCCCGGCATGTCAATTAACCAATCCAAGGGCTGCTGCATAGGATGTATATATGGGTTAATTATCGGGAGTGGTTTAAATGGACACTTATAAAAAATCGGAAAAAGTAACTTTTTTCAAACGGAAGCTGGACCCGGCGATAAAAGTTATGCTTTCGAACAAAAAAATCCGGCAGCTGTCCATTATAATACAATCGGCTGACGGTACGGATGAAAGGATCAAAAAATACTTAAAAAAATACGGCGGCAGAATAGTGGAGGAATACCCCTTCATTAATGCCTGTTATGCCGTGATTCCTCCGGCGGGGATAAAACCGCTGGAGGCCTTGGGCCAGGTGCGTTACCTTTCATTAAATCATCCGGTGTCGGCCCATCTTAACAATGTACGCACCATTACCGCCGCCGGAACGGCCCATAACCGGGGCATAACGGGAAGAAACGCAAATATCGCCCTGCTGGACACCGGTACATACCCGCACCCTGACCTTATACGCCCGGCAAACCGCATCATTTGTTTCAAAGACTTTGTTAACAACCGCCAATTTGCTTACGACGACAACGGCCACGGAACCTTTACCGCGGGCATCATGTCAGGGAACGGCTGCATGTCCAAGGGCGAATATACCGGCGTTGCGCCCGGGTCCGGGCTTATCAGCCTGAAAGTGCTGGACGGCAGCGGGAATGGTTGGACGTCCACCGTCCTTTCGGGCATGCAGTGGGTATACCACAACCGGGAAAAGTACGGGATAAAGGTGGTGTGCCTGCCACTGGGCTGCCCCAGTTTCATGGCCTGCCACGACGATCCGTTATCGGTGGCGGCGCAAGTCTTATGGGAAGCCGGCCTTATAGTATGCGCTTCGGCAGGGAACAACGGGCCTGAAGCCTCCTGGATATCTTCGCCGGGCATTAACCCCGTTATAATAACCGTAGGAGCGCTGCGAAGCCACAGGGCTTCTGTTTTGCCTGAAAACCCCCTTTGTGACTTTTCCGGCCGGGGTTTTACGCTGGACGGAAACCGGAAACCGGACCTTGTCGCCCCTGGGGCTGCAATTGTTTCGCTTAACTCGGACATTACTTTTATCCCCAAGTCCTCGGCGGATTACAGGGGCGCCCGGCTGGAAAGCTACTATAGCAGAGGTTCCGGCACGTCGGCAGCCTGTGCGGCGGTTGCCGGTATCGCAGCCCTACTATTGGAAAAACACGGGGACTTAACCCCCGACGAAGTGAAGTCTCTCCTAAGGCACAGCTGCAGGTCCTTGAACCTACTCAAGGAACAGCAGGGCTCAGGTCTTCCGGACATTAACCGCTTGCTGGAATAAAAAAAGGGCCCTTGGCCCTTTATTCTTTCAGGTAGTTTATCGGGTTAACCGGGACGCCGAACTTCCTTACCTCAAAATGCAGGTGCGGCCCGGTGGACCTGCCGGTATTCCCGGACAGGGCTATTGTCTGCCCCTTATGCACCTTATCACCCTTGGACACCAGGTTTTTAGAGTTATGACCATAATAGGAGGAATATCCCGCCCCGTGGTCTATGATCACCAGGTAGCCATAGGTCCCCTGCCTGCCGGAAAAAGTCACCGTTCCCCCGTCCGCAGCCTTAACAGGCGTGCCGATAGGAAGAGCTATATCAATACCGTTATGATTTTTTCGCCCCCGGCGCCCGAAACCGGAAGTAATTTTCCCCCTGGCCGGATATGCAAAGGTTCCAGTACCCTGCCTGGGAGGCGGCGGTTTGGTGCCTATCGCCACCATCCTTGTTACCGGCTGCTTAACCACCTTTTCCTCCAGTATTTCCCGGCCGGTCTCAATACCGTTTTCCCTGGTTATCCTGGCCTTTATCTCCCTTTCGCCATACTTGCCGGCCACTCTTACTATGGATTCTCCCTTGTAAAACTCGCTGCTTTCCTTGTATTCGGTTTCATAGGGAATATTCTCTTTCAATGAGGCTATCTCTTCTGTAACCACCGTTAAAAAGGGCTTTGGAACTATCATGTTGAGCTGCTGCCCAATTTGCAACCTCTTTGGGTCTACGCCCGGGTTGGCCCGTTCAAGGTCCTCCACCGAAATATTATGTTTCCGGGATATGCCCCACAGGCTGTCTCCCCGGGAAACGGTGTATACCTTGCTCTCGGTGGTACCGTTAAGCAGGTACTTGTAGGCATCCTCCGGGTCCATAATATCCTCCGACTCCACCGGATTATCCAAAAGGTCCACCTTTTCCTTGATGCTTACCTGGGTTACAGTTACTTCCTGCTTCTCCGGCATGAAGGCTTCCTTCACCCTTTCCAGAAGGTTATGGGCCTTATCCATGCCTATAACCGAGACAACGGGACTACCGTCAACACAAAGGGTTATTGCTTTTTTCCTAAGTTCAATGTTTTTTCTAAGTTCCTGTTCAAGGCTTGCTTCATCCAGTAAATTGTCCTTGGTTTTGTCTATTTTTATCTTTTCCACCTGGAGGTCCGCGGTCAGTACCAGGTTTTCGTCCTCCGCCAGCATTTCATCGTCCAACCGGCCCAGTACCTCCATGGCCATTTGCTGTTCCTTAACAACCCCTATGGGGATGCCGTTTATGGACACCTTGTACCCGGTACGGGATACATCTGTATAAGCAAGCACGGCTGTAAGCAGTACAATAGCAGCGGCACCGGCTATGACAGCCCTTTTCTTTTTCGCACCTTTACTCTCCATAAGCCACGCCTTGCCCATTCCCTCACAGGAGCTCCCTTTGTCGGTTTATCCATCGTTTGTCCCCTTTCCTCCATTACCCTATATAGGTATTTAATAATATGGGAGGCGTTCCTTCTTATGTACTTTTGCGGTCACAACATAATTATTTGCTTACAAGGATGTTTTATACATTTTTCCATAAAAAGCTTATACGCCCAATGTAAGCCATTCCCGCAATTTTCTCCCGCGTTTTTTGGCCTATGTTCTCAACAATTCGGATAAAGTCTTCGGTGGAAGCGTTTTCAAAGGCATAATTCCTGTAATATACCTGCAGCGCTTTGAAAAAGTCCGCATCCCCCACTTAATTTCCCACAGATTTTGGAATATCAATGCCCCTCCACAGTATACAAGGGTGTGATACTGCTCTGAATCCCGGTATTCATCGCGTAGTCACCTTTATTCCAGTATCCGGATCGTCCCGTGCCGATGCCAGGTAATTGTCGTACCTTTTTTTGATTAGATGCTCCGAATAATCCATGGGCGGTATCCTTGCCGTACTTCTTCTCAAAGTACAGTATGGTGGAATACTCGGTCAAACCCTCATCAGCCATGCTTCCCGGACCTGGTTGCTGCCCACAGTACCATACCATTGGTGTGCAGTTTCATGCACCGTTATGTATTCAAGAGTAAAAAGCCTTTCATTATTATATAACTCTTTGCTTATTAAAACAAGATTTGGATACTCCATTCCGCCCACAAAAAAGTCCGCCGCCACTACCGAATAGGTTTTGTACGGGTATTTCCCAAAGCATTCATTGAATATGGACATAGCATCTTGAGCGTATTCAAGGACCTTCCTGCCGGTTTCCCTGTCAAAGTAATAGGACTTTATAGTTATGCCCTTTGTTTTTTTGCTGGCAACCGAAAAATCCTTGCCGGCTACCCACGCAAAGTCCCTTACCTTGTCTGCTTTAATGGTCCATTCCTTGTTTGTTTTATCATACCTCTTAACTTTTTCCACCTCTCCCGTGACCGCTACCGTGTAGTCCTTCGGCAGTACAAGGTTCACCCGGTAGTCCGCTACATCGCTGTAAAAGGGGTCCCCGATGGAATAATATGGGTCCAGGTTCCAACCATGGCTGTCAAAAACCGCAGCCATGGGATACCAATTGGCGGCCTTAACGGTATCATCCCCGTAACCGAACCGCCCATAGCAGCGGGGAAACTTTACGGTGAAGTATATTTCAATCCCGGTACTTTCGCCCGGGCCCACCGGCCGGGGCAGCCTAATCCTTAAAACCTGGCGGCTTGAATCCCTGTACTCCCATTCTCCCGGCTGCTCTTCCACGTAGACGCTGTCTATATTCAAAAAACCGGTGTCAAAGCCCAGCGGATATGCCCTTGCCTGCTCCATCGGCTCAAAGGGCGCTATGTGTATATTCTCAAAGGCGTTGGGATAAAGATGCATATAAATATCCTCCAGTATGGTTTCCCCGTTGTTATAATATGTAAGGTGCTCATAACCCTTGAGTAATTTTTCAACCTCGTCGTAATAGCAGCTTATGTTATACCGGTTAACGTCAATATCCACCGCCGGGAACCCAGCGGTGGGAGAATGCTCCTTCACGGAACAGCTGCAGGATACCACTGCCAATGCCGCCATAAGCACTATTGCAACAATTCTTTTCATGCCCTATCCTCCCTGTATATCTATGGAGGACTTTCCCTCGGGAAGCGTCCCCCTTCCTTCATAATATTTTTATGCCGCAGTAGGATGGGTAATAACTAATATGTTATAATATAGAAAAGAGTGCAGACTATTCTTATGGAGTGGTAATAATGCAATTTATCAAGGGAAAAACCAGCATAGACATAGAGGATACCCCGGTGGAAAACATTTTCCTGGACGCTTTTATGCCTTCAGCTGACGGCAACTATGTCAAGGTATACCTTTTGGGATATAAATACGCCTGCAACCCGGACCGGTCCCAAAGCTTTTCCAACCACAGCATCGCCCGGGCGCTGGATGTGCCGGTATCGGTTGTATTAAGGGCTTGGGACTATTGGGAGGATAAGGGTATTATAAAAAAACACTACCCGGCGGACGATAAATCCGAGTTTTCGGTGGAGTTTCTAAGCCTCAAGCAGCTGTACATAGACAACTACAGCGTCGTAGCCGATGGACCCAAGGGCGGAAGGGGTTCCTACTCGCCGGCAGACCTTACCCAGGCCCTCGGGGATACAAGGATTA
>JAXGPT010000011.1:0-59891 GCA_040766775.1 Bacillota bacterium | reverse complement strand
CATCCTTGTAATATATTTGTAAAGATTACCCGGCTTTAAACAAAAAAACACTGCGCAAGATACGCAGTGCCTTAATCTGGCGACCCGGAAGGGGCTCGAACCCTCGACCTCCAGCGTGACAGGCTGGCATTCTAACCAATCTGAACTACCGGGCCGCGTATATGGTGACCCATCAGGGACTCGAACCCCGGACACCCTGATTAAGAGTCAGGTGCTCTACCAACTGAGCTAATGGGCCATATGTCACTTATTTATATTAAGCCTTCCAAAGTAGATTGTCAATATTATTTTATTCCAATCTCCCCTGATTTGGCATTTGCAGGAGGCTTAAAAGCGCCATAGCAACCTGTTTTAAAATTAACAGCAAGACGGTAAGCAAAGATTAAATATCGGCAGCATCGAAGAAAACCTATATTTAACAGTACCTCACAAGAGAACTAAGGCAGCTTTGCCATGAAAACGAGCGACTGAAGAAACTCTCGAATAAAAAAGGCCTGAAATTAGCCATACTTAGAAACCTGCTAAAATAATCCCAATCTTTCTCATCATATAGCCGGTTATCGGCGATAAATATGCCTCTGCTTTCTTGCCTTCTAGCTCCAAATAAACAACCGGTCCTCTTGGATATCGGCTTTTTTCGCTGACTTTAATCTTGCATAGCCTGTTAGTATATATCCGTCCTTTGATACAAGTATCGGATTAATCCAGCCAAACTCTTTTATGCTTCGTATCAATTTTTCTATCGAACTATCAGGATGAATGCGTAGATTATTAGGTGCATTTTAAAATCGTTATATTAACAGTTTTGACCTTTATGCTCTATTCCTCTAGCAAATACAAATACCGCACAAAGGCTGCTTTGTTTTTCGATATTCTTCTATGATACCATTATACACCATAAAGTACTCTCAATCCTGCAAGCTTTCTGCCAAATTAAGAGCATAAATAAAAAAAGTCCCAAAGACTATTAATCTTTGTCTTCTACAATTTCTTCTAACAACTCAATTATCCTATCAAGTTTTTCTTCAACGCCGTCTATTTCCGGAAGCCACATTTTTATGCTGCTTACTTCTGAATCAATACTTGATAATTTGCTTTGGATGTCGCCAGAATAGCCAATAGAATATCTTCATCCATTGCTTTCACCTCTCTTTACTTACTATATTCATCATTCATCGTAAGAAAGCTTTTTCCTGCAAGAGAAAAACCAAGGCTCTAATGTTAATGCAAGTATCATAAATAACACTCGATACCAGCGAGCTTTATGCTTGCAGTGACAACTGGGCTTCATATATTCTAATTGAAGGGTAATTGTGCCCTGGAATAAGCAAGCCATCGCTAAAAGCAATCATCTCATAAGCTCTCTTTTTATTGGCTGCAGTGTAACTAAGAGATAAAAATTTCTTCTTTGCATCAGCATACATTTCGAGTATTTCTGGAGCGCAATCATAAGTAATAATCCATGGTTTGTCTAGCTCTTGAATAAAACCAGCTAGTCGTTCATGGTCCTGATGCTTGTAATAGTTCACGTATAAAGCACTACCTTTGTTGTAATATGGGGGATCGAAATATATCATCGTTCTATTGTCAAGTTCACCTTCAATGAGACGTATAAAATCCATAGCTTCAAGACCATAAACTTGGATTCGCTTACTATACAGTGAAATCTTCTCTATTCTTTTAATCAGGTCCTCTTTGTTAAATCTAACATCCATAAACCAATTCCCAGTTTGCTTCTTTCCTCCAATAATGCCGCCTTTAATGATCCCCGATCTGTTGGTTCTATTAAGAAAGAAAGTTGAGAATGCCAAATCAAGAAGATCAGCAGTATCTTTTGCTAACTGAACTTCCCGCTGCCTTTCCCATTCTTCCACTGTTATCGCTGTATCTGCTATACGGCGGCAGAGTCTTTCAGTATCATTTATAACAACATGCCAGAAAGCATAAATTGAACGATCAAGATCATTGATAATCACCTTATTTACATATTCTTGAAACAGCAAAGTAAGCGCAACACTTGCTCCACCCGCGAATGGCTCAACATAAACTCCTCCAGCCATTCCGTTTTCAACTATGGTATCAGCAATAAATCGTGCCAGTTTTCGTTTACCACCAGGATAACGAAGCGGGGATGGGAAAATCATTCTTTATCACCGCCACATGTTTTCTATAAATTTCCATATATCATCCCATGCACTTTTTAGATCATCTGCAACCGGAGTCACATCCAAGTTATGTACATAACTATGAAAAGTTCTCACTGACTGGGTCTGTGACGGACTAGAAGTCATCTGCCGGATTGGCCGCAGTTCATGATCTGTCATTATACCTTTCTTCTTCATATCATCCGCAATTGCTTCAATCTTCTTCCCTAATTGGCTATCAACATTAACCTTACTAATTCCTTTACTAACGATATAATAATCGGCACTCAACTCGACAAAAGTTCTGAATAAAACTGCAACTGCATTAGCAAAGTCCTTAACACTGAGGGCCTTAAGCTCCTTAAATATTTTCAAAAGACGAGGATGGGATATCGGTAACCAGTGAGAAACTGGCACTAATGTTTTCCTGTTGATTGGGTAGCTTTTCATTCCTTTATCTCTACTTCGTTCGGTATCTCCCTCAACACTACCTTCGTTCTCTTCGCCTTTCCCTTCTATTCCAGCCTTATCCTCCTTCCCTCCTTGTCTTTCTTCACCTTTTGTTGGATTCTCGCCATCATTTTCTTGTCTATTAGCACGTTTGATTAGGTCGTCAAGGTACTCTCTTCGAAGGTCTTTTGTATAGATTCGCGCTACACTGAAATCCTCCACTTGTAAGATCATCAAGAGCGAGCAGCAGTAACTCATTCGCCCCGTTTATTAGGTTTATTGTCCCTTCTCTGACTTCCAGCCCGAAATGAATTCTTACATCAGGATCATTCATTAGGCGGTCGAAGTTTGTTTCTCTTAATCCGAGGAAACCCTGGCCTTTAGATCATCAGGTATTTCATCAAGACTACATAAATAGTCTAAGAACTCCAAGTCTCATGTCTGGTTTTTCCCTCAACCATTGACCTGTACCTAGCTGTTTGTCTAGCATTCCACCTCACCGTGCCCGCACCATCATTCTCACCAGTATGCTTAAGTCTGACCCATTCATTGATTAAGGAATCATCATCTGTAGCAATGCAGGGAATATTTCTAAACATATCATTTCTAGCCAACTTATTAAGACCCTCAAAAAGCTTTCCTGATCTTATGCTCACTTATAAATCAGAGATGGTTCATTTATCAGTTTTAATGCTGTAACGCGCCTATTTCCCTCCTTCACGATCCATTGTTCTTTATGAGGCCTCACCACTAGTAATGGGGCAGTAGGGTTAAGCCCAAATTCCATTATATGCCGCGCTAGAATAATTAATTTTCCCTGTTGGTCTCTAATCATCTCCTCAATGGCTTCTCGTTGGTGTTCCACAGGATCGAATCTTGGGTTCGACGTATTCAAAAGGAGGTCAGTAATGTTCAAATTGAGTTGGGTGTACTTTGACATTATTCCTCTCCCTCCAAACGGTTGTGATGATTTGCCTTTCAGCCTATTCTCTGATATTATACTTCTTCGGAAGTGAGAAATCCTGCATTTTTAAGGGTTTTCCTCACTCTAATACTAACCATTAGAGAACCTTCCTCTCTGGAGACTCCTTATTGTTCATAGTAAATCGTTTTCGTTTAAAAGAAAGTCGTCATAAAATTCTCGTAGATTGTTTAATTATTTGTTTTCCCATAATGGTTTTTAATTGGCCCTTTCCTTTTCAGCATATACATCAATATTCATAAACCCCATCTTTTTGCCACCATCCCAACTATTTCCCTACGCCACCTGATGTATGTCCTTGTCTCCCCTTCTATTCCGCTACACTCCTGGCCTCTCCGAACATCTATAAACTCTTCTTCTCTATATAGTCTGACCCATTCACGTTCGCCCTTTTTGCCTTTTCCCCTGCTATTTATCATTGTCCTCCTCTAGTATAAAGCTCATGGACAATCTATTAGATAACAAATCAAAGAACGATGTACTGCGGTGATGGCTTTCTAAAGTATTCATTGGGTTTATTTGTCTCAAATATTTATATGCTTGATTCTGATTGGAAAATAACTATTCGAAAATGCAAGAATTCAGGAACAGCTAAAGAAAAATTATAAGGTTCCAGTTAAACTGGAATTTCATACGAAGGAATTCATAACGGGCGAAAATCTATACAGAACCTTCAATCTAAACTGGGTTATGTTTTACAGTAAGCTTGAATGCCGCGCTGCACCTTATACTATGTCCCTTGGGAGGGGTCAGGCCCCGGGCTGGAAATCGTCCCGGGGATGCCCGATTACCCTCTTATTCTTCCACCTTCCGGAGGCATAATACACCCTGCTCATCAGCATACTTATAACGGAACTTATAACTATCGCCATCCATATGCCTTTGGCGCCGAACCCGGCCACACTTGACAGAAGCTTTGCCAGCGGAAGCCTTATAAGCCAGAGGGAGGTTATGGAAAAAACCATGGTTGCCATGGTATCCCCCGCTCCCCGCAAAAATCCGTTTGTCACAAACATGACCGCCGAAAAGACATAGGAAAGGCTTATTATGCGAAGCGCTCCCCCCGCCCTGCTAAGCAGAACACTGTCGGTAGTAAAAAGCCTCAACACCGTTTGCGGGGCTACCTGCATAACCAGTGTAAAAAGAGCGGAAATGCCCACCGCCAGTATGGTGGCCCATTTTACCGTTTCCCTCACGTTGTCGTCCTTGCCGGCCCCTATGTTTTGGCCCGCTATGGTGGACGTGGCCATGGAAATGGACTGGGAAGGCATGATTGCAAACTGGTCCAGCCTTGAGGCCATGCCGAAGGTGGCAACCACTTCGGTTCCAAAGGAATTGATGAGTGAGCTGACCACCAGCATGCCCACCGAAACCACCGACATCTGGACACCTGACGGGATTCCTATCTTTATGGTTTTAGCGGTAATGTGTTTGTCAAACACAAAGCTTTTTAAATTTATACTTAGCAAATGGTTCCTGCTGTTTAAATAATAAACCGCAATAAAAAAGGAAATCCCCTGGGCTATGGTGGTGGCAAGGGCCGCCCCGGCAATGCCCATCCTGGGAAAGGGGCCTATTCCTATTATAAGCAGCGGGTCCAGTACAATGTTGATCACGGTGGATATGGCAAGGAATACAACCGGGGTCCTGGAATCGCCAAGGCCTCTTAATATGGCGCTCACCGCGTTATAGCCGAACATGAACACAAGCCCCAAGAGAAATATATACAGATAGTCCGCAGCCATGGTCATTATTCCCGGCGGGGTGTTTATAAGCCTTAGGATTTGCTTGTTGAAAGTTATCCCCAGCACCGTAGCCACCGCCGCGGAAACGGTAAGCAGCACAAAAGTATTGTTTATGGTTCTTTTGACCATATCGGTCTGTTTAGCCCCCATGTACTGGGCCACCAGCACGGTAGCCCCCATGGTGGTTCCCATAACCAGGGATATAAGCACAAATATTATTGGAAAGCTGACCGAAACCGCACCCAGGGCTTCGGGCCCAAGGTACCTGCCAACCCATATACTGTCAACGGTATTATAAAGGGCCTGCAGCATATTCCCCAGCAGCATTGGTATAGAAAAGGAAATAACATGCCGAAGCATGCTTCCCTCGGTTAAGTCATAGCCCCCGCGGCCACTGTCCATCTTTTCACCTTCTCTTACCCAGTAATGTTTGCAATCTCCCTTGCCACTATTATCCCGGTTACCGATGCCTGCATAAGCCCCCTGGTAATGCCCGCCCCGTCGCCAATGGCGTACAGGTTTTCTATCTTGGTCCTAAACCGGCTGTCCACTTCTATCTTGCTGCTGTAAAATTTTACTTCGCATCCATATAGCAGCGTATTCCTGGAATACAGGTTCGGCGCCAGCTTGTCAAAGGCCCGCAGCGCCTCCACTATCGATGTAAGGTGCCGGTCGGGAAGAACAAAGCTTAAATCCCCCGGTACGGCGCTTTTCAGCGTAGGCACGGTGGTTGACTTTTTCAGCCGGTCGGGACTTGTCCTTCTGCCCTTGAGCAGGTCCCCCAGCCTCTGCACCATTATCCCCCCGCCGGTCAGCATATTTGCAAGCTTTGCGATGTATTTGCCGTATTCTATCGGCTGGTTGAAGGGCTCGGTAAAGGTGGTGGAAACCAGCAGCGCAAAGTTGGTGTTGCCGGTCCTAAGCCGTGGGTCGGAATAGCTGTGCCCGTTTACCACCACCAGGCCTTCCTCGTAATGCTCCTCCGATACGATACCGCCGGGGTTCATGCAAAAGGTCCTGGCCTTGTTTTCAAAGGTATCCGAATAGTATATAAGCTTCGCCTCGTAAAGGTCCCTGGTAAGGTGGTCCATGACCGAATTGGGCACTTCCACCCGGACACCGATATCCACCGCGTTGTTTTTGGTGGCAATACCCAGCTTCGCCGCCTGTTCGGTAAGCCACTGGGCACCGCCCCTGCCCGGGGCTACAACCACTTGGCTTGCGCTGTATTCCGTCTCTTCCCCGTTTTTGTGCCTTGCCCTCACCCCGACAGCCCTGCCTTCCGACACCAGGATATCCTCCACCGCGGTGAGTTCTTTAAACTCAACTCCTCGTCCCATAAGGTGTTCATGCATGGCCTTAAGCACGTCAAAGGACCTGTCGGTGCCCATATGCCGTACCGGGCAGGGAACAAACTTGATCCCGTGCCTCGAAGCCTCGTACACCAGTTCTTCTATCCTTCTTTCATTAAGCCCATGCACCTGCGGCCCTGCGCCGAACTTTAGGTATATCCCGTCGGCGTACTCTATAAGGTCCTCCGCTTCCTCGACGGAAATATAATCGGTTATATTGCCGCCCACTTCCGGGCTTAATGAAAGCTTGCCGTCGCTGAAGGCTCCCGCCCCCGCCCATCCGGTTACTATGGAGCAGGGGTCACATTTCACGCAGTCCCCTTTCGGGCAGGACAGTGACGGGCGTTTATCCGGCGGCCCCTGTCCAGCATCAGTATTTTGAAGTCTCCGTGCTCAACAAGCTCCAGAGCGGTAAAAATGCCTGCCGGCCCCGCCCCCACAATAATAACATCGTATTTATCATTGGAAGCCATAACAGCATCTTCCTTTCCAAATAAAAATCCTATGATATAGTACCAGAGTATGGTGTTTCAGTCAAATAACAAGCATCCTGCATCCGCGCCGGGGATAATAGGCCGAACAAAATAAAACAGCCCTGGGGCTGTCCTATTCCTTTGCGAAATATTCATTCAAGTCCTTCACCAGGTCGTCGGCATTTATTCCATGAACAGCACTTGCCTCCTCGATGCTTTCCCCGGAGGAAGCGGGGCAGCCTATGCAGTGCATGCCGTGTTTCATGAATATAGATGCAGTACCCCTGTCCATCATCAGCACTTCGGCGATGGTCATATCCTTTGTAACTTTTTTCGACATTTATATTACCTCCTTTTATTATTGGTATTGCAATTGTCAATATTATTACTATCCTTCTTAACCCTTTGATAAACAAAAAACACCCTGTTATTACTTTCTTTTTTTGTCCAAAATATGGGTATAATTATCCACACTTATCCACATTATCCACAGAGATATACACAAACACACATTCTTATTTCGCTATTCTTCGCTAAATTTAGCCATATCTGCGAACTTTGTAAACCTATCCAGCCAGACAAGCTCCACGGTACCGGTCGGGCCGTTCCTCTGCTTCGCCAGTATAATCTCCGCAATACCCTTTTTTTCTGTATCGGGATGGTAATATTCATCCCTGTAGAGAAACATGACCACGTCCGCGTCCTGCTCTATGGCGCCGGATCTGCGAAGGTCGGACAGCATCGGCCGGTGCTCCGAGCGCATTTCCGCCCTGCTTACTGCGAAATGGCCAGAACGGGACAGTCCATTTCCCTGGCCAGGGCCTTAAGTGACCTTGATATTTCGGATATTTCCTGCTGCCGGCTTTCCGCCTTACCGCTGCCCTGCATGAGCTGGAGGTAATCGATGAGCACCAGTTCCAGTCCCCTCTCCAATTTCAGCCTCCTGCACTTGGACCTCATCTCCGCAACCGTTATGCTGGGGGTATCATCTATGTAAATATTCGCCTTTGAAAGCCTGCTTACCGCTTCCGCAAGCCTGGGCCAGTCTTCATCCGCCAGGTTCCCGGTTCTCAGCTTGTGGCTGTCTATACTTGCTTCGGCACATATCATGCGGTTTACCAGCTGCTCCTTGGACATCTCCAGGCTGAATATGGCCACCGGAATCCCATCTATAAGGGCTGCATGCTGCGCAATATTCAGCGCAAAGGCGGTCTTACCCATGGAAGGCCTTGCCGCCACCAGTATAAGGTCGCTTTTTTGCAGTCCCGAGGTCTTGCCGTCAACGTCGATGAATCCGGTGGAAACGCCGGTGGTTTTGCCCTTGGTATTATACAGTTCCTCTATTTTGTTATAGCTTGACACCAGTATATCTTTCAGAGGCGTAAAGCCCTTGGAGGTCCTCCTCTGGGATATATCAAATATTTCCTTTTCTGCAAATTCAATTATCGCCCCGGTTTCCTCCGCCGCCTCGAAACTCTTGTCGGATATTTCTCCGCACACCCGGATAAGTTTTCTAAGCAGGGACTTTTCATGGATAATCTTGGCATAATGGACCACATTGGCTGTGGTGGGAACGCTGGAGGAAAGGTCGGCCAGAAATGACACCCCTCCCACCGCCTCCAGGGTGTTTCTCTGCCTCAGCTGTTCAGTAAGGGTTACCAGGTCCACCGGCTCCCCCTTGTCAAACAGTTCCATTATCGCCTCGTAGATTTCCCTGTGGCTGTCCCTGTAAAAGTCCTCCGGTTTTATGTGCTCCGACGCAGTTATTATGGCTTCCCTGTCAAGCAGCATGGCGCCCAGCACCGACTGCTCGGCCTCTATGCTGTGAGGGGGAATCTTTCCTATCGCCTGCATTCAAACCACCACCCGTTTATTCCGAAAAGAGGATTTCCAATGCCTCTTCCGCCCTTTCCACTCCGTATACATTGATCCCCGACAGGTCGGAGGGCACTTCCTTAAGGTTTCTTGCGGGAATTATAACCGCCGACATATCATTTTGTTTCGCGCCATATATCTTTTCGATGATACCGCCTACCGGCTTTACCTCACCCTGTATGGAAATCTCCCCGGTAACCGCTATGTCCTGCCTGATCGGTTTCTGTTTAATGGCGCTGACCAGCGCGGCCAGGATGGCAACCCCCGCCGAGGGCCCGTCCACCCTTCCTCCCCCGATACAATTGACATGCACGTCATAATTGCTAACCATCTCACCGGATATCTTTCTTATCACCGCCGCCGCATTGAACACCGAGTCCTTGGTCATGGAACCGGCGGTATCGTTAATCCTTATGGTACCTTCTCCCTTTCTAAGGGCCGTAAAGGCTATGGCCTCTATTTCAAGAATGGAACCTACATATCCCGCCACACCCAGGGCCAGCACCTGACCTACCCTGGCACCGCTTTTGCCGGTGTTTCTAACGTAGGGCATCAGCCTGCTGTTCTGTATCACCGTGTATATGTCGTTACAGCTTATGTACACCTTGTCGGAAGCACAGTCCTGGTTGGCTATAGCTATATTATACGCATCGGCCAGAATATTGACGGCTTTCCGCCCTTCTATTGTATACTGACTAATAATCTCAGCGCAACCCTTTTCCATCCGCACCCCCAGTTTGTTCACAGCGTTATTTACAATAATTACAATGTCCGCAGGGGTCAGGGGCTCGAAAAAGACCTCGGTACACCGGGAGCGAAACGCGGGGTTTATGCTTTCCGGCTGCCGGGTGGTGGCACCAATTAGTATGAAGTCCGCCGGTGCCCCTTCCTCGAACAGCTTTCGTATATAAAGAGGAATGTCTTTGTTGGAAGCATCATAGTAAATGGATTCAAAAGTAATCCTTTTATCCTCCAGCACCTTTAACAGCTTGTTCTGCAGTACCGGATCCATTTCTCCTATCTCGTCTATAAACAGTATGCCGCCGTGGGCTTGCGTTACCAGGCCAATCTTCGGCTCGGGGACCCCCCTCTCGGCCAGGTCCCTGTTGCTTCCCTGGTATATCGGGTCATGGACCGACCCCAGCAGGGGATTGGCAATTTCCCTTGTATCCCACCGCAGCGTTGTTCCATCTACTTCAACGAATTTTGACTCCTCGGTAAAAGGGGAGTATTCCCTTGACTGTGCCACCTCCAGTGCCAACCGCGCCGCGGAAGTTTTCCCTACACCGGGAGGTCCGTAGAGCAGCACGTGTTGGGGGTAGGGCGAGCTTATTTTGGCAACCAGAGCTTTTATGGCCCTCTGCTGGCCTACTATTTCGTCTATCGACGAAGGCCTTAATATCTCCATAATGGATTTACCCAACGACCGGCGTTCAAGTTTCTTAATAGCTGGCGTATTTTTTAAGCGTGATGGGATTTTCCGGCCCGGAGTGTTTTTTAGTATTGCCAGCTTCAATTCCTCCATGTATTGGTCTTGCCGCTGCTGAATCCTTTCCTTCAGTTCCTTGTTTATCTTTTCCCTGACCACCCTTTGGGCCAGCATGTCTATTATCGCCGCACGAAGCTCCTTCACCACCGCAAGGCACTCCTCCAGACGGGGAGGCTCCTGCTCCCGGTCAAAACCAGTCTCTGCAGCGCATAAATTTTAAGGGTGACATCGTCCCCCTTCAAAAACCCTTCCAAGTCCAGGTCCTTTACCTTTTCGTTGTAGGTCTTTGCCCCCATACCGTCTTGCAGCATTTCTTCAAGTACTGCCAGCTGTCTTTCCAGCATTTTTTATCCGGTTTATGTTTTTGCATCGTCCAATTTTGCTATGTAATTTTGCGTTGTCCTCCAACACTGTCTCCCCTTTCCTATTGCTGTTTTATAACAACCCCAAGCTGTGCCGAGATCTCCGGATAAACCTTTATCTCCACCTTATATTCCCCAATATTTTTTATCGGTTCGGGAAGGACTATTTTTTCTTGTCCACTTTTATACCGTGCTGTTTTTCCAGGGCTTCGGAGATATCCTTAAGCGGTAATGGAGCCAAAAAGCTTGCCGTTTTCACCGGCTTTAACTTCAAACTCCACCGACGACGCCGAAATTTTTTCCGCCCGTTTTTTTGCGTTTTCTTCCTCGGTCTGCCTTTTTCTTTGCATAATGGCGTTTTGCTCTCGCAGTCTTTTCTTGCCCTGCTCGTGGCCTCTACCGCATAGCCCTGTGAATCAGGAAATTCCTGGCATACCCGTCGCTTACCTTTACCACCTCTCCTTTTGCCCTGTCCCTTTACATCTTTAAGGAGTATAACTTCCATTATACATCACCTTCCTCAATATATTGGTCAAGGGTCTCCTCCAGCATTTTGCGCCTCTTCCACCTCCATTCCCGGAAGCTGTACCCCCGCCACCGTCATATGCCGCCGCCGCCCATCTTCTCCATAATAAGCTGCACGTTTATATCCCCCAGCGACCTGCCGCTTATAAAAACGCTTTCCTTGTATTTGCACAGCACAAAGGCGGCTTTAACTCCCTGTATGTCAAGAAGGGTATTGGCTGCCTGGGCGGTTATAAGAAGCGGGTTTTTTAGCCCTTCCGGACATACTGAAATGGCTATGGAATCCTTTATTATCCTCGCATTTCTTACTGTTTCCGCCCTGGCCAGAAACGTTTCCATGTCGTCCTGGAACAGCTGCTTAACCGCTGTGGTATCCGCTCCCATACGTCTTAGGAATGAAGCTGCTTCAAAGGTTCTTACCCCGGTTTTATAGGTAAAGTTCTTCGTATCAACAACAATTCCTGCCAGCAGAGCCTCAGCCTCAAGGGGACGGATTTTTATACCTTCACTGATATACTGGAGTATTTCGGTGACCAACTCGCAGGTGGAGGAAGCATAGGTCTCCTGGTATACAAGGGCAGCCTCTTCAATGAACTCCGTGCTTCTCCTGTGGTGGTCTATCACAACAATGCTGCCGGCCTTTTTTATTGCCCCCGGACACCCGGTATAGCTCGGTCGGTGGGTATCCACAATAATCAAAAGGGTCTCGCTGTCTACGGCGCCCTGCGCTTTTTCACAGCTAATAAATAAGCCTTCATATTCTTCGTCTTCCATGATACGGGAGTACATGGTGTCTATTGAAGGGTTTGGTTCGCCCATCACTATTTTCGCATTCTTTCCAAGGGCCCTGACCCCCCTGTACATTCCAATCGCAGCCCCCAGGCTGTCGGGGTCCGCGTACCGGTGTGTCATAATGAGTACACTGCCGCTCTGAAGGATAAGCTGCCGCAGCGCGTGGGCTATTACCCGGGACTTAAGCTTGGTTTTTTTCTCCACTTCCTTGGTTTTCCCGCCGTAAAAATACAGCCTGTCTCCCGCCTTCACCACCGCCTGGTCCCCTCCTCTTCCCTGGGCCAGGTCCAGGGCGGCATTCGCAAACTGTAACAGCTGGGCAGGGTCCTGACCGCCCGCGCCAATACCCATGCTCAGGGTTGGAGGTATAGTGTTGCCCACGTTTATATCCCTAATATCGTCCAATATATCGAACTTTTTCTCCTGCATGCGAGACAGCCATTCCTTCTCGAATACCAGTATGTATTTGCCCTCATCATACTTTTGTATGGCTCCCTTCATGCCCTCGACCCACTTGTACAGTCTTTTATCCATCTCGGCAACCAATTGGGGCCTGCTGTCGGCATCGGTGCCCCCTATTATTTCATCCAGGCTGTCCGCCTGTACCAGGGCAATAACGGGGCTCTTTTTTTGCATTGCCCGGCGCATTGTTACGCAGTCGGTTATATCCACGAAGTATACAAACCCGGTCTTTCTCTTGTGTCCCCTTACCCCTGATGTCTCTACTATATTATAAATGACCCTGTAATGTCTATCTGCATATGTTACCTTTATTTCCATGTCCTTTTTATGCTGCATTAACAAGTCAATGTCAAAGTCCTTTATGAACTCCTTTATGCTGCTGCCCAGCAGGTTTTCTCCTTTGATGATTTCCGTAAAGCCGGAATTATACCAGTTTATTACCCCGTTTTCGTCCAGCATTACCATCGGCAGCGGCAGCCTGATGAGCGTGTTGGTTATGGCGTTGTCAATATCAAAGGACAGGGTTTCAACGTACTCGGTGAATTGCTCCTTTTTGCTGTGTACCACCAGCCTGCTGTGGTGAACAAGGTAAACAAGCAATAAGGCCCCCAAAAGTCCCAGTATTATATTGTAATAGGCCAAAAACAGCACCAGGACAAGGACGCTCCACAGGTATACGGCGGTATTCGGTTTTATTAGTTTCATAAAGTTAATATTTTTCATGTTTTCCTTCCTCCGGGCATCGCTGCCCGCAAAGGGGCTTTATTTTCAGCCCTTTATAATCCCCGGCAAAAAACCGGCCGTCTGCGTCCAGGGCTAGTATCCCCCGTCCTAGGAAAATCTTTTCCTAAAATCCAGTATTACGTCCAATACCCCGGCAAGCATAGCCGCCATGGCCAGTGCTTGGTTAAACAAAATAAATATTATTAGCAGCACTCTTAAAGGCTTGTTTACGCCCTTGCGCAACAAAAAATAGTAGGCCACTGACAGTCCCTGCACCAGGAAAACCATTTGAAACAAAAGCAGAATATTGCCTAATACGACATCCATATTCCCCAGGCCAAGGTACCCGCCTGCAAAGGACAGTAATATGAGCAAAAGAAAACCAATGGCAAGATGGCCGGGGGCCCTCCACTCGGCAAAGGGCGGGAGAGGTTCCATCCGCAGGTCCAGCCTTTTTAACACAATCCTCGCCACTGTGTAGTTCAAATAGGAATCCATAAGTGCCACCATGATAAGCAGTGCCGGCAGCATGACCTTCAGCAGTTCAAAGGATGATATAAGCGCTTCCTTCATTTCCTCCGGCACATTCACTCCCATCCGGTCATAAAACTCCATTGAAAGTTCCAGCCCTTTTCCCATAGATTCAATCTGGGCTTCAAGGGGGTTAACACCCATCAGCCGGGTTACGGCATACATAAGCAGCAGCTTGGATATTAAAGATACAATTGAGGTTATGACCAGAGTCTTTCCTGCGTTATACCCTTTTTGCACGCCATAACCTATTGACAGTCCAAGGGCACCGTAGGAAAGTATTACATACGCCGCGTATATGGGCTCGGAAACCATTCCCACGATAAGGCCGGAAGCTATGGTGGCATAAATCCCGTACCGCAGCCCATACCTTTTTACCACGACTATAACCGGAACCGGCCAAAGCAGTGATGCAAGGGCCAGGACTGGAACAAACAAGCCGATAATAGCAATTATGACCGATAAGGCAGTAGCCAGGGCCGTATTTGCCAATGCCTTTACGCTTTTGTCTCCCACCCTGTTTCACCCCTATTTTCTGTTTCTATTCATATAACCCGCCAGTTCGGACAGGTCCTTGTACCATTTTTCAACCTCGTGCTCCTCGGTAATCCCCAATTTTATTTTGCTTTGAATCCTAAGGTCAATCGTCGCATAGGTCATTCCCAGCCTCCGGGCCAGCAGATATGCAACCAGTATTATATTGGCGATTACATCCGCCAGGGCTTCCTGGCTGCTCCGGCTGCCCCTCTGCATAAGCTGGTAAAAGGATGCCACCCCGGTAAGCATCTCGCATTTAAGCCATTCAACAAGCCTCATATTCCTGGTTACATCCAGGTTATCCTCGGACGATGCCAATCCCCGCTCCCCCCTTACTTAATTGCGGCAAATATTCTTCTTGTCCTATCATAATATTATAACTCTTATTAATTAAACAATTTGTAAAAATATAGTAGTCAAAACCGACCTATTTGGCAAAGGTAATAAAAAGAGAGCATTTAGCTCTCTTATTCTGCCGTGAAGGGCAGAAGCGCAATGTTCCTGGCTCTTTTTATTGCTACCGTAAGCTGCCTCTGGTGCCGGGCACAGTTCCCGCTTATCCTTCTGGGAATTATCTTTCCCTCTCGGTAATGTACTTTCGAGCCTGCTTACATCTTTATAATCAATTTTTTCAATGCCGTCAATGCAAAAATTGCACACCCGTTTTTTCCCTTTTCGGGTTTTGCGTTTCACCAATATCCCTCCCTTTGCTAGAACGGCAGGTCCGGGTCTTCTTCTATCTGGTAAAAGTCATCGTCGGAGCTGCCTTCGTCACCTTTGTATTCCTTGGACTCTCCGCCACCTCCGCCGGCACCGGACCCCTGTCAAGAAAAACCACTTCGTCCGCCACCACTTCGGTTATGGACCTCCTTTGGCCGGTATCATCCTCCCAGCTCCTTACCTGTATCCTGCCGGTTATCCCCACCAGCCTGCCCTTTCCCAGGTAGTTGGCACACAGCTCGGCAAGCCTTCTCCAGGCAACGATACGGATGAAATCCGCTTCCCTCTCGCCCTGCTTGTTTTTATAGTTTCTGTCCACTGCCAGCGTGAAGGTAGCAACCTGGGTCCCCGTCCCCGGCGTAACGCGCAGTTCAGGGTCCCTTGTGAGCCTTCCCACCAGGCATACTTTGTTCATCATTAACAACACCACCCCGGCTTATTCGTCTTCGTTAACAATAAGGTGCCTTATGACGCTTTCGGTAATCCCGAAGACCCTTGTTAACTCCTTCGGCACTTCGGGACCAGCCTTAAAGTTAACCCTGACGTAATATCCTTCGTTTTTCTTTTTGATTTCATAAGCCAATTTTCTTGTGCCCCATTCATCGACGGCTTCGACCTCTCCATCTTCCTGTATAATAGCCTTTATCCTCTCGATAAATGACACCTTGCTTCCTCATCAACGTCCGGGTCAATGATAAAAAGCAGTTCATACTTGTTCATCGTTCCACCTCCTTCTGGACTAAACGGCCCTACTCATGGTAGAGCAAGGATGTACTCATAGTATTCTATCACAGTGCATTTTTCAATGCAACAGAATTTAACTTTCGCCGGGCCCTTGCGTCAGTATTTTCTTAACCCTTTTCTCAAAGGTCTCCCTGGCATCAGTACCTGCCTCCCGCATTTTTGGCACTTTATCCTTATATCCATTCCGGTTCTTACAATCTCCCACAGGTCGCCGCCGCAGGGGTGCTTTTTTCATCTGGACAACATCGCCCAGCTCCAGCTTAAGAGGCATATGCCTCCCTCCCCCTATTTGTTTATTATAACCTTTCTGGGATACGGTATTTCTACACCTTCATTATGCAGCGTTTCCTTAATCCCCTTTTTCAGTTCCCGCTCGATCCTCCACTGCTCCATGTTCTTTGGTCTTTGCCCATATTTTAAGCACAACCGCAGAATCCGCCAGGTCGGATACCCCCAGCACTTTCGGACCGGCGGTAAGCTGCGGTTCCTTCTGTCTGTAGCCTTCAAAAACTTCTCCAGGGCTTTCACCGCCCTGTCTACATCTTCCTCATAGGCAATCCTTATGTCAAACATTACCCTCATGTCGCCTTTGCTGTGATTGGTAACGTTTCTGGAAATGTTTCCGTTTGGTATAATATGTAAATCGCCGTTAAAGCCCCTTATCTTTGTAATCCTTATACCAATATCCTCGACAATACCCGAATGCTTATCCAGCGAAATGTAGTCCCCTACGGCGTACTGGTCTTCAAAGAGTATGAAAAAACCGGTTATTACGTCCCTTACAAGGTTCTGCGCCCCAAAGCCTATTGCAAGGCCCCCGATACCGGCGGTAGCCAGCAGCGAAGAGGCCGGATCCCCATGATTGTTATTATCATGGTAAGCCCAATAAAATAAAGGGTGTAGGTGATTATGCTCTTTGTGAGGGCGTTCATGGTTACGACCTTCCTGGCATCCTGTACAAAACGGCTTTCAGCCTGCCTTTGGTAAAACTTGTCCGAAAGGGCCACAAGAATCCTTATGGACAGTTTTACCGCCAGCATCACCAGCAGTATTTTCAGGATACCCTGCCCTGCTCTTACCATGATGTCTCCTTCTATATTAAGCTTTTGCAACAATTCCATCATTGGTTTGTTTCTCCCCTTACATCTCCTGTTCCACGTAAACCGTCCTGCCACGGTTTGTGCCGACGCTATACAACTTAACCCGGCCAGCGGGCATATCAATAAGCACCCTGGCCCTTTCAAGGCACCGTTCGGGTATTTTTACCGACAGCCCACAGCTTGCATCAACCTCCCGCGGCGTGGGTATCATCTCCGCTTCCACTTTGTTTTTCTTAAGCTGCTCCTCCGCCTTTATGGCATGGTGCGTGGAATCAAACGCCAGAATGTAATATCCGTTTTTTTCCATAAATACGCCTTCCTACAAAAAAATTGTGTTTTCACCGTTATTCATCTTTTCGGCTATGGTGTACATATTGGAAACCTGGCCCACCGCCAGTTTGTTCTTTACATTGTAATAATCAAGACAGGTGCCGCAGGACAGTATCTCCACTCCCATTCCTTCCAGCTCCCGCAGGGCTTCCAGCGCTTCCGAGCCCTCCACCGACAGGTTAACCCCGCTGTTTAGGAATATTATGGTTTCGGGCAGCGGGCACACCTCCGCCAGCGTCTTAAGGTAGGCCTTCATCAGTATCCGGCCCAGGGTAGTATCCCCCGTTCCCAAGGTATCGGTACCTATTACAATTACAAGACCGTTTTTGCCGGCAAGGTTTTCGAACTTGGGTCCCTCCAGGCCCTTTTCCTTGAAAATGCTTATGTAATAGTCCCCGCCCACTTGCTGGACGTCCACGCTGCAGGTCAGGCTGTCGGCAAGCTTTTTGACGTTCTCCCGGGCGGCCTCGGAGCTGACTATGGTTACAACCTTCCCCTCCTCCATCTCGTCAAGGGCTTTTTTCGTTAGTATGACCGGCTGCGGACAGTCCAGTCCCCTTGCGTCTATTTGTTTTTCCATTCATTTCCACCTCCTAAATAATTTTGGACAGCACATCCAGGGCCCAAGGGACAACAAAGTTATACCTGTAAAAGTATACCGCTGCCGCCGAACCCTCAATACCCCTTAACAGCCCTTCTGCCGGGAAAATGGCTATTACCGGGATAACAAGCGCGAAGGCCAGCATAAGGCCCACAACTCCCTTTAGGAATCCTGCCGCAATACCCCCCAGCTTATTGAACTGTTTAAGCACCGGCAGTTTGACCAGGGAATTTAGTAGCACTGCAATTATGGCAAAGGCAATCCTTACAGCAATGAATATTAATATAATGCTTAAAAGGTTAATTATTATACCGCTAACGGCCTGGGCAACACCTGCCAGGGCGTAGCCTTGCACTGCTGGTAGTGCGCCCGATGGCGGCATTAAATTCTCAAAGGCCTCTGGCAGGTCCCTGCCCCCGGAGATTGCTCCTCCAAACAGGGAACTTTCGCCCTGTAGGCCGTCCAGCACCATCGTATGTATTTTATTATAAAAAGCGGTATGGTCCTTAATGTATCGTGCAAGGTCAGCATAATACAGCCGGGCGGCAATTATGGCTGCAAAAAACGCTATGGTATTTATTAATGTAGTCACAAACCCCTGCAAGTATCCCTTCATAGTAGACACTAAAAGTACCGCCAGTATTATCCCGTCCACCCAATTCATTACAGCACCCCTATCCGAGCACCGGCTCAAAATATATCTTGCCGGCGGAAATATAAGCTATAAATCCATTTTCCAATAAATATACCGCCATCAGGTCCCGGTCAAACTTTTTATCAATAATGTCCCCACCGTTTATAGGCACCACCTGGAGTCTTCTGGCTGAATACATGCCTATGCAGCCCTGGCCCTCTGCCAAGCCGATTATTTCCCCATCGTGGGCTATCCGTCCCAGGTCGTTTCCCTTTTTATCGTACAGCACCGTTTCCTGTTCGGTTTTGCCCGGTATTTGGCTCCTGTAGTCCCCCGCCAGGGTCAGGGCGGCAGTCCCATCATCGGTAAACAAAGCCCTAAGTATATACCCGGAGATATTCCGCCGCCAGTTAATATCTCCCCCGGCGCTTAAACTGAACAGAGTTGTTTCGGTCAGAACAAGCACGTCGCCATCGTTTGTAATCTTTATTCCCATAACCAGGCTGTCCCTATAGGTCTTGGCCCAAACAATCGCCCCATCTCTCCTGTACAGGACGGCACTGCCGGTGATGCCGCCCTCCTTGACCCCGGCGGCGGATAAAGCAACCAAGGCCCCGTCCCGGGGAAACCCGAAACCCCCGTCACCTCCGCCTCCCCCAACCTGCAAATAGGCCGTTTCCTTTCCATCCTTGTCCAGCACTTCCACTATCGCCAGTTCTTCATGTCGGGTTCTCATCCAAAGGTGCTCCTTGTCCACCCCCATCCTTATTATACCGCTCGCCGGCTTTGATTCCCAAAGATTCCGGCCCAGCCGGTCCAGGCCGTATAATTTCCCGTTTTCATATCGGCCGCCACATTGTTTCCCAAGGGCCGCTATAGAAGGCTCCTGCAGGTTTAATTCCTTCTGCCACAGTGTCTTTCCGTCACCGGCTTGTAGCTTTAACGTGGTCCCCTGCAGGCTGACCAGGCTGCCGGACAGCACCGCAAAGCCCTGCGGACCTCCGGGTGCCCCTCGAAATTGGAAACCCGGATAAGGTTATTGGGATTGAACTCGGTCCTTAAAGGGGCGGAATAGAAGTAAGGATAGGTAAAGCAGGTTATATTAACCGCCGCCGATACAAGAAAAGCCAGGTATTTTCCCTTTCTTCCTGCTTGAACCTTTTTCCCTCAAAGGCCCCCCTTCCGCCGCTTTTTTCTTTATTCTTTAATATCGACGGGATTCCTTCCTGGCCTTTTACCAGTCCGCCCGGTTTTTTCCTTGCTAAGTAGATAAATATTACCATGTATTATTGAACTGCCCTTGTGAAAAACTGTAAATCGTAATAATAATTATACCACCAAAATAAACTATATTAAAAACCCTGACGGAGGATTTTACTATGCTCCTTCCCTCCCGTAGCTATTACGGTACCGTTGACATTAATTCAAACCTGCCCTTATCCTTGTTTTCGGAAAAGTTTACCGACTGTTTCAATGCCTGTTATGCCCATGACCGAGGCCCCATTATTATGCTGTGCATTGGCACCGACAGGTCCACCGGTGACTGCCTTGGACCCCTTGTAGGTTATAAGCTGTCAGCCATGAACAGCAGCCGGTACCTGGTATACGGTACCCTGGACAAGCCGGTGCACGCCAAAAACTTGAAGGAGGCCCTGGAAAAAATCCGGGCTCGCCATTCCAATCCCTTTATAATTGCCGTGGATGCCAGCCTGGGTTCCATGGAAAGGATTGGGCACATAACCATCGGCGAAGGCCCCCTAAGGCCCGGTGCGGGAGTCAAAAAAAACCTCCCCTGTGTAGGGGATATGCACGTAAGCGGAATTGTGAATTTTGGCGGTTTCATGGAATACCTTATACTGCAGAATACCCGGTTGAGCCTGGTTATGAAAATGGCAAACGTTATATCCTCCGGCATACACTACAGCTTCCAGAGGATTATAGGCGATCCTCCTTCCGCCCGGTTTGCTCCGTAAATAGCTCTATCACCTCGCTGTCGGAAGTTTCATGAAAGTCTTCATAAAACATCCCCACGGCATAAAAGGGATACGGACTTTCAAGGCATACAACCCTGTCCACAATCTCCAGCAGGTCCTCCACCACATCGCTCGGGGCTACCGGCACCGCAATGACTATCTCGGAGGCCCCGGCATTTTGAATGGACTTTATGGCTGCCTTTATGGTAAAACCGGTGGCTATGCCGTCATCCACCAGTATAACCCGTTTGCCTTTTATGGGCACCGGGTCTCTATCCCCCATGTACAGCTTCATCCTTCTTTTTATCTCTTCTATCTGGGCTTTCTTTTCCTTTTCGATGTATTCCTTGCTGACATTGAGATACTTGATCATTTCCTCGTCCAGCAGCAGGGTACCGTCCTGGGTTACCGCTCCAATGGCAATCTCCCTGTTGAAAGGCGCTCCCAGTTTCCTTGGGATTATCAAGTCCCACTGGCATTCCAGTTTTTCCCTGATTGCGCTGGCAACCAGCGCGCCTCCCCTTGGTACCGCCAGTATAACCACGTCCTCCCCATTGTAATCCTTAAGATGCTTGGCCAATTCGAGCCCTGCCGTCCTTCGGTTTTCAAACATTGTATACCCCCTAGAAAAGAGAACTGTAAACGCCCCTTTTAAGTATGGCTTCTATATCGTCCACCGACCTGCCCTTACCGTCTATCATAAGCACCCCGGTGTCCCGGGAATAATCGGCATTACGGAAGTCCCTTATGCCATCGTAATAGACACAGGCATCGACGCCGGTGTGCCCTCTGTACAGGTCCACCACCTCGTAGCCCCTTGCCCTCAAGTTCTCTATCAAATCCTGGAACCGGCTGTCTACCGCAATTGTTTTTGCCATCGTGCCACCTCCAGGATTATTTTCCTCCCGTAGTGCCGCTTTTATTCCCGGGGAACTATTGCGGTAATGCCTCCCGGATGCATAACCATTTCCACGGGGCAGGACCCTATAATCTCCCCATCGGAATTTATGTGTCCTTCTTCGCAACTTATTTTGATTTTGCCGGTCCTGAAATATTCCACTTCGGACCGCGAAAGGTGCCTGCCCGAATATATCATCGGAAAAAGCCTAAGAATTTTAAGTCTAGGCATGTCCTCCACCACCAGCACGTCAAACAGGCCGTCATCCGCCACAGCTTCGGGAGCAATCTTCATTCCTCCGCCGTAGTAAACCCCGTTTGCCACAGCAGCCAGAAGGACTTGTTTCCTTATGGTTCTCTCGGCAGTTTCAATTTCCATGGCAAAGGGCCTATAACCGGCCAGGGTTTTAAGCACACCCAGTGGATAGGCAAGGGGTCCCCGTATCCTTTTCTTGATTTTATACGTTTCCAAAACCACCTGGGCGTCAAATCCCACACTGGCTACTTTAACACACCGCCTACCGTTTTTAAGGCCTACATCCATCGACCGGGTCTCGCCCTGCAGCACGCATTCCAGGGCCTCTTCAAAGTCAAGCGGTATCCCCAGGGTCCTTGCAAAGTCGTTGCCGGAACCGGCGGGTATCACTCCCATAACGGCACCGCTTTCCGCTATGCCGTTAACCACTTCATTGACCGTCCCGTCTCCTCCTACCGCCACCACGACCCTGCAGCCATCGCTTAGCGCAGCGACAGCTTTTTTTTCGGCATCCCCCGGCCCTTCGGTAATATATAAGCAAGTTTCCTGTCCCCTTTTTTGGGCCGCCTCCTTTATCCGGGGTATTAACTCCACCGATTTCCTTTTGCCCGCGACGGGGTTAACCACGTATCCTGTTTTCATCAATACTCCCCCTACTTCAAGGCCCTGTTCACTGCCTCCTGTTCTTCCGCGGAGAGGGCATACCGGCTTTTCCCGTTAACCAGCGGTTTCGCGTACATGATGCTTTCGTTTCTGCCGTAAAGACTGCTCAGTACCACCCCACTGCCGTCACTGTCAAGAAGGGCCAGTGAAAAGCTCAAATCACAACCGGTATCACAAAATGCGTTGTATCTCACAAGACCCGTTTTTTGTATACATCCCCTCTGTATCGTCTCCAACGCTTTTACCCTGCCGTTCAAAGCGCCTCCCAAACTCTCCAGCCCTTCTATCCTTTGTTTATACTCTACAACCATATCTTCAATACTATCGCCGCTGCTGCCTTTCATGAAACGGTCCAACCTTCTGCTCAACAGGGCGATCCTTCGGACGGTAAGCAAGAACAAAAAAAATAGAACCATTGCTGCCAGGGCACTTACTGCTGTGATAATGACTGCATTTGCCTGTATCATTTGCACTATCGTATCCGGGTTCATAGATTACCTCCTTCGCTTTCGGTATAAATATTCTACGCCGTCGGGCCTTTTCCTGCTATATACTTGCATGCTCCATCAATTATTTGTCTTTTTTTGTTTCCTTTTCTGCATCAACTACTTATTATGTACTTTAAGGCATTTATATGCTATTCTATTATTTAAGAATACGTATCCGTCAATAATTAGGAAAAGAAGTAAATACAGGGAGGGTAGCCCGTGCAGCAGTACCAGAAATACACCGTATATTTTTTCAAAACCCTGTTTGTGCTAAGCATAGTCCTGCTTTTATATCTTTTCATTACCAGGTTTTTCGTGTATATTTTACCTTTTATATTGGCATGGATTATTGCGCTCTTGGTAAACCCCCTGGTAAATTTTTTGGAGAAAAAAACTAGGCTGCCGCGGGGACTGTTTTCCATATGTTCTGTATTATTGCTGTATGCAGTATTAACCATTCTTGTAATTGTTGGAGCCTCAAGGCTTGTTATGGAGCTGAGCAATATCCTTGAACGCCTTCCGCAGTACGCCGTGGTTCTTCGAAGGGCCACCGAGGACTGGATTGCTTACGGGCAGAATATATATATTAACCTGACCCCTGAGACAACCGAAGTGGTAAGGTCAAGCATTATTAACCTGATCAACTCCCTGGCTTCGGCAATAAGCGGTGCAATAGGGAGGTCCATGAGCCTTCTTAGCATCTTTCCAAAAACACTGCTGTTTATCATTGTGACCATGGTATCCTCTTACATGATGAGCAAGGATATGTACCTGATTCGTAATGTGTTTGCTTCGCAGGTCCCGGAAGACATCATAAAAAGGATAAAAAGCGTTTATGCAGACCTGATTAAGGCTCTGGGGGGATTTATAAGGGCTCAGCTGACCATTATGGGCATAACTTTTCTTATAACAATTACAGGACTTTATCTTATCGGTGTACCCTATGCGCTGACAATGGCAATAGTAATAGGAGTGGTGGATGCCCTTCCGATATTAGGCACCGGGGCGGTGATTATACCATGGGCGGTAATAAACATAATAATGAAACACTACTCCTTGGCGGCAGCCCTGCTTGTGCTGTATGGTGTAATAGTGGTAACCAGGCAGATAATAGAACCCAAAATAATGGGAAAGAATATAGGCCTTCACCGCTGGCAACGCTGATTTCTCTTTATATAGGAATGCGGATATTCGGCATAATTGGAATACTGATCGGCCCCCTGACGCTAATAGTAATAAAAGCCCTTCAGAAAACCAGCATAATACCCGCTGGAAAGAAGCAAACGGCCTTAACGGGCCGTTTTCAATTTGCTAAACTATTTCTGCCGCTATTTCTTCCACCGCCCTGACGGCGGCTTCTATATCCTCCCGGGTATTAAAGTAACCTATGCTAAATCTAACGGTGCCTTGGTCAAAGGTGCCTATTGTCCTATGGGCCAGCGGGGAACAGTGAAGCCCGGAACGCGTCGCTATATCGTAGGACCTGTCAAGAATATAGCTTATTTCGCCGGAATCGCCGTCCCCAATATTTATTGACACCACCCCAGCCTGGAGCCCGGGATTGACGGGGCCGTATATCTTTACCCCTTTAATTTGTTCAAGGCCCTGTAGCAGCATGCCGGTTAATTCCTCTTCGTGCTCTCTTATGGCGGCTGTTCCCTTTTCCAATATGAAGCCCACTCCCTTCTCCCAGCCCTACTATGCCTGCGGTGTTGGGGGTGCCGCTCTCGTATCCGGTCGGCACCACTATCGGCTGTGCCAATTCCTCCGACCTGCTTCCAGTGCCTCCTTCCTTCATCTGAAGCACATCAAGATTTTCGCTAATATAAAGTCCTCCTGTCCCTGGGGACCCATCAGCCCCTTATGCCCCGGAAATGCAAGGATGTCTATATTCATATCCCTGACGTCAATATCGTATATGCCGGCGGTCTGGGCAGCATCCAGCATAAAGGGTATACCCCTTTCCTTCGCTATGAGGCCCACCTCCTTCACCGGCATCAGCGTTCCCGTTACATTGGAGGCATGGGTTATAACAATCAGGGCGGTATTCTTTTTTAATGGCCCTTTCTATGTCCCTTGGATTCAAATAACCCGTTGAATCGCACCCGACATAGGTAACGCTCACCCCCTTCGCTTTCAGCGCCGTCAGCGGTCTTGCCACCGAATTATGCTCCACTGAGTGTGGTAACAACGTGGTCTCGCTTCCTATGCAGCCCTTTTATGCCCAGATTTAAAGCCTCCCGGTTGCGTTGGATGTGAACACAACTTGCATGGGGCTTTCTATATTGAAAAGTCTGCATAGCCGTTCCCGGGTTCTGTAAATGGCCCTGCCCGCTTCAAGGGCCAGCCTGTGTCCCGACCTGCCCGGGTTTGCACAGTACTGCCTCATACATCTGTCCATTTCAACATAAACCCTTTCGGGCTTTGGGAAACTGGTGGCTGCGTTGTCAAGATAGATCATGTATAAACCTCCTGGCGGGAAATTATGTCATCCTTTTAAAGTTTGCAAAACACTGCTCCTCTGCCCAATTGTTTCACGTGAAACAAAAACTTGCGGCTGCCCTTGCACCGCATAATATATACTATGCCCCAGGCGGCCAATAATCAACCCGTTTCCAGGATTTAATCCGTTATCGAGGAAAACTGCGAGCAGCCCGCAAGGGGCAAAGCCATCATATGTCCATTTTAAAGGCCCCGGCCATTACTGCCTCTCCGCCCACCAATACCTTGTCCCGTTTAAGCTTTACGTAAATTGCCGAGGTTTTCCCATGCCAGATCCCTGGCCGGATACCATTTCTCCTCCGGAAGCAGGCCCCTCTTGTATAAATAATATCCAAGGGCCCCGTTTGAGGTCCCAGTGGCGGATTCTTCTTTTATCCCCACCGCGGGGCCGAAGTTCCTGCACAGCACGGTGAATTCATTGTTTCCGTTCTCCATCGTAAACACATGGGCCCCCACCACCCCTAGTCTCCGCGAAAGATTCGCCAGCCTTAAAAAGTCTGGGCTAATCCGGTCCAGGGCTTTCCTGGAAGTCACCGGCACCATTATGTCCGGAAGGCCGGTGCTTATAATTTCCACCTCGCCATCTCCGCCTTCAGCCACGCCAACGTTTACCGGGTCCAGTCCCAGGCACCGGCACAATTCCTCCAGTTCACTGCCCTCCACCCTGCCCAGGGATTTTGGTCGGGACTGCTCCATGAAGACCTTTTCCGCCCTTCCCTGCCGGAACCTTACATAAACCGGCAGGCTGCCTTCGCCGGTTTCCTGTCGCAGTACAACTTCTCCGTCGCCACCCCTAATTTCTCCCAGCACCGACAGCAAGAAAAAAGCGGCTATTGTGGCATGTCCGCAGGTCGGCACTTCGCATTCCGGCGTAAAAAACCGGCTGCGGTAGCCCCCTCTAACGGGACGGATAAAAACAGTCTCGGAAAACCCCAATGTCCTCGCCGCCTGCTGCATTGCCTTTGGCGGAGGGAAGTCTCCGCAATAGACAACCCCCGCCCCGTTGCCGCCCCTGCCCCGGTAGGTAAAGGCGTTTATCCTGTAGGCCTTCATCCCGTATACCTCCCGGAATGTTTCACGTGAAACATCAGTTCATTATCAGCTCCATAATCCTTTCCAGGTCTTCTGCGCCGTAATACTCAATCTCGATTTTCCCTTTCTTTTTTCCCTGTATTATTTGCACTTTTGTGCCTAATATTTCCCCGATCTGCCCTTCCATGTCCGCCACCCACGGGTTTTTATCCTTGGTTCTAGCTGCCCTTTCACTAGGCCCACCGGCCAGTTTGCTGACCAGTTTCTCGGTTTCCCGGACGTTCAGCTGCTCTTTCAATATTTTTTCTGCCGCCTCCTTCTGCTGCTTTTCCCCAAGCACAATCAGTGCCCTCGCATGTCCGGCGGAGAGCAGGTTTTCCTTCACCAGTCCCTGAACCTCTGTACATAGGCTTAACAGTCTTAAGGTATTGGTTATTGCCGGCCTGCTCTTCCCAACAGCATTGGATATCTCCTCCTGGGTCAGGCCAAATTCGTCCATAAGGGTTTTATAGGCCTCCGCCTCCTCAATTGGGTTTAAGTCCTCCCTCTGCAGATTCTCTACGAGGGCTATTTCCATGGCCTGCTTTTCGTCCAGGTCCATAACAACCGCGGGTACCGTTTTTAGGCCTGCCATCCTGGCTGCCCTCCACCGTCTTTCCCCGCCACGATTTCATATCCCCTATCAATCTTTCTTACAGCTATGGGCTGCACTACGCCGTGTTTATTAATGGATCCCGCCAGCTGATCCATCTTTTCCGCATCAAAATTCTGCCGCGGCTGTTTCCTGTTTGGTGCAATATCGTTCACGGGTATTTCCCTAATCCCCTGGCCATCAACCTGGGGCAGTTCCGGTATCAGGGCGTTAAGACCCTTGCCCAGTCTTTTCTTTGACATATGCTCTAACCCTCCTCACTGTATTCTATGAACTCGTCCGCCAATTCTTCGTAGGCTTCCGCGCCCTTTGATTTCGGGTCGTACATAAGTATGGGCACTCCATAACTGGGGGCCTCTGCCAGCCTTACGTTTCTCGGTATAATAGTTGTGTACACCATTCCCTTGAAGTAGCGTTTTACTTCATCCACCACCTGTATTGACAAATTTGTACGGCCGTCAAACATGCTGAGGACCACCCCCTCCACTTTAAGGTCCGGGTTTAATCCCCTTTGAACCAGCCAAATGGTATTCATCAGCTGGCCCACTGCTTCAAGGGCGTAATATTCGCATTGTATTGGTATCAGTACGCTGTCCGCCGCCGCTAGGGCATTTATCGTGAGAAGCCCCAGTGAAGGGGGACAATCTATAAAAACATATTGGTATTCGTCCTTTATTCCTTCCAGGGCCTTTTTGAGCATTTTTTCCCTTTCTTCAAACCCTGTAAGCTCAATTTCCGCCCCTGCCAGTTGTACGCTGGAAGGGATTATTGACAGGTTCTCCACCGCTGTTTGGGTAATAACCTCCTCTGCCTTTGCCGTCCCAATCAAAACATCGTATATTGTTTTTTTAAGCTCTTTTTTATCTATGCCCAGTCCACTGGTGGTATTACCCTGGGGGTCTATGTCCACCACAAGCACTTTTTTGCCCCTCACCGCTATGCAGGCACTTAGGTTTACATTTGTTGTGGTTTTCCCTACACCACCCTTTTGGTTGAACACCGCAATAACCTTAGACACCAAATCACCTCATATGTAGTATTCTGTTTCTTAAATTCTTTGTTTTAACATAAGTTCCTTCTTTAAAAACAAAAAAACTGCCCTAAGGCAGCATGGTTTGCCAATTAATGTCCTTTTCCTTTTAAGCGCCCACCCATTCTTGAAGATGAATACACGCCGCTTTTGCAAGTCTGAACTCCTTTATCCTGAAGAAAGCGCTTTGGACTTTGGGATTTTCACCACAACCTCAATGTATTCCCCCGAATCCCTCTGACTGAACTCGGCTTGTATCCCCGACTGTATAATAGCCCTATAGGCATTCTTGAGGGTATTTACGTATATCCTGTAATTTACGGACCCCCTGATATTCCTGTTTATATCCTCTTGGGGCATATCCTCCTTCTTTGCGGACAGCTTGTCCAGAATCCTTTCAACCAGCTCCTCGGCATCCTTCACCCTTAGGTTTTTCTCCACAATCCTCGAGGCCAGGGCTATTTGTATATCCTTTTCGGGTATCTTCAAAAGTGCCCGGGCATGTCTTTCGGTAAGTCCATTTTGTATGATGTATTCTTTGACCTCCCTGGGAAGCCGCAGCAGCCTAATTTTGTTTGCTATGGTGGACTGGTTCTTTCCCACTTTTTTTGCCACCTGCTCCTGGGTAAGCCCATAGTCATTCATCAGGGAGGCATACCCTTCCGCTTCCTCAAAAAAGTTCAAGTCCTCCCTCTGCAGGTTCTCTATAAGCGCAATAATGGTTGAATCCTCATCCAGTATTTCCATTACTATTGCCGGTATGTTCTTAAACCCGGCAAGTTTGGCTGCCTTTACCCGTCTTTCCCCTGCAATAAGCTCAAAAAACCCATCATTCATTCTTTTAACAGCAATGGGCTGCAATACCCCGTATTCCTTAATGGACAGTGCCAGTTCCTCAATGGCAATGTGGCTGAATCTTTTCCTGGGCTGATATGGGTTGGGCCTAATCCTGTCTATTTCTATTTGTTCTATTACCGGACTATTGCTCTCGGTCATATAAGCCACCCCTTCACGACATATTCCCCATAACCGGCAGTACTCTTTATAAAGTTATGCCCTTTTCAAACAATATACACTTTTGCCTCTCTTTTTAATTTCTTTGCCAAGCCGGTTGTTCCTTCTACCCAATTCCAGAATCGTTCTACATAAGCCCTCAGGCTTCCTCATTTCAGCGGCTTTTTCGCCGGTCTTCCGGCTTTTCTCGGATAATCCGACCCGGTAGCCCTTACCTTTTTATTATTACTATGTAATGGGTAATGTCGGTATAGGGAATTTGGAACTGCACCCTGTCTGCTATTCCTCCTCCCAGTATTTCCAACGCCCTTTTTGCCTCTTTCACTTCCTCCTCATAGCCGGGCCCCTTCATCGCAAGAAATACTCCTCCTTCCTCTACAAGGGCAGGCAGTATTCGGACACCACCGAAAGGTGCGCCACCGCCCTCAGCATAATTGATACTTTTTCCTATGCGCCGAATCCCTTGCCAGGTCCTCGGCCCTCCCATGAAGGGCGTTACTTCTTTAAAGCCCAGCTCTGCTATTACTCTTTTTATAAAATCTATCCTTTTTTTGAGGATCCAGCAGCGTTATTCTAAGGTCCGGGTATACTATCTTTGAGGTATTCCCGGGAAACCCCCCGTTCCCACGTCAACTGGCCACTCAGGCCGTCGGCCACATATCCCGTTGCTGCACAAGTTAGGAGATCCAAAAGTGTTTTGCCAATAGTGTCCTCCCCGGCTGTAATGGCGGTAAGGTTGAAACTTTGTGTTCCAATCGGCCAGCATCTCGCTGTAGAGTATCATTTGACTTACCTGCCGGTCATTGAGCATAAGCCCAAGCTGCTTGGCCCCTTCCCTTAACAGCTGTTCTTCCCTTTTCATTTGCTTTCCGCCCTTCTCTTTTTCTCCAGGTATACCATTATGACCGAAATATCCGCCGGGGATACCCCGTTAATCCGTGAAGCCTGTCCGACAAGTCGGTTTTATCTTTGAAAGCTTCTCCTGGGCTTCCAGCCGCAGGCCCCTTTATATCATTATAATTAAGGTTTGGGTCAAGTTTTGCCCTCTAATTTTAAACTGCTCCACCTGTATCAGCTGTTTCTTAATGTAGCCCTCGTACTTGATTTCGGTCTCTACATGTTTCCCAATGGCCTTGGGTAAGGCCGGCCTTTCGGGGTCAATACCGCCAGGTTTTCATAATCAATTTCCGGCCGTTTTAACAGCTCGTAAAGGCTGATACCCGTCTTTATCTCGGTGCTTTCCCTTTCCCCGAGAAAGGCGTTGGTCTGCTTACTTGGGGGCACGATGGTATCCTTAAGCCTTTGTATTTCATCTTCAATTTTCTTCAGTTTATCCTTGAACATTGCGTATCTTTCCTCGGTAACCAGCCCTATTTCGTAACCTCTCGGGGTCAGCCTGCGGTCGGCATTATCCTGCGCTAGTATAAGCGCATGCTCAGCTCTTGAGGTCATTATCCTGTAGGGCTCCTGGGCTCCTTTGGTAACCAGGTCGTCTATCAGTACCCCGATGTATGCCTCCGACCGGTCAAGGATTACCGGCTGCTGGTCCCTGGTTTTCCTTGCCGCATTTATTCCCGCCATTATCCCCTGGGCGGCGGCTTCCTCGTACCGGAACTGCCGTTTATTTGGCCTGCGCAAAACAGCCCTTCTATTTCTTTGCACTCCAGCGACAGCTTTAACTGTGTCGGGTCGATGCAGTCATATTCTATTGCATAGGCGGTCCTCATAATCTTTACCCTTTCCAGGCCCTTTATCGAACGGTAAAACTGTACCTGTACGTCTTCCGGCAAGCTGGTGGACATGCCCTGTACATACATTTCGCAGGTATCCTTTCCCTCCGGTTCAATAAAAAGTTGGTGGGTCGTCTTGTCGGGAAAAACCATAATCTTGCTTTCTATGGATGGGCAGTACCTGGTCCCGATACCGGTTATCTTTCCGCCATAAAGCGCCGACCTTAACAGGTTTTCCTTGACTATTCTATGGGTATTTTCATTGGTATAGGTTAGCCAGCACGAAACCTGCTCCCTGTCCAGGTCCTCAAACTCATTTAAAAAGGAAAAGGGTATTATGTCCCGGTCGCCCCTTTGTTCTATCATTACAGAGTAGTCAAGGGAATCCCTGTGCACCCTGGCAGGGGTACCGGTTTTGAATCTCATAAGTTTAAGCCCGGCCTTTTCGAGGCTTCCGGATAGAACATTGGCGGCAAATAACCCGTAAGGCCCTCCCTCGTAGCTTATATCCCCTATATAGATTTTGCCTTTTAAATAAACCCCGGTGGTGAGCACAACCGCCTTGGCGCTGTATATCGCGCCGTTTTTTGTTTTAATCCCTGTGCATCTGCCCTTTTCTACAATAATTTCCGTTACTTCGTCCTGTTTTAAATCAAGGTTTTGCTGCTCCTCCAGGGTTTTTTTCATCACGGCCTGGTATTCTTTTTTATCCGCCTGGGCCCTAAGGGAGTGCACTGCCGGCCCTTTGCCGGTATTCAGCATCCTTATCTGGATAAAGGTCTTGTCTATTGCAAGGCCCATTTCCCCTCCAAGGGCGTCTATTTCCCTAACCAGGTGGCCCTTTCCGGTACCCCCGATTGCAGGGTTGCAGGCCATAAGGGCTACGCTGTCCAGGTTAAGGGTAACCACCAGCGTATTACAGCCCAGCCTTGCCGACGCAAGGGCAGCCTCACACCCGGCGTGTCCTGCACCCACCACTATGACGTCATAATCGCCGGCGTGGTATTCCATACTATCCCTCCTATTTGCCTATGCAAAAGTCATGGAATATTCTGTCAATTATCTCTTCGGTTATGTTATCTCCGGTTATTTCGCCCAGTGCCTCAAGGGCCTCTCTTATATCAATGGAAACCAGGTCTACCGGGAGCTTGTTTAACATTGCCGCAGCGGCGTCGGAAAGGCTTTTTTTAGCCCTTTTCAGGCAGTCTACGTGTCGGACCCTGGTAACCATTACCGCATCCCCTGTTCTAATTTCGTCGGAAAAAACCATTTTGTATATGGTGTCCTCAAGGACGTCCAGCCCCGTCCCCTGGGCCAGGGACATGTATATTACCGGTCTTTCCTCGAACCGTTTTTTTATTTCATCAATTTCAAGCTGAATTTCAAGGTCGGTTTTATTTATTAGCACAATGACTCTTTTGCCCTCAATAATATCAATTATTATCCTATCCTCCTCCGACAGGGGCCTTCCTGCATCCAGCATCAACAGCACCAAGTCGGCGTTTTCCAGGTATTCCCTTGTCTTTTCCACTCCTATACTTTCAACCAGGTCGTCGGTCTGTCTTATGCCCGCCGTATCAATCAACTTAAGGGGGACACCCTTAAGGTTTACATATTCTTCTATTACATCCCTTGTGGTGCCCGGTATTTCTGTTACTATGGCCCTGTTTTCCCTAAGCAGCGCATTAAGGAGCGATGACTTGCCCACATTTGGCTTGCCTATGATTGCCGTGATCAGGCCCTCCCGTACTATTTTGCCGGTTGAGGAGGTGGACAACAGCCTTTCCACCATATGGATGGCCGACCGGGTTTCCTGAATCAAGTCATTCCTTGTGACTTCTTCGATATCGTGTTCCGGAAAATCTATCGATGCCTCTATCCTTGACATTATGTACAAGAGTTTATCCTTTACCTCGCCCAGCTGCTTTGACAATCCCCCTTCCAGCTGGCTGACGGCGGTTTTAAGGCCCATTTCCGATTTTGAACTTATTATGTCTATTACCGCCTCGGCCTGGGACAGGTCTATCCTTCCATTTAAAAAGGCCCGCTTGGTAAACTCCCCCGGCTGTGCCAGCCGTGCCCCCATGCTTAAAACCGTTTCCAGTATTTTCCTTACCGCGACATTCCCCCCGTGGCAGTGTACCTCTACGATATCTTCCCGTGTATAAGTATGGGGTGCCTTCATGGCAACCACCAGCACCTCGTCAATATTCTCGTCGTCATCGGGGCTAAATATGTACCCGTAATTCATCCTTCTGCCGGGCAATTCTTTTAAAGTCCTGCCGCTTACTGAACGGAAAATCCTGTCGGCAATCCCTATGGCCTCCGGACCGCTTATCCTGACTATCCCTATGCCGCATTCCCCCGGAGCGGTTGCCACAGCGGCAATTGTATCTCCTTCCCTTATAACCAATAAAATCACCCCGCAAGTCTAGTATTATACAATTCTCATTATTACCATTACACTGCCCGGTTACCCTTAAGGGCACAAATATTTAAGCAGGCGCCCGGCGCCTGCTCGGATTTGGCCTTATTTTACACTTATTATAACCTTTCGGTACGGTTCTTCTCCCTCGCTGTGTGTAGTAACCCTGGCATCCCCCTGCAGCGCGGAATGTATTATCCTTCTTTCGTAAGGGTTCATGGGCTCAAGGGCTACATCCTTACCAAGCCTTATCGCCTTATAGGCAATATTTTTTGCCAGCTGCACCAGCGTTTCCTCTCTTTTTTTCCTGTAGTCTTCGGTATCCACTATAACGCGGTAATATCTATCCGGAAATTTCTTGTTTAGTACCAGCCCGGCAATATACTGTATTGAATCCAGCGTCTGGCCTCTTCTTCCTATCAAAACCCCCATATTGGGCCCTTTAAACTCCGCCCGCAATAGGTTGGCTTCCTCCTCCTTTACCGTTACCCTGCCCTCAACCCCCATAACCTTTATTAGGTCTTGCAGGAACTCCCTGACCATGTCGGACGGCGTAGCTTTAAGTGTTACTTTAACCTTTGCCGGTTTACTGCTTATAAAGCCCAGAATTCCCTTCGCAGGCTCTTCAAGTATATCTATTTTCACCTGGTCAAGGTCTGTATTCAGTTCTTCTATCGCCAATTGCACCGCTTCCTGTATGGTTCTGCCCGTTTTTATAACATAGTTTCCCGTTATCAATTGGATTCCTCCTTCACCGTCCCTCCACGAAAACCAGTCGAAACTGCTGCACTATTTGGAATAGGTTGTGAGCACCCAGTAAAGGGTCACACCGGCAGGAAAACTGAAACTGAAATACCCAATCATAAGGGGCATTACTACGTTCATGGTGCTCTGGGTTCCCTCGGCGCTATTAGGCGCAACCATCTTGGACTGGTAATAAGTAGTCACTGCAGCCAGTATTGGAAGTATATAGCTTACCGGATCGGAAAAACTTGATGATGCCGATAAGTCCTTTATCCATAGAAAGCTTTTGCCCACCGCCTCATAGGTTTCAGGGGTAAACACATAAACCTCCGGCAGTCTCAGCACCTGAAACAGCGCAAACAAAACCGGGAGCTGTAATAATAGGGGCAAGCATCCGCTGGCAAAGGGGTTTACGTTGTGCTGCCTGTAAAGTTCCATGGTTTTTTCGTTGAGTTTTTGTTTGTCATGGCCATATTTTTTTTGCAGCGCTTTTATTTTGGGGTTTAGCTCCTGCATTTGTTTCATAGACTTTGTTTGTTTTATGGTAAGTGGCAGTAGAATCAGTTTGACCAGTATGGTAAAAACCACTATGGACAGACCGTAGCTGTTTACTATGTCATATATATAAAACAGCAGTTTTCCCAACGGTACAGCAATTGAGTTTATCATTTTTCTCCCCCTAATTTGTAGTTATTTTACGGGGTCATAGCCTCCCGGATGGAACAGGTGACACTTAGGACCCTTTTAATGGCCAGCAGCATACCCTTTACCGCGCCGTACCTTTCTATCGACTGCACGGCATATTCGGAACAGGTGGGGTAAAACCTGCATTTTCCAGTTTTAATCGGCGATATAAACCTTCTGTATATATTTATAATAAATATCAGGATTTTTTTCAAATTAATCTCTCTTTTCCAACAGTTTATGCCTTGTCAACAAATCTTTCATCCACTTTTCAATATCCCGGTATTCGGTATTCGCTGTGTCTCTGCGGGCTACCACAACAAGGTCATAGCCCTGCTTAATCGTATCTGCGTATTTCCTGTACGCTTCTTTTATGAGCCTTTTTACTCTGTTTCTCACAACGCTCTTGCCCACTTTTTATTTACGCTGATACCAATCCTGTTATAATCCCTTCCATTTTTATGCACATACATTATCAACATGGGATTTGCCCTGCTTTTTCCCTGCCGTGAACTCTTGAAAACTCGCTGTTCTTTCTCCAGTGTAACCAGTTTCGACATAAAAACCTTCTCCTGCCCTGGCCTGTTCACGGAACATCCCCGGCTTCTTTCTATCTGTAACGTGTCCTGGACATCCGAAGGACAGGGTTAAATAACAAGAAACTCCGGACAACACCTTAAGTGCATAAAAAATGTATAAAAAGGCCCCCCGAGAGCGGCCTTATGCTGTCAATCTCTTTCTTCCCTTTCTCCTTCTATTTCGCAGCACCCTTCTCCCGGTGCTTGTTTTCATTCTTTTCCTAAAACCATGCTCTTTTTTTCTCTGCCTTTTTTTCGGCTGGTATGTCATTTTCAATGGCCACACCCCCTCTTTCCTAGTGTCTGCTTTCAGGGCATACTCTCCCGAATTATATATAGATTATAGCCCTATTAAATATACGTGTCAAGAAAATGAGATTGTGGATAATGTGAAATTTGGAGTTATTTTTTGTGGATATGTTGCCGATAATTATTGATAACACCGGGATTATTTGTTATCATAAAATAGCATCTTATGATAGCCATGGCAATTTGTTCATCCGCTAAACCTTTGATATATAGATAAATGGAAGGTCCCTAACGGATGTTTGTAACTACGGTTATATATAATATTAGTTGCCCGGGGAATGAAAATTATTCCTAAATCAATGTGGATATTTGTGTGGACAACCTATATAAGGAGGATATATAATGCAAAACGATACGGCATCCATTTGGGAAAACACACTGAAGCTTATAAGAGAAGAACTAGCAGAAGTCAGTTACAATACTTGGTTTAAAGTAATCCAGCCTGTTGAAATCGCCGATGAATACATAATACTTTGTGCACCCAACGAGTTTATCAAAAACATACTTGAAACCCGATACATAACACTTATTTTTAATGCGCTGCAGCAGGTTACTTCAAAAGAATACGAAATAAAAATTATACTGCCCGAGGAAAAGGAATCCGGGGCAGTAGGCCGTAGCAGCCAAATTCAAGGCAGTAAGGGGGATACTCTGGACAGCGACATAGGTATCTTAAACCCCAAGTATACTTTTGACACCTTTGTTATCGGAAACAGCAACCGGTTTGCCCATGCAGCCTCTCTGGCGGTATCCGAAGCCCCTGCAAAGGCATACAATCCCCTTTTTATCTACGGCGGGGTGGGACTTGGCAAGACCCACCTTATGCACGCCATAGGTCACTACATACTTAGAAACAACCCCAGAACCAGGGTTGTATATACTACGTCGGAAAAGTTTACCAACGACCTTATAAATTCCATAAGGGATGACAAGAATGTGGAATTCCGGAACAGGTACAGAACCACCGATGTTCTCCTTGTGGACGATATCCAGTTTATTGCGGACAAGGAAAGGACCCAGGAGGAGTTTTTCCATACTTTTAATTCGCTGTATGAAGCCAGTAAGCAGATAATAATATCCAGCGATCGTCCTCCAAAGGAGATTCCCACCCTTGAGGACAGGCTTAGGTCCCGTTTTGAATGGGGACTTATATGCGATATCCAGCCCCCTGACTTCGAGACCCGAATCGCTATATTAAAGAAAAAAGCAAAGCTGGAAAACATCGAAACCCCCGACGAGGTTCTGATTTTTATAGCCAAAAAAATAGAGTCCAACATCCGGGAACTTGAGGGAGCCCTTATCAGGGTCGCGGCCTATTCTTCCCTCACCAACAGGGAAATAAACATGGAACTCACCCAGGAAGCCCTTAAGGACTTTTTTGCAAACTCAAAACCCAGGATGATAACGGTGGACCTGATAAAAAGGGTAATATCCGAGTATTATTCTATTAAAATCGAAGACTTCAAGTCCAAAAAACGTACCCGGGCAATTGCATTTCCCAGGCAGGTGGCAATGTACCTGACCAGGGAACTCACCGACCTTTCGCTGCCCAAGATTGGGGAGGAATTCGGTGGCAGGGACCATACAACGGTGCTTCATGCCTATGATAAGATTTCAACCGAGATTAAAACCGACGAAACGCTGAAACTGGCCATTGATGAGATTCAAAAAAGGCTGTATGGTTGACGTCTTTTTTTGAGGATAACCGGTTGATATCCTGTTGAATAATTTTTATAGTATTGATTCATACGGTATGAAAGGGGATAGTGTGGAAAACAATCCACCGTTTAATAACATTCCTTCAACAGGGCTTTGTGGCTGCACCGATGCTGTTAATGCCCTTTTCCACATATCAACAACCCTACTACTATTACTACTATTATGTCTTATATTTTTATATAAAAAAATTGGCTATGGAGGTTATCCACATGAAAATCGTATGCAGCAAAGACCAACTGCTGGAAGGTATACTAATCACCCAAAAAGCTGTACCTCCCAGGACCACCTTGCCCATATTGCAGGGTATACTTTTCGACTGTAGGGACCATTCCTTGTATATAAGGGCCACCGACCTGGAAATAGGAATTGAATGCCGGGTGGAGGCAGAGGTCGTTGAAAAGGGCTGGGTTGTACTGGATTCAAGGTTATTGGGGGAAATAGTTAGGAAACTTCCCCCGGAAGAGGTAGAAATCACCGTGAACGAAAGCAATATCGCCGAAATTACATGTGCAAATTCCCGCTTTCGATTGCAGGGACAAGGCGGTGAAGAGTTCCCACAATTGCCGCAGGTGGACGGAGAAAAAAGCCTTTCAATACCCCAGGACCTATTTAAGAGTATGATAAGACAGGTGGTGTTTGCCTGTGCCGTGGAGGAAACAAGGCCCATTTTGACCGGAGCCCTTATAGAGTGCTCAAGGGGCGAACTAAGCATGGCCGCCCTGGATGGATTCAGGCTGGCGGTAAGAACTGCAAGGCTTGATTCCTTAAGCGATGATATTACGGCGGTGGTACCCGCCAAAACCTTGAATGAAATACAGAGAATAATGAAGGACACCCAGGACGATGTCAAGATAGAGTTTACAGGCAGCCACGTATTATTCGGGTTGGAAAACACCAGGGTAATTTCAAGGGTGCTGGAGGGTGAATTCATAAACTATCGGCAGATCATCCCCGACGAATACGGTACCAGTATCAGGTTAAAGAACATAGACCTGTTGGAAAGCTGCGAAAGGGCTTCTTTGCTGGCCAGGGAGGGAAGGAACAACCTCATTAAACTGAATATAGCCAAGGATATCTTGGAAATAACCTCCAACGCCGAAATAGGTGAAGTGCGGGAGGAACTGGCGGTAGAAACCGAAGGGAAGGACCTGGAGATAGCCTTTAATTCAAAATACCTTACCGATGCTCTTAAAGTGATAGAGGACGAGTATGTAAATATAGAGTTTACTACAAGCGTTAGCCCGTGTATTATTAAACCGGAGGGAAGCGAAGCCTACACGTACTTGCTGCTGCCGGTTAGGGTACTGTCCTAAACAATAAGTGTTTTTAGTTAAAAGGGAAGCACAATTCGTGAGGGATTCCAATGATGTACTGGAGCTGTGGATATGGAAAAAGCGTTTATTAGCGGTGAATATATAACCCTTGGTCAACTTTTAAAGCTGTCTGGTGCTGCCCAAACGGGAGGCCAGGCAAAATTTATGATTGCCGACGGAAGGATGAGAATAAACGGCAGCGTTGTTCTTCAGAGGGGCAAAAAGGTCTTTCCCGGTGATATCGTGGATATAGACGGAAAGACCATAATAGAGGTGGAGAAAGAAGAATAGGCCAGTATAGCTTACTGATTGGAGTGGACAGCTTGTACCTTAAGGATATAAAGCTTACCAATTTTAGGAACTACAAGGAACAGGTCCTTAGCTTTGACGAGGGGTTTAATTTTTTGGTGGGCAATAACGCCATGGGCAAAACAAATCTTGTAGAAGCCATATACATGCTTTCGGCGGGGCGGTCCTTCAGGACTTCCATGGACAGTGAGCTGCTAAGATGGGGCAGCAGTACCCTTTATATTAAAGGAACCATTGTGACGGGTGAAGGGGAAAAAGCTATAGAGATAGCAATGAGGGGGAACAATAAGAGAATAAAGGTTAACGGTGTTTTACTGGAAAAAAGAGGTGACCTGTTCGGGAAATTCATATCGGTTATATTCTCACCGGAAGAGCTCAAGCTGGTAAAGGAGGGTCCCAGTTATCGAAGAAAGTTCATGGACCAGGGGGTAACCCAGGTGAAACCTTCCTATTATTACCTGCTGATAAATTACAAAAGAGTATTGTTCCAGAGAAATTCGCTGTTAAGGGATTGGCTTTGCGAAAAGGCGCACGCAGACGTTTTAACGGTTTGGGACAGACAGCTTGCCGGATACGGGGCAAGGATGGTTTATGAAAGATACAGGTTTGTGAAGACACTGTCGGCCTTGGCAAGGCTTGTGCACAGCAGGATAACCAACGGGGAAGAGGACCTTGACATTAAGTACCAGTCCTGTGTTGAAATTAAAGAGGACACAAGCCGGAGGAAATTCGGCAGCAGTTTTACAAAAGCTCAGATCCGCCAAGAACGAGATATTAAACCAGAGTAACCAATTTTGGCCCCCGCTGGGGAGGACCTTGCGGTTCTGATAAATGGAGTGGATGCGAGAAAATTCGGGTCGCAAGGCAGCAGAGAACAGCCGCGCTGTCCATGGAACTTTCGAGATAAATTATTGAAATCGAAACCGGGAATGTCGTGCTGCTGCTGGACGATGTGATGTCGGAGCTGGACCCTTCAGGCGGGAATACATCCCTGAAATTTTTGCCGGTGTACAGACATTCATTACACCTGTACCCATACCGGGATTATGAAAAAATCATTGCCCGAAGAGAGGTTTTTAACGTGGATAGTGGTATAATAAAGCGGAAGGATAGTAACGGGCCGTCAGGAGGAGATAAAGTTGTTCTTGCATCCGGGAAAAACGTAATAATAAATCTCGAAGATGTAATAGCCATAATAGACTTGTCCTCGACGGCTGGGTTAGCGACGCACGAGGATTTCATAAGGACTGCTCGGGAGGAGGGTTTTGTAATAAAAATAACCGGCGAAAACCCCAAGTCCATGATAATAACCAGCAGGATGCCGTAATAATAAAAAAGAGTACAGGAAACAGCAGTGTATATTTTTCCCCTTCTTCATCTCTGCAAAAGCAGGAGGGCAGGCTTTTTGCATAATATTTCAGAACTGTAACACTTACAAAGCACCGGCTCTGGGGGTTCCTGGAGTCTTTTTCTGGATTGGAACACATCAAACAAACCGAGGGGTAGAACTATGGTAGATAAGAATGCAGCAAGCATATGATGAAAGTCAAATTCAGGTTTGGAAGGCATAGAGGCCGTAAGAGAAAAGGCCGGGTATGTATATAGGAAGCACCGGGCCAGAGTTGCATCACCTGGTTTATGAGTAGTGGACAACAGCATCGACGAAGCCCTTGCCGGTTATTGCGACAAAATACATGTAACGGTTCACCGGGATAATTCAGTTACAGTAACCGACAACGGCAAGGCATACCGGTAGGAACCCATCCCAGAGTTAGGCAAGCCCGCAAAGTAGAGGTGCGCTGACAATGCTGCATGCCAGCGGTAAATTTGACGGTAAGAGCTACAAGGTGTCCGGCGGATTGCCTGGCGTACAGGGTTTCGGTGGTAAATGCCTATCCCGAGCATCTTGAGGTGGGATTGAACGGCAAGATATACAGGCAGAGGTATGAAAGGGGCAAGGCAGTAAGCTTGCTTACTGAAGAAATACCAAAAACAGTACAAGGATTACCTTCAAGCCGGATTATCAAATTTTCGAGAAGAAATGCTTTACTGCGATTTTGATACGCTGGGTACAGGTTCAGGGAGCTTGCTTTTCTTAACAAAGGGTATAACCATTGCATTGAGATGAAAGGGACGGCCGGCACAGCGCCATGCAGCATGAAGGCGGCTGGTTGAGTTTGTAAAGTATCTGAACGAAACAGGAAGTCCTTCACAAAAAACCCCATGTACTTTGAAGGAAGAGACCGGTGCGTGGTAAATGTGTGCAGTACAATGACGGATACGTTGAAAATATTTTTCCTTTGCGAATAATATAAATACCCATGGGGGAACCTCCTCAGCGGGTTAAGGCAGCTCTCACAAGGTTATAAACGACTACGGCCACAAATATAATTTCCTTAAAGAAAACGACAAGAACCTTTCGAAGGAGGATGTGAGGGAGGACTTACCGCGGTGATATCGGTGAAGCTGACCGATCCCAGTACGAAGGAGCAGACAAGACCGGCTAGGGGGCGGTGAAATTAAGGGTATTGTTGAATCCATAGCGGCGGATGCTATTTCCAGCTACCTGGAGGAAAACCCGTCTACGGCAAAGTAATAATGGAAAAACAATAATGGCAGCCAGACGAGGAGGCGGCAAGAAAAGCACGGGAACTAACCCGCCGGAAAAACGTGTTGGAGAATACCTCTCTGCCGGGTAAGCTGGCGGATTGTTCCGAAAAGGACCCTGCCGCACGAAATATGCTGGCAACCGGAAGGGGATTCCGCAGGCGGTTCTGCTAAACAGGGCCGGGACGGGAGATACCGGCCATACTGCCCTTCGAGAAAGATACTGAACGTAGAAAAGGCACGGCTGGACAAAATACTGGGCTATGAAGAGATAAAGGGCTATGATAACCGCATTGAGCGGCATTGACGATGAGTTCGACCTGGAAAAATTAAGGTACGGCAAGATTATAATCATGACGGATGCGGATGTGGACGGCGCCCATATAAGGACACTGCTTCTCACCTTCTTTCAGGTATGTAGAGGACTGGTAGATGCAGGACACTGTACATTGCCAGCCGCCGCTACGGGATAAGGGACGGTAAACAGGATATATATACGTGTATTCGGACAAGCAGCTGAATAAGGTGCTTGAAACAATGAACAGAGGACAAGGTAAGCAAAGGTATAAAGGGCTGGGAGAAATGAATCCCGAGCAGTTGTGGGAGACCACCGCCAGATCCCAAAGCAAACCCGCACAGGTAAGCGTAAAGGATGCAACCCGCCGACCAGATATTACAACCCTGATGAGCACCAGGTGGAGCCATATGAAATTCATTGAACAAAACGCCAGGTATGTCTGTAGCCTGGACGTTTAAGGGGACAGAATATGACACGAACGGAACAATATTATTACCGTAGATATACAGCAAGAGATGAAAAATCCTGAACTATGCCATGAGCGTAATAGTCAGCAGAGCCCTTCCGGATGTGAGGGACGGGCTTAAACCGGTGCACAGGAGAATCCTGTATGCAATGAACGAGCTGGGGCTGACCCCCGACAAACCCACAGGAAGTCAGCCCGTATAGTGGGGGATGTATTGGGTAAGTACCACCCCGGGGTCCTGTCTACGATGCCATGGTGCGGATGGCCCAGGACTTTTCTACGAGGCAGATGCTTGTGGACGGGCTGTGCTTCGGTTCCATTGACGGGGACAGTGCCGCCGCCATGCGTTACACCGAAGCCAGGATGGCAAAGATCGCCCTTGAGATGCAGGATATTAACAAGGATACGGTGGACTTTATGCCCAATTTTGACCAGATCATACCGAGCCAGCGGTCGCCGTCAGGTTTCCCAATATACTGGTAAACGGGGCATCAGGCATAGCCGTCAGCGCTGGCCACCAGTATACCACCCTGACACAGGGGAAGTGATAGACGGCGTGGTAAAGCTTATAGATAATCCGCAATGTCCAGCTAAAGGACCTTATGAAGATAATAAAAGGGCCGGACTTTCCCACCGGAGCTACAATAATGGGCAAAGGCGGAATAAAGGATGCCTACGCCACCGGCAAGGGAAGGTTACCGTCGGGGCAAGGGCGAACATTGAGGCCTTTTCCGGCAACCGTCACAGGATGGTATCGCAGGTTGCCTACCGGGTTAACAAGGCCAAGCTTATAGAAAGGATAGCCAGCCGAGCTGGTGGAAAAATGGGGGCATCTCCGACATCCGGGACAGATCGGACAGAAAGGGCATGCGGATAGTACTGGACCTGAAAGGGGATGTAAACCCTGGGTTGTGCTAAATCTGCTTTATAAGCACGCAACTGCAGGATACCTTCAACGTAACTGTTGGCCCTGGTGGACGGTCAGCCAGGTTCTTGTCTCAGAAATCCTTGTTCATTACCTGGACTGAAAAACGTGGTGCCGCAGAACCATGTAGAAAAGCCTAAACAAAGCGGAGGAAAGGGCCCTGTGCCAGGGATTAAGGATTGCCTGGACAATATCGACAGGGTAATAGCCCTTATCAGGAAATCCAAAAACGATCAAATAGCCGGGGACAGCCTGATGCGCGAAGGTTCCGGCCTTACCGAAAAACGAGCCGAGCCCATCAACCGATGCTGAAACCGGCTAACCGGGTTGGAGCGGGAGAAAATAGACGCCGAGTACAAGGACCTTTTGGGAAAAATAAGGTATTACAAGGACGATAGCGAAAAAGAGGTACTAAGCTCGGTATCAAGCGAACGCTGCGCCTGAATAAAGGCAAAATACGGCGATGCAAAGGAGAACCAATATGGCACCGGACGCCGGCGAGTTCAACATTGAGGACCTTATTGAAGAGCAGGAGGTTGCAATTACCTTACCCATTTGGGCTACATCAAAGGGTGCCCGCCGATGTGTACAGGAGTCAAAGGCGGGGAGGAAAAGAGTGACCGCCCTTACCACCAAAACCGAGGACTTTGTATCGGATATGTATTACATCCGCACAATTATATCCTGTTCTTTACCAGCAGGGCAGGGTGTACCGTCTGAAGGCTTATGAAATCCCGGAAGCAGGCCGCCAGGCGAAGGGCACCGCCATAGTGAACCTGCTGCATCTGTCCGGCGGGGAAACCATAACCGCTGTTATACCCATAAGGGACTTTGAAGAAGAAAAATACATGCTGTTTGCAACCAAAAAAGGGCTGGTGAAAGGAACTCATGGCAAGGCCGCCTTCCGAAGGAAAAACAGGCTGCAAGCCATTGGGCTTATGGAAGGGGATGAACTAATAGGGGTTAAACTGACCGAGGAGCAGCGACCATGTAATATTGGCCACAAAGAACGGTTATTCAATAAGGTTCAGCGAAAAAGGTGTAAGAAGCATGGGAAGGTATTCCCGGGGGGTTAAAGGCATAACCCTGGGAAACGGAGACCAGGTGGTAGGAATGGAACTGGCAAAGGAAGGCTCAGACCTTCTAAGCGTAACCGTAAACGGATTTGGCAAGAGAACCGGCCTTGGGGAATACGGCCTCCAGAACAGGGGAGGAAAGGGGCTCAAGACCTACAGGATAACCAATAAGACGGGAGAAATAGTGGGCATAAAGATGGTGAGCGAGAAGGATGATATAATGCTGATCACCAAGAATGGCATAGTCATAAGGCTTAACGTAAGTGAAGTTTCAGGATGGGAAGGATTACGCAAGGGAATTAACTCTGATGAAGTTTGACAAGGACCAGACGGTGGTATCCATCTTGGATCAAGCCGATGACAATTAAAAAAGGCTAAATTTAGGCTTGGCATCTTCCTGCCAAGCCTAAATTTGTCAAACCAGTTGTCAGCTGGTTCTTTTGAAGCAGTCACTCGCGTTTTATGAAGCCCATACACGGGGCCGTTAAGAGGGCGCCAGTAAATATAGGCAATTTCTGTTATAATATATTTAATATATGTGTTAACACAAACCAAGGAGGAGTAAGAATAGAATGAGCAGTGCTGAATACTGTTACCAAAACGATGGAGGTAGATGTGTTGTGAAGGTCAAGGGTGAAATTGACATTTATACAGCGGCAGGATTTAAAAAACAAATAAATGCTGCCATAGAAGAGGTAGCGGGGGATTTGCACATCGACGCAGCGAACTGCAGTATATGGTATGCCGACGCAAGGTCCTGATCCCGGTGCCCTGAAAAGGATGAAGGAGCAGAAGGAATATATATCTTGAAAATGCTCAGGCCCAATGTGCGTAAACTGTTCGCTATTACAGGCCTTGATAAAATATTCATTCTGGAGGTATGATTTCATGTCACTGGTGGTATGGAAAAGGAAGAGAAAATCAACAGCTGCGAAGACAGGATTATGCTAGTGCTTTGCCAAATAAACCGGAATACGTAAGCCTGGTCAGGCTGGCGGCGTCCGGCATAGCAGGCAGGATGGGATTTGATGTGGAAACGGTGGAGGATATAAAGCTGGCGGTGGCGGAAGCCTGTACCAATGCGATCAAACACGGTACTGCAAAGTATAGCGAATACAGAATAGAATTCGGCGTCGAGGAAAAGTGCCTGACCATAAGCGCCAGCGGACAGAAACTGCGGGATTGATAAAAAAGACCTCTGCCAGCCTGACTTGCAAAACCCCAGGGAAGGGGGTTTAGGCCTATTCATTATAAATACCCTTATGGACCGGGTGGAATTTGAAACAGCACCAACGCCGGGTTTACCATTACCATGAAAAGACACCTGAGAGGTATAATATGATGAACAATGAATAAGCAGCAGCGATTGATGACCAACTGTCAGGATCAAGAACGGGAGTATAATATATTCAAGCAGTACAGCAAAGAGAGTACCCGGGAAAACAGGAACCGCATCTTTGAGGAGTATTCATACCTGGCGGAAATACTGGCAAAAAAGTACCTTAACAGGGGGGTTGACTACCAGGACCTTTACCAGATAGCCTCCATCGGCTTGATAAATGCCATTGAAAGGTTTGATGTAGACAGGGGGTATAGGTTTAGCAGTTTTGCCACTCCTACGATAATAGGAGAAATAAAGAAATATTTTAGAGACAAGGAATGGATGATAAGAGTCCCAAGACGAATCCAGAAACTGGCCGGCAAGATTAACGACGCCAAGGAAAGGCGGCTTCCAGCGGTTGGGTAGGAACCCCGGCATCCCGGAACTGGCCGATCATCTTATGGTGAGCGAGGAAGAACTGCTGGAGGCCATGGAGGCGGGCGGGGTTTATTCTCCGCAATCCCTGGACGAGCCCTGTAATGATGACGCCAACAAGGGGTTTCGCTGGGGGACCTTATGGGATCGGAGGATATGGGTATCGAGTGGGTGGAAAACCGGGATTTCATTAAAAGAACCATTGACAAGCTGGAGCCCAATGAGCTGGTACTAAAGGACAGGTATTTTAAGGGGAAAACCCAAGCCCAGATTGCAAGGACCTCAAGGTATCCTGAATGACTGTTTCAAGGCTGGAAAAAGAACCAATCCGAAAAATTCAGGCAGGAGCTGGCAGTCAAATAAATCAAGCCTTATTATACATTTCTTAATGGCAGAAAAACAACCGACGTCTTTAAACCGTTAGGCGTTCTTTTTGCCGACGGTCCCATTGGCCTGGTTAAAATTAATAAGAAAAAGTGGAAAATTCTTTTGATTGCGTAGAATGGTAGTAACTATTACTTGATTATTTGATTGCCGTTGGTTTAGTTCGATTAAATGCACAGCAAAAACGGGATTCCCTGTTCAGTTTGGACTTTTGAGCCGCACGATCCTACCGTTATAATCTCGAGGGGGATTGATTAATAGGGACTTTTTAAGCGGATAATGAAGATTTAATGATTAAAGGAGGGTTTTGGTGAATAAGAGGAAATTATTGCTTTTATGTTGATAGCAGTACTGGCTTTAGGCGTGGCTGCATGTACACCAGCAAGCCGGCTGAAACAGGCGGCGAGGAGCCTGCCGAAACCTGGAAAGAAAAATGGAAAATAGAATAATGACCAACACGATTTTAGCAGAACGAGGAAGAGTACAGGGCTGCTCCAGAACATTCTTAAAAAGTACGGGGAAGAGCATGTAATTCATGCGGCCTTCCCGGATAAGTTCATGGACGAGCAGGAGACAACAATAGCCAACCTGGTTAGTATGGCTTCCGACCCGGACCTTAAGCATTGATTATCTGCCAGGCAGTTCCGGGCACAGCACCGGGCATTGACGGCGTAAAGGAAATAAGGGATGACCTGCTGATAATAGCTGAAGCGGCCAGGAGGACCCGCCGATTATATCCGGCAGGGCGGACATAGTACTGCAGCTGGATGAGATGGGAATGGGTTACTCAATTCCCGCCAGGCCGAGAAACAGGGCGCCAAGGTCTTTATTGCACTATTCGTTCCCCAGGCGCTATGTCTATCCTCTTCTGTCAGGCAGAAGGGATATAATGAGAGAAGAGTGTGCTAAACTTGGCCTTGAGTTTGTGGATGCCACTGCTCCCGACCCCCTGGGGATGCAGGAGTTTCAGGGCCCAGTTTATCCTCGAGGACACGTTCAAAGGATGGTTAACAAGTACGAGAGTAAAGACACCGCATTCTTCAGCACAAACTGCGCAATGCAGGTACCGCTTATAAGCGCAGTGGTGGATACAGGAGCCATATACCCGCAGCCCTGCTGCCCGTCGCCTTACCACGGGTTCCCGTCCGCGCTGGGTATAGAAATACCCGAGGACAATACGGGGAGACATCGGCTATGTGGTTGTGAAATCACAAGGATAATGGCAGAAAAAGGCATGACCGGAAGGACATCAACCTGGCCGGTGCCTGTTTCCATGATGTTTATTGAAGGCTCCTCTGAATATGCCATAGACTGGATAAAAGGGGAATTCCAAGAGAAAGTGAATATACCGAAGCTCAAGGAGAAATTCAAGGAATACTCCGGCGTTGATTCCGAGCTTGCAACCGAGAAGGCGGAGTCAGAGTATGACAACTACTACTGCATACTCATGGACTTCCTGGATTTCTAAAGGTTAATATTAGGGAGCATTGTAGATAGGAAGTAAAAGCCATGTCTTTTGCCTTCCGATACGGCCCTGCCCCTTTTGCGGGGCACATCAAAGCGGGAAAGGTAAGGTTGTCGCTGTCGACAACCTTACCTTTTGATTGAATTTAGAAGGTGGTGACCCGAATGGCAACAGAATATGTACTGCAAATGAAAAATATTGAAAAAGAATATTATGGCAATAGGGTTCTTAAGGGCGTGGATTTGTCGGTAAGGCCGGGCGAGATTCACGCACTTGTCGGGGAAAACGGCGCCGGGAAGTCAACTCTAATGAATGTGCTGTTCGGCATGCCCGTTATTCATTCCACCGGGGGGTTTTCAGGCGAGGTTTATTTTGGCGGGAAAAAAGTGGATATAAAATCACCGCTGGAGGCCATGGAATTAGGAATCGGGATGGTGCACCAGGAATTCATGCTGGTGCCTGAGTTTACAATTACCGAAAACATAAAAATAAACAGGGAAATTACAAAGGATAATTTTTTGAGCAGAGCTTTTAGAAACAAAGGTTTAAGAACCCTTGACAGGAAAACAATGAGTCAAGATGCAAGAAAGGCCCTGGACAGGGTAGGCCTTGGGGTGGAGGAATGGGTGACCGTGGCCGGGCTTCCTGTAGGGCATATGCAGTTTGTGGAAATTGCCAGGGAAATAGACAAAACCGGGTTAAAACTGTTGGTGTTTGACGAACCAACCGCGGTGCTTACCGAAAGCGAGGCGGATAACCTGATAGCCGGGATAAGGAGGCTTGCCGAATCCGGAATTGCGATACTCTTTATAACTCACAGGCTGAACGAGGTGCTACAGGCGGCGGACAACATTTCCATACTCAGGGACGGCGAACTGGTGGGCACCAGGAAAAAAGAGGATACCAGCGTTACCGAGCTTGCCGAACTGATGGTGGGAAGAAGAATTGACATAAACGGTAAGGCAGGGCAGGACGAGGGCAGCGAGAAGAGGGAAATTATCCTGGATATAAGGAATTTGCACGTTGATATGCCCGGAGAAAGAGTAAGGGGCGTTAACCTGGAAATATACGAAGGAGAGATATTCGGCATCGGAGGGCTCGCCGGTCAGGGCAAGGTGGGTATTGCCAACGGGGTCATGGGGCTTTATCCAGCCAAGGGTGAAGTGCTGCTGAAGGGAGAAAAGCTGGACCTTAACAATACCAAGGGCGCTTTGAACAAAGGCCTGGCCTTTGTCTCGGAAGACCGGAGGGGAGTAGGGCTGCTGCTGGATTCTTCAATAGAACTGAATATTGTGGCCACTACCATGCATGTTAAAAACAAGTATTTCAGGAAATTAGGCTTCTTAAACCAGATGGATGTTAGAAGCATGAGGGAACATGCAAACAGGATGATAAAAGAACTGGATATAAGGTGCACCGGGCCGCAGCAGCTTACAAGGCAGCTTTCCGGCGGCAACCAACAGAAAGTCTGCATCGCCAGAGCTCTTACTCTGGATCCCAACGTGCTGTTTGTATCCGAACCCACTCGGGGTATAGATATAGGGGCTAAAAAATTGGTGCTGGACCTTTTGGTAAAACTGAACAAAGAACTTGGGATGACCATAGTTATGACCTCCAGCGAACTGATTGAGCTTCGCTCCATCTGCGACAGGATAGCGATTATATCCGGCGGAAAGGTGGAAGGCATCCTAAGGCCCGACGACAGCGACAGAGACTTTGGTCTTATGATGGCCGGCGAATACAAGAAAATGAAAGATAAGGAGGCCATGTGATATGAATGACACATTAAGGAAGTTTATCAAGAGCATTGGCCTTCCGAGGCTTATAATCACTATGATGTTCATAGGGATCTGTATAGCTGCGGTGGTGCTGAAACTTCCCTTTGGCATGCTGGCCTCCGACGTAATACGAAGGTTCGGTATGTTCGGCATACTGGCACTGGCCATGGTACCTTCAATACAATGCGGTACCGGGCCCAACTTTGCGCTTCCGATAGGCATAATATGCGGACTTTTAGGCAGCCTTATGGCAATAGAATTCGGGCTTACTTCCAAGGTCCTGGGCTATGGATTTATATCGGCAATTTTGATATCGCTGCCTTTTGCGGTGCTGACCGGTTGGGCTTACGGGCTGATGCTGAACAAGATAAAAGGTTCTGAAATGCTGGTAGCCACTTACACCGGATTTTCCATCGTTTCGTTTATGCAGATAGGCTGGGTTACACTGCCCTTTAAACATCCCGAAATGATTTGGCCCATCGGCAAGGGCCTTAGGGTTACGGTGTCGCTGGATTCAACCTTTGGCGAATTTCTAAACAGATTCTGGGGATTCAGTATCGGCGGGGTTTATATCCCCACCGGGCTGCTGCTGTTCTTTTTCGGCTGCTGCTGGCTTGTATGGCTTTTCTCCAGAAGCAAAAGCGGCATAGAGATGTTTACGGCAGGAGCCAATCCCAAGTTTGCGGCCGCCTCCGGCATAAATGTGGACAAAAACAGGGTTTTGGGGACAATAATATCAACGATTATAGGTGCAGTGGGTATAATCGTATATTCCCTTAGCTTCGGCTATCTGCAGCTTTACCTTGCTCCACTTAATATGGCCTTCCCTGCCGTTGCGGCAGTTCTTATAGGCGGTGCGTCCACTTCAAAGGTAAAAATATCCCATGTACTGATAGGGACCTTCCTGTTCCAGGGTTTGCTGACCATTGCGGTGCCGGTGGCCAACCAGATGTTCCCTGAAGGCAACCTGTCGGAGGTATTAAGGCAGATAGTACAGAATGGCATAATACTTTATGCACTCACTAAGGTTGGGAGGGAAGCGTAATGGCCCAGGTTAACGAAGTGAAAACGATGAAACCAAACAAACCAAGCACTGCAACCAGCATTAAGAGGCTTTTGTTTGACTACAGTGTGCCCATTATGTTTATAGTAATCTGTCTAATTGGGGTTTATTTTTCCAAGCTGCCTGCGGTATTCATTGTGAATACGCTTCTTACCAGGATAACCAGGAACTCATTCATGGTTCTTGCGCTGGTCCTGCCGGTTATAGCCGGTCTGGGTCTTAACTTCGGGCTGGTAATTGGGGCAATGGCCGGACAGTTTGCCATACTGATAGTAACCCACTTGAAAATAGGCGGATTCCCGGGTTTCCTTTTATGTCTTCTGCTGTCCACTCCCTTTGCTGTAATTTTCGGACTTATGACGGCAAGGCTTCTTAACAGGACCAAGGGCCAGGAAATGATATCAAGCATGATTGCGGGATTCTTTGCCAACGGGGTGTACCAGTTTATCCTCCTGTTCCTGGTGGGAACGCTGATACCCATAAAAAACCCCGACCTTGTGCTGACCCGAGGCATAGGGATAAAGAATACCATAGACCTGACAACCGAGTACGGGCTTAAGTATTCCATCGACGCCGTTTTCGAATACCCGCTGTTCTATATACTGGCGGGGGTAGGCGCCGTGACCTGCCTGGTAGTGGTTATTGATTATATTTTGAAGAGCAAAAATGCGCCGGAACAGTTGGATAAATTCAAATACGCCACCCGGCTTGTAATATCCGTGGCAATTTTAGGTGTGAGCCTGTGGGTAATACAATCCGGTTCCCTATTGATGTCTGTCAAGCTGCCGGTCGCCACCACCGTTATGATAGCGATGCTGTGGGCCTTTAACGTTCTTATTATGAAGACCAAGCTGGGACAGGACTTCAGGACGGTTGGGCATAACTTGGAAATTGCAAAGGTTTCGGGAATTGATGTGGACAAGACAAGGACCATTGCCATGGTAATTTCCACCGTGCTTGCCGCCTGGGGCCAGATAATATTCCTGCAAAATATAGGGACGCTGTCAACCTACGGCAGTCACGTCCAGATAGCGACCTTTGCCATCGCCTCCATACTTTTGGGCGGGGCGTCGGTTACCAAGGCAACCAGCGGTCAGGCAATACTGGGGGTAATACTGTTCCATACGCTGTTTATCGTGTCCCCAAAGCGGGCAACAACCTGTTCGGGGATGCCCAGATAGGGGAGTTTTTCAGGGCCTTTGTGTCCTACGGCGTTATAGGAGTTGCCCTTGGGCTGCACGCGTGGAACAAGAGGGCACAGGCCCTTAGACGTCAGCTTGATGTATAGGCAATAAATTCGACGGAGAGCAGCCGCTCCCCGTCGAATTTATTTTGGAGCTCCGGCAATTGTTATTCCCTATACGCCTGATATGGTATAATTCTAATATGAACAGAGGGGTAACACAATATTTGTGAGGTGGCGTAATGGTATTTGGCAAAAGGAATGCTCATATTCTTGTTTTCTTTATAACTGTAATCATAGCATTTGGTTTCATTCACAAAAACGTCGCTACCACCAAGGCATACGAACCCCTTATGCCGGGGAATCACGTGCAGGATGCCCATATGGTCCAGCCGCCGTCGGACTTCAGGGACATGAGGATTCCGGTAAAGGCAAAGGGTATCTATCTTACCGGGTATACCGCGGGAGGAAGCAGGTTTTACGAACTGCTTGACATGGTAAACAGAACCGAGCTGAACGCAATGGTTATAGACGTCAAAAACGACGACGGTCTTGTAACCTATAAAACCCGTAATGAAATGGCTCTTGCTGTCGGTGCGAACCGGATTGTCCAGATTAAAGACATCGAAAAGAGGATGGAGGACCTCAAAAAGAACGGTGTATATGCCATAGCAAGGATTGTTGCCTTTAAGGACGCCCGGGCGGCCGGTAGCCGGCCCGACCTTGCGATCAAAACTAAATCGGGAACGGTTTGGAGAGACAATAAGGGGAATGCCTGGTTAAATCCTTACAATCGAGAAAGTTGGGAATATATTCTGGATGTTGCCAAAGAAGCGGTGGAGTACGGTTTTGACGAAATACAATTTGACTACGTGAGGTTTCCCACCGACGGCAACAGAAAACTGATTGACTATGGAGAGGCAAAGGAAAAGGAAAGCATGGCCGAGGCTATTGCCGCTTTTATGAAGTACGCCACCGAGGTGCTGAACGACAAGGGAGTATTTGTCTCCGCCGATGTATTTGGACAAGTAACCACCAACAGTGATGATATGGGGTTGGGACAGCAGCTGGAGGATCTTACCGTCAGCACCAACATATTGTGTCCCATGGTGTACCCGTCCCATTACTATCCGGGAGTCTACGGGGTAAGTTACCCGGACTTTGAGCCTTACAAAATTGTATATACAAGTATCAGCACAGCGGTTAAAAGGATGGAAGCCGTGGAGCACAAGGGCGGAAAGGCCATTTTGAGGCCGTGGCTGCAGGACTTTACCGCCAGCTACCTGAAGGACGGTTACCAGGTTTACGGGCGCAAACAGGTCAGGGAACAGATACAGGCCACCTATGATTCCGGTGTGGAGGAATGGCTTTTGTGGAATGCCGGGAATTACTATACCGAAGGAGCTCTGCTTAAGGATTGAGATCACCAAACACGCTGCCGCTGAGTTAATGAAAGGGGACACTCCTTTGTATTGGTTATTATTAAATGGCCAAGGAGTGTCCCCTTTAGGATTCCACGCTGAGCAATATCCCCGTTGGCATAAGAAAGCGAAAGCCCTCTTTTATAATAGAATCCGGGATTGCGGAAAAAATAATATAAAATCATGATTCGGGAGGGATAAAAACCGGCATGGGTGAAGGCAGCATTATTAATAGGATTGTTTCGATGATTAAAAGAGGTAACCGGAAATTTAACACCGAATTTGGTTCAGAGGGCGGGCCAATCCTTAAAAAAGGGACCGGGCGGCAGACCGGGTCCACCGGCGGGGGAAGCCCGGGGCCGGCGGCCGGGGACGTGTACAGCAAGCAGGAAAAAATACAGGAAAAGGAATAGGGAGCATGGCTCCCTGTTTTTAATTAATGAAGAGCCCGGGGGAGCGAATTAATTTGCCAATTGACACCAAAAACCCCCGGTGATACAATATATTGTACCAATATTTTAGGCGACATACTATATGTAGCACGGGGGTGTACATATGCAGCTTTCTGAAAACGCTATAAAGGTCCTGGAAAGAAGGTACCTGACTAAAAATAAAGACGGCGAGGTCATAGAAACCCCGGAGGAGATGTTCCGGAGGGTGGCCCATGCGGTGGCGTCGGCGGAAAGCAGTTATGATACCGGGGTGGATGTCGTCGAGCTGGAGGATACCTTTTTCAGGATGCTGACCAATCTTGAGTTTAGACCCAATTCCCCCACCCTGATGAATGCGGGAAAGGACCTGGGCCAGCTTTCCGCATGCTTTGTGCTGCCGGTGGAGGATTCGATGGAGGGAATATTCGACGCGATTAAGCAGGCGGCCATAATACACAAAAGCGGCGGAGGTACGGGTTTCAGTTTTTCAAGGCTTCGGCCGGCCGGTGCAACGGTTAATTCCACCGGCGGCGTCGCTTCCGGGCCGGTAAGCTTTATGAAGGTTTTTAACGCCGCCACCGAGGCGGTAAAACAGGGGGGCGTACGAAGGGGCGCCAACATGGGCATCCTACGGGTGGACCACCCGGATATACTGGAATTTATTAAGTGTAAGAGCAAAAACACGGACATCACGAACTTCAATATTTCGGTGGCCGTAACCGAGGAGTTTATGAGGGCGGTGGAAGCGGGAGAAGAATACGCCCTGGTGAATCCCCAGGACGGCAGCGTGGCGCAGTACCTGGACGCAAGGGAAGTGTTCGGACTGATTGTTGAAATGGCATGGAAAAACGGCGAGCCCGGGATTATATTCATAGACAGGATAAACGAGTACAATGTCTTAAAGAAAATAGGGGAGATAGAAAGCACCAACCCCTGTGTTGCAGGAGACACATGGATACTCACAAACCAAGGCCCCAAGCAGGTTAAAGATATGGTTGGGCAAGCATCATGCCTGGCGCTGGAAGGCAAATTCTATGAAACAACCCGGGAAGGTTTTTTTGAAACGGGTATAAAACCTCTAATTAATATAATAACCGACCGGGGATATGAATTGAGAGTCACCGAAGACCACCGGGTAAGAACGGCAGTCAAAGTCACCCGTGATAAAGTGTATGCAGAATGGAAAAGGGCGGGGGAACTAAAAGAGGGAGATCAAATAATACTTTCCAACAACCGAGGTGCCAAGTGGGAAGGAAAGGGCAGCTATAACGAAGGGTATCTATTAGGAATATTACTGGGAGACGGTACTCTTAAAAAAGAAGCCGGTGTAATATCCATTTGGGGAGATGATGAAGAGGCTGCATCTCTGGTAGAGGCCGTCGAAAAGGCTGCTTCCGATTTGCCCCATCGGGCTGATTTTGGGGTTTTTAGGACAATTATTGAAGAAATAAAAGAACGACGGTTGGTACTGGCCTCTCTAAAGGATTTAGCGGAAAAATACGGAATAGCCCCGGAGAAAAAAGGGTAAGCGCGGTTATTGAAGAAAACAGGTTATGAGTTTCACGGGATTTCAAGTTTGTTTGATGCGGACGGACGGTGACCGGCACACAAAAAAGGCGTGTCCATACGCCTGTGGCAGAAAGAAACGGAAATAAAAAGGCTGTGCATTGAGGATGCTCCTTCGTTTGGGTAGTCAGGTTAACCATTTATTTTAACCGTAAAAGCGCCGGGAGATAAGATTATGCCGGACAGTAAAGGGGATACAGGAGTATAAAGTACAGGCTGGCCATGAGCTGGTAATCTCGGGAGATAATATAGCCTGTATATCTTGAGGCGGTTGGTTTAGCAGCATCAAGAAGAATAAAGCCGCTTTCGGATATAATGGATTGCTATAAAAGAGAATTAAACAGGAACGCGCTTTACCGCGACCGTTTCAGGATGTATAAGACTGGCGGAAGAGCAGGTTTACGATGTACAGGTGCCCCAGGTTAATGCCTTTGATGCAAACGGGTTTTACGTTCACAACTGCGGTGAACAGCCGCTTCTGCCCTATGAATCCTGTAACCTGGGCTCAATAAACCTGGCCAGGATGCTGAAGCAGGAAGGCGATAGAACGGTAATCGACTACGAAAAGCTTGGCGAAGTGGTGGATAACGCCGTTTGGTTCCCTGGACAACGTGATAGACATAAACAAGTACCCGCTCCCGCAAATCGAAAAAGCCACCAGGGCCTCATGAAAGATTGGCCTTGGGGTGATGGGCTTTGCTGACATGCTTATAATGCTGGGGATACCCTATGATTCGGACGAGGCGGTCGCGGTTGCAGAAGAGGTAATGGGATTTATAAACCGCAGGTCAAAGGAGAAGTCGGCGCAGCTTGCCTCGGTCAAGGGGAAATTCCCCTACCACGGGCACAGCGCCTACGCCGTCGAGGAGTTGAATTTAGAAACGCCACCACCACAACCATAGCCCCCACCGGTACCATAAGCATAATTGCCGGCACATCCAGCGGCATAGAGCCCCTGTTTGCAGTATCCTTTGTACGCAATGTCATGACAGGGACAGGCTGCCGGGGCACCGGTTATTCGAAGAGACCGCCCAAAAATGGGCTTCTACAGCCGGGAATTGATGGAGGGATTGCCCGTAAAGGGGACGTTGCGGGATGTGGCGGGCGTATCCGGAGGATGTAAAAAGGCTGTTTGTGACCGCCCATGACATTAGCCCCGAATGGCATGTAAGGATGCAGGTGCTCAAAAACATACTGACAATGCGGTGTCCAAAACGGTTAATTTCCCAAGCCATGCTACAAGGGAGGATGTAAGGAAGGTATACCTCCTGGCGTACAAACTGGGCTGCAAGGGTGTCACCATATACAGGGACAAAAGCAGGGAGGATCAGGTACTCAGCATAGGAGGGCAGGAGTATGCGGCAGAAGGCCAAAGGGGCGCCGAGATGGCTGCAGGCCATAACCCCAAGGGTAAGGCCGGAAATTACAAGGGGATCACCGAAAAGGTTAGGATCGGCTGTGAATCTTTATATAACGGTTAACTATGACGACAATGGCATCTGTGAAGTGTTCACAAACCTGGGCCGTGCCGGGGGCTGCCCCAGCCAGAGTGAGGCCACCAGCCGGCTTGTATCCATAGCCCTCAGGTCGGGCATGAGCGTTGAAGCAATAATAGAGCAGCTTAAAGGAATAAGGTGCCATTCCACCATAAGGCAAAGGCCAACGGCAGCGGTATAAAGGTTCTTTCCTGCCCCGACGCTATTGGCAAAGCTCGAAAGGGGTGCTGAAAATGGAAGGCGGGCATAGAGGCGGCAAAGGAAGGGGCAGTCAGCAGTGGATGCGCCTTCCAGGCAAAGAGGCCTGTGCCCCCGAATGTGGAAGTATGCTGGAACACGAAGGGGTGTGTTAAGTGCCGCGGCTGCGGGTATTCAAGGTGGCTGAAAATTTTTATATACACGCTATTTACCGGCCGGCATTTATATGCTATACTTACGTTAAAACCAAATATTGTATTAAAGGGAGTAACTCGCCATATCATTGCTTTTTTTACCGTCATCACGGCACCTTTCGTACCCGAGCGGTAATCTAAGATAGAGTAAGACCTTTATCTGTTATAGCGGATAGGGTCTTGTATTTTTTTTGACCCGGATTTGAAAATAACTAAAAATGTTAGGTCCGAAAAAGGAGAGGTTTTTTATGGCAAACCTTGAATGGCACACCTTGAAAAAGAGGCGGTGGAGAAGGAACTTTCCACTTCCCTTTCAAGGGGACTGGATGATAAGGAAGCCGTCAAGAGGCTGGAGCGGTACGGGTACAACGAGATAGAGCAAAAGAAAAGAAAGACCATATTGCAGATGTATATTGACCAGTTCAAGGACTTTATGATAATTATTTTGATTATAGCCGCAGTAATATCGGGTTTTTTGGGAGAGCTTATCGACGCGGTGGTAATACTTATGATTGTGATACTGAACGCGGTATTGGGCGTGGTACAGGAAAACAAGGCGGAGGAATCACTGGCGGCGCTCAAAAGGATGTCGGCACCCAGCGCGCCAGTGCTGAGAAACGGCAGGTATGATGTTATCCCGGCAAGGATAACTCGGGGACGTTGTAATACTGGAAACAGGGGACCTGGTCCCGGCGGACATTAGGATAACCAAAGCATTGAACCTCAAGGTCCAGGAAGCCGCGCTGACCGGGGAATCGGTGCCGGTGGAAAAGGATGAAAGTCCTTTCCATGAAGAACGTACCGCTGGGGGAACCGGGTAAACATGGGCTACTCCGGGAGCTTAGTGACTACGGGCGGGACGAGGGTATCGTGGTGGGGACGGCATGGATACCGTAGGCAAGATTGCCAAAATGATTCAGTCGGTGGGGAAGTGGAAACCGCTGAAGAAAAAGCTGCAGGTACTGGGCAAGGTGCTGGGGATTGCAGCCCTGGCCATATGTGCGGTAATATTCATAGTGGGGGTTGCCTACGGCAAAGAAATATTTGAAATGTTTCTCACGTCGGTAAGCCTAGCGGTGGCTGCCATTCCCGAGGGGCTGCCGGCCATTGCCACCATAGTCCTCGCCATAGGCGTCCAGCGGATGGTGAGAAGGAACGCCATAGTAAGGAGGCTGCCCTCGGTGGAAACCCTTGGCAGCGCCACCGTTATTTGCTCGGATAAAACCGGTACGCTGACCCTGAACAAAATGACGGTGGAAAGGTTGTTTTACAACAGCCGTGTATACAGCGTCAATAAGGATATAGGGTACTTGGACAACGGCGAGCACCTCCGGCTGCTGGTTACCACCGGCGTGCTGTGCAACGATTCGAAGCTGAAGGAAACCGATGAGGGAATTGTTGCGCTGGGGGACCCCACCGAGACGGCGCTGGTGGACCTTGGACTTAAGGTTGGCATTAACAAGGAACAGCTTGAGGCAGGCCAGCCCAGGGTGGATGAAGTGCCCTTTGATTCAAAGCGCAAGCTTATGACCACCGTTCATGCCCTTGAAAGCCGCTACCGGGTTTATACAAAGGGGGCGGTGGAGGAACTGCTTAAAATATCCGACAGCATTTTGCTGGACGGAAAAGTTGTAAAACTGGAGCAGCATAGGGACACAATACTTAAAATAAACGAAGAAATGGCCCGGGATGCTTTGAGGGTGCTGGGGATGGCCTACAAGGACATCCGGGACCTTTCCCGGGGCAGCGGGGAACAAGCCTACGAAAACGACCTTACATTCATCGGTATGATGGGGATGATAGACCCTCCGCGGCCGGAGGCAAAAGAAGCCGTAGCGCTGTGCAAGAGGGCGGGTATCAAGCCGGTAATGATAACCGGCGACCACAGTGTAACCGCCGTGGTGATAGCCAGGGACTTGGACATCTTAAACGAAGGCGAAGAGGCTGTTACCGGGGCCGAGCTGGAGGATATCAGTGACCGGGACCTGGAGGAAAGGGTAGACCGTATTTCGGTGTACGCCAGGGTATCCCCCGAGCATAAGGTTAGAATAGTCAGGGCATGGCAGGCCCGGGGCCAGATAGTAGCCATGACCGGGGACGGCGTGAACGACGCCCCGGCGCTTAAGATCGCCGACATAGGAGCCGCCATGGGCATCGTGGGTACCGACGTGTCAAAGGAGGCTTCGGACATGGTCTTAACCGACGACAACTTTGCAACGGTGGTGGCGGCTGTGGAGGAGGGCAGGGTCATATTTGCGAACATCCTCAAGGCGATTCAGTTCCTGCTTTCCTGCAACGTGGGAGAGATTCTAACGCTGTTTGTCGCCACAATGCTCAACTGGCACGAGCCGCTGCTGCCCATTCACATACTCTGGGTAAACCTCGTGACCGACAGCCTGCCGGCCCTTGCCCTCGGGGTGGACCCGGCGGAGAAGAACATAATGGACCGGAAACCCAGAAACCCGGAGAAAAACATCTTTGACAAAGGGATGATTACAAGGATAATTTACCAGGGCATAATGGTGGGAGCGCTGACGCTGGCGGCCTTTGTTTTCGGCAGCCAAAGGAGCCTGGAGGCGGGCAGGACCATGGCCTTTACGGTGCTGGCCCTGAGCCAGTTGGTACATGCCTTCAATGTTCGCTCCAACAGGCAGTCGGTGTTTAAAGTGGGGCTTTTGTCCAACAGGTACCTGCT
>JAXGPT010000010.1:0-62390 GCA_040766775.1 Bacillota bacterium | reverse complement strand
ATACCATTCCACCATCTGGGGTGTAAGGGAAATTTCCGGCACAAGAACAATGGCCTGTTTTCCATCTTCCAGCGCATCCCCGATAAGCCTTAAATAGATTTCGGTCTTGCCGCTGCCGGTTACGCCGTGCAGCAGTATTTCCCTTCTGCCCCGGCGGTGCATTGCCCGGATGGTGTCAAGGGCTTCCTCCTGCGAAGGGGTTAACCGTTCCACGTTGTCCCTCACAAGGCCGGTGGGCATTTCGGGGGACCTCATAACCCTCTTGTCAAACACCTCAACCAGCCCTTTTTTCTCCAGCGCCCTCAGGGTCTGCATACTGCAGCCGGTCTCGTCCATCAGCGTACCGCAGCAGATTTCGCTCAATGCCGTTTCTTCGAAAAAGTCCATTACCGCCCGCATCCTCACTGCGTTCCCGGGTATAGCGCCCTTTGCCGCCGTCACCGGCCGCACCCACAGGCGGTACTTGCCGGGTTTTTTTGCGTCAATGGGCTGCCTTGTCGCAGCGGGCATTACACAGCCCAGGGCCTCCTGCCAGGTACAGAGGTATTCATCCCTCATCCATTCCGCCAGCATTATTAGCTCCTTCGACAGGGCCGGGCCGTCACCCACCCGACGCAGCACGGGCTTAATCTTGTCAACAAGATCGGGGTATTCTTCTGACATGCCAACCACGCAGCCTTCGATGGGCTTATTTGAAAGGCCGAAGGGCACCACCACCCTGCAGCCTGTTTTTATCTCGTCCCGTAGTTTTTGCGGTATGGAATAATGGAAGGGCTTATCCAGCATGGGACTTGGATTGTCAACCACTACCAACGCATACAATCTCGCACATCCTCCCTTCCCTATTAAGCGGGTAAAGACAGTCATCAACTGTCTTTACCTAACAATAGAGCTACTCTATCCAGAATTATGTCGGCCATCCGGGCCTTTGTCATGGCCGGAAGCTGCTGTATGCCGCCCTTGGCATCCAGCAGGTAACCCTGGTTGGTATCGCCGGCAAACCCGGCCCCCTCCCGGGTAATATCATTGGCCACTATCAGGTCCAGGTTCTTACTTTTAAGCTTATCCCTCGCATAGTCTATGACGTTGGTACTTTCCGCCGCAAAGCCCACTAAAACCTGGCCTTTCTTTTTGCCGCCCAGTTCGGCCAGTATATCGGGATCTTCCTCACCATTTCAATGGTAAACCGTCCCCCGGTCTTTTTAATTTTCTCCCGGAATAAACCGCCGGGCGGTAGTCCGACACCGCCGCCGTCTTTATAACAACGTCACAGTCCGGGAAGTAGTGCATGACCTTTTCATACATTTCCCGGGCGGTTTCGACGGGCACCAGCTCCACCGACGGAGGGGGTTCTATGTTCGTAGGGCCGCTAATGAGGATAACCCTTGCACCCCTCCTGGCCGCCGCCCCGGCAATGGAATACCCCATTTTGCCGGAGGATGCGTTTGTAAGGAACCGCACCGGGTCCAGGGCCTCCCTTGTGGGCCCGGCGGTTACAAGTACCGTCCTGTTTTCAAAGTCCCTCTTTTCCGCCGCAAGGCTCTCCATGTACTCCACGATGGCGGAAGGCTCCTCCATTCTGCCGGCGCCCTCGTCCCCGCAGGCAAGGCTTCCGCTGGCGGGGCCGAAGAACAGGTACCCGTCCCGGCTAAGGCTTTGTATATTGCGCTGTACTATGGGATTGTTGTACATGTTGGTGTTCATGGCGGGAACAATTACAACCGTTGATTTTGTAGCCATCACCGTGGTGGTCAGCAGGTCGTCAGCTATGCCGGAGGCCACTTTGCCGATAAAATTTGCGGTGGCGGGCGCTATTATCATGTATTCCGCCCATTGGGCAAGGGAAATGTGCTGGATTTCCCACTCCTGCGGGCAGGAGAACATGTCGGTCGCCACTTTATAGCCTGAAATGCTCCTTAAGGTAAGCGGCGTTATGAACTCCTGCGCATTGGCGGTCATTATCACCCTTACCTGGGCCCCTTTTTTTCTTAGGCGGCTTACAAGGTCGGCGCTCTTGTACGCGGCTATACCGCCACAGATGCCCACCACTATCCTTTTATCCTTGAGCAAGTCCTTATCCCCCCGTTACTTGATGCCGTCCTTGGTCCTTAAGTACTTAATCTTTCCCTCTTCTATCTCCTTGATGGCTATGGATACACTCTTCGTGGAATCAAAGTCTTCTTTTTTCTGTCCATCCTGGTTAAGCTGCCTCGCCCTTTTGGCCGCCATCGCTACCAGGGTATACCTGCTATCCGCTTTCTTTAAAAGCGAATTAATTGAAGGATACAACATTTACAAGCCTCCTTACTCGCCTATCAGTTTCATTTTAAACCTATCCACCCTGCATTTCTCTGCTATTATTATGGAACGCAGCTTCTCGGTGGCACTTTCCACCTCGTCATTTATTATGAAGTAATTGTACCTTGATACGTAGTTTATTTCCCTGTAAGCGGCTTCAAACCTTCGCAGTATCTCCTTCTGGTCCTCGGTACCCCGCTTGGTTATTCTCTGTTTTAGCTCCTCCATGGACGGGGGCAGAATGAATACAAATACTCCCTCTTTGTACTTTTCCTTTACCTGCAGGGCCCCCCTGAATATCAATCTCAAGAAGTACGTCCCTTCCCTTCCCGATGTTTTCCTCACAAACTTCCTGGGTGTGCCGTAATAGTTGCCGTATACTTCAGCATGTTCAATAAACCCATCCCTTTCCACCATTTCCATGAACTCTTCCCGGGATACAAAAAAATAATTCTTGCCGTCCATTTCCCCTTCCCTGGGTTTCCGGGTGGTAACAGAAATGGAAGTTACCAAATCATCCTTGGTTTCCAACAGCCTTTTGCATATGGTCCCCTTTCCCGCTCCGGAGGGGCCGGATACCACCACCAGCAGTCCCTTGTCACCGGTGCTCATTCACACCCCACCGAACCGTCGGAAGTATCCTTGGAATACAGCCTGTTGGCTACCGTTTCCGGTTGGACTGCGGATAGGATTATATGGTCGCTGTCGGTAATGATCACTGCCCTTGTCCTTCTTCCATAGGTGGCGTCAATAAGCATGCCCCTCTCCCTTGCATCCTGGATAATCCTCTTAATGGGCGCCGATTCGGGGCTTACTATGGCCACAAGCCTGTTTGCCGAGACCATGTTGCCGAAACCTATGTTTATCAGTTTCATGTCCATCGTCGAACCTCCTTATTCTATGTTTTGTATTTGCTCCCTCACCTTTTCCAGTTGGGACTTTATTTCTATAACCGACTTTGAGATGCTCAAATCGTTTGCCTTTGAACCTATGGTGTTAACCTCCCGGTACATCTCCTGCACAAGGAAATCCAGTTTCCTGCCTATCGCGCCCCCGTCTTCCAGTATGCTGTTCATCTGGGAGGCATGGCTACGCAGCCTTACAATCTCCTCGTTGATATTGCTCCTGTCCGCGAATATCAAAACTTCCTGGTAAACCCTTTCCATGTCAAGTTCCATACCCTGGGACAGGCTCTCCAGCCTCTTTACCAGCTTGTCCCGGTACTCCTCCACTATAAATCCTGCCCTTTTTTCTATTTCCGATACTTCGTTGTTTATGGCTTCAAGGTTATTCAGTATGTCTTTTTTCAGGTTTTCCCCTTCCCGCCTGCGCATCTCCAGCAGAGTCCCCAGGGCCTTTTCAAGGGCCGAAAGAAGATATCCCCAAAGCTTCTCTTCGTCCGGTTCCCCCTGCCGGGCACTTATTACGTCCGGAAAGGATGCTACAAGGGATACCGGTATACCGCCCTCAAGCCCCAGCCTTTCCTTCAGGTCCCTAAGCGCGCTGTAATAGTTTTGTGCCAGGTCGTAGTTCACCCGGATATCGGTTTCTTTAATGTCTCCCATATCAAGGGAAACATACACATCCACCCTTCCCCTTGACACCTGGGACTGGATATACTGCCTTATCCTTTCCTCCAGGAAGGACACGCACTTGGGCGTCCTTACCGAAATATCGCTGTACCTGTGGTTTACCGACCGCACTTCCACCGATACAACCGTATCCCCTGCCCTGTGCTCTCCCCTGCCAAACCCGGTCATGCTAAAAACCATTATATGTATTCATCCTTCCCCATTCTTCTATACCCCTTAATTTAACACATTTTTCTTGCTTTGCAAAGAACAAATTTATTCGTACAGCCTGCCGGAGAACACGTAGGAAGCGCTTCCTCCATTGTTACCCTATCGTCCTCATTCCATGTTACCAAAAGCTCACCCAATTTGAGCTGTACCCCTTACGCCTTTTTGCCGGTTTTGCCAGAAACGCGGACACAACGGCGGCGGCACAGCTTCGGTGCCGCATGCCAGCGTGCTGCCGGCTCCCTTTCCCAGGTCCTTACCGCTATGGTTTCACTGTCTATTGGTTGCACAAAGTTAACATTGGTCTTCTGCGGGAAAAGGGGATGGTTCTCGATGCGGCTGCCAATGCCGCAGACATCCGTGTTTTCCAAGTCCTCAACAAAGACCACCGCGTGAGACCCCCATCAGCACCGCCGAGATATCGTACCCGGTCTTCCATGTCCACCGGCACCTCCTATGAACCGTCCTCGTTCCACAGCACCCGAATCTCTGCGGGTTCAAAGACCGGGCGGCCCATATTGCCACCACCGCCGAAACCCGGCCCTTGTCGTCCTTCACTATCCTGGGCTCCATTATGCCGGCCAGGGTTTCCACGCTAAAGCTTTCGGATTTAACAATGCCCTGCTGGTATACGTGCCTTGCAAAGCACCTAAGACCGTTGCCGCACATCTGGGCCTCACTGCCGTCCGAATTATATATGGCCATCCTTATATCCGCCCTGTCGGAGGGGTAAACTATTATCAGCCCGTCCGCTCCTACCCCGGTATGGCGGTCGCATACCCGGCGGCTTAAGTCCCCCGGGTCCTGTATGTCCCTGCCCCGGCCGTCCATTATTATAAAGTCGTTGCCAAGACCGTGCATTTTTACGAACTCCAACGTATCACTCCCCTTTCCCTCATTATCCATATATTATTATACTGCAAATTAGGCCGGTAAACAAAAAACCGGTACCGGTTTCATTTTCACTTACAAGTGCTATACTAATCATAAAAACAACAGCAGGTGATGTTATGCCCTTTGACGGATTTACAATGAGGTGTCGCTAGCCTGGAACTCGAAAAAGGATACTGAACGGGCGCATAGAAAAGATTTACCAGCCCCGGCAGGACACCCTGATTTTTCATATAAATACCGGCAGCGGCCGTGAAAAGCTGCTTATTTCCGCCAACCCGTCAATCCCAGGATGCACCTGACCGCGGAATCGGTTCAAGGCGCACAGCACCCGCCCATGTTCTGCATGCTGTGGAAGCGTTTAAACGGCGGTACAATCCTTTCAATCCGCCAACACGGTATGGACCGGGTACTGGAGCTTGTCGTAAAAACCACCGACCAGCTGGGAGAGCCCGGTTTAATGCATATTGTATGCGAGGTTATGGGAAGGCAGAGCAATATTATACTGCTGGAGCAGGACGGCCGGATAACCGTTCTATAAAACGGGTAACCGGTGATATGAGCTCCTACAGGCACATTTTCCCGGGCATACAGTACAAGTCCCCCCCGTCCCAGTCCAAGCTGGACATTTCCTGTGCCGGCGCCGCAGACCTGGAGAGGGCTTTTTTGCAGCATATTGGCACCAAGGCAGCCCGGGCGGTATCCATTACGCTGGAGGGTATGGGAAGTACCCTGTCCCGGGAACTGTGCGCAAGATGCGGCATTGACCCCGACATGCCGCTGGGGGAATATTCGGTGGGGGCGCTGTGCACCGCAGCCCTTGACCTTGCCGCCTTGCTAAAGAAGGAGGACTTTTCACCCGTCATCTATTACAGCGGCGGTAAAGTTTTCGACTTTTCGCCCATCCTGCTGACACATATAAGCCTACCCCTATGAAAGGCGCGCAACATAAATGCCATGTTGGATTCCTTCTTCCGCCAAAACCGGTACTGAAGCGGCACAAGCCGGGAAAGGGACTACCTGTCGGGGGTGGTGAACAGCTTCTTGGAAAAAAGCCGCAAAAAGCTGGCCGGGCGCCTGCAGGACCTTAAGGATGCCGAGGATAAAAGCCACTTTAGGCTGTACGGCGAGTTAATAACCGCCAACCTGTACCGTTTAAAGGAAAAAAGCAGCCTCGCGGCGGTGGAGGATTACACTCGCCCCGGCTCGCCGGTTATAGAAATTAAGCTGGACCCAAACCTTACACCGCTCCAGAACGCCAACAGGTTTTTTGACGAGTACAACCGGGCCAAAAGGGCAACGAAAAACCTGGAAAAACTTATCCATGAAAGCCGGGAGGAAGTGGAATACCTGGAGGGTCTTTGCTACATAATAGAAAACTGCGAAACCCTGCAAGACCTTGGTGAGATACGGCAGGAGCTGCAGAAGGGCGGCTACATTAAACCCTTGAAAGCAGCCGCAAAAGAAAAAGGCCTTCCCCGCCGGTCCCCTTGCCTATATGTCCCAGACGGGTTTACAATATATGTAGGCCGCAACAACAACCAGAACGATTACCTTACCCTGCAGGCTTGCCCGGAAAGACGACCTTTGGCTGCACGCCAAGGACATACCGGGGTCCCATGTGCTGGTACGAAGCGGGGAAAGAACTCTACCCCGCTGTACCAGGCTGCCCTTTTGGCTGCATTCCACAGCAAAGCAAGGCAGTCCAGCAACGTGCCGGTTGACTATACCCTGGCAAAGCACGTGTCAAAACCCTCCGGCGCAAGACCCGGTTATGTCATCTACAAGAACCAGAAAACCTTATTTGTTACCCCGGCCCGGGAGGAAATGGAACGCGTACGGCATATAAAGGATTCGGCACTACAGCGCCTCGATGACTTTTAAAAAATGTGGCGGAAGCGGGGCCTCAAACTCCATGTATTCATCCTTTTCCGGGTGCACAAAGCCCAGCACCGCTGCGTGCAGCATAAGTCCCTCCATGCCCGGTTCACCGGCTTTCCCGTACTTTGGGTCCCCCACCACCGGATGTCCTATGTAATGCATATGCACCCTTATCTGGTGGGTCCTGCCCGTTTCCAGCCTTGCCTCAACCAGCGTATGCCCGTGAAATCTTTTTATTACACTGAAATGGGTGACAGCATTCCGCGAATTCCTTGCCACCACCGCCATCCTTTTGCGGTCGGTGGGGTGCCTTCCTATCGGGGCATCTATTGTCCCGCCGTCCTCGTCTATAACTCCCTTTACAAGGGCTATGTATTTTCTTTTTACGGTGCGCGCTTTGAGCTGCCTGGCTAGGCTTCGATGCACCACTTCGTTTTTACCACCAGCAAGCCCGTTGTGTCCTTGTCCAGCCTGTGGACTATGCCGGGCCTTGACAAGTCGCCCACATCCGACAGGCGGTCGGTGTGATGAAGCAGCGCATTGACCAGGGTACCGGTCCGGTTGCCGGCGGCGGGGTGAACTACCATGCCGGCGGGCTTGTTTATAACCAGCAGAACACTGTCCTCGTAAACTATATCCAGCGGAATGGGCTCCGGCTCCACCTCGGTACTCTCGGGAGGCAACACCACCTCAACCCGTTCACCGGCCTTTACCCTGTAGCTGTTTTTAACCGCCCTGCCGTCAACCCTTACAAGGTCCCTTTCTATGAGCCCCTGTACCGAAGACCGGGATTGGCCGGGCATACAGGCCGCAAGGTAACTGTCCAGTCTCGTGCCGCTGTTCTCTTGTTGGACCACCGTTTCAAACCTGTCCATTATACTATATTCTCTCCCTTTACCACCACAAAGTACCCTGAAGTATCGCGCCAACCACCACACAACTGTCGGCGATATTAAACACCGGCCATATGCGAAAGTCCAGGAAATCGACAACATATCCAAGTAAAACCCTGTCCACCAGGTTCCCCAGGGCTCCCCCCAGTATAAGGGCCAAGGATAATTTGACATACCTGTTTTCGGGTTTTATCTTCCATATCAGGTAGGCCACTGCAGCCGATACCAGCACGCTGGTCAATACCAAAAACCACGTACTGCCCTGAAGCATGCCAAAGGCCGCCCCGGTATTTTCCACGTAGGTCAGGTGAAATACCCCTTTAATTACCGATACCGACCCAAGCGGTCTCAGGTACTGCCGGCAGATAACCTTTGATACCCTGTCCGCCGCAATCGCCGATATAATAATAATCCACGCCATGAAATACCCCCTGAAGGTTTAGTTGGTAACATTATGATTTTACCACAAACCCCGGCGGCTTAAAACAGGTTATTCGTCGTTATCTTCCTCTAGCTGTTTCTTGTAATAGCGGCTGCTTATCGAATCAATATCCTCCACCAGCCCGGCGGGAAGGTCATCCCATATGCCCTGTTCGTCACCGGTCTGGTTGCTGGGAATCGTCCTCCCTCCTGTTATACCGCGCAACCGCCTGCCAACTGTCTTCCCCGTCGAATATAACCCGCTGGTCCTTGCCGCTTCTTTCCCGGTTGTAGGGGTAGTTTAGCGTCTCTTCCTCCACGGCCTTCCTCATCACCCTTTCCCGGGAAGCCTGGTGCCCTTTGAACATTTAAGGCAGGTATCGGCCTCGGGCTGGGTCTTTAGCCGCTCGAAACCAATCTCCCCGCACAAGGCGCATTTGCCGTAATCGCCCCTTTCTATACGTTAAGGGCCTGGTCTATTTGATTAATCTGTGCAGGTTTTGTTTTCCGGCCATGTTTTTTTCCATCTCGTAGGTTTCGGTTGCAATATCCGCAGGATGGTTGTCATAAACCGACAACTCGCTTGTGTATTCCGCCTGGGCGTCATTGAATTCATTGTTTTTCAATTTGGCTAATGGTTTTTGTGCGTCTCTTTTTTCTGTTCAAGGGTACTTTTAAAGTTTTCAATTTTTTGCTGGTCCATGGTTATCCTCCTTTATTACATGCTCCTGTTTACGAGTTTTATAAGTTCCGCTATAAAATCTCCAATAAGGGGCAAATTTAAAACAACCAGCCTTCTTAGTATAAGAATGGCCACTGCTCCAAGAATCGAAAAGCCCACCGCTATGCCAAGACCCCTGGCAAGCCCGGCCACAAAGTTTAAAGCCAGCAGCCTTTTGGGGTCCTCCATCAGGTTCACGTATTCCATTATCTTTGCTTTTTCAAGGCTGATGGAAAGCTGCTGTATTCTGCTGCTTAGGGTTTTCACTTGTTTGCCCTCATTATCCACACTCCATCCCCCCATAGATTAATTTTCCCATCCTCCCATAAACTAATACCAGCTAAGAAAAACGGCCTTTCACCCGGATTAAAGGCAAAACCGGTTGGACTTTGTGAATATCCGCCCATGTAAAAAAGAAGCCCGAAGGCTTCTTTTATATCTGCCGGCTGCCAACCACTGCCTTTTTCTGCTATCGTTAAGTTTTGTTATGGCTCCAGCAACCGGCGCCGGTACTATTCAATATTCCCCGCACACCGTTTGCATATGGCCGGGTGCTCTGCCAGCGTTCCCACAGTAGTGCTGTAATTCCAGCATCGCTCGCATTTTTGCCCCTCGGCCTGGCCCACCACAACGCTTAGGTTTTTGAGCTCTTCCCCCTGCACCGCGTCCGGGCCGGCGGCGGTTCCCGGCGGGTTAACCCGCACCTGGGAGGTTATGAACAGGAACGGCAGCTCTTGTTCCATCGGCTTTAGGAAGTCATACAAATCCTGGTCAACGTACAGGTCCACTCTCGCATCCAGCGAATGGCCTATCGCCTTGTCAGCCCTGGCCCTTTCAAGGGCCCTGCTCACCTCGTACCTTACATCCAGTATCCTCTGGTACCTTTCCTCCAGTTCATTGTCAATGTATTCGTTGTTTACCTCGGGAAACTCTTCCAACTGAACGCTTAGCTCCCGCTTGGAGGGGTCTCCCGGCATATACTGCCATATCTCCTCCGCCGTAAAGGAAAGCACCGGCGCAATAAGCCTGACAAGGTCGGAGAGCAGCTTATACATTACCGTCTGGGCCGCCCTTCTTTCCCTGGAATCCGACTTGTAGGTATAAAGCCTGTCTTTTATTACGTCCAGGTAGAAGTTGCTCATATCCACCACGCAGAAATGGTGTATCGCGTAAAACAGTATATGGAACTCGTAGTCCCTGTATGCCCCGACCACCTTCTCCAGCAGCTTTTGACCCTTGTGCAGCGCCCACCTGTCCAGGTCAAGCATGTCTTGGTACTTTACTGCATCCTTTTCCGGGTCAAAGTCGTATAGGTTGCCCAGCATGAATCGGGCGGTGTTTCTTATCTTCCTGTATATTTCGGTGAGCTGTTTCAGTATATTTGGGGATATCCTGATATCCGTCTTGTAATCGGCGGAAGCAGTCCACAGCCTCAGTATATCCGCACCGTACTCTTCTATCACTTCCATCGGGTCTATACCGTTACCCAGCGACTTGGACATCTTTCTGCCTTCCCCGTCCACCACGAAACCGTGGGTCAACACTTCCCTGTAAGGCGCCCTGCCCCGGGTGGCTACCGCGGTAAGCAGTGACGACTGGAACCATCCCCTGTGCTGGTCGCTTCCCTCCAGGTACATTGTGGACGGCCATTCAAGGCCCGGCCAGGTCTCCAGCACTGCAGCATGGCTGGAGCCGGAATCAAACCATACGTCCATTATATCGGTTTCCTTCCTGAAGCCGCCGCCACCGCAGTCCTCGCACTTAATACCCTCGGGCAGTATTTCTTCGGCGCTTTTTTCAAACCATGCATTGGAGCCTTCCTTTGCAAACAGTTCTTTCACCGCGTTTATTGTATCGTCGTTTATCAGGTACTTGCCGCACTTGGTGCAGTAGAATATCGGAATGGGCACTCCCCAGACCCTCTGCCTTGAAATGCACCAGTCAGCCCTGTCCCTTACCATGTTGCTGATTCTTTCCTCGCCCCAGGGTGGAATCCATTTTACTTCCTTGATAGCCTGAAGGGCCTCTTCCCTAAAGCCCTCCACCGAGGCAAACCACTGCTCTGTTGCCCGGAATATTACCGGACCCTTGCACCGCCAGCAGTGGGGGTAGGAATGCATAATGGTGGAGTTTGCGAACATGGCTCCCGATTCTATCAAGTCATTAACAATTGCGTCGTTTGCCTTCTCGTAGTACATTCCCCGGTACTTACCCGCCTGTTCGGTAAAGTAACCCTTGTCGTCCACGGGGTTCAGTACCGGCAGGTTGTACTGCATGCCTATCACAAAGTCCTCCTCGCCGTGGCCCGGTGCGGTATGGACACAGCCGGTACCCTGCTCCAGCGTGACGTGGTCCCCCAGTATTATTACCGAATCCCTGTCAATAAACGGGTGCTTGCATTTTATACCCTCAAGCTGCCGGCCGGTGAATTCGGCCAGTACCTTGTACTCTTCGCAACCTCCCAGTTCCCTTAGCTCTGCGGCCTTATCCTTTGCCACCACGAAGTAGAAGCCTCCCATTTCCATAAGGACGTATTCCAGCTCCGCATTCAGGGCAATGGCCAAATTAGCCGGCAGTGTCCAGGGCGTTGTGGTCCAAATAATCACGTAAACCTTGTCAAGGCTGCCGGTATACTTGACAAACAATCCCTTGTCATCCCTGACCGGGAAATTCACGTATATCGAATGGGTCTTGTGGTCGCTGTACTCAATCTCCGCCTCGGCCAGCGCCGTTTCACAGTCGGGGCACCAGTAAACCGGCTTCAACCCCTTGTAGATGTATCCCTTTTTGGCCATCTCGCCGAATACTTCTATCTGCATGGCTTCAAACTGCGGTGTTAGAGTCAGGTACGGATTATCCCAGTCACCCCGGACGCCAAGCCTTTTAAACTGCTCCCGCTGCAGGTCCACGTACTTTAGCGCGAACTCCTTGCATAGGGCACGGAACTCGGGTATCGACTTTTCATGCCTGTTTATACCCAGTTTCTTTATTGCCTGCGTCTCAATGGGCAAACCGTGGGTATCCCAGCCCGGTACATAGGGTGCATAGTATCCGTCCATGGATTTGGATTTAACAATTATATCCTTGAGTATCTTGTTCAGGGTTTGGCCCAGGTGTATGTCGCCGTTGGCATAGGGCGGGCCGTCATGAAGTATAAACTTCTTTTTTCCCTCATGTTTTTCAAGATTCCTCCGGTATATGTCTTCCCTGTCCCAGAATTCGATCATTTCCGGTTCCTTTGCAGGAAGATTTGCCCTCATAGGAAAGTCTGTCTTTGGCAGGTTTAACGTTTTACCATAATCCACTTGCTACCACTCCAGTCATTTTTTATTTCTCCCACTCCATTCTTCTAAATAAAAAATCCCTTCTTAAAAAGAAAGGGACGAGAATTACCCGCGGTACCACCCTGATTGGCTGTAATACCCACTCTAACATTTACTGTAACGGGTAATCCCGGCTCGGCTTACTAAGGCTTCAGCCTGCTGCTCCCGAGGGATTTTCACCGCCACACGCTGCCGCATCGCACCATTCCTGCGGCTCTCTGCAAGCAGTTAACGGCTACTCGTCTCGTTCATCGCATTTTTGAAGTTATTTATAGCATTATAATATAAATCCTTTTATTAGTCAATAAATACTATTCCTCAAGTTGATCGCAGAGAGTCACCACCGCTTCCAGCTGCGCCTCCAGTAGTGTCTTAAACCTGGTCCTGAATATGTACATCTGTTTCTTGGCTTCCTGGTACTGGTTCTCTATATCCATAATCTTCTCATTTGCCCTTTCTATTATTCGGCGTGCCTCCTCTTCCGCCTGCTTAATCATAAGACTGCATTTTTCTTGGGCATTTTTTGTTGACTCTTCCGCAGCAGCCTGGGCTATTACTAATGCATTTTGCAGCGAGGCCTCCATATCGGTATAATGTTTCATCTTATCCTCAAGGATTTGTACTTTATCCTTAAGTATTGCATTCTCCCTGTAAAGTGCTTCATAGTCCTCGGTCAGCCTGTCCAGGAATTCATCCACCTCGTTTTCATCATACCCTCTCATCTTTTTGCTAAACCTCTTGTTCTGGATTTCCAGTGGGGTAATCATTTTTTCACCTCCAAGGATTTGTGAGTAAATTGACTATGTAATAGGCCAGGGGCTGTGCAAGAATTCTAATAGCAAGCAGCGCTAATACCGGCGAGAAATCAATCATTCCCCCGCCGAAAGAGCTTCTTGCAAGAAGCCTTCTAAAGGGCGAAAGGATAGGCTCGGTAACGCTGTATAATGCCCTTGTTATTGGACTCCCGTACCCGGGGCTTATCCACGAGAATATTATTCTCAAAAAAATCAAAAGCTCTATTATGTTGAAAAAGTACCTGAGGGAGACTCTCAACACCCAGTTTAAGTGAACCATCATTGACCTCCTTTTGCGCTGTTGGATAGCGTTCCGTGGGACCTATTTTTGCCACTTGAATATCATTTTATCCTTTATTTCGTCCTTCAAATGCTCCGAAATATCCACGTTACTGGGAGCCGCAATGAAAATGCCACCGGATATCTTGTGCAAATTACCGTCCAGCCCGTAAACCGCACCGCTTAAAAAGTCCAATATGCGCTGCGCCACCTGGTTCTCCAGTTTTTCCAGGTTTACAATAACAGGTTTCCTGTTTTTTAGATTATCGCATATTTCGGTCGCCTGGTCAAAGGTGGCGGGCTGGTAAATAACCATTTTCACCTGAGATGCGGTACGTATATCCAACACCTTTCCCCTTTTGTGCGAAACTGGGTACATTTCGTCTACTTCCCTTATGTCCGGTTGTCTTCCCTCCTCCGTGTTGTCCGCCAGCCCGAGGAAATTCATTATTTTCGCCCATAAACCATTTTCCATGTATGACCCCTCCTTGTTAGCGGCCCCTTGGGCCAAAAATCCTGTCCCAATCCTTACTATATTCGCTCCTTCCTCGATGGCAATTATGTAGTCCCCCGTCATACCCATGGACAAGTAATCCATATCCACTCTCCCCGGGAGAACTGCCTTAATCTCTTCAAAAATTGCCTTAAGCCTTGCAAATACCGGTCTTGTTTCCTCGGGTTTATCGGTATACGGCGCAATGGTCATAAGGCCTCTTATGTGTACATTTTCCATGCCCTGGGCCTGTTCCAGGAAATCAAAAACCCTGCCCGGGTCCATTCCGAATTTGCTCTCTTCCCCCGATACGTTTACCTGCAGTAAAACATCCGCCCTTTTGCCTGCCTGCCCCGCCCTTTTGTTTATCTCCTTCGCCAGTTCGATGGTATCCACCGAATGTATCAATGCCACCTTGTCTATAATATATTTTACCTTATTTCTTTGCAAATGTCCTATCATATGCCATTCCAGGGAAGGTCTTAGCCTCTGGTACTTGTCCAGTATTTCCTGTACCCTGTTCTCGCCTACACATGTCATGCCCAACGTAGCGGCTTCCCTTATTTTTCAGGGGGCAGTGTCTTGGTAACGCCACAAGCTTTATGTCCTCCGGTTTTCTGCCCGAGGCCGCCGCCGCTTTCTCTATACTCCTTTTTACCATCTCCAGGTTGCCTTCAATACCCATTCTAGTCCTCCCATTCCTTTCCAAGCACAACCTTGTCATACAGCTTTATCCCCGGTGAGTTGCCCGTTTGTTCCACCACCGCATTTATGCCGTCATGTCCCTTCAGTAGTATTTTTTGGTTATGGTCTTGTCCGCATCCAGCACTTCCACCAGGTACTCCCGTCCTTCTCGGTGATGGCCGATAGGGGCACCACAAGCCCGCTGTATTTTCCCTTTACCACGGTCATTTCAACGTTTCTTTCTTCGTACAGGCCGGGGAAATAATCCTTGGATTCGAAAAATACTACCGGCCCCTCCTCCTGTTCAACCTTATTCCTAACCACGGCCCTCACGTTGTACGTCTGCTCTTCGGAAACCTCCAAGTACACCACTGTTCCCTTCTCCAGCCTTTCGGCAAAACCCTCGCTTAGGCTGCACACGGCATACCATACATGGTTTGCCACCATCTTCATCACCGGCTGACCGGCTTCCAGTTCCCCGGATAGGTCCACCTTTTTCACCTTTGCCGGTGTTACTTTTGAAGGAACGACCTCTTCCAGGTTTTCCGGGTACAGCAGTTCTTCGTAACCGTCCAGTGTATACACCGGCACCCCTGAAAAGGGAGCAAACTCGGCCTTTATTCCCCCTTCTATTATATTGTCCAGTTCCTCCTTCCGGCGCAGGAGTTCCTCCCTCTCCAACCGCGTTGTACTGGCAGCAAGGCTAATATTTATCTCCCTGGTCAGCCTTTCCTTTTGGGAATACGCCGCTGCCATGTTTCCCTCGTTAAGCGAAAAAGCAATACTCTCCAGTCCATCTTTGATGGACCTTTCGATTTCCACCGGTATGGTCCGGCTGTCATCCACCGACTGTAGCGCCTGGAGCCTTTGGCTTATTTCATTATATTTTCCTGTTAACTCTTCGTCTATGGTTTCCTTTCTCATCTCCAGCAGTTTTGTCCCGGCGGGTATACGCTGGTTTTCCTTTACCGCATATATTATGCTCCCCGAGATGGGGGCTTTTATTACCTGCTCTTTTCGCACTATCACTCCGGTCGTGCTTTCGCTAATCTTGACATCGCCGTATCCTACCAGGGCTGTTTCCACTGTGTTTTCTCCAACCCCGATCACTGATTTTACCAATACCAAAGTTATAACGGCCAACATTGCCGCCCTTATGTAACCCTTCCCTTTTTTCCTTTGTTCCCGCTCTTTCATGCTGTCACCTTCCAAAACACTATATCAGTATATTATTCTTCACCCTTTTCCATTCTCCTCCTGCTTTAATGCGTTTTTACCGCGGCTTCCGCCCTAATAAATTGCACTTATATAAACAAAAAACACACCAATAACAGTGTGCTGTCTTAATACATATTTAATAAATGGCAGCCCTTGCAGCGGCCTGTTGCTTTCCACACGCTAATCACTGCAGCTTTTGTTTATTTCAAGCAAAAGCCTGTAGCTTTCCACCAGTTGTTTCGCCATCAATACCCTGTCACCGCCGTATTCTTCAATGAGGTCGCTGAAGTCCCCGTTGTTTCTGCTGCTTATCTCCTAAGCAGCGGGTTTCTTTCAATTTTTTCAGCTATTCCGTAGTACATCATTGATATTCGTCGCGGGCATTTCTTTGTTTTCCAGTTCCCCCCCAAATCAAATACCCTCACGATATTACAATATATAAATCTTATATATTAACAGAACAATTCCTCCTATTTTTTACCACAAAATTTATACAATTTGTGATATAAAAAGACGCCTGTCCCCGGCGTCTTTCAAATTTGCCCTGGTCTGGGTGAGAGGATTTGAACCTCCGACCTCTTGAACCCCATTCAAGTGCGCTACCAAACTGCGCTACACCCAGATGTTCAGCGTATATTAATATAACACATTTCGTTTCCCAATTCAACTGGTTTTTGTGCTTTGCTACCGCAGGAAGCAGCTTCACAATAATTTTTAAAACGCCGTATTATGGTAGGAATAAACGCGTTAATGTCGAAGTAATATTAACCAGTCCTACTGAAAGAGGCTTAAGGGATGCAAAGTTAAGCCTAAACTAAACAATAACAATAAGAATCAAAGGAGGATGGTTATGGCTAAAAGAAGAGCATACTTGATTTTTATAGGATGAAAAAGGAAGGTGAACAGGTAGCCTGGGTGACGGCCTATGACTTTCCGATGGCATCCTTTGCAGAACAGGCGGGTATGGACATGATACTGGTCGGGGATCCCTCGGCATGGTGGTTTTGGGCTATAACAGCACCATCCCCGTTACCATGGAGGAATGCCTATCCCACTGCAGGGCGGTAAGAAGGGGCGCACCCAACACTTGGGTTATTGGCGACATGCCCTTTATGTCCTACCAAAAATCGGATGAGCAGGCGGTGGAAAACGCAGGCCGATTCCTAAAGGAGCGGACATGGACTTGCGTTAAGCTGGAGGGCGGCAGAAGGGTCGCCAGCCGTATCAAGGCAATAGCCGATGCGGGCATGGTTGTTATGGGACACATCGGCCTGACGCCGCAGAGCTCCGGCCAGCTTGGCGGTTTCAAGGCCCAGGGCAGGGACGTCAAAAGTGCCAGGGAGCTTATTAAGGACGCGCTGGCTGTCCAGGAGGCAGGCGCCTATTCGCTGCTGCTGGAAGCTGTGCCCCCCGAACTGTCAAAATTCCTGCAGCAAAAACTGGACATCCCGGTATATTCAATAGGGGCCGGGCCGTGTGATGGGCAGCTGCTTATATGTGGCGACATGCTGGGGCTTTTCCAGGCCTTTACACCGAAGTTTGTCAAGCAGTATGCCAACGTGGCAGAAATTGAAATAAACGCTTTCAAGGAGTATATAAACGATGTAAAAACGGGTAAATTCCCCACCGACGACCACGTGTATCATATAAAGGACAGCATGGAGGACTTCGAACGGCTGTTTAAAGAATTTGAATAGCCGAAAAGGAAAGCAGTTCGGTTAGCATTCCGGGCCGGAAGGCTTTGGATATTAATAATAAAGGAGGATGTTGTATGTATAAGGACTGTCTATCCATCAGCCCTTGTATTATTGACGACATCAATGTTTTTCTTTCAGATCCCCAGAACGAGCTTATAAGAAACGTTCTCCGGGTGGTTGAAAAATACGGCACGCCGGAAGAAATCAACGCCAAGGCCAGGGAGGCAAGACACCTTCCCAACATAATGACCCGCCTCCGGAACCAGGACTCCCCCTATGTAAAGGACCTGGAATGGCTGGTATCGGTCAGGGATAAAGGCGCCTTTGTACCCATTTCCGAGTACAGGCAAAGGGTGCTGGGGGACGACTACAAAAAAGTATCCTTCGACGAGGGCAGGGCTGTGACGCTGGAGATAAGCTCCATGCAGTTTTTCCCGTTCCTCATTGAAGAGGCAAAACAGGCCATAGACAAGAAAGAGATAATGCCGGGGAGGTACATACGGGTACGCTGCATGAAGGAGCAGGAAAACGACAACGGCGATACTCTTGCAATGGCCGCCGCAATGCAGATACTGGGTGCCAGCTATGTGGACACCCTCGATACCAAGGGCACCGACGGATCAAACGTGCACCTTAACGGCCCGGCCACCATAACCGGCTATTTCGGCGGCATCGGGCAGCCCAACGACTACCCCCTTGCATGGGTGGACGAATACCTTTATTACTACACCAATTACGGCATAGGCGAGGTGCTCAACACCAATCCCGGTACGGTGCTGCTGGGATACATCCTGTACAAGCTGGGTATAGACATAAAGTTCAAGATTTCAGTATTCATGGGCAACGATAACCCCTATTCGGTCTTGTGGACGCTGCTTATGGGCCGAATGCTTGCAAGGGAAGACGGTACCACGCCGCTTTCGGGGTTCAACCTGAGCAACTCTGTCAACAACAAAACCATTGCCCTAAGCTCCGAGATAAGAAGCAGGCTTGGGCTGGAAAGCAACGTCAGGATTGAGCATCATATCACCGAAGCTTATAAGAGCATTGTGCGTCAGCCCTACAACAGGCGCGACGAGCTTATTGAAATAGCCCGCAGCGTGCCCAATATATCCGCCAAGCACGAAGGCGGGGACCCTGAAGTAGAGGAAACCCTGGACCATCCCTCCGACATACTTGATTACTTCAGGCCAAAGAAGGAAGTGGAAGCCTCCGGTGAAATGGACAAATTGCTTAGAAACTACCTTGAAAAGCATAACTCGCTGAACAAAACCGCCGAGGCCCTCACCCGGGCCGGCCTTGCATTCATAGGCGCACCAAGGCTGCATCGCCGCTAACACCAGGAAAAGGTTCGTTCCTTTAGTCTGAAAAAAGCAAGACACATAAGGCTTCATGAATCGGGTATTCATGAAGCCTTATTTCATTTCTCATAATCTAACGGATTTCCCCCACCGACAACTCCCTATATACTTTATGCCCTGGGCAGTCTTTCATTACAAAATAATGCAGATAAATCCTCCGCTTCCCTCGTTGACTATCCTTTGAAGGGTAAGCTGGAGCTTTGACTGGGCATCCTCCGGCATCTTCAGAAGCTTATTCTGAAGCTGCTCCCGTACCAGGTCATACAGCGATTTGCCGAATATATTGGACTCCCACAGCTTGGAGGGATTGCTCTCAAACTCCGAGATAAGGTAATTGAGCAGCTCTTCACTCTGCTTTTCGGTACCCACCAGCGGTGAAACTTCCGTCTGAATGTCCGCCCTGATCATGTGTATTGACGGAGCGCTGGCCTTAAGCCTTACACCCCAAACCGGCTTCCCTGCTTGAATATTTCCGGCTCCTCCAGTATCAGCTCATCCAGCTTGGGAGACACCACACCGTAGCCGCTGTCCCATACATCCTTCAGAGCGGAGGCCACCCTGTCATAGTGCTTCTTGGCCTTGGACAACTCCTCCACAAGCCCAAGAAGCTGATGTTCCCCTTCCAGGGAATACCCGGTTATTTCGCCGATAACCCTGTAAAAAAGACCGGCCCAGGTTTTGACCTTGATCCGGGCAATACCTTCACCAAGGCTTATGTCGTCCAGTTCCGCCTCTTCCACGAATTCATATATGCTGAAGGCCTCGGGTATTTCTTCGGTATCCTTTAGTCTTTTCACTTCACCGGTGCTTTCCCTGACCGCCTTAATAATATCCTGCTTCAGCCAGTGCTCAAGGTCAAGACCGTCTATCCAGCGCGGCAGGTCTATATGTATTTCGGTAACCGGGAATTCGAACAGTATCCTTTCCAGGATGTAGTGCACATCATCCATGGACATATTCATGCAGTCCATGACGCATACCGGCACCTGGTATTTTGCTTCCAAGGCTTCCGCCAAGTTTCTTGTTTCCTCCGACCTGGGCCGGGTGCTGTTTAGGACCATGACAAAGGGTTTGTCTAATTCCTTTAGTTCCTTGACCACCCTTTCCTCCGCCTGTATATAGTTTTGCCTGGGTATTTCGGTAATGGAACCGTCGGTTGTGACCAAAAGGCCTATGGTTGAATGGTCGGTTATTACTTTCCTTGTGCCCAGCTCCGCCGCCTCTTCGAAGGGGATTTTGTTTTCAAACCACGGCGTGGAAACCATCCTGGGCATTTCATCCTCTATATGGCCCAAGGCTCCCTTTACCATGTACCCAACACAGTCCACCAGCCTTACCCTGAACCTCGCATTATCCTTCAATTCTATTTCAACCGCTTCGTTGGGTACGAATTTAGGCTCGGTAGTGGATATGGTACGACCCGCGCCGCTCTGCGGCAGCTCATCCTTTGCCCTTTCTCTTATGTAGGGATTGTCTATATTGGGAAGCACCAGCAGGTCCATGAACCTCTTTATAAAGGTGGACTTCCCCGTTCTCACAGGGCCCACTATCCCAATATAAATATCTCCCTGGGTTCGTTCGGCTATGTCTTTATATATATTGAATTCTCCCACCTCTTTATCCCTCCTTTTTACTAAATTGAACATGCTTTAACATTATATATATATGAGTAAATACCGGTATTATTACTAAAAAATAGGCCCTGCCCCGCCCGGGGTAAAAGTGAGAACACGCCGAACCGGGAAATGCCAAGCCCCGCCGGATTCCGCTCCATAAAAAAAGCCCCGGGGCCATCCCCGAAGCTCTTTCATGGCCTGTGAGTTGTGACCTACCAACCCTCAGCAATCTCCTCGCTCTCATGGGTCTTGCTTCTCATCATAAGGTTTTCCACCGACTTTTTCACATCCGCTCCCTCGAACAGTACTCTGTATATTTCACTTGTTATGGGCATTTCCACGCCGTGGAGCATTGACAGCTCATAGGCGGCCTGGGTTGCCTGACGCCCTCCACCACCATGCGGGTGCCTCCCACCACCTCGTCCAGCGTCTTGCCCTGGCCTATCTGTATCCCGCCCGCCTGTTCCTGCTGTGCATGCTGGTGCAGGTCACTATCAGGTCCCTATGCCGGAAGCCCGGCAAGGTGGCAGCCTTTGCACCCATCTTAACCCCCAGCCTTGCTATCTCCACTATACCCCTGGTCATAAGGGCAGCCTTTGTGTTGTCGCCGTATCCAAGCCCGTCGAAATGCCGGCACCCAACGCGACAACGTTTTTAAGGGCACCACCCATTTCCACCCCAACAATATCGGGGTTTGTATAAACCCTGAAAGCCAGTGCCATGAACAAGTCCTGCACATACTCCGCCATTTCACGGTCGGGACTGGCCGCCACCACCGTGGTGGGCACACCCTTCCACCTCTTCCGCATGGCTCGGGCCCGACATTGCCGCCACCCTGTTTTGGGGCAGCACCTCCTTTATTACTTCGGAAAGTCTTTTCAGCGTGCCCGGGTCAAGGCCCTTGGCCACGTTTATTATCCTCTGCTGCGGTCTCACGAAAGGGGCTATGGACCGTACAACGCCCCCACAACGTGGGATGGAACCGAGAATACTATTGCCTCACATCCGTGAATGCACTGTTCCATGTCTCCCGTCGGATTGATATTGCCGCCAAGCTTAACCCCGGGCAGGTACATGTCATTCTCCCGGGTGTTCCTAATGGTCTCTAGCAGGTCCTCTTCCCGAATCCACAGGTTCAGGCGTACCCCTTTGCGGTCAAGCACCGTTGCAAGGGCGGTGCCCCAGCTTCCGGCTCCCACCACAGCAATCTTAGCGTTCATTTTGAATTAGTCCCCCTTTTTCGGTGATAGTTTTATGCTAACCTTTGATTCCTGTCCTTTTAAAAGCCTCTTTATATTCTCCCTGTGCAGCTAGAAGGGCAAAGGCGCTATAACCAGCGAAAAAATCAGCATTTCCGTCGAAAGCCTGAAGGCCGTAACCAGCACCGGGTAAAGCAGGGCACAGACAACCGAAGCCAGTGATACGTACCTGGTAATAAATAGATGGCAACCCCAGCAGCAAGGAGAATAAGGGCAACCCTCAAATCAAGGCTGATTAGCACGCCGAGGGAGGTGGCTATCCCCTTCCCGCCTTTGAAGCCCAAAAAAACCGGCCAGTTATGCCCGCACACCACCGCCGCTCCGGCGGCTATTGCGCCCATATCGCCTCCTCCAAGCAGCCTGCCTGCTATAACCGCCACCACTCCCTTTAACAGGTCTATTGCCAGTGCCATGGCGGCGGGTTTGCTCCCCAGCACCCTGTTGACATTGGTGGCGCCGGCATTTTTGCTGCCGTACTCCCTTATGTCTATTCCTCCCACTGCCTTCCCAATTATGTATCCCCCGTTTATGTTACCGGCCAGGTATCCTATCAGGGACGAAACAATCAACCCATAGGCTATACTCCTCCTTTATTCTTCCTTTCCCTGAGCACAATTCTTATGGGCGTACCTTCGAACCCGAAGGCCTCCCTGAGCTGGTTTTCTATATACCTTAGGTAGGAAAAATGCATAAGTTCCCTGTCATTAACAAACAGCGCAAAGGAGGGAGGTTTTACCCCGAACTGGGTAGCATAGAATATCTTTAGCCTCCTGCCCTTGTCGGAAGGGGGCTGGTTTATCAATGTGGCCTCCCCTATTACTTCGTTCAGCACCCCGGTAGTAACCCTTTGCGCCACCGCCTGGGCTACTTTATCCACCAGGTCCAGTACCTTTCCCACCCTCTGGCCGGTCTTTGCCGAGACAAAGGCCACCGGCGCATAGTCAATAAATTTGAGCTTGTTTCTTATACTCTTTATGTATTCCTCGCTGGTCCCGGTTTCCTTTTCCACCAGGTCCCATTTATTGACCACCACTATACAGCCCTTGCCCTCCTCGTGTATATGCCCGGCAATCTTGGTGTCCTGTTCGGTGGGGCCCTCGCAGGCGTCTATAACCAGGAGGCTTATGTCGCTCCTTGCCACCGCCGCCAATGCCCTTATTACGCTGTATTTTTCCACTGCATCGTCTATACGGCTCTTTCTCCTTACACCTGCAGTGTCTATAAGTATATACTCCCTGCCGCCGGCTGTAAAGGGAGTATCTATGGCATCCGGGTGGTACCCGGCACATCGCTCACAATCACCCTCTCTTCCCCCAAAATTTTATTCAGAAGGGAAGATTTCCCCACGTTGGGCTTACCCAGTATGGCCACCTTGGTTACCTCGCTGTCCTTTTCTTCCTCTTCCCGGGAGGAAGTTTCGACACCACCTCGTCCAAAGGTCGCCCAGGCCAAGCTGCTGCCCGGCTGATATGGGTATGGGACTTCCCAGGCCGAGATTGTAGAACTCGTAAACATGGTCCTCCAGTTTCTTGTTGTCCACCTTATTGCACACCAGAATAACCGGCTTATTGGTCTTTCGAAGCATGTCCGCCACCTGGTGGTCGGTGGAGGTTATCCCCTCCTGCACATCCACCATGAATAAAATCACGTCCGCCGTGTCAATGGCAATCCCGGACTGTATCCTCATTTGCTCCAGTATAACGTCATCGGTTGAAAACTCTATACCGCCCGTATCTATAAGGGTGAAGCTGCGGTCCAGCCATTCCACGTCGGCATATATCCTGTCCCTTGTCACACCGGGGGTATCTTCCACTATGGATATCCTTTTGCCCGCTATTTTGTTAAAAGGTGGATTTGCCCACGTTAGGCCTCCCACTATCGCCACTATCGGTTTGGTCATTGTGCGTCCTCCCGGATAATTTTTCGCAAAAATTCACCACCGTGCCTTTCGCATGCTTCCACCTTTATTCCAAGCCTTTTTTCCACCTGCGGCACCGATACATCATCAAGGAATACTTCTTCTCCCGCCTTGAGCATGCTTTGGGGAATAATAAGCCTTGCGCCCAAGTCTTTTCCCTGTAGCTGTTCCATTAAATCGCCGCCGGTTACCAGCCCCGCCACATCTATAGTCTGTCCGAAAAAATTATTGGTTATAGGGAACACCTGCACCTCAAGGCCCGGTGCCACTTTTTCAACCGTGCTTAGCAGATTCTCAATAAACCGACAGGCCGCTGTTCCCGTGGCCACCGAAACTCTTTGGTCTATTTGCCGTCCAATGCCTAGTCCCTTAAGGCCCTGTTGGAACTGCTGCCTGAAAAGCGCCATCATCCCGATACCGTTTCCAGCTGTGGAAAGTTTTCATAGTCCTCCGCCGGTGGAAGCGGCTGCCCGCTTTCAGGTATAATTCGTCGGCGGCATACACAATCCTGCTGCCGTACCTTTGCAAAAAAGCACCCTGCCACCTATTTACGTTCTTAACGCCTCCTCCGCATCCGCTCTTGTCCACGGCCTCCAGCGGGTAAGGTCCTTTCTGTATCTTGTTATGCCCACCGGTACCACCCCTATGCTGCGTATACCCTCCCCCATGTTAAACAGGTCTCAAGGGTTTGCTCCAGGTTTTCCCCGTCGTTCAGCCCGGGCACAGCACTATCTGGCAGTTTACCGAAAGCCCGTTTTCAAGGAAAAGCCGCATATATTGAAGGGATGCCCCCGCCCTTGGATTGCCTAGCATTTTTACCCTTAAATCCGGGTCCGTAGTATGTACCGATACATTTAGGGGGCTTATCCTATACTTTATTATCCTTTCCAGGTCCTCCTTCTTAAGGTTTGTAAGGGATATGAAGTTTCCCTGCAAAAAAGACAGCCTTGAATCATCGTCCTTGAAATACAGGCTCTCCCTCATCCCCCGGGGCAGTTGGTCAATAAAACAAAACACGCACTTGTTTTTGCATCTTTTGCCCCGGTCCATAAGACCGGTTTCAAACACAAGCCCCAGGTCCTCGTGGGGCTCCTTGTCTATCTCAAGCACCCACTCCTCCCCCGAGTATTTTCGTATCAAAACCTCTATATATTCATCATTTATTAGATACTTGTATTCCAAAACGTCCTCCACCGGCTGCCCGTTAATCGCCACCAGTGTGTCCCCCGGCCGGACGCCCATTTCCTCCGCGATGCTTCCCTCTTCCACTTCCATTATTAGATGGGCTTTCCCAGCCATTCTTATTACCTCCATTTAGTACCTGATAATAATATTATATCATAAAATATCTATAAAATATCTATCTAGAATATATACAACATTATCCCATTTTTCCGCGGTAAAGAAAAGGGATTCCGTACCTTTTTCGCCAATACGGAACCCCCTGCCGGCAAACATCTAGTGCTTTACTATTACCAGGCAGCCATTCTCCAGGTCGTGCACCATGCCCAACGTAATCTTTGACAAAAGCAGCGCCACCCTCTCCATCTCCTTGCGGTCTTCTGCATAAAAAACCGGCGCTGATGAATGCAAAACCTTTTCCCTGTCGGTTGTAACCACAGCCAGAATAGCTTTCTTCAGAGAAGTGTCCATAATTTCGCCCCTAATCCGCCGCTTTTCTACCGGCCGGAGAATCCAGCGGTTTTCTTTTCGAACTCTCCAGCACCGGGGTCTTTTCTATGGCTTCAACCAGGCATTCGATATCCGGCTCAAAGGGAAAAACCGCGAACACGATATCCCCGCTTTCGGTATTCCTCCCGGTAATGGGAGTGAACTCCGGCTCATCCACGTCCTTCCTTATTCCCAGCTGGGTGGCCGCATTGTGCGCTATCGCCTGCCTCTGGCCAACATTCCCCAACGTAGCCCTTGCATTGTCGTCATTGGGAATTATTCTTACCGCCAGTGCCCGGGTTAGGTATTTTTCCTTGCCTCCAAAAGCCCTACGTTCATAAGTACAACCCCCATCCACTTTAAGAAGGGGCCTTCAAAACTTATTTCGGCTTTAACCACCCTGGCAATATCCCCCACCCTTTGGCCTCTTATGGAATACACCACTGCTGCAAAAACAAGCGCGCCAATCCCAATCCCAGCGACAACATTCTTGCTTAGGTAAACTGCCAAGCTTACCGACAGCGCTGTAACCATTGAAATATAGTTCCTAGCTTCAAAGGTTTTTGCGATATCCTCTATATAATCCGAGCCCCTGGGCACCAACTCGGTTCTGTCAATGCTGTCCAGGCTGTCCCGTTCCATGCTCCTTATTTCCCTGAACTGCTGTGCCGCCAGCGCCAGGAAGGTGACCGCTGCATATTCCTTTTCCACCAGGGCGGGGATGGCTATGGCCCCGAGGGCGGAGGCAATAAACCCCAGCATAAGGTGCGTAATATAGCCCCTTGGGAAACTGGGGTACTGCCTGTAGTCAACCCGAAGCAGCAATAACCGTCCCAGGCTGCCCGCCGCTATTCCGGAAACCAGGATCCGGGCGTAGTCCTCCATGGCTTTATTTCTCGCCGTCCCTCTTATTTCTCCTGGCAAGAAAGCTTCCAAATTCCCTCTTTGCAAAGCCCCTTACCTTTGAAAATATCTCTCTGCCGCCGGTACTCAACAACAGGAAGGCCAGCCCGCCAAGTCCGGCAATGACAAACAGCCAGGTAAGCCCCGAGCCGGTGCCTTCGCTGCTTGGCTGCTCTCCCTGCACCTTCTCGCCCGCTGCGGTTGTGCCGCCATACAGCGCCTTTGTGACTATTTCGGCAAAAATATCGGCGCTGTTTTCCGCCCTCTCCCTTGTATGCTCGTGGGTTCCGAACTCAAACAGCAGAACCCTAGGCGCAAGGTCCTGGTTGTAATTGCCCCTGGCGTAGAATATATCCCTTACAAAACCGGGATGGGTATCGTCGGAAATGGCCTTTATCTTACGGGCCAGTTCCTCGTTTGCCTTAAGGTTTTGATTCCTCCTGCCCAAAACAATCCTTATCTTGGCTGCCGGGGTTTCGTTTATTGTGGTTATATAGTGTTCCTTGGGTATGGCATCCCGGTGGATATCAAATATGGCATCCGGCCCTTTTTGCAGCAGTCGGGTGGCAGTTCTCCGGGACCGTACATAGGAGTTGGCGTCATGGGGCTCATGGGACGTTGTGTCCACGGTTGACTTCACCCCGTATTTTTCTAAGCCCTTTTTGAAGGCTTCGCCAACTTCAATTATCCCCCCGCGGCCCGGTTTGCTGTCGGTGCCGTCGGTAGGCACATAGGATTCCGCATTGTGGCTGAAATACAGCGCCACATGCTTCTCCCTGCGGGCGGTCTGCATTGTCTCGGTTACGAATATCTCGTCAATCTCCGGCATTTTTACGTCTTCAATAAACTTGGCATAGGCTTTTTTGCCGTCACTGTCCACTTCAACCACTTCATACATCTTGTTATCTGTGCTGTGGTACCTATCCCCTACATCCACCTCCCACGAAGTGGCGAAAATCTCTTTGTCGGTGCCCTGTTCAAACACCGTATAATATCCTTTGCTGCTATGCTCAAAACCGCTGGTGTCGGCATACACCGTGATGCCCGTAAGCAGCAGCAATGTTGCCAGCATCAATACATACGCCTTCCTTTTATTCTTCATCCCTATCCCCGCCGTTCCTTTGCTTATTGTCTTTGCTCTGTACAAACTCGCCTCTCTCAAAGGCCATGTCTTTTTTTTCGGTGCCTCCCTGGATTTTTTCCCTGGTCTCCCCTATTACTTCCGCCAGAACCGCGGCAAATACACCGGCTATTACCGTGGCATCGAAGGCGCCGGCTCCACCAAACACAGTCCTTCCGGGACTTCCGGTATACCAGTTGACCACCGCCTGCGCCAGGTCACTTAATACTATAGCCATTATACCGGCTATGAATGCAGACCTCCTGGACCTCCCCAGCAGGTAGGCAATGCCGCCGCCTATTATTGCATACAGGTAATAATAATTCATAAACTGGTTCTCTTCCGGTCCCGCGGGCAGAACCTTGCTCAAGGCATACACCGCCGCTCCCGCCGCCAGTGCCGCCACCACCGCCCTGGTCCTCTCCTTGGCGGTTCCCGCCCTGATAAACAGGTATACCGCCAGCGCCACCGGTATTATGGCCCCTCCCACATTTACAGCTACATTTCTGGTTATGCCAATGTCCGGTATGAAGGTGCCCACCAGCATTGCGGCGATTACCGCCAGGGCGCCTCCGTCGGTTAGCCTTAACCTGTCCAGCACCCTGTGGGCTACCCCAAGCAGTATCAACACCGATACAAAAACAAGTATCATAAAACCAACCGGCATTTCCTCACTCCATTCTTTAATTTTTCTTTATTTAGACTTCCCTCCGCCAAAAAAATCTATTCATTGCAGGAGCACAACAGGCTCTATAACTGGCTTCTGTTTTGGCACAAAAAAAAAGAACTGCCCATGTAGTTATGCGGTTAAAAATGGGACAAAGAACTGTCCCTTGTCCCTTTTTATAGCAGCTGCAGCAGGGCCGCAAGGCTGCCGGTGTTTTTACCCTCTCTCCTGTACGAATAAAACAGCTCTCCATTACACATGGTACACAGCCCGCTGTCGGTTATGTTCTCATCCCTTACACCGGATTTTTGCAGCACCAGCCTGTTTGTCGACTGAAGGTCCAAAAGGTACTTGTCCTTTCCCAGGGGCGTTATTACATCCATCCAGAATTGTATGTCCTCTCTTAGCCTTGAAACAACCGGTTCATCCACCTCGTAGCAGTCCCTGCATATGGAGGGCCCTATCCCTACAAGCATATCCTCCGGCCGGGAGCCGAAGGCTTCATTCATCCTTTTTACCGTCTCTAGGGCAATCCCCGCCACCGTACCCCTCCACCCTGCATGGGTCAAACCGACTGCCCTTCTCACAGGGTCCAAAAAATACAGCGGTACGCAGTCGGCATAGAAGGTGGTCAGCGTAACTCCGCTGCTGCTTGTAATCAGCCCATCGGTATTTTTTATGTCGGAATCTTTCCAAAGGCCCTTGCCGGCATCCTGCTCAGTGACTTCCCTTATATAAGTCCCATGCACTTGGCGAGAAAACACCAGGCTTTTTATGTCAATTCCCACCGCCCTGCACAGTCTTTTAAAGTTTTCCATTACATTTTCCCTTGAATCCGGCCTTGAAAACCCAAGGTTAAGCCCTTTACCCGGCCGCTGCTTACGCCGCCTGCCCTGGTGGTAAAGCAGTGCCTTACAAGTCCCGTATCGTCAAAAGAAGGTATAGTAAAATACACTATCCCTTCCCTTTCATGCCTCATAAATGCCATGTTATTCCTCCGCAGATTGTCTGTTATCCTTATCCAGCAGCTTGTTCAGTTCCTCCATGAAGGTGTTTATATCCTTGAACTGGCGGTATACCGAGGCAAACCTGACATAGGCTACCTCGTCCAACTCTTTCAACTTGTTCATGATAATCTCGCCTATGGTCTTGCTGGTTACTTCCTTTTCCGTCATGTTGTACAGCTTCTTTTCAACCTCGTCCACCAACCGGTTAAGCCTGTCCATGGACACCGGCCTTTTTTCGGTTGCCTTCATTATTCCGTTAAGTATCTTTTCCCGGTTGAAGCTTTCCCGTCTCCCGTCCTTTTTAACCACCATAAGGGGAAGGCGGTCCACCCTTTCGTAGGTGGTAAACCTCATGCAACACCGGCTGCATTCCCTCCTGCGCCTTATGGTATAACCCTCGTCGGCGGGACGGGAATCCACCACCTTTGATTCCAAGTTGCCGCAAAACGGACATTTCATGTAAACTCCCCCTGACACCCTTTCCAGGCCTTGTTATGATTATAATAATACAAAAAAATGGGTTTTGCCAGGGGTTTTATTCCCTTTCCATCTCTATTGTTTCCCTATACTCCACCAGTATCACGTCCACGCCTATATTGACAATATCCTTCCAGGGTATTATTATATCGCTTTCCCTGTTGAAGAAGCCAAGGAACCTGCCTGAACCGGGTAATATTATCGCCTCCACCCTTCCTTCTTCCAGGTTCACCTCTATGTCCGAAATGGGGCCCAAGTTTCTCCCTTCCTTTATGGTAACTACTTCCTTTTCCGCAAGGTCCGAAGTCTTTATCAACAAGTCCACCACCTTTACATTCTTTATTAGATACTATGTAGGACAAGGGGTCTTTATGCATGATGAGTGGCCTGCAGCTGACATGCCCGGGGATAAAAAAATCTGTGACAAGCGTCACAGATTACATATGCTTTTTCATGTGGCTTAAGGCGGACTTTTCCAGCCGGGATACCTGGGCTTGGGAGATTCCTATCTCCTCCGCCACCTCCATCTGTGTCCTTCCTTCAAAAAACCTAAGGTTCAGTATAAGCTTTTCCCTGTCGTTCAGCTTTCTCATGGCCTCCCTGAGGGCTATCCCTTCCAGCCACACTTCGTCGGAATTTTTCTCGTCCTTCACCTGGTCCATTACATAAATGGCATCCCCGCTGTCGTGGTATATCGGCTCGAACAGTGAAACGGGGTCCTGGATTGCATCCAGTGCAAACACCACCTCTTCGCTGGGCATGTCCAGTTCCTTGATATCTCGGATATGGTGGTTCCTTTGAATGCTTGTTTATTAGCTGGTCTCGCACCTGCAGCGCCCTATACGCAATATCCATCAGGGACCGGCTCACCCTGATGGAATTGTTGTCCCTGTGTACCTTCGTATCTCACCGATAATCATTGGAACAGCATAGGTGGAAAACTTTACGTTCTGGCTCAGGTCGAAATTGTCTATCGCTTTTATAAGGCCGACACATCCTACTTGGAACAGGTCATCCAGGTACTCACCCCTGTTGTTAAACCGCTGAATAACGCCAGGGACCAACCTAGGTTGCCCTTTATAAATTTTTCCCGGGCGCTCTTGTCACCCTTATGCATTTTTTCGAAAAGCGCTCTCATCTCTTCGTTGGTAAGCACCGGCAGCTTTGAAGTATTAACCCCGCAGATCTCCACCTTGTTCATGTGCATTGCATCGACCTTCTTTCGCTTATCAACTGACATCTGTGATTATTCCACCCCCCGGATTCTTTTATACATGAAAAAACCGCCATGGTGCTGGCAGTTTTTACATATAAAAAGCCCTTTTGCCCGGCGTTTTAAACCATCCTGCTTATCTCCTTTTTGAGCCTGTTTATTATCCTCTTTTCAAGCCTTGATATGTAGGATTGGGATATGCCCAAAAGATCGGCAACCTCCTTCTGGGTTCTCTCGCTGCCGCCGTCCAGTCCGAAACGAAGTTTCATAATCCTTTTTTCCCGTTCACTGAGCTTTTTCATCGCGAGCCCCAACAGCTCCCTGTCCACATCCTTTTCCAGGCATTTAAATATTATATCGTTTTCTGTTCCGAGTATATCCGAAAGTAAAAGCTCATTCCCGTCCCAGTCTATGTTGAGCGGCTCGTCGAAGGAAATCTCCGCTTTCAGTTTACTGTTCCTTCTTATGTACATCAGTATTTCGTTCTCTATACACCTTGATGCGTAAGTGGCCAGTTTTATCTGTTTGTCCGGGTCAAAGGTGTTTACCGCCTTGATAAGCCCTATGGTGCCAATGGATATCAGGTCCTCAACGCATATGCCGGTGTTTTCGAATTTCCTTGCAATATATACCACCAGCCGCAGGTTCCTTTCTATCAGTATGGTCTGTACGGATTTTTCCCCTTCCTTCAGTTTGGCAACGAGAAAGTTTTCCTCGTCGGCACTCAGCGGCGGCGGCAGCGCTTCGCTGCCCCCGATGTAGAATATCCGCCCCGGAGGGAATATCCGCAAACAATGAAAAACCTTTAAAAGGTATATATGGACAACCAGTCTGCATCGGCGCAGTATACCAGCCACGGGCTTCCCTCCTACTTGACAAGTTCGGGATTTATTAAAGCCGCGTATTCTCCGCTTTCCGACAAAGGTTTGGAATACACCGCCACAATTACGTTTTCCAGGCACCTGCTCCCGATGGTTACCCCGTCCGCTTTAAAACCCAACAGCATCCCCTTTTCCTTGCCCAGCGAGCTGAAAGGTATAAGCCTCATCCTTGACACCCAGTTTGCTTCTTTAAACCCCTGGTATACGTTTTCAAGGTCGCCCTCAAGGTTTTTTTCAAATATTTCCCTGATTCTTTCATGGAGCAGCTCCTTAACCGCAGAATACTGAACTACTATTACCGGGTAGTTTGAGATGGGGTCGAAGAGAACATTTCCGGTGTCCAGAAGGCCCACCGTTTCCGCCGTCCTGTCCTCTACCCGTATGGTGAAGCTGTGATACAGCGACCTTCTCTCAAGGTAGTTATAAAGCGGCACCAGGCACAGTCTTATAATTACTACGGTAACCAGTCCCGCCCCTGCCAGTACCGACAACGGGATTCCCTTGATGAGGAAAATACCGTCGGCGGTTATCGTGCCAATATTGGTGAAATAGAACAGTCCGAACACCGCCCCGCCCAGGATAAACGAAACCAGGTAGAATACCGAAAGCTGCTTCAAAAATTCCCGGAACCGTGCCGGGGTGAAAGCGATTATTATTATCAGGAAAGACAGCAGCACCTTCATTATGGTTGTGTACAGGACCCTGTACCCGGGGAAAAAAATAAGCAGGGCGTACATGGCCCCCACAACCGAAGCGGCAAGCATCTTAATTCTGCCGGCACGCACCTTAACGGTTATGGAGGTAAGCCACAGTATAATGTAGTTCATCAAAATGTTTTCCACCAGCAGCACGTCCACGTATATATCCATATTGACCCCCGGCTTACATTGCCAAGCAATATTAATCTCTATTTACAAGCAATTACTATTCAATTTTCTCGCCTTTATCAGTATGATTGTTGGTAACGCAAGAACAAAATTTTTGCTCGTTTAGCTGTGCGGCGCTAATATTTGTGTTGATTTCAGCTCCTTCTTCAAGATTCTTCAGATAATATTTTTCTTTTTTCAGCTTTATCAGCAAGAACCAGCCTGTCGGAGGCGTTGGTTTTATAGCCGCATATTACATGAACATCCCAGGTCGTGGCGTTCGCTCCTTATCCTGTTCATAAATGGGTATTGTTGCAAATGCCGTCCAGATGCATTTTGCAAGCCTTTCGTTTATCGGTTTTTCGGGTTGTATACTATTTCGATACCCCTCGTATTCGGATTGTCGCTCTTTCCTCAACCAGCATTATTGTTATTTGGCTTTTTTCACCGCCGCTTGCAAACTCACATTGGACACCTATTGAGCCCAGGTGCTGCTTTGCGGTCGCAAGGCGTACCTTCGTCCACCGTCCAAAAGTCCGGCCGTGAGTTTATAAGTATCCTCATAATACACCACACCTAACCCTGTTTTTATGGTCCTATACGGCAGCCGAATTTAAAGACCATATTAACATTTTATCTCTTTTCGAGAATCAAAAAAGGAACGGAAACCAAGTATATTCTCCATTCCTTTCAGTCATTCTTTTAACTTCATGAATCTTGATACGCGCCCGCAGCAGCAGCACTCACCGTCAGCTGCCTGCTATGACCCGTGACCTTCGGCCAACATATTTTCCCTTACTCCTGCACCTGGTCGCCTTTCACCCGAGGCCTGAATTCTATTTAATACTTTTATTCTTTCTCAAAAGGTCGGTATATCCAGGTCAATTCCTTCATAGTCCCCGAACAGGCTGTCCCTGTCCTTGGTTTCTGCCCTTTCGCTAATCACTTTCCTGGGCTTGTCACCGCTGAACCCGGTGGGCAATAACGGTATATCCGATCTCATCCTTCAGTCCTCATCAATAACCGCACCGAAAATTATATTGGCATCCGGGTCCGCCGACTGTGCTACGTCAAAGCTCGGCGGCCTCGTTCACCTCCCGAAAAGCCCCAGGTTGGGCCCGCCGGTAATATTAAGCAAGACCCCCTTTGCCCCCTCTATGGAAGTCTCCAACAGCGGGCTTTGGATTGCCTGTTTTGCCGCCTCCACCGCCCTGTTTTCCCCGTTGAGCAGCCTATGCCCATATGGGCCATCCCGGTGTTGAGCATTATGGTCTTCACATCGGCAAAAGTCCAGGTTAACCAGGCCGGGTACCGCTATTAGGTCGGAAATGCCCTGGACCCCCTGGCGCAGTACATCATCGGCCGTCCTAAAGGCTTCAATTATCGAAGTCTTTTTCTCGGATATTGCAGCAGCCTGTCGTTGGGTATTATGACCAGTGTGTCCACTTTCTCCTTAAGGTCCTTTATACCCTCCTCGGCATGCAGCGCCCTTTGCGCCCTTCGAAGGTAAAGGGTTTTGTCACAACCCCACCGTAAGTATTCCAAGCTGTTTTGCAATGTCCGTAATTATCGGGGCGGCCCCGGTACCGGTACCGCCTCCCATGCCGGCTGTTATAAACACCATGTCGGAACCCTGTATTAGATTTTGAATGATTTCCCTGCTCTCTTCCGCCGCTTTCTGGCCTATTTCCGGGTTGGCTCCCGCTCCCAACCCCTTAGTGAGCTTTTCGCCTATCTGTATCTTCTGGGAGGCATTTGACAATAAGAGGGCTTGCCTGTCGGTATTTATAGCTACAAACTCTACCCCTTTAAGCCCGGCATCGATCATCCTGTTGACAGCGTTACTGCCTCCACCGCCAACTCCAATTACTTTGATTACAGCAAATTGATTGTTTTCCATATCAAATTCCAGCATACCAGTAACCCCCTTCTTATACTCGGCACTTCAATCCGGTACTTCGCTATCCCTATGAAGACCTTTTCCTAAAAATACTCATCCAGGAAGTTCTTGATCCTGGTCAGTGCACCACCCTTTTGCCCTTGCTTGCTTTTCTGCCTTCCGAATGGCTTTGTCTTTTTTGATGTGCTTTCAATTTCACCGCCATAATAATATTTTCTTCCTGCCAGGTATTTCACTATTCCAACCCCGGAGGAATAAACCGGGAACGGCGCCTATATACTCGGGAATACCTATCCTTACCGGCAAATTCATTATTTCCTGCACCACATCCTTGCTTCCCTTAAGGAAACTGACCCCGCCGCCGGTAATCACCACCCCGGAGGAAAGGGTATCCTTTATGCCGCTCTTTAAAAGTTCCCTGTTGACCAGGAAAAATATTTCGTACACCCTTGCCTCGATTATTTCACAAAACTCCTCTATGCTGACTTCCCGCGTACCGCCGTCGGCTATACCCTTAACGGGCACCGTACTGCACTGCGAGTACTCGGGTTTAACCACCCCATACTGTTTTTTCAGGTTCTCCGCCTCGCCGAAGGTCATCCTTAAACCCACCGCCAGGTCGTTGGTAATGCTGTCACCGCCCACCGGAATAAACCCGGAACTTTTTAGTATACCGCTTTCAAAGACCGAGTACTCGGTCTTACCGGCCCCCACGTCTATAACAACAACCCCCAGTTCCTTTTCATCCCTTGTAAGCAGCACCTCTCCCAGTGCCAGCGGCTCTATTACCACCCCTTCTATATCCAGGCCGGCCCTTTCAACGCTCCTGATCAGGTTCTGAAGGGTTGTGCTGTTGCAGGTTACAATGCTGGCGTCAACCTCCAGCCTTGTCCCGAACATGCCTACCGGGTCCCGTATTTCATCATAACCGTCAACAATAAACTGTATGGGTACCACATCCACAATCTCTTTTTCCGGGGGCAGTGCAAATATCCTGGCGGCCTGTATAACCCTCCTTACGTCTTCACCGGTGATTTCCCGGTCCTCCCTTGTCACCGCTATGACACCCCTGTTTTCAAACAGCGTTACGTGCCCGCCGGATATATTTATGAACACCGAATCCACTTCCATATTGGTCATATTCCTAAGCTGGTCCATTGCCTGTTCAACGGCCTTTGTGGTGCTTTCTATGTCCACCACAACGCCTTTTTTCATCCCGTTGTTGGGGCTTATGCCCACCCCCAGGATCTGAATGCCGTTTGTACTTGCCTTTGCCAATACAGCACCTACTTTTGAAGTTCCTATGTCCAAGCCGGCTATTATGTTATCCATACATCTACTGCCCCCTTCAGGCTCACCCGCTGTTCAGACAACGAAATTCAATTATAAATTTCAACGCGGTTGTACCTTTTCCTTTATTTTTGTAAAATTATTTTGTTGATTCCCGCTGTATATTGAATAGGTGGCGCCTTATTGCAGCGAAGTTCTGGAACAGCCTGGTCCCGAAGGCAACCACCGCCGCCAGGTATATGGGCACACCCAGCCTGTCCCCTATATAGGCCAAGGACGCCGCCAGAATGGCATTGCCAAAGAACCCGGTAATAAAAATGTCGCTGTCAAAACTCTCCTCAAGCGATGCCCTTATTCCACCGAACACCGAGTCCAGTGCCGCCAGTATGGCAACCGACAGGTAGGCCGAGTACGCCACCGGGACATTATAAGGAATAAACAATCCCAGTAAAATTCCCAGTGCAAGTCCTATAAGCGGTATTATCATTTCACTCACCTTCTTTACTTGTCCTTACATATTTAAAATTGACGTTGCCGGTAAATGCAGGTATTACTATTTCATCCTTCTGTTCAATGCTTACCTGGAGCCCGTAGTATTCCAACAAATCGAGGTACCCGCTTTCCTGGCCGCTCATATACCCGTAAAGAATACTGGGATCGCCTATGGCCGCAATGGTGTACGGGGGCGCATACCTTACCGAGTTTATATTTATCGTGGGCCCGCCGCACCGGATTTCGGTATTAAACATAATCCTCTGGCCGTTTATTGAAATGGCCTCCGCCCCTTGCGGCCTTAGGCTCCAGAAACCACGGTGAGTATATCCTCGTCGTGGACCAGGAGGAGGTTCGGGTCGTTATCCCCGGTCAGCTCCCAACTCTGCTGTCGTTCAGTACAATCTCAATGCCCGGCCCTCTTACTTCGGCCAGCCCCGCCAAAACCTTTGCCTGGGCAAGCTGCTGCTCCAGCACTTCGTTAAGTCCTCCCTGCTCGTCCATGGCCCTTTCGTATTCCCTTACCCTGCTTCTCAAATCGATTAACTGCTGCCTCAGCCCCTCTACTTCTGAGCTTATATTGTGCAGTTCATTTTCTAGCTGCGGTACCGTCTCGGATGTTACAATCCCCACTTGCTCCTGCGATGATTTGAATTGTATTGTGAGAGTAAGTCCCAGAAACAATGCTGCTATCAACACCATGGTATTCTTGTACAGCCTATTCATTGACCTACCCCCTAGTCGGTTACAGGTTCTGCATGTTTAAACTCCAACACTTTGCTGTACCTGGGAATAAAGATGTCCTGTTCCTTCTTTATGCTCACCGAAATACCGTAATAATCCAGCTCTTCCGCAATGCCTCCCTTTAGCTTCAGGGCCGCTTCAAGGGTCTGGGGGTCTCCTATGGCTTTAAATACAAAGGGAGGGGCAAATCTCTGGTAGTTAATGTTTATATGGGACCCCGCAAGCCTAATCTCGGTTGTCGCTATCACCCTCTGCTCGTTTATGGACACCGCCTCCGCCCCCGCAGCGTTAAGTTCATTCAATACCTTTAGGAGCTTGTCATAATGAATATAAAACACGTTGAATTCCTGGCCTGCCTGGACTTCGGCAAGGGTAACCACAACACCGGGCCCCGCACATCGGTAAGACCGGCCAAGAGGCGCGCCCTTTCCAGGTCCTTTCTCATTCCTTCTGCGACAACGCTCACCTCGGCGGCGGCCTCTTCATACTCCAGTATTCTTTTTTCATACTCGTTGACCCTCTGCTGCAGCGAATCCCTCTGGGCCCTTGCACTTTTTAATTCACTGGCAAGTTCCTGGGCCCTCTGCACCGACAGTATACCGCCGTAATTCTGGATGTTTCTAAACTGCAGGGTCAGCATCAGGCCCAGCGCCAGGCACACCAGGCCAATGGACATTTGTCCCTTTATTGTTCTCAAATTCCTTCCTCCCATTTCTACCAGGGTCTGAAGAAAGCGTTTCCCCCGTGGGTCACATCGATCTCCCCGCCCACTTCCTGGGAATAAAGTTTCTCCAGTATGGTATTGCTGTATCCAAGCTTGTAATCCAGGCCTCCGGTATCCCCTACCCTCAGTACAAAACGTTCCTCCAGGCGGATGATTATGTCCTCCGGGTTCTCAATGTTGACCTCGATAGGAGCATACCCTGAAAGGTTATTGGCAATACATGCCGAAATATATATAATTTTATCAAAAATCTGGATATTATCAATGTCAAGTATTTCATATGACTGAAAATCCTGCACCTTTATACCCTTGTAGACCGGCAGGCCCTCCACCGGCACCCGGGCGGTGGCGCTTATTACCATTCCCTCGCTGTCCACCAGCAGGTAACTTCCCAGGTAGGGTATATATCCCACCAAGTCCCTTTCCTTAACCGTAATTTCGATGGTATCCGGCATTATTCTTTGGACATGCGTGCTAAGAATATACGGGTGGGTTTTCAGCGCTTCCTCCGCCTCTTTTAGCTTTACCGTAAGTATATTCATCCCCGGGCTTATGCCGGAATAGCGCGCAATCTCCTTCTCGTCTACGAAGCTGTTCCCTTGAACCCTTATATCCTTTATACTAAAATAGCTTGTCCGCATAAAAGCCAGCAGTCCCACTGCAATTATCAAAATGAGAAGCAGTAAAACTGGACCCCTGCCTGACCTTTTCACCTTACTCCTTCCCATTTGTTCCATCTCCCTATACCATGATGATATCAGCGCCCATGTTTTTCAGCTTTCTTCCAAGGTTTTCGTAACCCCTGTCAATGTGTTCCACGCCTTCCACTTCGGTAACCCCTTCGGCTGCCAGTCCTGCCAGCACCAGCGCCGCCCCTCCCCGAAGGTCCTTCGCAGTCACCAAGGCACCGCTCAGCCTTGGCACTCCCCTTATAACCGCTATCCTTCCGTCCACCTTAATGTCCGCCCCCAGCTTTATCAATTCGTCTATATGGCGGTACCTGTTTTCGAATATGGTTTCGACGAAAATACTTGTCCCCTGGGCGGTACACATGGCCGCCATCATCTGCGGCTGCGCATCGGTCGGGAAACCGGGGTACGGCAGCGTCCTGATAAGGTCCACCGCCCTCAGCCTTTCGGGGGCAATAAGTCTTAAATTATTGCAGTTTGTTCTTATAATGCACCCGCTTTCCCACCAGTTTGTCAATAATAGAGTGCAGGTGCTCCACCACTATGTTTTCGGGTTTACCTCCCCGCCCGTGATGGCTGCGGCTATCATATAGGTCCCGGCCGCAATCCGGTCTGTCATCACGGTATGGCTGCAGCTGTGAGAAGCTTCTTAACGCCCTCTATCCTGATAACATGATTCCCGGCGCCGTATACCTTGCCCCCATCGAGTTCAAAAATCCCTGCAAATCTGCTATCTCCGGCTCCTTGGCGGCGTTCCTTATTATTGTCTCGCCCTTGGCTAAAACAACTGCAAGCATTATGTTCCTCTGTAGCCCCAACGCTGGGATAATCAAGCTGAATCTCTGTCCCCTCAAAAGGTTTTCTCCCTTGCGTTATCTGTCCGTGCATATCCACCTTTGCACCCAGCTTGCGCAGTCCCCAAGGTGCAGGTCGATAGGCCGGACCCCAATGGCGCAACCCCGGGTAGCTGGTTATCACTTTGCCGGTTCTGCCCAGCAAAGGTCCCAGCAACACCTGGAGGACGCTCATCTGCTGACCAGTACTGTAGGTATCTCGTTTGAGTAATATTGGAGAAAGAATCCACCACTACGGTTTTATCCTGGTACTTTACACGGCATCCAGGCTCTTTAGTATCTCCAGCATGGTAACTACGTCGTTTAGCGCCGGTACATTCTCTATTACGCTTTCGCCCTCATTGAGTACCGTAGCCGCAAGTATCGGAAGTACGGCGTTCTTTTTGCGCCTTCGACTTTTATACTGCCGGTAAGCCGGTGCCCCCCCCCGTTATCCTGTAAAGTGACATATGTTGGTTCCTCCGGGATTTCTGCCTTAAGTCATGGAAAAAAGCAGTATTATATATTCCATACTATGCAGAACCCCGAAGAGTGTTACCTGTTAACCGTCTTTACAATAATATCACATATTTTTTTCCGCTGCATCTATTTTCCCAAGCATCCTGCTGGCCTTTTTTCATTGACTGCAGGCGCTGCCGGCTGCCTACAAGTTTGAACACCATATTATACAGCAGCAGCGCCGTCCAGTTCCTTTTCTGTTCAGCACAACCGCGGCGCACCCTTTTTCTCCAGCGCCCGGGCGTTGTACTCCTGGTGGTTGCCTGCCACGTACGATTTTGGAACAAAGCGCGGGCACCCCCACCGCGGCAATTTCGGCTGGGTTATGGCCCCAGCACTTGTGATTACAGGTCCGCCGCTGCAAGGCCCTGGTGCATGCGGTGCAAATAGGGCAGTACCTTTATGCTTGAAGCCCCTACCTTAATGCCCACTTTTTACAAGGCTCTCCAAAAGCCCTGTAATGGTCCTCCCCGGTGGTATGCAGCAGTTGAAACCCTCCTTCGGCACTCAATCTTGCAGATGACCTCCGCCATCGCCCTGTTTAGTTTTACCGAGCCCGCTGCCGCCGAAGGCAGCACACCGGTTTCTGCCCCGGGGAACAAAGCCAAATTCCTTCAATGCTTCCGTTCTGCTGCCGGTTAGGATTTCTTTTCTGATTGGGTTCCCGGTAACAAAGACCCTGCCCCTTCCTTCCAGAAGTACTTTACCGCCTCTTCAAAACTGACTGCCACTGCATCGAAACCGTCCCCGATCCTGTTGGTCACCCCGGGCAGCACATTCTGTTCGTGTATTACGGTGGGTATGCCCCGAAGGTGCGCCACCTCAAGCACCGGACCCGCCGCCAGGGTACCCACCACCACGTCGGGTCTGAATTCCCCATAATCCTTCCGGCATCAATCAATCCTTTAAACAGCTCCACCGTTGACTTCACAGTATCTATCGACAATCTTCCGGCGGAAACCTTTAGCCCTAACGGCTCTGAACCGGTAACCGCGTTCCGGAACCAACCTGCTCTCCAGTCCTCCGCCAGTTCCATACAGTATCTGCCCGTCTTTATCCCTGCTGCGGAGGTATCCGGCAATGGCAATAGGGCGGGGTATATATATGTCCCCCGGTACCGCCTCCTGTAATAATCACCCTCATCACAAATCGCTCCAGTTTATGGATGACTTTCTTGATACTTAACAAAACCCCTATCGACGACAGTGTAAAAAAGAAGCGATGAACCGCCGTATAAAGGGGAGGCGGGATTCCGGTGACCGGCATGGAAGAGGTAACCCACCGCGATATTCATAATCACCTGTAAGGCTATCATTGCTATTATACCGGTTGCAAGTATGCATCCAAAGTCCGGGCGTGCAGCGCAAGCCTTATCCTCTCCATACAAGCAGCATAAACAAAAATATCACGGTAACGGCACCTATAAAAGCCCAGTTCCTCCCTATGATGGAGAATATGGAAGTCGTTTTGCGGCAGCGGTATGTTCTTAAAAAAACTTCTGCCTGCTGCGGCCAAGCCCCAGCCAAAGCCGCCCGAACCGAGGGCATAAAAGCGACTGTATTGCCTGGTAGCCGCTGCCCAGGGGTCCTGGAAGGGTCCAGGAAGGAGGATCACCGTACCAGCCTGTAGGGTTCGGATATTATAAGCATTATAAGTGCCGCAAAGGCTGGAAGGAAAGCCCTATAAGGTGTCCTATGTTTGCCCCGCAATAATATCATCACCAGTACGATTGCCACTATACTCACCGCGGTGCTGAAATCCGGCTGCACATTATTAGACCAAATGCAATCCCGGCTACTATAAGAAAAAGGCAGCACCCCTTTTAAAAAGGTCCTCAGGTCCTCCTTCTTTCTGTTAAGAGCGCTGGCGGTGTATATTATAATGGCCAGCTTTGCAAACTCGGAAGGCTGGATGGTGTGCCCGCCTATGGAAATCCACCGGGTTGCTCCGTTCAATGTCACGCCCAGGCCGGGTATAAAAACCAGCATTAGCGAGACCAGTCCTGCCATCAATATATATTTCGACATTTTGTCGTACTTTTCATAGTCAATTTTGGACAGTACCATCATGGATATAAAGCCCAGCACCGCCCACATCATCTGTCTCTTAAGGTAATAATAGCTGTCCCCGTGGGCATAATAGGCGCTTGCGGAACTGGAACTGAATACCATTATTATCCCTATTATAACCAGCACCACCGTAACAAAAAGCAGCGTAAAGTCCAATGCGTTATCCCTGTCCATCAGGTAATCCTCCTCAACATGCCCACGGCTTTCTTAAAGTCCTTGCCTCTTTCTTCGAAGTTATTGTACATATCCCAGCTTGCACAGGCCGGGGACAGTAAAACCGCGTCCCCCTCCTCCGCCATCAGCGCAGCCCTTTCTACGGCTTCCCGCATATTCTTCACCATATATATATTATTCAAACCAACCCTCTGACATGAACGTTTAAGCTTTTCCGCCGTGGTCCCCAAAAGAACCACGCCCTTTACTTTGTCGCCAAAGCCCTCCACGAATTCGTCAAAGTCCCCGCCTTTATCGTATCCTCCCGCTATCAGCACGATAGGTCTGTCCATGGCTTTTACCGCCCTGGCGGAAGCGTCGGGATTGGTGCCCTTGGAATCGTTTATGTATATCACTCCGTTCACCGTATCCACGTATTCCAGCCGGTGCTCCACGCCTTCAAAGTCTTTCAGCGCATCCCCTATGGCTTTTACCGGCACCTCCATTGACCATGCAAGGGCTGCAGCTGCAAGGGCGTTTTCCAGGTTGTGGTCCCCCATAATCCTTAGGTCGGAAGTCTTACAAACCCTTTCTGAGCTTTTACCCCTTTTTATTATTATGTACCCCTCTTCCACAAAGGCGCCGGTATCCATTATCCTCTTGCGGCTGAAATGCAAAACCCTTGCACTGCACCTATCCGCCAGCGAAGCGGCAGCCGGGTCATCGGCGTTAAATACCGCAAAATCGTCCGGTCCCTGGTTTTGAAAAACCCTGGCCTTTGTGCCGTGTAATTGTCAGCGTCTTGTGCCTGTCCAGGTGGTCCGGCGTAATATTTAGCACCGCCGCCGCCCGGGGCTTAAAGTCCCCTTGTGCCTTCCAGTTGGAAGCTGCTTATCTCGCCCACAAGGATATCCGACGGCCGCGACAGGAAAACTCGCTGCATCTACCAAGGAGTGCCAATGTTCCCTACCACATGGGTATTCCTACCCGAACGGCGGAACATCTCCCCGTCAGCGCGGTGGTGGTGGTCTTGCCATTGGTACTGGTTATTGCCACTATAGGTGTTGCGGTAAGCCGGTAAGCCAACTCCACCTCGCTTATTACTTCCCTGCCGCTTTCCTTAATCCTTTGCACCATGGGTAAATCCATCGGGATACTGGGGCTTATAACCGCAAGTCTGGCCAGTCGGCAAGCCCGACGGATGGCCGCCCACGAAATCCACGTTCGGTCCCTTTATGGCTGAAATGGCCTCCTTAAGCTCTACCTCGCTCTTTAGGTCATTTGCCTTTACATGGGCTCCCAGGCCGTGCAGCACCTTCACCGTCTGCAGGCCGCTAACCGCCAGCCCTATGACCAGTACCTTTTTATCCCTTATATCCATAATACGGTTCTCCCCTATCTGATAGCCAGTACCCCTACCAGTACCAGGACGATGGTTATAATCCAGAACAGCATCACAACCTTTGTTTCTTCCTGTCTCTTGACCTCATAGTGGTGATGCAGCGGAGCCATCAAAAAAACTCCTTTTCCCGGTGTTCTGTAGCTTACAACCTGTATTATTATTGATAGAGTTTCCAAAACATAAACGCCGCCAACAATGGGCAAAAGCAGCGGTAATCTAATGGTACGACAAATCAAGCGCCACCGCCCTCCAGGGCCATGGACCCGGTATCCCCCATAAAAATCTGGCCGGGTAAGAGTTGTATCTGAGAAAACCCAAAGGCACCGGTAACGGCGGCGGAGATTATGGCAATTTCTTCTCCTGCGTTTAACGCCAGCGGGCCGCTTGCGGAATGCCATTATTATCATTGTGACCCCGGCATAAAGCCTGTCCAGTCCGTCGGTGAAGTTGACGCTGTTCACCGTGCCGACAAATATTATGATTGCAGTAAAGGGCAGGTACCAAACCCCCATATCCCAGTACTGCGAAGTAAAGGGTACAAGCACCGATGAACCTACACCGGGCAGGCGGTATGCGTAAAGAGTTAGCACTGCCGCAAGCAGTACCTGGGCCGCCAATTTGTGGGTAGCCCGAAGCCCCAGCGAGCGCCGCATAACAATCTTTATAAAATCGTCCACAAGGCCGATGAAACCAAACCCCAGGATGCTTACCAGGATGAAAAGCATTTCCCTTTCCCATTGAGCCGTGATAAGTACCGAGAAAAAGACCGCAATGGCTATTATAATACCTCCCATGGTGGGTACTGACTTTTTGAATGGGTCTTGGGTCCATCCTCACACGCTTTGTCCTATCTTGAGCTTCAGTATAGATTACTATTGGTCTTGATTATTATTACAATCAAAATGCAATTATTATAGGGAATATAATCTGCTGATGGTCCCGCATCCATTTAGCTCCTCTCTAGTATTCTGCTGCCAGCTCCTCCATCCTCATACCCCGGGAACCCTTTAGTAGAACCACGTCACCTTTTTTTAACAGGCCGTCCAGCAGCTGTGCCGCCTCCTGCTTGCTTTCAAAATGATAAACTGATATGATGTCCATTCCTTTCCTTGGCCCGGCGGGCAATATAACGGCTGTAATCACCCACCGTTATGAGGATGTCTATGCCGCTTTTGGCAGCATATTCTCCCACCAGGGCGTGCCCCTCCTCGGCAAAATCCCCCATCTCCAGCATATCCGAAAGCACGGCGATTTTTCGGTCTCCTATAGTGTCACGCAGTACCTCCAGGGCGGACTTCATGGAATCGGGGCTGGCATTGTAGGTATCGTTAATAACCTTAACCCCCTTTGGGGAGCTTTGTATCGAAAGGCGCATTTTTTCGCCCCTAATCCCCCCCAGAGCTTTTATAATGTCCGGGAAACCTATGTTAAAAATCCGTCCCACGGCAATGGCCGCAAGGGAATTGTACACATTGTGCCGCCCGGGCAGCGGCAAGGCAACTTCAAAACTCTTCCCCTCCGCCAGCAGCGTGTAGGACGTTCCTTCCTCACCCCTTGAACGTATGTCTGATGCCCTGTAGTCACCGGTATCCAGCCCGTAATAAACAGTCGCTGCCTTAAGGCCTTTCACCCCCTGGCAAAGCATCGGGTCATCGGCGTTCACAACCGCCGCGGGGTTTTGGTCCATCCCCTCAAAAATCTCCATTTTTGCCCTAAGGATTCCCTCCCGGCTGCCCAGCCTTTCTATATGGGACATTCCTATATTGGTGACCACCGACACCTTTGGCCTTACTATCCTCATAAGGGCCCTTATCTCGCCGTAACCGCTCATTCCCATTTCCACAACCGCCGCCCGGTGGCTTTCATCAAGCCGCATTATGGTGGCCGGAAGGCCCACCTGGTTGTTGAAGTTGCCCTCGGTCTTCAGTACATTGTATTTGCTTCTTAGCACTTCGGCTATGATGTTTTTTGTGGTGGTTTTACCGGTACTTCCCGTCACCGCCACAAAGTCCACGTCAAACTTATTTCTATACCATAACGCCAGGCTGTGAAACGCCTCCAGCGTATCCTTTACTCTTATAACCGTCACGCACGGGAAATGGTACTCATCTTCCCTGTCCACCATCACCGCCTTTGCACCCTTTTCCGCCGCCTGGTGCAAAAAATCATGCCCGTCAAACCGTTCCCCCCTCAAGGGTATAAAAAGGCTCCCCGGCTCAAGGGTTCTTGTATCCAGGGAAACCCTATTGATAATCGCGTCCTTGGGGCCGCTTATTATATTCCCCTGCACTGCGGCGGCAATGTCGGCTGCATTAAGCTTAATCATTTCCGACCCTCTCCAATATCTCAGCTACTATTTTTCTTTCGTCGAACTCTATTCTGTGGTCTGCGAACTCCTGGTATATTTCATGGCCCTTTCCCGCCAGCACCACTATGTCGTCCTTGCCGGCCAATTCAAGGGCGTATTCGATGGCTTCGCGCCTGTCTACTATGCATATGTAGCTGCACCCGGTCCTTTCAACGCCGGGCAGAATCTCGTCTATTATCTGGTGGGGTTCTTCCTTCCTGGGGTTATCCGAAGTAATTATGACAAAGTCGGACAGCCTGCCTGCTATTTCACCCATTATGGGGCGTTTTCCCCTGTCGCGGTTCCCGCCGCATCCGAACAGCGTGATTACCCTCCCTTTGCATAACCCTTATGGTGGACAGTATGTTCTCTAAACCGTCCGGTGTGTGGGCATAATCGATTATCACGCTGAAACCCTTGCCGGTGTCAATGGTTTCCGACCGCCCCCGGACACCCTCTACTTCTTTAAGTCCCCTTTGAACATGCTCCGGTTTTATTCCCTCGCACAAAAGGGCTGCAGCTGCGGCATGGCTGTTGTATACGCTTATAATACCGGGGATCCTCACTTCAATAGGTATGCTTTTTCCCTTCCATTCCAGCTTGTACTTAACCCCGTCGGGTCCAGTTGAATGTTCCGTGCAGAAAAGTCCGCCCTGGTTTTTATACCGTAAGTGACGGCGGGGGTGGGCGAGTTTTTATCCTTTCCGGATGGTATCACTGGACGGGTCGTCGGCGTTTATTATGTTGAACTTGTCGGTGGATTTGAATAGCTTTATTTTGGCGTCCAGGTAGTTTTTCATATTGCCGTGAAAGTCCAGGTGGTCCCTGGTAAGATTTGTGAATATACCGTAATCAAAGTCCACGTACCCCACCCTGTCCAGGTCCAGCGAATGGGAGGATACCTCCATAACTGCGTATTCAATCCCGCCTTCCACCATTTCTGCAAACAGCCGGTGCAGGTCTAAAGACTCCGGCGTAGTCCTCAAAGCCGGTATCTCCTTATTCCCTATCCTAATGGCTATGGTGCCCATAAGTCCTACGCTGCGCCCCGCGCTTTCCAATATGGATTTTATAAGGTAAGTTGTGGTGGTTTTCCCGTTTGTTCCTGTTACCCCAATGACTTTAAGTTTTTGGGAGGGAAAATCGTAGAATACGTGCCCTACTGCTGCCATTGCCTTGCGGGAGTCCTTAACCCTAATCACCGTAACTCCAGGGCCTGTAACCGGTATTTCCCTTTGGACCATGAGCACCCGGGCACCGTTTTGCAGCGCCTGCCCAGCGAAGTCATGCCCGTCCCAGTTGAACCCCTCCACGCATATAAACAAATGCCCCGGCTTTACCCCCCGGGAATCATAGCTTACCCCGGTAACCTCCGCCTCCGGGTCCCCCTTGACATCCAGTATTTCAATGAAATCCCATAATCTTGATATTTTCATTTATAATACCCCGATTCTCATATGTAATGTATCCTTACGGACTATCCGGGTCTTCGAACTCCACCTTTACTACCGTATCCACGTCCACCACTTCCCCGGGAAGCGGGTCTTGATTTACCGCTATCCCGGTACCGGAAACCTGTATCCTTAAATTCTCACCCTTCAGCAGGTTTGTGGCACCGTTTATGGTTTTGCCTATTACATTGGGCACTATTGCCTCCTGGCTGAAACCCCGGTAGGTTTCAAGATACAAAAGAACTATGGACTTCTCCGAAACCATTATATCAGGTTTAGGGGTCTGGTCAACTATGCGATTCTCGTCCCCTTCAATGACGCTGCCTACCACCTGGTACTGGAGTTTACTGCTGTTTAAGGTCTTTATCGCTTCCATAAGCGGCATACCTGTCAAATCCGGTACCGGCACCCTCTCGGTTATTAGCCTCTCCGCCTCTTCCTCGGTATACCGGGGCTGCACCTTCAAATACCTCAGCGTGTCGCTTAAGATGCTGCCCACAACCGGTGCCGCTATCTGGCCACCGTAATAGTTGGCCGGGTCCGGTTCGTCTATAACCACCAACACTACTACCCTTGGGTCGTCGGCGGGGGCAATCCCCACGAAGGAGGCGACGTATCTGCCCTGAACGTACCTGCCGTCCGCTACCTTCTGGGCGGTCCCGGTTTTACCTGCCACCCTGAAACCGGGGACGTATGCATTGGAGCCGGTACCGTCGGATACCACCGTTTCCAGTATCTGCATTGTTGCCCTGGCGGTCTGGGGAGATATTACCTGTCTTTTGACCTTCGGGCTGAACTCATGTACCGTATTACCTTCCTGGTCCTTAAGGGCAAGGGCAATCCTCGGCTCCATAAGTATCCCTTCATTGGCTATTGCCGAAGCTGCCGCGGCAAGTTGTATCGGCGTGACGGCAACCCCCTGGCCGAATCCCATGTTGGCCAACTCCACCGGTCCTACCGTCAGGGGTTCATAACTATTCCGGCCGCCTCGCCGGGAAGGTCCACCCCGTGGGCTCCCCGAACCCGAAGGCCTCTATATAATCCAGGAACTTCTCCTTGCCAAGCCGTTGCGCAATTTCTATGAAAACGGGGTTGCAGGAGTTCTGGACCGCTTCGGTAAAGGTCTGGTGGCCGTGGGGATTATAGTTCCTCCAGCACTCTGAATTCCTTCCTCCCACCGTAATGGAGCCCTTGCAGTAAGGTACTGCCCGGCTGCACAGCTCCCTCCTCCAGTCCCGCCGCGGTGGTTATTATTTTGAAGGTGGAGCCCGGTTCTGTATACGTCGGACACGGCGAAATTCCTCCACATTTTAAGCCTCTCGTCCCTCAGCTCTTCCGACGATAGGCCTTCCCACCGCTGTTTATCCTCCTCGCTCAAAGGGTCGAAAGGGGTATTGGGGTCGTAGTCGGGTTTTACCGCCAAAGCCAGTATATCCCCCGTTTTGGGGTCCATTACTATGGCTGTGCCCTTTTTGGCCTTGTTGTTTACAACCGCCTCTTCTATCGCCTTCTCGGCAAAGTGCTGGATAACCTCGTCTACGGTAAGCACCAGGTGATAGCCGTCCTGCGGTGAATACTGGGTGTCAAAGCCGAAGGGAATGCGCCGGCCGGCGGCATCGGTTTCCGCTATGTTCCTGCCGGGCAGGCCGTAAAGGTACCTGTCGAACAGCGCTTCCACCCCGTCCAGCCCCTGGTTGTCGGTACCGGTAAAGCCCAGGATATGGGCGGCAAAATTCCTGTTGGGATAATACCTCTTGCTGTCGTCCACCGAGTATATGCCTTCAATATCCCTAATCTTATCCACGTCCTCCTTTTCCACCTTCTTTTTAAGGAGCACCGTGTCCAAGTTTTTTTTGAGCCTCTCCAGGACATCCTCCCTGTCCATGTCAAGGGCTTCGGCAATCCTGTAAGACACTTCTTCCGCGTTCTTTATTTCCGCAGGCCTTGCATACAGCGTTTCTATGCTGGCGCTTATAGCTAGTTTTTTTCCATTTCTATCATATATTATACCCCTTTTGGAAGGGACAGGAATGTCCCTTGTCCACTGGTCCACCGCCATGTCCCTGTACATGTCTCCTTTTACTATTTGGATCCATGCCAGTCTCAGGATTAGGGCGAAAAACAGAAAAAAAACCGCAAAGAGGCTAAATATCAACCTTTTCTTAAGCCTTATGCCCGGTGCTGCCAATATCCTTCCCCCTTAAACCAGCGTTCAATCGATATCCAATACGCTGAATACTTTGCCGGCGGGAGCCGCAAACCATCCTCCGGCAGCCATTCCCTCAGGGCTTTTGTTTTCATCCGTCTCGGCAATTAAGACCTGTTCCTCCGTATCTTGGACGGCTACGTATATAATGTCCCTGTTATCCGGGTACACCATGCCCAACTGGTGCAGGGCATAATCCTCCAGCTCATTTATGTCCATCACCCGGGCATGCTGCAGCTCAAGCCTCTCGTTTTTCCTTCCTGAGTTCTTCCAATTCCCTCTCCAGGTTTCTTATATTGAAATTGTATTTCGGATATTATGACAAAACGCGAAATAACCAGGATCCCCACAGCCATGGCAACACACACCCTGGTCAGGGGCTTTGCGTTTCCTGATGTTTACGGTTTCTTCGCTGACTTGGTTTTTTAACGGTATTCGGTTCTGCTGCTTTTTCAGGTACCGCATGGTAGTACTGCATTTTCCTAGCTACTATCAATTTATTCACCCCTTGCTGCAATTAGAACTTTCACAGCTTCTCGCCAACCCTCAACCCTGCGCTCCTGGCCCTCGGGTTTTGCTGTATCTCTCCTCTTTGTCGGGAACCGCCGGCTTCCTGGTAACCACCCTTATCACCGGTTTCTTTCCGCATACACACGCCGGCGCCTTAGGAGGGCAGGTGCACGGGTTTTCCAGTTCCCTGAATATGTTTTTTATCTTTCTGTCCTCCAGCGAGTGAAATGTTATAACACATATCCTGCCGCCGCTTTTCAAAAGGTCCACTCCGTCCTTTACCGCCCTTTCCAGTATCCCCAACTCGTCGTTCACTTCTATTCTAGGGCCTGGAAGGTTCTTTTCGCCAGTGGGGCCCTTTCGCCTTGCTGAAGCCGGTATGGCGGCTTTTGTGTTATATCCACCAGCTGCCCGGTGGTCTTTTTATCAATGCCTTTTCTCTTTCGCGGACAATAAAGCAATCCGCCTTGCCCAGCGCGTTCTTCGCCATATCCACTCTAACCCTTGCAAGGTCAGCTTCACTGTATGTATTGACCACTTCCATGGCGGTAAGGGACTGCTGCCGGTCCATCCTCATGTCCGCGGAGCATCCTGCATGTAGCTGAAACCCCTTTCCCGCCGGTCCAGTTGGTGGGACGATACCCGGTCCATCACCACCCCGTCCACCGCCGTTATTCCAATACCGTGGACAATTCTTCTTATGTCCTTGAAGTTTCCATGTACCAATACCGCCTTATCTGAAAAAGACGCCAGCCTTTCTCCCACAGCTTTTATCAGCGTTTTGGTCCCTGTCAATCCCAATCAGTCTTCCTCTTTCGCCCAGCCTTTTAAGTATTTCCGCGAATGGCGCCTCCACCAGGGTACAATCCCGTAAACCCCATCCGGTACAACCTTCAGGTATTCAATGGTACGGTCAAGCAGCACAGTCCTGTGTTTCGAACTCCATTGCTTTCATCTCCGTTTCCGGCTATTTTTTGCCGTTCCCTTCGTCAAATCCCCAGTTGCTCATTCTCTCCGCAATCTTGTCGTACCCGACACACACACATTGTATCGCTGTTGTACCTGTTCCATTCCTCAAGACTCCAAATCTCCACCCGGGTGGAAACGCCTATGACCACCGCATCCTTTTCTATGCCCGAATACTCTCTCAGGTTTGCCGGGAGCAGTATCCTGCCCTGTTTGTCCAGCTCGCATTCGGTGGCCCCGGAAAAGAAAAAATCTTACAAAGGCCCTGGCATCCCTGGAGGTAAGCGGAAGAGTTTTTGAGTTTTTCCTCAAAATTGTGCCATTCCAAAAGGGAGACAAAAGCAATTATCAAGCCCTTGGTGAGCACAAATCTTTCACAAGGCCTTCCTGAACTTTGATGGAATTATAAGCCTGCCCTTATTGTCCAGCGAGTGCTGGAACTCACCTATGAACATTTTGTCACCCATTTAGGGAATATCTCCCACTTCACCCCACATTTAACCACTTTTACTCTATTTCTACTTATTTTTAATAATTCCTGCTTCCAAACAAAAAAAATTTTCCAAAATATAAAAAACGCCGGTTTTTTCCGGCGTATAGTTGTCTGCCAGCTGCCAGCCGCGGGCTGTGGCTATTACTCCGATGTGGTATTTGTGCCTTTTTTGTTCTTGTTCCTATAATACATATAGCCCAGGCCGGCGGCCACCGCCAGCGCACTCACCAACTGGGCCATCCTTATATTCCCCAGCATTAGGCTGTCGGTTCTTAAACCCTCCACGAAGAACCTGCCCACTGAATAGAGGACCAGGTAGAGCAGGAAAACATTGCCCTCCGCTTTCTTCCTTTTTCGGTACCATAAAAGCACCGCAAATACCGAGAAGTTCCACAGCGACTCGTACAGAAAAGTCGGATGCACCTTGACACCGTCCACCATTATGCCCCAGGGAAGGTCGGTAGGCGTCCCGTGGGCCTCCTGGTTTATAAAATTTCCCCACCGGCCGATGGCCTGTCCCAGTATAACTCCCGGCGAGGCCAAGTCAGCCAGCGACCAGAAGTTTATTCCTTTAACCCTGGCAAATATTACCGCCGTAATCACCGCCGCTATAAGGGTGCCGTGGATGGCAAGACCACCTCCCCTTATGTTCAGTATCTGCAGCGGGTCCTTGGAATAGTAGTCCCAGTTGAACAAAACATAATAAATCCTTGCCCCAATGATACCGGCCGGGATGGCGAATATGACCAGGTCCAGTATCAGGTTCTCGTCCATTCCCACCCTTTTGGCTTCCCTTAAGGCATACAACAGGCCGCACAGTATGCCGGCGGCCAATATGATTCCGTACCATCTTACAGCAATACCGAAAATCTCAAAAGCTACAGGATTCATTTTAGCCCTCTTTTCTCTGTTGTGGTGACACTATGGACAATGTGGAAGCCCAGGGTCTGATATGCTCATCGAACCTTTCCCGTACCGACCCCAGGTCGGTCTGTTCCAATAAGCCCATGAAATCCAGGAAGTTTGCACCCTTAAAATGGTATGATATAAAGTTGGATGCAATGTACTCCAATTGGTCGAAATTCCTCAGGTACCTCCCCAAAAGCTTGTTCCGGGCCAAATGGAAGTCCTCTTCCGTTAGATTTTCCGGTTTTGTATCCGCCACCGACTGCCTTATAATCCCGTACAACCTGTCCGGGTCGGGGGATTCTCCACCCAGCATGGAATAGCTGTAGTCTGTTTCCGCCGTATAATCAAACCCGAAACTGTCATCTATGAGCCCTTCGTCATACAGCCGCTGATAAAGCTGCGAGCTCTTTCCGAATAGCATCTCCAGCAAAATGGTGGTGGTTATATCCTTCTTTAAAAGGTCGCTGCCGCCAAAGCCCACCTTTGTATCCTTGATACCTATATTGAAAATGGGCTGGGATACCGCCAGCACCTGCTCTATCCTCTCGGCGTGAATATGGGGGGGTTCCTCCGGGTAGTACCTTTTATTTTCCTCCTCCCTTTCGGCGAGGTTTTTCTTGGCGTTTTTTTCAACCAGTTCCATGGTTTCGTTTATATCCACGCTGCCCACGACGAATAACGCCATATTGTCGGGATGATAGAAATTGTTATAGCATTTATACAACACGTCCTTGTCTATGCCGGATATGCTTTCCACCGTCCCCGCGATGTCCACTCTCACCGGGTGCCTGTGGTAAAGGCCCTGCAGCATGTTAAAGAAGCTCTTCCATTCACCGTTATCGTCATACATCCTTATCTCCTGCGAAATGATACCCTTTTCCTTTTCGACGTTCTCATCGGTAAAGTGGGGGCTTTGCACAAACTGCAGCAGCACCTCAAGGCACTTGTAGAAATTGCTGGTGGATGAAAAAAGGTACGCAGTGGTTGTGAAATTGGTATAGGCATTGGCGGAGGCCCCCAGGCGGGAGAACCGGTCGAACACGTTTCCCTCTTCCTCTTCAAACAGCTTATGCTCCAGGAAATGGGCCACGCCGGCGGGTACACTCTGTTACCTTGTTTTCACCGGGTACCGAGAACCTCATGTCCACCGAGCCGAAGTTTGTTGCATATATGGCAAACTGTTTCGAATATTCCTTTTTGGGCAGTATAAACGACCTCCAGGCCGCTTGGCAGCTTTGAACAGTACAGTTTCTCTCTAATTCTATCCATGTACATTTCTTCTACGGGTACTGTCATCGTGCTTCCTCCTTTCCGGCTTTCCCATCGCCGGTAAGAAAACGTTACCGCATGCTTTTATTCCGTCCGCCACGGCCACCACATCATCCTTCGTTACCTCGTTTATTCTTTCTATGAGGTCATCCGGGGTCATATTGTGGCCGGACACTATCCTGTTTATCAGGAAATCTGTTATTTGCATCTGGCTGTCCTTCATGGAATGAAGGCCGTTTGTAAGGGCCATCTTTGCTGCAATAAGTTCGCTGTCGCTGATATTTCCGTTCCTCTATGCCGGAGCTGCTCCTCTATTATTGCTACGGTCTTTTGGTAGTCGGATATCTCAATGCCAGCCCCTATAACCATCAATCCTTAAGCTTCTCCAGCCTGGCAAAGGTATAATACGCAAGGCTTGCCTTTTCCCTCAATTGTTGAACAGCTTGGAATGGGGCCCTCCCCCAAGTATGCTTGCGTATACGAGCAGCGGAACATACTGGTTATGGGTATAATCAATGCCGGTGGTATAACCAATTGTCAGTTTTCCCTGGTTGACATCCATGCGCTCCACCACTTCCCTTGGGGCACCGTCCCATTGGGGTGATACCGTCCCTTCAGGACATTTCACCTTTCTTTCGCCCAGCGCGGGCGGGCTGTCCAGGAAGTCCCTATGTCGGCTATGTCCACATCCCCCACCACAAATATATCCATGGGGGCCTCGGCCAGTACCGTCCTGTAATACCCGGCAAGCCCTTCCGCGGTCAGCCGGGAAAGGTCCCCGGCGTCCCCGTACCTGTACCTGCTGAAGGGCTGCCCCTTGGTCGTTTCTTCATAACATCGATCGATTGAATATTGTATTTTATCATTAATACGTGAGTTTATAAGCCTTTCAAGGTTGTCCCTTTCCTGAACGAAATACTCATCCCGGAATCTATCCTGTTCAATGAGGGGCCTTTCCACCAGCCCGGCAAGAAACTTCAATATGTCGGATACCACGCCCTCGCCTTTTATTGTATACTTGTTGCTAATTACGCTGCTTCCCAGAAAAATTAGCTGCATATCCCCTTTCTTCAACACGTCCACGTTTAGGGAAGCCCCGTACCGCTGACCCAGGAACCTCTGTATGGCCCGGGTATCCCTTAGGTCCTCACAGCCCCTCTTCAGTATGTGGGGAATTAATGCATTGCCCGTGCTGTTCTCATCAAGGGGCCTGTACATTACAATGCTCATGGAAACCGTTTTGAACTTCGGCTCCCTGACAAGGTAAAGATTTATACCCTCCCCCAACTGCTGCCGGAAGTATACTCCTTCCATCCGATGCCCTCCTTTTTTGCTACTGTACCCTACCAATAACCTTTTAGGCTGCCTATCTATAATATTATTTTGAAATAACTTTATATTTATCCATTCACCGGGAAAATCCTTCTTAAACATGAATAAAAGCGGGGACGCCCCGCTTAATTCATTACATCCATCATTTCAAGCCTGTCAAGAAGCGCCCGGACAAGCAGGTCTCCGTCGCTCCACGGCCCGATAAACACGGTGTCCACGTGCTGCGGCAGGTCCATATCCTCAATAATACCGGGCAGCAGCCGTTCGGTGTCAACTCCCGGGCTCTCAAAACCGGCAGCCACAATTACCAGCTTGCTAATACCGGAATCAACCAGGTAGTCCACTGCATCCTCCAATCCCGGCTTCCTGCCGCCCAAATAAGCGACCCTTATTTTCCTGCTCTCGTACCCGTTTTTCATAATGCTTTCCTTTATCTTATCGAAAAACACCCGCTCCCGGTTAACCGCCTGGGGGTATTTGTCCCGAACCTTTCTGCCGCTTCCTTTGCCCACCAGCACGACCCCCACCTGTCCCGGGCTTATTTCCTGGGTTTTTCCAGTATACCCTGTTCGTAATAGGAAACCAGTGCGTCATGGTTCCAGGGGGAAAGGTGAAAAGCACTTCGGCATCCACGCCGCTCTTTTTTATTATATTCAGTATCTTCGTGTCAACCACTTCCTTGTAAGGCTGTTCCACCAGCAGGTTGTTAAGGACCACAATCTTCTTGTACCCGTCGTTCAAAATACTCTCCACCGCTGTTTCTATAAAGGGAGGCCCAAACAGGTTGGCGCTGTAAAGCCTAAACTCTTCCCCCAGTTCCTCTTTTAGTTTATTGTAAAGGTTTTGACCGGCCAGTATACAATTGTTTTTGTCCATTCCTTTCAGGCTCCTTCTCAACTGGAAAGCCTTATAGGGCGTATTCCACCACCGGACGTTCTCAAGTCCCGCCTCCCGTTTTATCGCCAGCCGGTATAAAGCGCTCCGGCTGCCGTACTCGGTCATTTCTCCCGGTGAAAGGAGCAGAATAGCCGGCTCCTCTCTTACATCCGCCGGGTTTATATCCCCCGCTTTTGCCCTGCCCAGGAAGGCACACACAAAAATGCAGCACAAAAGATACCCCAGCAGTACCACCACCAGGAATACAAGTACCGGCTGCAGTTTTTTCCGGCGCTTTTTTATAAGAAATACAAAGGCTATAAGGGATATGCATAAAAGCGCTGTGGTAACCATCTGCCAAGCCCCGTGAAGTACCATTGATGCAGCAGCCAGGATGCCTGTAATAATTCCGAGCAGTATCAGCCACAGGGATTCGTATCCCAAACCAAATTTCACAAAATCCCCTCCTTCCTACTAATCTTTATGCTTGCGCGTCCCAATAAATAACAAAAAAATAAAGCCCGGAACCAATCCGGGCCCTACTTGATAAAATTCCAATTTTCCGTGGGCTAATCGACTATGACTTCCACCATGTCTCCGTTCCCAACTCCCGCCGCATTACCCTCTTCGGTGTCCAAATGCATATCCAATGCATAAGAGGGGGAAACCCTGATAAGTACGTTATCGAACACTAGACCCCTCATGCCTTCCACTCTTACCTTGACCCTCTGGAAGTCTTCAACGCCAAAGGCCTTTGCGTCGTCGGGGTGCATGTGGATGTGCCTTGCCGCAACTATCACACCGTAATCCAGGTCCACTTCCCCTTTGGGACCCACAATCTTAACCCCGGGTGTACCCTCTAGGTCCCCGGAATCCCTAACCGGGACCTTAAGTCCCAGTTTATAGGCGTCGGCTGCCAACACCTCAATCTGGGTTTCCTTCCTCACCGGGCCGAGGATTCTAACTCCTTTAAGTGTGCCCTTGGGTCCAACAATATCCACCTTTTCTTCGCAGGCATACTGACCGGGCTGGGACAAAACTTTAAACTCGGTCAGTTCATAACCGGGCCCGAAAAGTTTCTCAAGATGTTCCTTGGACACATGCAAATGCCTGTTGGAAAGACCAACGGGTACTTTTTTCACAGTCATGTGTTCTCCTCCTTACTCTTCTTATTATCCTCAAACAATCTTAAAAAAGACCGTTTATGGAACTATACTTTATATTTTACCAGATGGTATCATGCATTGCCAACCACCTTGTCGGTAGAAAACAGATATTCTACGAAATTCAACCGGTGGACCAAAAAACATAGGAACCGTCGCCTTTTGACTTGACTTCAAAAAAAACAGGGAATAACGTCTCCCTGTTTTATGAATACTTATTATTCAGTTCCTCCACAATCTCGTCGGCTTCCACGCCATAGGTTTGAGCGGCCCGCTCAATGCTCTTGTACAGAGCACCGCCTCATCCGAAGCACCTTATTCCGAACCTTCTGAATATGGCTTCCGCTTCCGGGTGCTGCTTAAGTATGTCCTTTATCTTGCTTTCCTTGCTGTACAACCGAAACACCTCCCGATTGGACCGTTTTTAACTATTATATTATAATTCCCACCAACCGGATATATATCTTGCCATTTTTTATTTTTAACGGCTGTAGAAGTCATGGTTTCCAATGGTTGTCACGTATTTCAGGTTGTTCTTAAACCACTTTGCGGCACCTTTTCCGGCAAGGCCCTCGTATATGAAAAACTGGGCGTTGCCAACGGACTTGCCGTTTTTACCTACGGGTTTTGCACCTCCGAGGGCTTCCATCGCCGCTCTGTATGACTGCTCCGAAGGTTCTTTGCTGTTCCAGCCACCGTCGATAACCGGCTGAAACTGTCCTTTTTGAAATATTACACCCTCTATGGTATTCGGAAACCTATCACTCATAACCCTGTTCAAAACTACAGCACCAACCGCCACCTTCCCCTCGTAGGGCTCGTAGCGGGCTTCGCACTCGATTATTTTTGCCAACAGGTAAAGGTCCCTTTCGCTTATTTTAACCGGCCCCCTGAATGCCTGGGCTTGGGGTCGTGCTGACGCCGGCAGCATCCTGGGAACCTGTATCGGGGAAACCGCAGGCATGTCAAGGTATAAGTCCTCCTGCACCGTTTCTCCGTGCCCCTGGCCTCCTGCGAACGATACTGCCGCTGCCGCTATTACCAAGGCGGGCAGTATTGTTCTTATAAGTTCCTTCATCATTTCCTCCTCCTGGTTATGGTAACTTTAACCAACACAAGTACATAATATACCAAATCTTAACACATAATGCAACCCTATTCTTTTTTATATCCATTTTCAGGTAAAATATAACCATAAAAAAAAGACCGCATGTCGCGGTCCCTTCAGATTTCCTTTAATATTTCCTTAAGCAGCATCACGAACTTCTGCTGCGCCTTTACCCACCTCCAGGACCTCCTGGTGGTTGGGTGCATGGTGCAGTATCCCCGCCGCCATATTGGTAATGCAAGAGATTCCCAGCACCTTCAACCCGCAGTGTACCGCGGCTATAACTTCCGGCACCGTGGACATTCCCACCGCATCGCCGCCAATGGTTCCCAGCATACGGATTTCAGCCGGTGTCTCGTAGCTGGGACCGGTAACACCGCAGTAGACTCCTGTTTTATATCGATACCAAGGCGGCGTGCGCACTCGGTTGCTGTCTCCACAAGCCCTTTATCATAAGCATTCGTCATGCCGGGAAACCTTTCCCCCATTTCATCCAGGTTTTTCCCAATAAGCGGGTTATATCCCATAAGGTTTATGTGGTCGGTTATAACCATCAGGTCGCCGGGCTTAAACTCCCTGTTGATTCCGCCGGCCGCGTTGGTAACCAACAATTTTTCCACTCCCAGCAGCCTCATTACCCTTACCGGGAATACCACTTCGCCCATAGAATAGCCTTCGTAGTAATGGAACCGGCCCTGCATGGCAATCACCTGCCGCCCCATAAGGGTCCCCGCCACCAGGCGCCCTGCATGGCCTTCCACCGTCGACACCGGGAAGCCCGGTATATCCGAATAGTCTATGGTCTCTGCGTCCTCTATGTAATCCGCCATTTGACCCAACCCGGACCCAAGCACCATACCGATTTCCGGTTTAATTTTTATCCTTTTCCTTATGAATTCCACGGCTTTTTGATATTTCTCCATATTATCCAATCCCATCCCTCCCGATTATTATGTTAAGTATACCACTAATACGAAAAAAGAAAAACCTGCATAGTTGTACAGGTTTTTCCCAAAGAAGTATTAGTTATCCAAACTTGCAAGGCTTCATGAGCCAGATTTTGATTTATCTACATCCCGGGGCTATATTCCGAGCCACGGCCTGGGATTGACCACTTCCCCGTTTTTCCTTACTTCAAAGTGCAGGTGCGGTCCTGTGGATACCCCGGTACTGCCCGACAGGGCTATGGTGGTTCCGGCTGTGACCACGTCCCCTACCTTTACTCTGAGGCTTGAATTATGCGCGTACAGGGTTGTAATTCCGCCCCCGTGGTCTATTATTACCGTTTTCCCGTATCCGCCGTAGGTGTCGGCATATATCACCTTCCCGGCTCCCGCCGCTACTACCTTTTTGCCCCAGGGCACACCTATATCCAGTCCTGAATGATATTTCCTTGTTTTATATATGGGATGTATCCTCCATCCGAATTCCGACGTAATCCTGGTGTATCCCGGTGCAGGCCACACGAACTTGCCCCCTATGAACTTTCCGCCCTGTGACAGGCTCAGGATTGTCTGGGTTATCTGTTTGGAGGTTTTCTCCAGTTCCGCCAGCATCAGGTCCAGCTGTTTTTCATCGCTCTTTACTTTTGCAAGGGCGTTGTTCCTGCTGGCAGTTACGGTCTTGATTTCCTGTTTCTTCGCAAGGAGGTCGTTCTTCAGGGAGAGCATTCTTATTTCCTTTTCCTTAACTTCGTCTTGTTTGGCCTGGACCAAATCGCGCTGTTCCTTCAGCTCTTCCAATATGGAAATGTCATAGGCCGCCACCTTGCTTACCAGGTAGAACCGTGAAATAAAGTCCGAAAAGTTCTCGGCATTAAGCAAAACCTCCAGGTAGCCGTACCCGCTGTTCTTGTACATGGTTCTCAGTCTCTGTTTATAGAGCTTGTCCCTCTTTTCCAGCTCTTTTTTTGCCTGCTCCAACTCCTCGGTAACCCTCTCCAGCTCCTTCCTGGTAGCTTCCAGGTCCCTTTCCACTTTGCCCAGTTGGTTCTCGGCTTCGTTTAACTGGTTGTTCAGCCTTTCCAATTCTTTTATCAGGTCGTTTTTCTGCTGCTGAACATTCTTAAGCTGGCTTTCGGTCTTTTTCATTTCCTGTTGTACCTTCTCCAGCTTTTTTTGCTCCTCCGCCAGGTCGGCATATACAGCGGTACTATGTAACAATACTATTGTAATTGCAACTATTATGGACACTAACCTGGATTTCCTCACACCAAGCCCCCCCTGGATACAATTCTCTCCAATTATTTTATACCATGGGGGCCGTTTTGTCATATAATTTGTTGAAAATTTAATATAATTGTAACATTTCATAATATTTACATGAAACTGGCATGACGGTTCAAAAAAACGCTGCCCCTTGGATAGGGCAGCAGTTTTGAAAGAATTTATTTACAGGTTCTGTTTTTTATGGAGTGCACCGGCAGCCGCCAAAGGGCGGGCGGCGCCACTCGTTCCCGGCGCCGGGCTGCAAAACGCAGCCGGGCGGTAAAGCGAAAGGACACGGGACTTTTCGCATAGCCGGCCGTTAGTAAACTCTATTCCACTAGATTTCCCACAAAGTAAGCTTCGTGGTTTTGTCGGGCTTCCTTATAAGGTCCTCGCCCTCAAACTCCTCCACTATAAACTCCGCCGCAAAGACTATCGTCCCCTCCATAAGATGGCCGCCAAAGCTTTGACCCTTTTCGTCGCCCAGGGTCACATGGGCATGAATAAAGGGTTGGCCGTCCTTTATGGAAACGTTACCGGTGAGGTTTAAAACCTCCATGTGCTTTTCAAATTCAACATTGATATACTTATACGTTTCGCTGTCATAAAACCCGACAACAGCTTTCTGTACCGCGCCTATCATCTGGACCCTGCCGGTCCGAATGCCCTTCTCCTTCACAAAGGCTGTCAGCGAGTTAAGCAAGTCATCCCCATATGCCAGGCGCCCCATAAACAACCTTTTCCTATTGTATTCCCTTGCCGCCATTACAATTCCTCCTCGCGTTTTTGGTTTCTCAAATGTTCCATAATCCTCATACCGCTGCTGCTCTATACGGTTTGCCCCGGCCTCCACCATTCTTGCCAGCGTATCAAGGTCCCTTATGCCTCCCGATGCCTTGACCCCAACACCGGGGCCCACCGTTTCCCTCATAAGCTTTACATCCTCCACCGATGCCCCGGCAGTACCGAAACCGGTGGAGGTCTTTACGAAGTCTGCCCCGCATTCCTTGGCCAGCCTGCACACTTCAATTTTTCACTGTCATTTAAAAAGCATGTCTCTATTATTACCTTCACAATGCTATCGCCTGCTGCCTTCTTAACCTCCTTAATCTCCCTTTCCACCACACTGTATTCACCGCTTTTAACCGCCCCTATGTTGACCACCATGTCAAGCTCCCGGGCCCCCCGGTCCAGGGCGGCACTTCCCTGGTATACCTTAACTTCCGGCGTATCCGCCCCTAGCGGAAACCCTATTACGGTGCATACCTTTACGTCTTTTCCCTTCAAAAGGTCTGCCGCTGTTTTAACCCAGAAGGGGTTAACACATACCGAAAAAAAACCTTCCTCAATGGCTTCACGGCACAGCCTTTCGATGCTTTTTCGGTCCGCATCGGCCTTAAGCAGGGTATGGTCTATAAGTTTTGCAATACTGTGCTGCCCTAAAAACACAGCGTACTACCCCCGATTCTTTTAATTTTTCGCCGTTATCTTTTCCTAAGATACCTGTTTATCATGTCCTGGGTTATTACACTTCCCCGTCCTGCCAAAGGGGTTTCGCCCTTCACGGCGTTCTTTTGCCTGTCCTTAAGCTTAGCAATTTCCGCCTCCAACCTGTCCAGTCTCTCCCGGATATCCGTCTCCAGTCCCTGTCTAATCCTTTCAATCTCCGCCCAAAGTCTCTGTATTTGCGCCCCGGTTTCCTCCGAAAGCCCGGCCTTTGCTCGGTCCTGGCTGCAGTCCTCCGTCTCGCAAGAAGCTTTGCCATCATCCCGGGGGTCCCGGTCCGAAATCATTTTCCCGCCGGCTCCTGCAGGCCTGTTCCCGCCGGCTCTGTCCCCGACACTTAACGGTTTATCCGTAACATTTATATGTCCTCCGCCAATGTTCCCCCGGTATTCCCCGCCGGGGATTGGACCTTCGCCCGGCGTTTCATAAAAAAGGTCCTGCGGGAACCTTATCCTTTCCACCGACCGGTGCAGAAAAGGTATATGTATTTCCGGCGGGGAAGTTGCAATAAGTTTTTTTGCGTTTACAAGCAGGGAATAGTTGTTGGAAAACCCGTACACCTCCAGCTTGTCATCCCGGACATGGTGATAATACTTTACCCTCCCCCAGCTGGCACCCCCGTCGTAGGAAGCCCTGTAGCCCAGGCTCCCTCCCTTTCCCCAGGCTATGTACAGCGTGTTTCTCCTGTCCACCAGCACCGGTCCTTCATCCACGTGCCTTTCTTCTATAATCTCCTCCGGCTGCAGCTTGTCTAGGTCCTCGGCCTTTTGGACGAAGTATACTCCCCTGCCGGTTTTGGCCAGGATACGGCCCTTTTGCATCAGGAGGGTTTCGGTTTTTTCCCATACACCGCTTTCGGTCCTAACCGACTGCATCCAATGG
>JAXGPT010000001.1:0-148524 GCA_040766775.1 Bacillota bacterium | reverse complement strand
TTATGTGGGTTTCCCGGTTTTTTGTAAGCGCCTTTTTCATTTCTGCCTCCGAAAAAGGTATTGAAAAGGATAATGCAAAATGTTCCATTATGATAATTATACAAAGACCCGAAAAGTCCTTTAGAAAAAAATGTAATTATTAAAAAAATATGCGTCAGTCTATAAACCTTCACATTCCTCAATATCTTATACCGGCCCGGCAGCCCTATGAATAGGGGCATGCATTTGCTATCCCTTCTTGTTTTTTAACATCAGGTGGAGTAAAGGAAGCCCCAACAGGTAGCATGCGATTACCTGCCCGGCCGCCACATACGCCATAGTCGACCACCAAGGCATATTATACAGTAACGACAGATAGCCGCCTACTATTACACCATTAACCAGCACCGGCGGCAGTGGAGCCAACCACGGTTTTGTCGTTTTTGATGTAAGCCACGCGGCCAATAGTGTTGCCAAGCTGCCCAATCCGATATCCCATATCCCGAGGCCCCCTAAGGAATTGGCCGTTATACACCCTACGAACAACCCCATCACGGCTTCAGGCCACAGGAAAGGCAGAACCGTCAGGGCCTCTGATATGCGCACCTGCAGCGGACCATAGCTTATCGGGGCAAAGCTTATTGTTACTGCTGCATATATCCCCGCTACCATAGCACTTCGAGCCAACATCTTAATCATTGTTTTGTTATCCAAGATATTTCCCCCTTGTTTTTTTAAGGCGGGTTTCTGCGACCGCCATCAGAAGTAGTTTATTCATTTATTTATATCTTATCATAATCTTGCTTCATAATCCTTTTTGGGTGGTATTTTATCGACCTGTATAAAATACAAAAAACCCCTTGAAAAAGGGGATAAAAAATGGTGGGGCGAACAGGGATCGAACCTGCGAAACCTCTACCATGTCAAGGTAGCGCTCTCCCAACTGAGCTATCGCCCCGAAAAATGGAGCGGGTAACGGGGATCGAACCCGCACTTCCGGCTTGGGAAGCCGGTGCTCTGCCATTGAGCTATACCCGCGTTCTGTCGTGATAATATTATAACTGTTTTTCCGCTTACAATCAATATCATTATTTGTTAAGCTAATCATTTTCAGGCTGGAAAATAAAATATTCAAACATAAAATCGTATTCCTCGCCCAGGGTCCTTGCATAATGGATTAAACCCGTCCCTTCGGCAAAGGCCCGTTCTTCCACGTAAATACCGTCCGGCATTCCCTCCATCGGAACGGTGTACCTTACCCTGTATATTACCGGCCCTTCCTCTTCCTCCGCCTCCGCCGACAGTATCTCGGCGGTGAGTTCCTGTTCTTTGCCGTTTATCTCCACTTTCTGCTGCCACTTTGTACCCGCCTGGAGGGGCAGTTTTAAAAGCTCCAGTTCACGAAAAACATGAATCAGCTTTTCGCCCCTTATTATCTTTTCGGTTACCGTGTCCTTGGTTATTACGTACTCCATTTCCAGGCTGAAATCGCCCGGAGCCTCGCCGCCGGACGGGTCGCCCACTTCGCCGGATATCTCGTAAACCAAAACCTCCGAGCTTTCGGTGCTGCCGGATATGTTATCAGCCTCATGCGGTGACTGTATTCCGCAAAGCCCGAATAAAACCATTCATATCCAATTTTTTGTGGAAATACTTCCACCAATTGCTGCGAAACCCTGTCCTCCGCCCTGCCTGGTTCAGGGAGTCCCGTTGGTCGTCCCGGCCCTTCAGGACCGTCCTCATCGGAGTTTTAACGGAAACATGCGGTAACAGCAGCAGCTAGTACGACGACCAGCACCAGAACCGTCAGCCTTCTTTTCATGCCCCAGCCTCCCTGTGCCTTTTCAAGAAAAATTTATATTCGATAATATTATACTCCAATTACGGCATTTATAACCACACGGTCAAAAAATTGCCGCCAGCCCCCGGGAAGTCTTCCCGGCGCTTAAGGAACAAAAGAAAGCATGAACCGTCAAAGGGTAGAGAAGCCTTAAACGGTTACCCGCCGGTTAAGGCGACCATAAAAAAATCGGCATAAAGGCCGGGCGCTCTACGGCACCGAGAACCAGCTTATGTGCAACTCCTTCCCAAGGTTCACGGCTTTGCCGCCTGCCGTTTTTTAAGTAAAACAGCCGGTACTTATCTTTGAAAAGCTGTTGGAAACTATAATCATTATAGTATAATATATCAATAATAAACAAATCCAGTAGGAAAGGAAGTGCTCAGGTGGATGGGACCTTGTATCGGATGCCGGAAGAAATTGCTTCATCATATGGCAACTGGCGACCACCTGAAGCTATAAACGGAACGTTTGTGAAAAAGCATACCCAAAAGGCCTCCTTTGTAAGGCAGTTGGAAAAAATTATAGCGGAAAAGGACTACAGCTGCCGCGCCGTCCTGGACCTGTGCAGCTTAATGCTGCATGACCTTTCCGGCGGTGACGCCCCCGACGACTGGCTTTATTACATATACCAGTATGCGCTGAGCAAGTCCTTCCCGCACGCCCTGGAAATCCAGCTTAAGGACAGTCTGGACGCGGCATGCGTCGTATACCTGCAGGTGCTGAAAGAGATATGCGAACTGCAAAAGTCCTCGGACGACGGCACCTGGCAGAGCAAATACCCCTTAAGGTTTCTTGACGCACATAACGGGGAAATTACCGAAAACCCCGATGAGTACAGGCTGTTCCTGAAAGCCTTTGACGGCGAATACATATACCAAATGATGAAACTGAACGGGGAGCTCTTGGGCCACGACACCCTTGACCATATTTGCGGCGTGCATTTTCTTTCTCTATATATCGCCCGCCAGCTCAAAGAGTTGGGGCTGCCGGTGGACCTGGGAAGGGTATCCGGCGCAGCGGCCGGGCATGACATAGGAAAGTACGGATGCAGGGGCGCCCAGGCGAAAAGGGTTCCCTACCTTCACTATTACTATACCGACCAGTGGTTCAAAAAGCGAGGCATTGTATACATAAGGAATATCGCGATAAATCACTCCACCTGGGACCTGGAGCTTGAACACCTGCCCCTTGAATCCCTCATACTGATATACTCGGACTTCAGGGTAAAGAGAAAACCTAAAAGCAGCGGCGGCAGGATGCACATATTTACCCTGGAGGACTCCTTTGATATAGTTATGGGGAAACTGGACAACCTGGACCAGGAAAAGGAGAACAGGTACCGCAGGGTATTTGCAAAGCTTAAGGACTTCGAGGACTACATGGTCCACCTGGGGGTAAACACCGACCCCGACTCCGGAGAAGCAACGCCCGGCTCCTATCCTAAGGCCAGGGGTTATTATTCGCTGATGCATGGGCGGCAGGTGGTCCAAAACCTGAAATACCAGTCTATACGCCACAGCATAAACCTGATGTACCGGCTCCGGGACGAGTTCTCCCTTAATGCAATGCTGGAATCCGCCCGCAGTGAAAAGGACTGGAAGAACCTAAGGGAGTACCTCCGCGTTTTCGAGGACTATTCCATCTATCTAACCCAGAAACAGAAACTTATCACCATCAAGTTCCTGTACGAGCAGCTGACCCACCCGGAGGACGATATCAGAAGACACTGCAGCGAGCTCATAGGACTTCTCATTGCAACCTATGACGAGGAATACCACAAGGAAGTGCCCCCGGACGCTGTGCTGGACACCCCGGACATGACAAGCGCCGACCTTTTGCGAAAGTTTATCACGGCATATATAGACCCGGACCACAAGATAATACCCTCCCACCGCATATGGATAGGGCACGGCCTCAGCGTAATGATAGGCTCCCTATTTGCCCGCTGCAGGCCTCCGTTATATAAACGACTACATAGGGGTCCTTGGCGAGTTCTATTCCCAACGGCGCCTTCGATAATCCCCGGGTACAGCTGTACCTGCTGCTGGAGACAAATCAAATCGCTGCCCCGCGCCTGCAGCGGCGATGTCTTCAGAGCAGTTTGCCGGGTTCGTAATAAAAAAGGCTGGACTCCCCGACAGCGGTCTTCGCCTCGCCGCCTTGATGCGGCCCGCAGCCTTGTGCCCGGCCTCAGTAAGCACAGCAATGCATTTGACCGGTTAATGGCCGTGCTCTCGCAGGATATTCAAGGTCCCGCCTACCGGCGGAAAACTACATGAGGTACCAGATCGCTAGGCTGCTTGAACCGTGTGCGGTAGGAACGGCGGAAAAATACCGCGCATTTTGTAAAGAGGGACCTGTCCAGGCCTTCGGATATCTTTTTAAGTAATTTGAAAACCGCCTGAGCAGGGTTTCAAAGAGGATTCAGGTGGAACTGCTGCTGGAGCACGCCCTTGACAAGGGCGGCGCTTAAACGCCTTTTATACAGCCATGCACTTTTGCAACCTCATTAAAGTAAGCCAAGGTGGAGGACGTTCGTATCGCCGCCGGGAGGCCCTTGTGCGCCTGGTGCCCGGCTTGAGCCTTGAGCAGAGAAACGATGTGGTCGGGCTGGTTAGGGCGCTGGAGCTTGAAGGCCACCAGTTTACCAAGTATATCCCCTACTACCTCGGCCAGATTATTTTACACCTGCAGCCGGTGGAGCTGGAAGAGTGCTGGATTACCTGGCGGAAAAAACCAAGCAGTCGGGTCCCCAAGTAAACTCGCTGATACTGAAAACGGCAGGCATAACCCTTTCCTACCGTGATACAAAACAAATTCCCCTGCAGCGAGGACGGCGACAGTGACGGGATGGAGAAAATACTGGGAATCCTGGTCAGCGGTTTTGTGAAAGCTACGACCAACAGATAAGGCAGATTGCCTTCAGCGTTATAGGCAAGGAAATATTCGGCTCCGCGTACCTGGACCTGGAACAGAAGGGCTGCATATTCAAGCTCATCGCCAAAGTGCTTACGCTGCTGCCGGATGCCTGGGACAACGAGCTTACGCTGTTTACCAACGCATACGCCTGAAAGCAGCATATACAATTTATATCCGACTACACCTTCCACGCGGCAGCATAAACTTACCCCACCCGGAAAGGATAGCCTTTTTCCCCGGCACCCTTCGACCCCTTTCGCTGGGGCACAAGGAGATTGCGAAGGAAATACGGCGGCTGGGCTTTGAAGTATTCCTGGCCATTGACGAGTTTTCATGGTCAAAGCGAACCCAGCCCAGCATCACCCGGAGAAATATAATTAACATGTCGGTGGCGGACCAGCCGGGCATATTCCTTTACCCCGGCGATATCCCGATAAACATAGCCAACCCGAAGGACCTGCGCGCCATAAGACACAGTTTTCCCTGCTCGGAAGTGTATATAGTGGTGGGAAGCGATGTGATACTCACGCTTCGGGCTACAGGGACAAAAAAAGGCCAATTCTACCGCCTCCTTCAACCATATTATATTTGACAGGAAAAGCGCCCTCTCCTCGGAGAATGATGACCAGAGACTGGGAAGGGAAATAAGCCGGCTGGAAAGGAAAGGTTATAAGCCTGTCGCGCTGCCCCGCAGTACGGGGACATAAGCTCCACTCAAATAAGGGACTATAGACCGGAACAGGGACATTTCAATGCTGGTGGACCCGCTGGCCCAGAAGTACATGCGCAAACAGCCTGTACCGAAAGAGACCCCAGTACAAAACGCCTGTTGCGGTATCCACGATGTGGAGGTCAAATGGAAAGCCCCGACAGGTCATATGAAAAGAACTTTTCTACCGCGTAAGTCGTGGAAGCAGCGAAACCATGGAAAAGCTTGCCCGTTTCTCAAGGTCAGCCCCAGGGTTTTGATACTCAAGGAAATCGGAAACGGGAACAGGGTCCTCAGGTTTTCCATGTTCCACTGGGCCGAAACCAGCATGCTGTACAGCGAATTTTAACCAACAACATGGCCTCGGAGTACGTAAGGGATAACGCGGTAAAAGGCAGGATAGTGGTGCTGGACGGCATATTCACCGACTTAAAAGCCGTCACGAAAACCTGGAACAGATAATCCTCACCGAAACGCTCTGCTACTGCCTTGCAAAGGACTACAACTATGCCGTGTATAGGAATATCATTGAGGATTATCCCGACGATAAGACGGAAGAGGTGCTTGAACTCCAGGGATTTCAAAGGCTGTATTTCGGAAATTCCCGCCTACCCATATTCATAGTGGACATGAGCTCCCCCTGTACCGTGCTCTGGACATATCCAACATGATAAAGGAAACCTTCCGGAACGCCGAAAGCGTAAAGAAATCCATAATACGGTCCAGGAAAAGGCTGCAGGGTGCCCTTACCGGCCTTTACCCGGGAAGCTGGTACTGCCGCTGACATAGGTATTTTAAAACGAATATTACCAGAAGAGATTTGCGCCGTGGAGTGGATACTGTCCCATCGGTTCCCAGGAAACTGGGCCCGGCGGTGTGCGTACCCTTTGGCTCCATACTGTACAACCAGATAGTGCCGAATACAATAACCAAGTCGCTACTGGCGAACTGTTCCAGCCCGACATGAAGTCCTTCAAAATCGGACCCTTCCCCTACTACCCTGGACCTGGAGACCCAGGTGAGAATGCTGCCCGCTCCTTCGACCGGCCCATAATACTGGTGGACGACCTGTGCACAAGGGCTACCGGTTCAAGGCCCTGGACCCGCTGCTTAAAGAGAGGATCAGGGTAAAGAAATTCATAGTGGGATTCTCTCCGGCCGAGGCAAGGGAGCTTTAGCGATATCCAGGACAGGGGAGGTGGACAGCGCCTATTTCATACCCCGGCTGAAGGCGTGGTTCAGCGAAAGCGCCTGTACCCGTTCCTTGGGGGAGGACACGTAGCCGGAGGCATATATCCCCGTTTGGAATCTCATACCCTCGATAAACCTTATACTGCCCTACACCTCGCCGACTTTCCTGGGCGATGTGTCCAACCGGTCCATATTCGAACTGTCCGAAACCTGCGTCAACAACTCCATTGATATTATGACCGCCCTTGAGGAAGAATACCAGGTGATGAACGAACGGAGCCTGACCCTGGACCTGCTGGGCGAGGTGGTTTACCCGCCCCGCTGCCCGGACCACGGCACCAACATGAATTACGATATGAACAAAAGCCCGTCCCACTACCTGCAAAACGACCTGGAGCTGCTTAATCGGCTCCGCCATACCATAGTCAAGTAACGGAGGGACCTTTTATGTACTGTTACCTGTACCGCGGCAAACTCCTTGTATCCAGGCACCCATACCCGGACCTTGACCGGGTACCCGAAGAAAGGGCCGCGCTGTTTAAGGACAGCGTTTATATCCTAAATAGACTGGACCCGGCAAAGTCCAGGCGAAGTTTTTGCGTTTCAAGTCCCGCCGCGGCCTTCCCGGAAAAGGAGGGTATAGAAATGCTCATGGAAAGGGACGCCCCCGCCGGCCTGCCCGAGTGGCTGGAATCCGCTATCCAAAGAAAGTGTGTCACCTCGGTTAACACCGAATACCCGTCCTGGAGGAAGGCCCTTTACGGTACGCCGCCGGAAAAATGGAGGGTAAACATAGCCGGCCTTGGGGACGTGGGGGGTACGCTGCTTACCGGCCTTCGCCTGTTGGGGGGAAATGTTATATCCCGTATCGGTATACATAGCAGGAGCATAAACAATATGAAAAGGTGGGAATGCGAGGCAAACCAGGTACTCTCCCCCGGCGGCGGCACGTCCTATCCCCCGGTAATAATGCTTGCGGATGACGAAATTTTCAACTGCGACTTATTTCTATTCTGCATATCGGCGGGGGTACCGCCGGTGGGACAAAACAGCGGAGATGTGCGGATGGCACAGTTTGAATCCAACTCAAGGATTGCGGCCGAATATGCAAAAAAAGCAAGAAAAGCCGGTTTTGCCGGCATCTTCGGCGTGGTGTCCGACCCGGTGGACCTTCTTTGCAAAACCGTTTTCCTGGAAAGCAACCGGGACGAAAACGGTGTTTTGGACTTTGGCGGCCTTGCCGCCGAACAGGTAAGGGGATTCGGCCTTGGAGTGATGTACGCCCGGGCTGCATATTACGCGGCAAAGGTCCCGGGGGGCGCCCGTTTTTTGGAGGAGGGCAGGGCCTTCGGTCCCCACGGCGAAGGGCTTGTCATAGCCAACAGCATTGAAAACTATAACGATGCCCTGTCGCTGGAGTTAACCGAAAATGCCAAGAAAGCCAACCTGTACGTGCGGCAGCAGGGCTACAAGCCCTACGTGGCGCCGGCCCTTTCCTCCGGCAGCCTTTCGGTCATGGCGCTTATCAAGGGCAAGTGGCACTACAGCTCCACCTTCCTGGGAGGGTGTATATGGGGTGCCTTAACAGGCTGGGCCGCTGCGGTACCGAAGTCGAAACCAACAGGCTGCCGGCGCCGCTTTTATGAAAGGATAAAAACCACCTACGAAAGGCTGGGAGAAATGCCGTGAAAAGATAAGCCTGATTGCCCCAGGCCGCATCTCCGACCGGCTTTCTAAAATGGTGGAGGCGGCCACATTCGGCATACCGGTGGAAGTCCTGACCGATACAGGCGACATTCCCGACCTTAAAAATAAAAAAATACTGTTCGCGGCGGACCTGGACCAGACCGGCACCAATATACCCCTGCTTGGTGTCTTCCGTACCCTTTACCAGAGGGGAGAGGACGCACTGGAGGGCAGTTCGGCGGGTCTTTTGCTTCACAGCGAGAGCGAGCTTTTCACCAAGAGCGCCGCACAAAACATAATATTCCTTGCCAACCGCCTGGGCTGCCGTTTCCCCGGCAGCCCCCTCGCAAGCTGACGGCAGGCCTTCGCAACTTCCTTACCTGGCGCAAAAAACTGGGAGACTCCCTTGAGGAAGTATGCGCCAGCCTCTGTACTGCGCTGGGGAAACGCCTTTTAGAGGACTTCCCGTCCCCGGTTAAAGGTCCACGGATACTGGCGGTTCACGCCAGCTCCCGCGAAACATCAAACACCCTCATGCTGTGGGACATGATAAAAAAGCACCTCCCCGGCGGCGGGATAACCGAGCTTAACGTGGAAAACGGCGCGGTACGGGACTGCAAGGGATGCTCCTATACAACCTGCAAGCATTTCAGTCGACAGCGAAGCTGCTTTTACGGAGGAGTTATGGTGGAGGAAATATTCCCCGAAATAGAAAAGGCGGACGCGATTGTATGGATATGTCCCAATTACAACGACTCGGTGTCCGCGAACCTCATGGCGGTGATAAACCGGCTCACCGCTTTGTACAGGAGGACCAAGTTCTTTGATAAGACGCTTTTCGGCGTAATAGTCTCCGGCAACTCGGGCAGCGATTCGGTGGCAAAACAGATGATAGGGGCGCTTAACATAAACAAAAGCTTCCGTCTGCCCCCCCACTTCGCGATAATGGCCACCGCCAACAACCCCGGGGATATAAAGGCAGTGCCCGGTATAGAAGAAAAGGCAGGGCTTTTTGCTCAAAACATGCTGCGGGAGATTAAAACGTGACAGGGGCCGTATACAATCACCGTTTCCAGAAGCGGGGGGATAGCAGCGCTATCACGGTGTATATCTCCAGCCTGCCAAGAATCATGCAAAACGAAAGAAGCAGCTTTGAAAAATCCGATAAAGAGGAATAGGTTGTGACCGGGCCTACCATCCCAAATCCCGGGCCGACATTCCCCAGCGTTGCGGCTACGGCGGATGCCGAACTTACGAGGTCATGGCCTTGAACCGCCAGAAGCAGCGAGGCTGCAATAAATATGACCATATAAAACATTGTGAAAGCCATGACGCCGGACAATACTTCCTCCTGTACCGGGAAATCCCCTATCTTTACCGCCGTTACCGACCTAGGATGGATTAGCCTGTTCACTTCCCGCTTCATATACTTGAATAGCAGGTGTATCCTTATAACCTTAACCGACCCGCCGGTGGAACCGGCACATGCGCCGATAAACATCAGCACAAACAGCACCGCCCGGCTGAAGTCCGGCCATGTGTCATAATTGGTGGTGGCAAACCCGGTGGTGGTTATTATGGATGCCACTTGGAAAGATGCATGCCTCAGGCTCTCCAGTAAGCCGCCGAATACTTTTCCTTTCAGGTTTAGCGTAATCATAATAATGGCTGCGGCTATTATATAAAGGTACGTCTTAAACTCGGGGTCTTTGAGAAAGTCTCCTGCACTTTTGTTCTTGAATGCAATATAATAAAGGGAAAAATTTACTCCCGATGCGACCATGAATATGGTTATTATAACTTCAAAGTATACGTTGTTGTAGGCACCGATGCTTGCATTCCTTATCGAAAATCCCCCGGTGCCCAGGGTCCCGAAGGTGTGCACCAGGCTGTCAAACAGGGGCATTCCGCCCAATACAAGCAGCAAAACTTCCGCCAGCGTAATGACAGTATAGGTAATATACAGAATTTTGGCCGTGTTATTCACCCTCGGGGTCAGTTTGATGGAAATTGGACCGGGGCTCTCGGACTTAAGTATCTGAAAGGTTCCCACCCCCAGCGCCGGAGCCAGTGCCAGCGCTAATACCAGTATCCCCATCCCTCCCAGCCAGTGGGTAAAGGAACGCCAAAAAAGGAGACTCCGGGGCAGCACCTCAACGTTGTTTATTACGGTTGCCCCGGTGGTTGTAAAACCCGAAACCGTTTCGAAAAACGCGTCAACAAAAGAGGGTAAAGCCCCTGTGAATAAAAAAGGCAGGGCTCCGATTATCGAAACCATAAGCCATCCAAAGGTGACTATCGCAAATCCCTCTTTGTACCTGATTATTTTATCCTTCACTCTAATGGGAAAAAGTGCCAGCCCTATAGCCGCTGCGATCGCCATAGAGCCTAAAAACGCAAAAACCGCATGCTCACCGTTGATAGCGGCAACAATGACGGAAGGAAGCATCGTAGCAGCCTCACATAGAAGCAGCATCCCCAGCGTTTTTAGCACTATCATCGAATTCATTTATACCAAGGCCTCCCCTCTTGCAGCCAAAAAGTTTCGTAACCTTGTCTACACGAGAATCCAACGTAAATACTATAACCCTGTCCGAAGCCTTTATTACCGCATCGCCGTTGGGTATTATCACCTTTCCGTGCCTTAGTATCGCCCCGATTATTATCCCTTTTGGAATTCCCAGTTCCTTTAGGGGTTTATCCAGTATCGGAGCGCCCTCCTGCGGTATAATCTCCAGCACCTCGGCGCGTCCGCCTATAAGCAGCGAAATGGAAACTATCCTGCCTCCCCTTACTATCCTCAGTATGTCGCTGGCGGTTATTAGTTTCGGACTCACTGCATTGTCGATACCTATGGTCTCAAGCACCGAAGTATAATTGGAGCGGCTTACCTTGGCTATAACCTTTTTGGCTCCCATCCGCTTGGCCAAAACGGATACCATGAATTCTCCTCGTCATACCCGGTAACGGCAAGAAATGCATCCATACCCTCAATATTCTCCGCCTTTAGCAGCGTAAGGTCGGTACCGTCGCCGTGCAGTACCAGTGCGTTATCCAGGCCTTCCGCCAGTTCTTTGCACCTTTCCAAGTCCTGCTCGATTATCTTAACATTTATATCAAGGTGCTCCAGCCCCTTTAGCGAGGTAATAGCCAATCCTGCCCCCGCCAATTATCATAACATTCTTCACCCTGTTGTTTACTATGTCGCCCCCTGCATTCTTTGCGACTCTGTCAGCTTGACGCTCTTTTCACCCATTATATACAGCGTGTCATCCGGCATTATATAATCGAAACCGTTGGGTATTATTACCTCACCACTGCGAGTTATGGCGGTAATAACCACCCCCGGGGGTAATTTCAGGTCCTTAATCTGTTTTCCTGCAAAGACGGATGGATTGGTGTGCTCTGGACATCCGTACCTGTCCCTTTTACCAAAATCCGCCGCGTAGGACGCATAGGTGTTGAGCAACAGCCTTATTATTTCACAGGCGGTTGCGTATTCAGGAGTTTATTATATAGTCAATCCCCAAACTGCTCCTCATGAAGTCAGCTCTGGCATTATTCGGGACTGCGCACCCTGGCAATGGCGGTTTTGACATTTAGTTTTCGAGGTAATACGTGCCACAATATTGGCTTCATCGCTGTCGGTAACGGCGATAAAAAGGTCCCATCCCTCGATCCCCAGTCCTTTTAATAGGCTGCTGGATATGCCGTTACCTCTTTTTGTAAGCACATCAAAATTATCATTTATTTTATCAAGGACATCCTGATTTGTATCTACTACCAGAATATCATGATTTTCCTTCACTAAACTCTCCACCAATTGGTATCCGACTTTTCCGGCCCCAATGATTGCTATTCGCATTTGTCTGCCCCATCTAAACTCATTTCGGTACAATGGACAAGGGACATTATGTTGTCCCTTGTCCATTGTACCTGCTCAAACTTTATACACATTAATATAACACTTTTCGAATCAAAAAGCATCCAGCAATTTTATTGTCGTAATCAATATTTATAATACCCCTATCTTGGCATATTCGCTATATCCCCTGAAGGTCTCTATATAAAGGAGTATGGTATCGCAGCAGCCACCGAATCAAAAGCCCTTCTTGAAATACCCGGATGCGGTTTTTGTCAGGGGCGAATATAAACTTAGCAATATTTATTATGCTTTTTGCACTTTTCCAGTACCATGTCTATAATGCGCTGTATTTCCGGGTCGGACATTTTCCCCGGCTTGTCATAGGACTGAAATAAGGTCATAGGGCCTATGAAGATCCCGTCCACGCCTTTCATCAGGATGGCGTCCAGGTTTCCCGCATTCCTGGTCTCGCACTGGGGCAGCACCAAGGTATTTTGGTTGGCATCCCTAAGTATTCCTCAGGCTTTCTATGTCCCCATAGTCTGATGCCCCTAGTAAGAGCCACTCCCCCTTCGGCCCATAGGATGACATTTGGCGTACTCAATAACCTTCTCCACCTCTTGCCGAGTCCTTATCATGGGTACAATAATCCCCTGGGCGCCGACGTCCAAAACTTTTAAAATTGACGGCCTGGAAAAGTCCTTCACCCTTACCAGCGGTGTGATGTTTCTTCTTTCGGCAGCCCTTATGTACTGCTGCACAGTCTCCCGCCGTAGGGGCCGTGTTCCTTGTCCAGGATTACATAGTCCATACCCGCTATACCCAACGCTTCAACCGCTTCCGCGCCAGACCCATGCTGAAAAGGTGCCCACCGTCTTTTGGTTTTGCTCAGCTTTCCCTTTAAAGGTTTTTTCATGGTTACGCATCAGCCTCTCTTCTATCAGTTACCATGTTCCTATGGATACTCTTTCATTCTTTACAGTTTCTATACAATATGCAAATACCCTTCCCGTTAAACTAAAAAGTCGCTACTTTCCATCGCGGATTGACAAAACCTTGTCCAGGGGGTAACATGGAATTAAGTGGATAGGCCAATCTGGCTTTATTTATTGATATAAATCCTTTTATATCAGGCGATTGGAGGTAACGGGTATGAAAGCAGGACAGGCCTTGGCCGTAATATGTATTACAGCCGTTCTCCTGGCGGGCTGTACAGCGGGTCCGGGCGGGACGGCGCCCTGTCGAACCGAGATACAAAAATAACCGCCTGAGCCAAAGGAGGTAATGAACAGTGAAGATGTCATTATACTGGATGTGCGCTCCCGGGATGAATACGAAAAAAGAGCATATCAAAACGCGGTCTCGCTGCCAAGTACCGAGATGCGAAAGCCTCGCGGAAGAAATGCTTCCGGATAAAAACACAATCCTAATGTCATCTACTGCAAAACGGGTAAGAAAAGCGCTGAAGCGGCGGAAAAGCTTGTTAAAATGGGGTACACAAGAGTGTACGACTTTAGCGGCATAGAAGACTGGCCCTACTGCAAACCGTCAAATGATGGGGGTATCAGAGGAAACTGCCTTGCTATACCCCTAGTGAATTTATCCGCCATCCTTCTACTATGATTATTATGGTCATCCCGGTCCGGGCTGCATGCCCGCTCATAACATCCGCATTATGTTGTTCAGCCGAAAGACCCCGCCTTTTGTGGATAATATCCCGTATGCCCACCCCGGACGACTATTATACATAATATGCGCTCCAGGGAATTAGTTACAGTGAAAAGAGGTAAATCTGCACCTCCCATCGAATATAAGAACAACCGGGTGCACTGCGCCGGAATGTAGCCATACTGATTTCAGCAGGACAAAAGGGAGAACAACCATGATTTATCCGCACAGGGAAAACATGCGTACAAAAAAAAACCAGTAAAGAATACAGCCGTATCAAAGAAGAGCTGACGTATTTTGAAAACAACGTCTACCGCCGCTTTACCGAGGCGCTGTCGGCCATTGACTTTAATGCCGGTAATACCGCGGGCTTTGAAAGGGCAGCCCAAGTCATCGACGAATATTACCAAGAGGTGGAGGCGTTTGAAAGGCGTCACCGTATTAGGTCCCAGTCAAAATTTCGTTCCACCATTCTCCGAAGAGTTGAACACCCATTTATTCATACGCCATCCAATGGTGGTTGCCTTGGGCTGGTTTTACAATAAGAACATATACGCCGGGCTAAAACTCTCCAATGATGCCAGCCCCACCGTTATATCAAAGGACGTGGATTTTTATCGGAAAGACTTTCCGCTGAGCATCGGTGGCTCCAGCATTGGCCTGAATATCCCGCTGGTATGTGTCGAATGTAAAACATACCTTGATGCAACAATGTACAACGAGGTATCCCTTTTCCAATAAGCAGCTTCGAAATGCCAACCCGGATGCAAGTCTTTATGTAATCATGGAGCGAAATGAGGTCGCCGAAGAAAAAATTATAGCCTCTCGGACAGACACACCGCTCAACGAGATGTTCGTTGTCCGCGGCAGCGACCAAAAATTGAGCGGTACTGCATTGTTTGAATATTACCGTGAAATAGACGACAAGCTAAACTCCATTGGACACGTCCGGCACATAAAAACCCCGGGCAGGTTGTTAAACCTATACAAATAGGGGAGCCAAAGGCTCCCCCTGCTTCCGGGATTCTAGTTAGAACAGTCTCAATTGTTCAGTTTCGGCCTCAAGCCTTTTTAGGGCGGTGTCACCAGTATTCCCTTGATATGTCAATGCCCAGGTACCTTCTGAAAGGCGTTTTGCCACAACGGTTGTGGTACCGGCCCCGTTGAACAGGTCCAAAACTACGTCGTTTATAACTGAACAGCTTAAGCACCGCTCAACAAGCTGCTCCGGGAACATGGCGGGATGGCCGTATTCCTTCATGTTGCGTTCAGGGGCGATGCTCCATTTGGCCACCACCCACTGCTTGAACTCCTCCTCATTGATGTCGATGTTTTCCTTGGAGCCCGGCTTTTTGAGATTTCTTGCAAAATACCTCCACGAACTCCCGGGTATATTTCAGGTACGGGCTGGCCGGAGCTTTTTCAACTGCCCCAAGAGCAGTACTTGCAGTTGTAGTTGTTCTTTTCCCAGATACAGTCTCCCCCTTCAGATCATCTTCTGCTGGATGAAAAAGTTGCTTATTATATGATGGGTGGGTATGTAGTCCGAATACAGCGGCTGGACATTCACCACAAAACGCCCGCCGTATTTAAGCGCGGATACACTCCTTGAAAATTTTAAACAGCATATCATAATACTGGTTCCAATGGCTGGTATCGTTATGGTTCTCATAGTCAAGTCCGAAATTATACGGAGGTGAGGTTATTATTATATCAATGCAGTTGTCAGGCAGAGTCTTCAAATAATCCAGGCTGTCGGCACAGACTATTTTATTCACGCTTGTCCTCCGGCAGCGGGTTATTTCTTGAAGTCGTTGTCGTTGGCATAGTAATGTTTGCTGCGGCTTTTTTCTTTCACTTTGCGGCTTCTAACCTTCCGCTCGGCATTGTATCCGACAAACATGCGCTTGCTTCCCTTTAGACCATGGCTTCCTATGGGATCAATACATCAAATACCGCCTTTGCAAACCCTTCGCTGCCGTTTGTTCCATCCAAAAGAGCCGCCTTAAAACGCACAACGTCAAGCTGGTTCAGGTGCAGTTGAAATTCACCGTCGTTAACAACTGCTTTCACATCGGAAGGCGGAAAGGAACCATTAATTATGTCGGCAACCCGCGCAACGTCCCCCGGAGGAAAACTGCCTGTCTGTATACTGACTAGCTTGTACTCAATAGCTGCCATTTTTACCCCTCCATATATTCATTCCTCCAGCTTTTTGTGCTGCTGTTTGGAAACCATTATATCATGTTTCCATGCTGTTGTCAGGACACCCGGGATTCATTTCTTCCGGCCGGCCTTACGGCATCAGCCCGCAGCACCGTTCCCGGGCACAGGCATATGATGTTTATATAAGGAAATATGAAAGGGGGATTAATATGTACAGTGACTACAACTCATATTACGGCAGCACTCCGGTTTATAACCCATATGGCTATCCCCTTCCTTATTGGGCCAATGCGCCGATATATAACCCCGACCCTTGGCAAGTTTATATTCCGCCGCGGGACTATGGGCCAAACCCTATGTGGTTAATATCCATGATGCCGCTTTGCAAAACAATAATTTCCGTCTTTCCCTATGGACGGGGACCTACCTGCAGCTTACCTAATGAGCATAAATGTGGGAGAAGACATAGGCCTTGAGATGCACCCCGACGTAGACCAGTTTCTACGCATAGAACAGGGCCAGGGCATTGTCATGATGGGAGACAGAAGGAACAATCTTAATTTCAGAAGGAGGGTACATGACGGCTACGTGATTTTTGTACCCGCCGGAAAATGGCACAACCTAGTCAACACCGGCCGTACGCCGTTAAAGCTTTATTCCATTTACGCGCCGCCGGAGCACCCCCGTGGGACGGTTCATAAGATTAAGAGGGACGCCGAAAAACACCGGCTAACCTGGATTAGACAGAGTTCGTTCTCGCGTCTTATCAAAGGCATAGGACAAGACAATAGAGCCGTCCCCTTGTCTACACATAACGGCTCAGTTTCGGGTACGATTCAAGTAGTGTTACACCTTCCATCGGGCTCCAAGGTTGCAACACAGTTTCGTCCTTTGGCTTTTGCCTTATACAGGGCATCATCCGCCATTTTTAAAAGGTCTTCAATATTGTTGATATCATCAGTGTTACTACCAATTGCCGCCACTCCAATGCTTACTGTATAACCAATTTCCTGCTTCCCGTAAATCACTTTTCTCTTGGATACGATATATAGAAACTGCTCCGCTACTTTTTTCGCTTCTTCCAAAGAAGCGTTCTTTAAAACCACAGCAAATTCTTCTCCTCCTATACGCCCGGCAATATCGGTTTTTCGGAAACCGGTCCTTATAATGTTTTCCCATTTCACGAATCATTTCATCTCCTGCCGCATGTCCAAAGGTATCGTTGATGACCTTAAAATTATCAAAATCCATAATCAACAATGATAGTTCCCTCCGGTATTTCTTTTGGCCCGGGCAAACTCACTTTTGGCCAAATTCATAAATTCTGCCCGGTTATAGAGACCGCTCAGGGAATCCGTGGTAGCCAAGAACTTTAATTTCTCCTGGATTTTTCTTTCTTCTGTAACATCACGAATAGATTTAAGCATCCTTGTGTTTCCATCATGGTTATCTCCCATGCAACTTTTCCCGTCAATTTCAAAAATCGTTCTTCCCCGTCTATCACCAAAGAAAAATCACGGTTAACCTTACTTTCGAAAATCTCCAAAAGTTTTGGCTCTTGCTTAAGAATATACTCTATGGGATAGTTATTCAATGAAATGTTTATTGCTTCAAAAAACTTCTCGGCGGCCTTATTATAGTCTATTATCCTGTTCCCCGGGCCTAAAACCACCATACCGGCAAGGTTGTTCTCAAAGATTGTCTCCCGGGCCAGGTTCTTATTTCCAAATCGTATTTTTAAAATGCCGTAGCTGATAATAAGTAGAGAAATGGGCATTATTAAAGCGGAATAATCAATGCTCCACTCGTCGAAAACGAGAAGAAGCAGCACTATACCAATAAAAGGTAATAAAGAAGCAAATAAGAAAACCAAAAAGTGGGGTTTGGTATAGCCGGCCTTATTCTTTAGATATCCTATGAAGTAAATTATAATGGTAAGAAGCAATACAATATGGTATAGAAATGTTAACATAGTACCAGAAACCTCTTTCCATATACAAGGAATAATATCCAAAGAACTGTTTCATTCCCCATTCCGTGTAGAAAAGATGGTGCCCAGTGATTAGTAAGTCGCATGAAAAAGGTTATTACAGGTATGGAAAAAAGTAAAAAGTGCCATCCGGATTTTAGGGAATAGATGATTTTTGTATAAAGAAGAGCCACTATCAGCCATAGTACAGAAATAAAGGGTAACCCCAAATATTGGAACTGATTCCAAATCATTTCTTGCAGGTTGTTATTGTTAATAATCATTATATAACCGAATAAATAAACACTGATACATAAAACCATGGCAGAGAATGCTTTTCGATAGCTAGTTCTGCCCTTTGAAAAAAAATAAGCGGCGAAAAAATTGGTAAGATAACCTTAAAAACCAGATAAAAGGCTAAGTAACGTTTTCATAAAAGCACCTCGACATATGTTGAAATTCCAGGTTATTTTTTTGTTTTCTATCTTCTTAATTTAATCCCTGTGCTGCACAATGTGTTTTGTTCTGTGCAGCTTTGGTTTCTTATATAGTTCACGTTTAAAAAATATATCTATAATGCGCTTGAGGGATGGTAGATTATTCCACACAGTTAATACACACACCTCGCACTTATTTAATTATACATATTTCAGTTAAATATTTCTATAAGTATACTGCTTTCTTGTCATTTTGTCATCTATTGCTTCCAAACCTATTATATACAGGCTTTCCCTAGGCTCACCCTTTTTGCCCTTGACATCAACACAACCGCCGTGTCAACGCTTACCACAATTGAAACTAATCGATATCTTTAATTGTTTACTAAAGGCTTTAATAGAGGAATTCATGCGATTATAAGTACATAAAAAGGCTCTGTAACAAATCTTATTGCAAGGCCTTTAGAATTGGTGGAGGCGGTGGGACATGTTACCCAATAGTTTCCTATTGGCACTGACTACTCTATCTTGGAGTTAACTCCTTAACTCCCCCGGCGTATTATGAAAGGCCTGGTTTGGTTTGCCTTCCATCCTAGTACTGCATATCCTTGCGGATAGCGGCCTATAAGTCGATACGGAGCTGTTGGATTTCTCCACATACCCCTCGGTGTTAGCCTGGCATATACTTTAGCCTTCACCGATAAAGCCGGGTTTTCACCTGCAAATCGCTTTGCAGGGCGACTCTTTTTGAATCGAACCCACGTCCGGAAATATATCACCGGGAACCTCTCCGAGCGCAGTCATTGTTTTAGGAATTCCCTCCCACCCAGCTCCCAATGACAGGATTCAGGGTTTTGGTAGAGTCATGTGTTCCATCGGCCGCAACTCGCTAGGACGGACGGTTCCCCGCTAGGATGACGCCCAATCCCGGACTGCGGGACGCCCAGGTTGAACGGGCTGCGTTAATTACGCAGCTAAAGCGTAATTTTCGTTTGCGTTTGTGTTTAATTGCCGGTTTTTACGTGGCACCGTGCGATCCACGGCTCGCTGCTCCCGATTCTATCATCCCCGTCGAAACCAAGTACGCCCCCATGAAGTATCAATATCTTTCCTTGATGGCCCGTTCTATCCTTCTCTTGGCGTCCTTCTTGGCCAAATCATCCCTTTTGTCGTAACTCTTTTTGCCCCGTGCCACCGCCAGCTCAATCTTCACAAGCCCCCGGGTTATATATACCTTCAGCGGCACAAGGGTTAAGCCTTTTGCTGCGTATAACCGATAAGCTTTCTTATTTCCCTTTTGTGCACCAAGAGTTTCCTCGTCCTCAGCGGGTCCCTGTTGTATATATTTCCCTTCTCGTAGGGACTTATGTATTGTAAGGTAAAGCTCTCCCTTGTCAACTCTGGCGAAGCTGTCCTTTATATTGACCTTGCCGCTTCGAATGGACTTTACTTCGGTTCCTACAAGCTCAATACCCGCTTCCAGCGTTTCCTCGATAAAATAATCGTGATGCGCTTTTTTGTTCCTTGCCACGACCTTTACATCATCCGCCATCTTGAGTACACCTGCTTTATCGGATAAAATTAACCCTATTTGTCGGGCAAATAGGGCCTTATCCTTTGGCTACTAGTTATGATACATCACATTACACAAGTCGTAAGCGTTTATGTAAACCAGTGTTGTTATCTTGTGATAATGTCACCTTGTTAATTATCTTGATAAAATGTCACTATGGATAACGAGGTGTATTATCTTATGTCCCAAAAACAGCTTAATAGGTATTTAGTACTTACCAAACTCATCGATGAACATGCAACAAAAGAAGCATCCGGAAACCTTGGACTTTGCGAAAAGACAAATACTCCGCCTCAAGAAAGGAGTGCAACAACAGGGAGCGTCATTCCTAGTCCATAAAAACAAAGGCAAACGCCAACGTATATCGGATCAAACTGCTGAACAATTATTAACCTTAAAAAGTCAGATGCCTACAAGGACGCTAATTTCCTGCACTTTCAGGAAATGCTGGCTGAATATGAACAAATCAATATCAGCTACTCAGCACTATACAGCCTGCTAAAAAGGTCAGGCTTTGAAAGCCCTAAAAAACCCAGGAGGTTTAAGCCCCATCGCACTAGGAAGCGCAGACCTCAAGAAGGTCTTTTAATCCAAATGGATGCTACGCCCTATGCCCGGTTTGGTACCGGCGAAAAGTTTAGCCTGCATGGTGGCATTGATGATGCTACAGGCAAAGTAGTAGCCTTGTACCTTGCAAAAAAATGAATGCCTCAGGGATACTTTGAAGTTATGCGCTCTATGCTTAAAAACTTCGGTATCCCGGTTAGTATCTATTCTGACGGCCATACCATTTTCAAATCACCCTTAAAGGATAAACTGTCTATTGAAGAGCAGTTGGCTGGTAAAAGAGCAAACCCCACCCAGTTTGGCCGTGCTATGGAAGGAGTTGGGCATAACCATTATTACCGCACGCTCTCCTCAGGCTAAAGGCCGTGTGGAACGTCTGTGGGAAACGCTGCAAAGCAGGCTGCCGGTCGAGTTTAAGCGTAACAACATCAACACTTTGGATGAAGCTAATGCTTTTTTATCAAAGTACATATACAAGTTTAATAAGCAGTTTGCTGTAGAACGCGAGAATACCGAATGTGCTTTCAGGCCTGTACCTTCTAGCCTATGCATAGACCACATCCTTTGCATCGTTAAGCAGCGTACATTTGATAACGGAGGGGTATTCTCCTTTTACAGCAAGCATTTTAAGATTATTCAGTCCAAGGAGCTTCCCCCACTGCCCAAAAGCGCTCGCGTAGATGTACTTATTAGCCCCCATTTCGGTGTCAAGGTGTCCTATGGGGCGCTATATACGATACGATGCCGTATATTAAGCCAAAGAAGGCTAAAGAACATAGCCCTTCAAAAGAGAGGAAGCCTTGGTCACCACCGGACAGCCACTACTACAAGTACGGTCATAGGCTTGTGAAAAAGGTGGCTTTTACCGAAAGTGACCAAGAGATACTTATGATGCTCGAAGACATATTCCTCTCAAAAATGGCTTAACATACTTTGCCAATAACCTGAAAGCTGATCATCACGCTGCGGGCTGCCTGGCAATGTCAAGGGCGAGCTTTAGCGAGTTCATCTTGACCCTTGACGTTGTCAGTAAGCGTATAACACTATCCTCTAAAAGCCAGGTTTAAAGGTGTGCATTTTCTAACGATAATTAACCGTCTTTTGGGGTGACATTTTCATAAGTTATTGACAGCGTTTATAGCAAACCAGTAAGTGTCAAGTAATCGGTGGCAATTTATTTATCTTTTTGTATTCCAATATTAACCTGTAGTTTTCTTCCATAGATCTTTCTGTCTAATGGCCTTTATATCCGTTCATTTATGAAAGCCATGCAGCCTTATAGCGCCTATTTATTCCACGGTCCGGGTTGACAACGAGCCTCTGGCCGCACTTAATACTTCCTCTATATCCTCAGCATACCGCTCTGGTAGCGTCGCCTTTTTTGCTCCAGCTTGCCTTTTGGTGTTTCATCCGCTTCGCCGCGCCATCACAGACGTGGTGCTCCATTGTGCCTAAGTTCCGGTATTCTAACCCTTCAGGCGGTTCCGGCAGTTTTAGGCCCCTTTCCTTGTACGGGAGCAGGCCTTCCTCGTTGCTTTTGATATTCGTAAAGACCTAATGCGTTATTATCTCTCCCGAACCTCTGTCGGCCTTTGTCTGTTCTGCCTGTTCTTTTTCCACCTCGGATAGTTTTTCACCCCAGGCTCTGAACAACGTTCCATGCACCCCGTGGCTTATGGTCTGCCCCGTGTGCCGCTTACCTTTTCCGCCGTTTCTCGATAGGAACAAACGCTTGCACACTCGGCTATCCTAGCTGCCAGGTTAGAAGTCACCTTCCCAGTTGTGTTTAGGTTCAATGTATCATAGAAGAAAGATGCAGGCTTTCCCGCCGCTGCAAAGTCTGTTTCATATACTGTCCTGCCGTAGGACACATCGCCCATCAACGTCTTTAGTGTGGTCCAGCGCTTTCCAGCAACCGGAATTTCTTCTTATCCCTCGTGTTTTTTATGTGTTCGTCCATGGTGCTTAATACCTGCTCCATTAGATTTGCCGCATATTCGCATCCTATCCTGTAAATTCTTTTTCTAAATCGTTGAAGTTTAGTCCTTTTTCTGATATCATTGTTTTCACATGCAAGCCTATCGTTTTGTTTTTTGTGACGAATCAATTCTACAGGTTAACTTGCATGTAGGGAAGAAGGTTTTTACCTTCTTCCTGCTTTTTTATCGTTTTGCCAACTAAAATTATATAGTGTAAACCATATATCTCAATCTCTGCCCCACCAATATCTTCCTCGGCTATGGTCATAATCAAGTTCCCAGTGTTACTTTTTTAACAAATTACTTTAAGTTTACTAAACGGCAGACCACTTAACATGCTCTCTTTCTATATTGAATCCTATTGGGCAGGGATTTGCACCTCAAAAAAAGGTAAGCCGAATATTCAGCTTATGTACCAAGCAGGCTGTCCTGTAAAAGCTTCTGCTCCTATTAGATTTCATATCTTTACTTTAAATACGCTTTGCTCATCAATATAAGTAGCTAATGCTTCTAATGCTACACCACCCTGTGATATCTTAACCTCCACTGCTCTTGCTTCGACGTTTTTAGGATCACCCGGTGGATGGAGATCGAGATAGTCGGTACTATTCTGTTGGAGCCTACTGTTTTTGCTATTTGAATAATATTTGCCATCTGGACGACAGTATCCCCCATTTTTCAATTTTCTTTAGTCATCGTTGCCCCGCAACGCGTACAAGTCCCTCATGTGGATACCAATATTACACCGTCTACATTTGCTGCCTTAAGCTCTTCACCGATTTCTTTGCCCATCCTCTCAGCTTCTTTTTGTGTCGTTCCTGTTCCAACAGTAGCATAATAGTATTTATAGACCTGTCCTATCTTGCCCTGCTTTTCATATTCCCTTACAGCATCCAAAGGCAATATACGGTTCGGTCTTCATTTCCTGCTGCTGGGTCATAACCCGCATGTATCGTTTTGTAATCTCCTTTCTGCAACTGTCAAGACCAGAGATGTCATATTTGCCCCATCTTGTAGCAGAAGCGGACTGAATACGATCAGGATTATCCACAGGAACAATGCCTCCGGAGGTAACCAATGCAATAACAGCCTTCCCCAGGTCTTTAATTGGCGGTGCTATTGGAACCGTCTCCGACTTTGGTATGGGCAATTCAGTTCTATAAGGCTTCCCGTACAGCTTTGCTTTTATCATATCAACTGCCCTATCTGCCGCCATTACCGGAGGTTCAAGCCATACCTGGTGCCTGATACCCCTGGAAAATATCCTTCAGAATCAGCGGAGAGGATTTTCTCCCCTTTTATCGGATTTGTTCGCAAGACCTGTCATCCTTTCAATATCGTCTTTCATATGTGCTGCACTTTTTCTGCCCTTTAGTATATATATGTCTCTTCTATACATCTCCGCACCTGGGTTTTCTTCATGCATAGAAGTAATGGCCGGCACGTTAAACCTTTCCCTTAACCTCCCTGCATACCAATCCGCAGGCTATACCCATCATCCCTTGAAATGCCGGGCCTGCTAAAAATATGTCAAACTCAATGTCTGCTAGCATTTCTAATATCTTTGACACGGCTTCTTCTTGGTACGTTGCAATATAATTGTCACCACATATTATTGTATAAACTATCTCCGCCTCTTTAAGATTTTGATTGAGCAAATTTGCCGGACCAACCGGCCCCTTTTTGATAAGCGGTTTAATGTCTGCACTATTCTCGCCGCCTACCTGCCCGGAAACTGGTTCAAATAATGGACAGCTCTTTTTACCGCCATTTCTATCCTCCTCACATTCTAGTATTCAACAACCGTTTTGGTGGAAAAACCACTAATTCCATCTCCGCAGAACATTGAGTTGTTTTCCATTACTATTGAACCGTCTTCTCTTACGCAGCCTTCCCATCCGCCTGCAAAGCCGTCCCTGGCCAGTGATTCAAGGTCTCCGATTATCGTTTCCATAGGCGGCAGTTCTACAATCTCCGATACATTTCCTGTTGATACTATGGCATCTGCCCTTTGGTCTAATACCACCAGCGGTTGCGAAGTACCATCCCTGCCTGTACATTCATTAGTTAATCCTACAGTTTGATACCTGCGTTTTCTAACTCCACTATACACTGGATAAAGTCAGCATCAGGGTTACCGTATCCCTCTTCTGCTATAATGGCACCCTGGGCACCCAGGTTTTTAGCCAACTGAGCCACTAAAATTGCAGAGCGTGTTTTTTCCTCTAGGTTCACATTTAAATTGGTCGTTATAACGCCGAGGAAATTTATTGTTTTTCCATGCTCTGCGTATAGTCTTTTTATTGTTGGGTTGTTTTGATGGTCATAAGTTGAAAATTTTGACGAACTCGGCATAAAACTGCCGGATATAATTGAACCGTCGAGTATTTCATTTGGATGCATTAATACTGGCAGCATATGATTCGAATCCCAGCCATACGCAAGTGCATTATAACCCCTATCCTCCATCTGAGACTGCAACTGCAGCACATAAACAACACCTGGCAAATTATAGAGTTCGGGAGCGCGTTTTGTAATCGGGGGCAGGTCAAAAAAGCTCATATTCATCCGGTTCCAGATCAGATACGCATTTTGCAATGTATTCTGCAAGCCTCATTCCCGCCCATCTTAATGCATGATTCTTCTTTTGCTGCTCCATTCTTTCGAACTCTTCATCCGTATCGGCCACAAGACAAATATTAATGAGCTTGGAAAAATGTGTATGTAGCGCCCGGCCCACCCATATCCACAAGCCCATCCTGGAATCCTCCCCAGTGTTTTCCCACTACGAGCACACAGCTGTTCTTCAAAGCATGTAATCTGCCTTCACCTGCGTTTTCCAGTTTGCCTGTCATACGGGAAACAGTTGTCCCCCGTTAAGCATACCGGGGTTCTATCGCATCCTTAACAGGAACAATTCGTACGTACTACCCGGCTTTGCGATAACAATATCCGCTTCGGTTATGTGGCTGTCTTCTCTAACGGTTTCAAGCGCTTCCTGTTTGTTAATCGCTCCATGCAACTTCATTAAAACTTGTCCTGTCTCAAAAATGATATCTTTTACATAGAAGTTGCCAATTTCAAGCCGCATGTCGACACCCCCCTTTACCGACATATTAAAACCTACGTCCAAGTCTCCTTCTTGGTTAAATACCCTTATGTTAACCGGAATTCACAGGCGCGTATATAATCCCTGACTTCCTGGCCTGTTGACATGTTTATTACATGGTCGGCTATCCTTTTAGCTTCTTCATATGTGGTGTTCCGAATAATTTGCTTAATCTTGGGTATCGAAGATGCGCTCATGCTAAATTCGTCTAACCCAAGCCCCAGTAAAACCACGGCTGCCATCGGATCACCCGCAAGTTCTCCGCACATACCCGTCCATTTGCCGGCCTTGTGCGATTCTTCTATAACATTTCTTACCAGTCTTAAAACCGAAGGATGGAGAGGATCGTATAAATCTGAAATCTTTTCATTAGTTCGGTCCACCGCCAAGGTGTACTGGGTCAGGTCATTAGTCCCGATACTGAAAAAATCGACTTCTTTAATAAGCGCATCAGCCATAATGGCAGCAGAGGGAATCTCAACCATTATTCCGACTTCAAGGTCTTTCTTATAAGGTATCCCCTTGATATCAAGGTCTTTTTTAACTTCGTTTAGTATTTTGTTTGCACTTCTAATTTCTGCTATTCCTGATATCATTGGATACATTATTTTTAGGTTGCCATGGATGCTCGCTCTTAATAAGGCTCTCAGCTGTGTTTCAAATATATCGGTCCTGTCAAGGCACATGCGTATAGCTCTCCAGCCAAGAAAGGGGTTTAATTCCTTGGGAAAACCAAAATACGGTAAATCTTTATCACCGCCAATATCCAGCGTACGAATTATTACCGGTCTGCCGCCCATGTCCAAGGCGACTCGCTTATATTCTTCATACTGCTCATCTTCTGTCGGCAGCATATCCCTGTTCATATATAAAAACTCAGTCCTAAACAGACCCACTCCCTCGGCGCCATATTTTAATGCCGTCTTTACGTCATCGGGCACCCCAATATTCGCCGATATTTCAACCCTTCTATTATCCTTTGTTACTGCCGGGAGCCCTCTTAGCCTTTGAAGGAGTCTTTCCTCTTGCTTTAAATCCCTTTTCAGTTTTATATATTCTTCTACCTGTTCCTTCGTCGGGTTTACGAAAACTTTCCCTCTGTATCCGTCGACTATAACAGTGTCTCCTTGCTTCACCTTCTTGCTAATATCCTTAAGGCCAAGAACTGCTGGTATTTCCAAGGTGCGTGCAATAATAGCCGTGTGTGAAGTTTTCCCCCCAATGTCAGTTGCAAATCCCATAACCTTGTCTGCGTTCAACTCCGCAGTATCGGACGGCGTAAGGTCTTCTGCTATGATTATAGCTTTCCCGGGAAGCTCGCGTAATGATTGTGTATCTATGCCTGCCAGGTTGCCAAGCAAGCGTTTTCCCACATCTTTAATATCAACCGCCCTTTCTCTCATGTACTCATCGTCAAGTCCGTCAAACACCGAACAAAACTCCTTAATTGTCCTATCTAAGGAGGCAATGGCATTAAGCTTTTCTTCACGTATATAATTAACTACTTTTTCTGTAAGCATCGGGTCTTCTAAAATTGCAATATGCGCTTTAAAAATCTCCGCCTTATCTTGTCCCATCGTCTTTACTGCCCGCGTATATATCCTTTCAATCTGCTGCTTCGTTTTCAGCTTTGCGTTTTCAAACCTGACTATTTCATCGTCTATTTCATTGTCCCCAATTGTGTCTAAAACTACTTCAATTTTTGCCGTTCTATATAAAAAGGCCTTACCGATAGCTATTCCGGGTGAGGATGGAATCCCTTTAAACATGTTATATGTCACCCCTTACCTTATTCTTCCAAAGAATCAAGAAGTTCGATCAGTTCCTTCACAGCATTTTCTTCATCTTCCCCTTCAGCTATAATTGTTATACCATCTCCTTTTCTCACGCTAAGTTCCAGTACGCCGATTATACTTTTTGCATCTATTTCCCTGCTGCCTTTTCTCAACCTTACCTTGCTTTTATAGGTCGAAGCTTTCTGAACAAAACGCGAAGCGGGGCGCGCGTGTAAGCCGGTATTGTTTTGTACTACATATTCTTGTTCAGTCATGTTTATATCCCACCTAACATATATATATATAACAATTAACTACTAGGAGAGAAGACCCAGTTCTTCCAGTTTCTGCTCTGAAGGAACACCCTTCTCATCCCATCCCCTGGCTTCATTGTACAATTTCAGCAACTGCTGTTCATGGTATTCACTGAAACAATGTCCAGCCATTAATCCGTTTGGCAGGGGCTTCCTAAACTTTACTGGCAGGTAACTTAATTCCTGGACCCAACCTTCCCTGATATTATACATCCTAATCAAGTTCCAGATTCTTTCCCCGGTCTTTAAAAAATCCTGTTTTGTTAATTGTATTCCCGTACAGTAATCTAAAAGCCTCAGATACTTCTCCGTATCAATCCCGCTCCGGGCAAAATCACATATGGTCAGGGAATAGAGTGCTGCAAGAAGGTTTTGCTCTTCAATGACAATAATGTGTTTGTCCTTTTGCGATCTCCCGTCCTCGATCCTCCTATCTTTATAGTTTCCCGTCGCCTCATAGATAACCGGAAAAGCCCTTTGATGACAACCGCCCCTGTCACCCGTCAAAAATGCAATAGCCATGCCTTCCGAACCCCTGGGGCCCCATGCAGGCGTTTCATATCCCTGGATATGAACAGCATAGGTATAGCATTCCTCGCCCAGGACTTTTGATGCTTCCGCCACACCTTCGGCTAATATATCTCCAATGCTGCGCCTGTATGCAATATCGCATATGAGCTTTTCAAAGCTCGGCAAATCTCCGAATTCCGGTTTAATTCCATTCAGATGCTTTGAAGATATCTTGTTGTGTTTGTACGCGTCTACAAGAAATCCCAATACCCCGCCTGTGCTAATAGTGTCAAGTCCAAGCCTGTCACAAAGATAATTAAGGTATACTAAATCATTTACGTTGAATACTCCCAAGTTTCCACCCATCAGGCCCGCTGTCTCATACTCAACGTTGTCAACAAGCGTCCCCTTATATCTGCCGGTTCTAATTTTCCCAATTTTGCCGCAGTGAATAGGGCACGCAGCACACGCATTATGCCTAAGCCAATTGTTTTTTTGATGTTCGGGGTAGTCGATTCCCTTCACCTTTTCCGAACTTCCGTATTCATAGTTTTCAATAGGAAAATATCCAAATTCATTGGCAAAACCTATACTCCCCAGCGTGCTATATTCCGCAAGCTCTTTAGTGTTTTCTTTTAAACAATCATAAGCCGAGATAGCTTCCCGGATAAAATTGGCCTTGTCATGTATCGTGACGCCTTCGCTTCCCAAGACCAATATAGCCTTCAATCTCTTGGCACCCATAACAGCGCCAAGCCCTCCCCTTCCTGCCTGGCGGTGGAAATCGCAATCTATGAGTGCATACTTTACGAGGTTTTCTCCGGCGGGGCCAATACAACAGATTTTTGCCTGCTTTAGGTCACCCTTTTTTAGTTTTTCATACGTGGCATAGGTATCCAGGCCCCACACATGTTTTGCATCATTGAACTCTACTGTTCCTTCTTTTATAATAAGATATACTGGTTCAGCAGATTTGCCGGTCAACACTATCGCGTCGAAACCTGCATATTTTATTTCCTGAATAAAATGCCCTCCGAAATAAGAATCGTCGAACATATTATTTAGCGGTGATTTTGATACAACACAGCCTCTCATGCTGGGAGCAAAAGTTCCTGTTAAGGGACCTGAGACAAATATTATAGGCATCCTCTCGTCAAAGGGTTCAATACCCGGTGGGGTCAAGTCGTATAACAGCTTTATACCAAAACCTTTTCCGCCGATATACATTTTTTTCATTTCTTCCTGGGTTTCTTGCGTCCAAAACTCTTGGCGGCTTAAATCTATAAACAGAATCCTGCCCATATACCCACCCATATAGACTCAACCCCTTTTTTCATTACAAATAGATACGGCCCTCGTGGAACACACTTTCACACACAGAGGGTCACTGCCGCACAATTCACACTTGTAGGCTTTTTTGTTCCTTATTATTATAGCTCTATAGGGACAGTATTCCTGACACATTTTGCAACCGATGCATTTCTCTTTATTTATGGTTACAATCCCGTTCGTCTTTTCTATCGCTCCACGCGGGCACACTTTCGAACAAAAGGGATTCCTGCATTGATGGCACAATGAAGGTTGTACCACAAAGTCATTGTTTTCAAGCCTTATCAGGGCAATATGCGGGTTGATTACCCCATGCGCATTGAACGAACAAATCAATGTACATGCCCCGCACCCCGTACATAAAGAAGAATCAACCTTTATTAGCATATCGCTTACGCCCTCGCCTTAAGATTGGCAGGCGGTAACAGGCAGTTCTTAGAGTGCATGTTCTAACCTTGCCGATTACCGCCTAAAACCGTATCTAATGCCCTACTGCACCGGCCCTAAGATTCCCAGGTAAGTTCCTATAATACATATAGCCATCATCACTAACATAATATACGAAATGGATTTCTTCTTACTAACCATATTCCAAGTGAGCAGGACTACTGCCAACGGTATTATGTTTGGAATTAAGCCGTCAAGAACCTCTTGTATAACTATGGTCGTTTGTCCCACAGTGAAACTAAAGGGTATATTGATAAGAACTCTTTCTGCACTCATAGCTCCTACTACCATAAGACCCAGTATCGAAAAAGCATCTGTTACCTTACTTATCATATTGCTCCTCAGCAGTCTCAGAACAGCTGATTTTCCTTTGTTATAACCCAGCATATACATGTTGTAACCCAGCAAAACCATAGCCCCCGAATATATTACAAAGAATAGAATTGGTCCCAGGGCATTGCCTTCTATTGCCATGCTGCAAGCCAAGGCTGCTGCTGTTGGATAAAGTATCCCTTGGGATACGGTATCTCCAATCCCTGCCAGCGGCCCCATAAGTCCGCTTCGAAGCGAGTTTATCGTTTCGTCAGTAATTTCCGCACCATTGGCTCTTTGTTCCTCCATAGATGCACATATCCCGGGAATCAACGTACCGATAAAACCCGGCTCAGTATTAAAGAACACAAGGTATCTTTTTAAGGCTGCTGATATTTCTTCTTTTGTTGTATAAAGCTTTTTAATAATATGAATCATTGCTGCACATGTACCGGTAGCCTGAAGACGCTCATAGTTATATGCACATTCCTGGGAAAGCCCTAAGAACCAATGCTTGATAAGGTCTTTTTTCGTAAGCTTCTTATCCAGCTTAACTTCATTTTTTTCTTCCTCTATTTCTTCATCGAACGAGAATTCCACTTTGTTTGATATATAATTATATATTGCTATAACTGCTCCAAACAACGCAACCGCCATTAGATTCAGCTCAAGATATATCGATAATAAAAACCCTAGAAAGAAAAATGGTATAAGTTTTGGCTTGCTAAGAAATCGAAGAAGCAATGCAATACCAAGGGCGGGCATTACTCCACCGACAACCTCAAGTGCATTGATAAGGCTCTCGGGTGTATTTGCGATAAGGTTCATGAAGAAATCTCCGCCAAAGTAAACCAATAAAAATGCTGGCACACCGTTTATTAAAAATACAGTCAGCTGTGGAAACAGGTATGTCATTAAATATATACCTCTTGTATTTCCCTCTTCGGCATACTGGTCGGCTTTATGCACCCAGAATACGTTTATGGTCATCTGCAGGTTCCACATTAATATGCCGACGAGGCCTAACGGTATTGCGAAACTTGTGGCAAGTTTGGGATCGGCTTTGGCTAAAATTGTCAGCGCTGTTCCAAAAACCCCGGCTACTGATAGGTTGCCCGGCATAGAGCCTCCCGCCGTTATCCAACCCAAGTATGCCAAGTTAATTGTTGCCCCGGCAGCCATTCCTGTTACCGGGTCGCCCATTGCAAGGCCAACTAATAAAACCGAGAATACTGGATATATTGCCGGCCATGTAATTATATGATTAAGCCAGCCCGTAGACAGTGTGGCAATAATTGCCACTAATAACGCTTGGATAAACACTTTGCTCCCTCCTAATTTTTAGTAATTATTTTATTAAACATTACTTTATAAACTGCGCTGCATGTTCTACCGAAGCGTTTTCATGTATTATTGCTCTCATCGCCTTGGTAACTCCTGCGGGTTTTTATGCTGAAACACGTTCCTGCCAATACTTGTTCCCGCCGCTCCTGCTTCAATTGCAGTCTTAGTCCATTTCAGCACCAACAGTTCGTCATCAGCTTTTTCTCCTCCTAGAACTACAACCGGACAATAGCAGCTTTCTGTCACTTTTCTATATTCCGTTGCATCGCCCACGAGATATGTTTTGATTGCATCTGCGCCTAATTCGCATCCGATGCGGGCTGCCATACTAACACTTTCTACGGTCAGGTCAATTTCGGAACTTACAAAGGTTTCAATTATTAGCGGCATTCCCCATGCATCGCATTGAGCAGCCAGCCTCATAGCAGACGCCACGGTTCTTGCCTCATGAGGTCCCCCAAGCCATGTGGAAGTTATAACAGCGTCTGCCCCAATCCGTAAAGCATCTTCCACGGTACACATAAGGTCCGTTGCTTCCATATCATTTGCATAATCTGAAGGCCCTCCGTCCATCCTGAGTATTACTCCATAACCTTCAAAGCACTTATAGAAGTTCCTTATCATACCGTAAGTCACGATAAAAGCGTCTGCGCCGCCTTTTTTTAGTTCATCTATCGTTTTTCGCGGGAATTCTAATCCCTTAACCGGCCCTGAAACTATGCCATGGTCAAGCGGCACGATTAACGTTTTTTTGTCTTTCGCGAATATTTTACCCAATCTCAATTCTTTCCCGGGATTTACCATTTTTTATCTCCCCTTAATATTGGTCAGTTTAATTAAGAACAGTATCATTCCTCCTATACCGCCTCAAGCGCCCACGTTTATAACAACCTTTAAACCCTTGCCGGATTTCACAAGTTCCATACCGTAAGCTACTTTTTCTAATGGCAGTACATCCGAAACCAGTTTTTCCGTATCAACATTTCCTTCCTCTATTAATTTCAGAGCTTCGATAAAATCCTGATCCGTATAGTCAGACGATCCGGTAATATTTATTTCCTGGTAATGGATAAGGTTTGGCTTTAACGCTACAGGTGTATCCGGATATATACCGGCAAATATTACAATACTTCCTCCTATGCCCACAAGGTCTAAACTCTGCTCAACAATTTCAGGCCTCCCTGCAGCTATTATTACAGCATCAACTCCCCAGCCGTCGGTTGCATCCGCAACTACCTTTTTCAGGTCCTCTATAGCCGGATCTGCCGTGATATCTGCCCCGAACTCCTTTGCTATTTCCAATCTCTTTTTATTGATGTCGGATGAAATAACCTTACAGCCCAAGTACTTTGAAACCTGTACATGCAGTAAGCCTATCGGTCCTGCTCCTATTACCGCAACCACCGAACCCGGTCCTACTTTTGCTTGTTTTTGCCCGTGCAGCACACATGCAAGGGGTTCACAAAGGGCTGCCGCTAACATGCTTGTTGTATCCTTCAGGGGATAGACATTCATCCGGCGGGTAACATTATACTCTGCGAAACCATCGTACGCATCAGTCATATTCATGCATTTGTTCGTATACCCTCTCTTGCATGGCAAACACCTGGTGTAACATTTCTTCCCCGGGTCAACCACGACCCTGGTGCCCACTTCTATGTCGTCAACATTCTTGCCCACCTTTTCAATCCATCCCGTATACTCATGACCCAAAATGGCAGGCAGTTTTTTGGAAGATAACCCGTTATACACTCTGACATCAGACGGACATATCCCACAATATGCGATCTTCACCAATACTTCGTCTGCTTCTAATTCCTTCAGTTTCACATCTTCAATACGTATATCCCCTTGACCGTAACAAACCGCAGCTTTCATCATGATTCTCTCCCTTAATTTTTCTCATATCCATTAAAGATATTTCTCAATTTCCACCCTTTTATCATCCGGTACAATCTGCATATAAACGGTTTTATTCATGGCAAGTATTTTTTTGAATATTTCTTTTTCTTCTGCTGAAGCCGAAATGTTTTTATAAAGCGATTTTCTGCCAGGACCTGCACCTATACCGCCCACATTTATCTCTTGAATGTCGACGCCTCCTTGTATCAGGGCGAATATGGTCTTTGGAGTTTTCGCCAGTATAATGATGTTTTTATCTTTCTTTTCCTCGTCTTTTAACATTTCCACGGCCTTCTGTATTCCATAAATATCTACATCTATACCTGATGGTACTGCCATCTTCAGAAGATCCCCCATGAATGGGTCATTTGCTACCCCATCATCAACAATGACTATTCTGTCAGCCTTCGTAAACTTCACCCATGAAGTCATGACCTGTCCGTGTATTAACCTGTCGTCAATTCTTGTTAAGACGATATTCGGCAATGTTTCCACCTCCTTTCTGGAGGATTCTATCTTCTTATTACTTTGGCTCCAGCTCTTTTTTCAGGTCCCTTATGCCTTGATGTGCCATTTGTATGCAGTGCTCTTTCAACTTGCTCAAATCAAGAGTTTTTCTCATGGTTAGTGCTTCTAAAACCATAGGCAGGTTTACGCCGGTAATACATTCAAACCTTACACCAATGGGTTTCTTAGCGGTTATTGCTAAGGTATTTGAAGGACTGCCGCCATATAAGTCTGTAAATACTATTAGTCCTTCGCCATTGTCCAATTCTTGAATATACTTGGCCACCTTTTCCCTGAAATCATCAATATTGTCGCCATGATAAAGACCTAAAGCAAAAGTGTTTTCCTGTTTGCCAACAATAAGTTCAGCGCTATTGATTAATTCTTTTCCTAAATTGCCGTGCGTAACCACAAGTATACCTATCATAACCTTCCTCCATAAATGATGATTTTGCGATTATTTTTTGATGTGCCCAATTTTGCTTTATAATCCGTGCACTTTTCGTGCCAAAGATTCTTCGCTGTATCCTGCGTGCGCTCTAAATAAATGAGGATTTGTACTAAACCTCTGAAAGTAAGTAAAATAGGCACTTCATAAACAATTTATACGTGATTTCGATAAAATAAAAATAGCCCCATTTTTTATGAGGCTATTCTTATATAAATGTGTATCATATTTTCCTAATGTGTCTCGAATATTGTTCATCTGTATCACAATGTGTATCACAATGTGTATCAAGCATTTCAACAACATAGGCCAGCTCCGTGTCCGGGATACTGGCTCCGAACACTTCTTCTAGCGTTTCAAAATGTTTCTTTACTATATTGAATAATTTAGCACAGTTCTTTTTTTGAATTTCCAAATCATTATAAGGCAAAGGCTGATTTTTGATTGCCCTTTCAATCATACATGAACAATGAAACAGAAACTTAATCCTAATATCATCTTCGACATCTCTCCCAAGTTCATTTGCTATTTCCATAAGAACGCTCATCAATACCTCGCAGGACTTTTCGGCATTCAGGAATGTTAAGGTTTTATTCAAGATGTCAACCAGGATTTTATTGGAATAACTTGCTTTATAATTACTAGATGCAGTTCCGTACGTAAAACTTTTTTGACTTGTATACTGATCCGCATTAACAATTTCTTCAACCAGCCTGTCGATGTTCATGTCCGGCATCAATGCTTTCCTAGTCGCTTCAATAACAATCGGGGTATTCACCTTATCAATTATCCTTGTTGGAATGCCTGTCTTCTCAGTAATTACCTCGGAAAATGCTGTCAGTGATCCCATGTCTACCAGTAAAAGAACGCCTTTCCCCGTATCTATTTTTTGTACCATCTCAATAGCTTTATCTAGCACCGCTTCTACCTTTTCGTCAAGTGGCATGTCTATCGAATGAGCATGTTCTATGCCTAGGAGCGAGTTTGCTACATTTGCTATTGAAGTGGCGACCGACTCTCCATGGGCAATAATCAATATGCCTATATGAGCATCAGTTGAAATGGCCTTTGCAGCATATAAAAACATGGCCAGGTAGGCAGTTTCATCTTCCGGTATGCTTATTTCCAGCTCTTTTTCAAGCTTCTCTATAGCCATTCTCGCGGCCCTATATTCCTTCGGATAGTTTTTGGCTATGCTCTCTTTGTCCGGATGAGTTATTATTGTTCCAATTCTGATCCTTTCCATTAGCGTCCGCACGTGAAGTGCAATACTAAAAATCAGTCTTTGAGAAAGTGTAACCTCTAGAAAATCTTTCACTTCATTCAGAGCTTCTTCCACTGCTTCAAGAATCCTTGGACTTACGACCTTAAATAACATGTGCCGCTCGACTTCTCGGTTCTCCGGTTTTATTTTTGAAATGAAACGTCTGAAATAGCCCTGTATTTCCGCGTCAAGCCTATCCCTTATCTTCCCGGGTGGTAGTCCCATACTTTTATATTTGTCCCAACTCTTTTTGATTAAGTTGTACAAGTCATCATTGGCCCTGTACTCATCTATATATATAATTTCATTTATATTATCAATCACATCGGAAGCATGGCCATTAAAAACCACTTCTTCCCCGCCGTTTAAATTAAAATCCTTTGTAAGCTCCTCCCTGTTCTGGCCTATTCTGAAAAAACCTTCCCTTACCCTTTGGGAAAGATGGGATAGTCGCACTTCAACCATACTTTTTTTATATGTTATATAATCTAAAAATGCGCTGGCACATATTAGCATTATATCACTTTTCAGCTGACCTATATTCCCGGGACAATCATAAAGCATAAAAGCTTTTAACACTTCCTTTGAAACTTTAACAGGTAGCTTGAGCCTGGCCGATTCTTCCCCGAAAAACCTGCAAATAAAAGCTGCTCTTTCTTTCAGGGTTCGATCACGCAATTCTGGAAGCCTTATAAGAACCGGAATCCTTCTCAAAAAGGTGGGCAGCATGGTGGATTGCGGCTCTACAGTTGTTGCAGCTATTATTAGCATTTGGGCTTTTCTTGTATTATTCACCTCGCCCATACGGCGATATATTCCTTTGTCCATGAGTAAGAACATCATTTCCTGGCCTTCTGGAGGCAGGCGATGGACTTCGTCCAAGAATAATACGCCCTTATTGGCTGAATCCACCAACCCCTCTTTTTCCTTGTCGGCACCTGTAAAGGCACCTTTAACGTGTCCGAACAAATGCGACAATAGCAGTTGAGGGTTGTCGGCGTAATCGGCACAGTTAAAAACAACAAATGGGGCATCTGCTGGCAGTCTCCCTAACTCAACTGCATATCGATACATGGCTTCTGCAAAAGTCGATTTCCCTGTCCCCGTAGAACCTATTATCATGGTGTGAAGACCAATTGGCGGATATAATATAGCCGCCTTGGCCTGTTCAACTTGGTATTTTAAACTATCCTGGCTCCCTATAATGATTCTATCGAAAATAGTCCCGTCAGTTTTTGTTTCATTCTCAAGAGGCCATACTCCTTGATGTTTCTTGTCGGGATGTTTGTTTTTGCCTGTCATATTCATAAAAGTATCATAATCTTCAACAACCATTGTTTCAATATTAATATCCCTATATGCTTTTACAACGGATATATCAAGATAAATCACCGGTTTACCCTTAATCTTAAGTGCTTTTCCTTCTCTTACAAGTTGGTTTAATTCCTTGCTGGCATTGTTCCTGCTAATACCGACCTTTTTGCCAATAAAGCTCGCATTTAAACTGCGAAGCTTTTCACTGTCAAAGCCGTTAGTGAATAGCGTTTTTGTAAGCTCTTTGAGTTTATACCATACCCTATTTTTACGATTCAACTTTTGTTCGCCTATTTTAAAATTATTTGGCATAACTCTTAGCACCCCAATAACCCGTGATTGTATTATGGTATGGCTCCTTTTTCACGGGTCTTTTTCCAATCCTTCTACAGTTAAAAGTCATTTTCTTTACCATATAATAATTCCTCAAATCAGATATAGGCTTGATAATTGGCACTGGCACCACGCCCTTGCCTTGCTGTTATTATTATACCCTTATCATTCCTAAAACGCTACGACAGTTTACGTGGATATTTTCTTAAACCAGCGTAAGGTCCAATTTTTTCTCGTCGGGGTTGGCTTTAAGCACCTGCACCCTCACCGCATCGCCTATCTTGTAAATCTTCCTGGTCCTTGCCCCCATCAGCGTATAGCTTTTTTCATCAAAATGATAAAAATCGTCGTCCATGTAGCTGACCCTGACCATGCCCTCAACCCCGTTATAGAGCTCCACGAACAGTCCAAAGGCGGTAACGCCGGACACTATGCCTTCAAACTCCTCGCCAACCTTGTCCGCCATGTATTCCACCTTCTTCATATCCTCCACTTCCCTTTCGGCCTCGTCCGCCGCCCTTTCCCTGTCGGAGGACTGCATCGCCGCCCTTTCAACAAAATCCCTTAAATACTCCGCCCTGTCCTTATCCATCTTCCCTTTAATGGTTTCCTTGAGTATCCTGTGCACCACAAGGTCTGGGTACCTCCGTATAGGCGAGGTGAAATGACAGTAATATGTGGCGGCAAGGCCGTAGTGGCCCAGGCTCTCGTGGGAATACCTGGCCCTCTTTAGCGACCTCAGCATGAGGGTGTTTATAACCCTCTCCTCTTTTTTGCCCTTAACCTTGGCGATAAGCGCCTGCAGCGTCTTTGGGTGCACTCTTTTTATGCCCTTTATGGAATACCCGAAATTGTAAATAAACGCATTGAAGGCTTCCATCTTTTCCATGTCCGGTTCCTCGTGCACCCGGTATATAAAGGGAACGCCCAGCCAGTACATGTGCTCGGCCACCGTCTGGTTGCACACAAGCATGAATTCCTCGATAATCTTGTCCGCCGTCCTTCTTTCAACTTTAACTATGTCCGTCGGCTTTCCTTTCTCGTCCAGTATCACCTTGAACTCGTCAAATTCAAAGTCAATGCTTCCTCTTTCGGTCCGCTTGGCCGCCAGTATCCGGTGCAGCTCCTCCATGGCCCTAAAGTCATCCAAAAGGTACCGGTATCTTTCAATTAGTGCGGGGTCGTTTTTTTCCAGGATATCCGAAACATCGGCGTAGGTCATCCTCTCGCTTGTCCTTATAACGCTCTCCAGTATTTCATAGTCCACCACGCACCCGCACCTGTCTATTTCCATGAAAACCGACATTGTAAGCCTGTCCTCTTTGGGGTTAAGGCTGCATATGCCGTTGGACAGCCTCCGGGGCAGCATGGGTATTACTCTGTCCAGGAAATATACGCTGGTTCCACGGCGGTAGGCTTCCTTGTCCAACAGCGAGTTTTCAGCCACGTAGTGGGCCACGTCGGCAATATGCACTCCCAGCCGGAAGTTTCCGTTTTGGAGCCTTTCCACCGAAACGGCGTCGTCCAGGTCCTTGGCGTCGGCCCCGTCTATGGTGCCTATTTTCATATCGCTTAATTCGGCCCTTTTTTCCAGCTCACCCTGCGGGATGTCCCCCGGCAGGGCCTCCGCTTCATGCAAAACCGCCGCCGGAAACTCCTCGGGGATGTCGTAACTCCTTATGATGGATAGAACATCTACGCCTATATCGCCCCGGTGGCCCAATACCTCGATAATCCTTCCCTCGGGGTTTCTCCTTTTTTCGGGCCACCGCTGGATTTCCACCACCACTTTGTCCCCTTCCCTGGCGCCCAATGCATCCTCCCGGGCAACAAATATGTCGTCAAGAATCCTTGGGTCGTCCGGCACCACGAAACCAAAATTCCGGCTTTTCTCGTAGGTGCCCACCACCCGCTTGTTGGCCCTTTCCAGGATTCTCACAATTTCCCCCTCGGTCTTGCCGCCGTCGGTTCGGCCCTTCGTTATCTTGGCAATAACCCTGTCGTTGTGCATCGCACCGTTAATCCCGTCGGCGGGAATATACACGTCCTCGTACATATCGTCCCGGGGCAGTACAAAACCGAAACCCCTTTGATGGCACTGCAAAGTACCCGTCACCAGGTCCATTTTTTCCGGTATCCCGTACCTTTTCTTGCGGGTGAGTATTACCTCCCCTTCCCTTTCCATTTCCCTAAGGGCTTCGCAAAATGCCGGCATGTCCGGCCCGTCAATGTCAAGCCGGTTCATCAGCTCCTCCGCCGTCATCGGGTTGTACGCCTTTTCTTTCATGAATTCCAAAATTCTTTTCTTAAGCTTCAAGTCGTTTTAACCTCCGTTTCAAACCCCGGTAAACCGGGGAAAAACCATTCTAATATATTATTAACCAACCGCCGTGTTTTAAAACTTCTCCAACAAAACCGAAAGCACCGGGCAGTATGTCCCGGTGCCTAGGGAGTCTATTATATAAACAGCGGTGCGAACACCAAAGCAACTATGGTCATAAGTTTAATGAGAATATTTATTGACGGGCCGGAAGTATCCTTGAAGGGGTCTCCCACCGTATCGCCCACAACCGCCGCCTTATGGGCCTCACTGCCCTTGCCGCCGTGGACGCCGCCTTCTATATATTTCTTGGCGTTGTCCCAGGCTCCGCCGGAGTTGGCCATCTGTATCGCCACCAGCACTCCTGTGACCAGTGCCCCGGCCAGCAGGCCGCCCAGGGCCTCGGGTCCCAGCACAAAACCGGTAAGAAGCGGCGCCAAAACCGCCAGAAGTCCCGGGAATATCATTTCCTTAAGGGCTGCGGCTGTGCTTATATCCACGCACTTCGCATAGTCGGGTTTTCCCTTGCCTTCCATTATGCCGGGTATCTCCTTAAACTGCCTCCTTACCTCTTCTATCATCTGGAAAGCAGCCTTCCCGACCGCTTCCATGGTTATGGCGGAGAACAGGTAGGGCAGCATTCCGCCCAGGAACATCCCCACTATTACTTCCGGCTGCATAATGTTTATAAGCTGTAGGTTAACCGCCTGTGAATAGGAAACAAACAGCGCCAGCGCCGTCAGTGCGGCGGAACCTATTGCGAATCCCTTACCAATTGCCGCCGTGGTGTTGCCCACCGCGTCAAGGGTGTCGGTGATTTCCCTCACTTCATGGGGCAGTTCCGCCATCTCGGCAATTCCGCCCGCGTTGTCGGCTATGGGTCCATAGGCGTCCACCGCTATGGTCATCCCGGCCGTGGAAAGCATCCCCACCGCCGCCAGGGCTATACCGTATAAGCCGGCTACCTTGTAGGCTATCAGGATCCCTGCCGCAATAACTATTATCGGAAGGGCAGTAGACTGCATCCCGACCGCCAAGCCGCTTATTATGTTGGTTGCGGGGCCGGTCCTGGACTGGTCCGCAATCCTTTTAACCGGTTTAAAGTCGCTGGAAGTATAATACTCGGTGAGCTGGCCTATTATTAGGCCCACCGCCAGGCCGGAAACCACGGCGTAAAAGGGCCGAAGGTCCGCGAACAGCCAGCGGCTTAGCACAAACCCTGAAATAACCAGTATCAGCCCGCTGACATAGGTCCCCATATTAAGAGCCTTCTGCGGGTTGGTGTTTTCGTCTCCCTTTACAAACTGGGCTCCTATGATGCAGGCTATTATCCCGGTGGCTGCCAGAAGCATCGGGAAAAGCACGCCGCTGACCTGGCCTGCATAAATCACCGCTCCAAGGGTCATGGCGGCCACTATCGACCCCACGTAGGATTCGAAGAGGTCTGCGCCCATGCCCGCCACATCGCCTACGTTGTCCCCAACGTTATCGGCGATTACCGCGGGGTTCCTCGGGTCGTCCTCCGGAATCCCGGCCTCCACCTTGCCCACCAGGTCGGCGCCCACGTCGGCGGCCTTGGTGTATATTCCTCCGCCTACACGGCCGAACAGGGCTATGGAACTGGCCCCCAGGCTGAAGCCGGTCACTATGTTGGCATCTTTAAATATAATATAAAGTATTCCCAATCCAAGTACTCCAAAGCCCACTACGCTCATGCCCATCACCGCGCCGCCGGAAAAGGCTATGCTTAGGGCCTTGTTCATGCCCTGCCTTGCTCCATTGGCGGTCCTGACATTGGCCTTGGTGGCAACCTTCATGCCGAAATAACCGGTGGCGGCAGAGAACAGTCCTCCCACAATAAAGCATACCGCCGTCTGCCAGTCTATAAGAAAGGTTAGCGCAAAAAACAGTACCACCACGAATATTGCAAGGCTTTTATACTCCCTGGCAAGGAACGCCATTGCCCCCTCCTGTATGTATGAGGATATTTCCTTCATCCTGTCAGTGCCTACTTCGGCCTTCTCAATCCTGGATGACAGGATAAATGCAAATAACAGGGCAATAACCCCTACCGCGGGAACCGCGTAAAAGAATTCGTTCATCTGCTTGTACCTCCCAGAGTATTCATTTGTTATACGGATTTACTGCAGCAATACCAATGCAACCGAGGTAATCACAAAGGTTATGGCACCTATTGTGGTTACCTTAGCCAACAGGGCTTCGTACCCCCTGCTCTTGCTCTTTCCCAAAAGGGATTCGGCTCCCCCGGATATGCTTCCCGAAAGGCCCGCGCTTTTACCCGATTGCATAAGTATACTGCCTATAAGAATAAGGCTAACAATAACGTGAATTACCGTTATGAAGATTCTCATTCTACTGCACCCCCTGCCCGTGGAATCAACAAAGCTATTTTAACACACGCCCCCGTAAAATACAACACCAATCACTTCCCGTTTTATAGGTTGTAGAATACATCTCTTCCCTTGTACTGCGCCGCACCAGCCAGTTCCCCCTCTATGCGCAGCAGACGGTTGTACTTTGCCACCCTATCGGTCCTTGATGGAGCGCCGGTTTTTATCTGCCCGGCGTTAACCGCCACCGCCACATCCGAAATGGTGGTATCCTCCGTTTCGCCGGAGCGGTGGGACACCACCGCGGTGTAGCCCGCCCTTTTTGCCATTTCGATGCAGTCCAGCGTCTCGGTAAGGGTACCTATCTGGTTGAGTTTAATTAGTATTGAGTTGGCGGTGTTTTCCTTAATTCCCCTCATCAGCCGTTCGGTGTTGGTAACGAACAGGTCGTCTCCCACAAGCTGTATTCTTCCCCCCAGTTCCTTGGTCATAAGGGCCCAGCCTTCCCAGTCCTCCTCCGCAAGGCCGTCTTCTATGGACAGAAGCGGGTACTTGTTCACAAGGCTGCTGTAGTATTCCACCATTTCATCGGCGGTCTTTACAAGCCCCTCTCCCTTGAGCTGGTACCTTCCGTCCCTGTAAAGCTCGGTGGCGGCACAGTCCAGGGCCAGTCCTATATGCTCGCCGGGTATGTAACCGGCCTTTTCTATGGCCTGGATTATCACCTCTATGGCCTGGACGTTGGATGCAAGATTTGGCGCAAAGCCCCCTTCGTCCCCCACCGAGGTGTTGAGACCCTTATCCTTCAGTACTTTCTTCAGGTTGTGGAAAACTTCCGCCCCCATCCTCAGGGCTTCGGCAAAGGACCCCGCCCCCACCGGCATAACCATAAACTCCTGAATATCCACGTTGTTGTCGGCATGCTTTCCGCCGTTCAGGATATTCATCATGGGCACCGGCAACTGTTTCGCGTTAACGCCGCCTATATACCTGTAAAGCGGCAGGCCCAGCGCCGCCGCGGCAGCTTTTGCAGCCGCCAGCGAAACCCCCAGTATCGCGTTGGCCCCCAGCCTGCCCTTGTTATGGGTGCCGTCAAGGTCAATCATAATTTTATCCAGCCCCGCCTGGTCCAGGGCATCATGGCCTATTAATTCCGGGGCAATTATCCCGTTTATGTTGTTTACCGCTTTTTGCACTCCCTTGCCCAGGTACCTCTCCGGGTCGCCGTCCCTTAATTCCACCGCTTCAAAGGCCCCGGTGGACGCGCCGGAAGGAATCCCCGCCCTGCCGATGGCTCCGCATTCCAGCAGCACTTCCGCCTCCACCGTGGGGTTCCCCCTGGAATCCAGTATCTCCCGTGCAAATATTTGCTTTATTAGTGTCATGTTAAACACTCTCCTTTCCCGCGGCACTCCGTATTATTCCAAGGAACTGGTCCGCCTTGAGGCTTGCCCCGCCCACCAGCGCCCCGTCTATATGGGGCTGTTCTAAGAGGGATGCGGCATTTTCCTTGTTCACGCTTCCGCCATACAGTATGCGTATGGTATCAGCCCTGTTTTTGCCCGTCAACTCCCCCAGTATTTCCCTTATGTATTCAATAACTCCGTTGGCATCCTCCGCCGTTGCCGACCTTCCGGTCCCAATGGCCCAGACCGGCTCGTAGGCAATTATGACCTTTCCTATCTCTTCTTCCTTCAAACCCTTCAGACCCTCCATCACCTGGTACCTTACCAGGTCCCGGGTCCTTCCCGCTTCCCTTTGCTCAAGGGTTTCGCCCACGCACAGTATCGGAACAAGCCCGCTTTCTAAAACTCTTGCCACCTTTTTATTTATCAGTCCGTCGGATTCCCCGAATATCTGCCTTCTTTCGCTGTGCCCCACGATAACCAGCTCCACCCCCAGGTCCTGCAGCATGGGAATGGACACCTCGCCGGTAAAAGCGCCTTTTTCCTCGTGGTATACGTTCTGGGCCCCCAGCCTTATGTTTGTCCCGCCTAGCGCTTCCCTTGCATCCCTTAGGGCGGTAAAGGGCGGGCACACCGCTACCTCTACGGCGTCCCCGTTGTATCCTTCCCGGATTTCGCGGATAAGGGCCGCCGCCTCCGCGCCGGTCTTGTTCATTTTCCAGTTTCCGGCTATTAATGGTTTCCTCACAATATCACTCCCATTACAATTTATTCAACAGGCTTGCTATCCCCGGCAGTTCCTTGCCCTCCAGGAATTCCAGCGAAGCCCCTCCCCCCGTTGAAACATGGGTCATCTTGTCGTCGTACCCCATTTGTGAAACGGCGGCGGCGGAATCCCCTCCGCCCACTATGGTGGTGCCGCCGCACCGGGCCATGGCATCGGCTATCTCCCGGGTGCCCTTTGCGAAGGTGGGCATTTCAAAGGCCCCCATGGGACCGTTCCACACTACGGTGGCAGATTTTAATATAATGTCCCGGAAAACCCCGATTGTCTTTTCCCCTATATCAAGGCCCATATAATCATCGGGGATGCTCCCCGCGTCCACTGTGTAATGGTCCGCATCGTTGTCAAAGGAAGAAGCCACCACCACGTCGCCTGGAAGAACCAGGTTTACGCCTTTTCGCTTTGCAGCCTCAAGGGCCTCGGCCGCTGTTTCTATATAATCCTCTTCCAGCAGGGAATTCCCCACGTTAAGCCCCTTCGCCTTAAAGAAGGTATAGGCCATCCCTCCGCCTATCAAAAGGTTGTCCACCCTGTCCAGGAGGTTTGAAATTACTCCAATCTTGCCGGAGACCTTGGCGCCCCCCAGCACCGCGGTAAAGGGCAGGGCAGGGTCCTGCAGCGCCTGTCCCAGGGCTTTCAGCTCCTTTTCTATAAGGAACCCCGCCACCGCGGGAAGGAAAGCGGTAATACCCGCCGTAGAAGCATGGGCCCTGTGGGCGGCTCCGAAGGCGTCGTTTACAAATACGTCCGCCATCTCCGCCAGTTTCTTGGCAAAGCCCGGATCGTTTTCGGTTTCCTCCTTGTGGAACCTAACGTTTTCCAGCAGCATTACCTGTCCCTGCTGCAATGTTGACGCTTTTTGTCGGGCATCTTCCCCCACAACGTCGCCCGCCATCAGTACTTCGGTGCCCAGCAGTTCCGCCAGCCTTCGTGCAACGGGGCGCAGGCTGTATTTGTCATCCACCTTGCCCTTGGGCCTTCCGAGGTGGGACATCAGGATAACCTTGGCGCCTCTTTCCAGTAAAAACTCTATTGTGGGAAGGGATGCCGTAATCCGGGTATCATCGGTAATATTCCCCCGGTCGTCAATGGGAACGTTGAAATCGCAGCGGACCATTACTTTTTTGTCCGCTACTTCCACGTCCCTTACCGTTTTCTTATCCACTTCCATTCCTCCTCGTGAAAGGTTATGTATATTTATAACCCAATTATCATACCCTTATATATTCTACCAGATATACTACCCGGTGGGAATAACTCCATTCATTATCATGTCATGCCAGTATTTTTTCAATATTTGCGTTTATTTATTCCTCCCGGTAAAAGCGCTGTTTTACCCAATATTAGTCTGCAAACAAAAAGGGACAAAGAACCGTCCCTTGTCCCTTTTTGTTTCTTTTTCTTCTATACGCCTTTACTGCCTATGTACCGTACCAGGTCCAGAACCCTGCAGGAATAACCCCATTCGTTGTCGTACCATGCCAGCACCTTTACCAAGTCCCCGTCCACCACCATGGTGGAAAGACCGTCCACTATCGACGAATAGGGGCTCTTCTTATAGTCTATGGAAACAAGAGGCTTGTCGCTGTACTCAAGTATTCCCTTCAGCGGCCCGGCGGCGGCTTTTTCGAAAGCCGCGTTAACCTCCTCTGCGCCGCCCGCCTTCTTGCTAACCAGCGCAACCAGGTCCACCAGCGATACGGTGGGGGTGGGCACCCTTACCGCCATTCCGTTTATCTTGCCCTCCAGCTGCGGCAGGACCAACGATACCGCTTTTGCGGCGCCGGTGGTGGTGGGTATCATGGACAGGGCCCCCGCCCTTGCCCTCCTTAGGTCCTTGTGCTTTGCATCATGTATGTTCTGGTCGTTTGTGTAAGCATGGACTGTTGTCATCTGGGCCTTTATTATGCCGAATTCCTCGTTCAGCACCTTTGCCACCGGTGCCAGGCAGTTGGTGGTGCATGAAGCGTTGGAAATAATGTGGTGCTTGTCCGGCTGGTACTTGTCCTCATTTATGCCCATGACGATTGTTATATCCTCATTCTTTGCCGGGGCGGTTATTACCACCTTCTTGGCCCCCGCGGCAAGGTGTTTCTCGGCGGTTTCCCTTGTCCTGAAGGCCCCCGACGATTCAATTACTATATCGATGCCCAGCTCCTTCCACGGAAGTTCGTCAAGACCGATCCCGGTCAGCCCCTTGTACTTCCTCTGCCCTATTATTATTTCGTCGCCCTCTACCGAAACATCCTCGGGATAGGTATCATAAAGCGAATCGTACTTGAAAAGGTGCGCCTTGATTGCGTTGTCCGACGACCGTGCGTTTATCGCCACGAATTCCAGGTCGGTAACCCCCTGTTCCAGTGCGGCACGCAGCACATTTCTGCCTATCCTCCCGAACCCGTTAATTGCAACCCTTACAGTCATTAAAATCCCTCCATATTATTTTGTATATCTGTTTGTAACTAAAATTTATTATTAGCCAAAGGTATAGATTTCATTAGCCCGGTTTTGACGGCGCAGCATCCGCTACCAATGTCCCGCGACGGTCTTATCTGTACCTTTTCCTCCTGCTGGAGGATACTATCCCAAGTTCGTCCCTGTATTTTGCCACCGTCCGCCTGGATATATTAATACCCCTTGAATTGAGAATATCGGTAATTCTCTGGTCGCTTACTGGGCTATGCGGGTCCTCACCGTCTATTATGCCCTTTAACATCTCCTTGACGCTTTCGGAGGACACTCCTTCGCCGCAGGCGCTGCTTACACCGCTTGAGAAGAAAAACTTAAGCTCGAATATACCCCTCGGGGTCTGCACGTATTTGCCGCTTGTAGCCCTGCTCACGGTGGATTCGTGCACCCCTATCTTGGATGCAATGTCTTTCAGCGTAAGCGGTTTCAGGCCCTTAACCCCGATACGGAAAAACTCCCTCTGGTACTCTACTATGGCGTTTACCACCTTGTACAGAGTCATCCTGCGCTGTTCAATACTCTTTATCAGCCACAGGGCAGCCTCCAGTTTCCCCGATATATACCTTGAAATACCCGGCTGGTCCTGGCAGCTGCTTAATATGTTCCTGTAGTACGAATTAATCATTAGCCTGGGTGCGGCGCTGTCGTTCACCAGTACCACAAACTCGTCGCTTATCTGCCTTACCACCACGTCCGGCGTTATATACTTGACATCCCCGGAATTTTGGAAAGCTCTGCCGGGTTTTGGCTCAAGGGTCTTTATTATGTCGCACACCCTCTGGACCTCGGCGGTTGATATGTTAAGGTCCCTGGCAATCTGGTTGAACTTTTTGTCCCCAAGGCTGGCAAGGTGGTTCTCAATTATTTCCCTTACCAGCGGGTCTTCTATGCCCCTTGCATCCAGCTGCAGCAGCAGGCATTCCCGAAGGTCCCTGCATGCCACTCCCGCCGGGTCAAAGGTCTGGATTACCGAAAGCACTTTTTCTATCTCCGCGTCATCGGTGTTAAAGGCTTCGGCTATCTCCCGGATATCAGTGGTTAGATACCCATTTCCGTTCAGGCTTTCTATTATATACTCCCCTATTTCCCTCTGCCGGTCCGGCAAAACCGTGATGTGCAGCTGGAATAGAAGATGGTCTTTCAAAGTGGTATGGCTGGGCACATAATTTTCAAAGGAAAAATCGTTTTCCGAATCACCGCTGTAGCTGTACTCTCCACTGTTGTAATCGCCGTAGCTTAAATTCTTGATAAGCCTTGCAATCATATCCTCCCCGTCGTCGCCGGAAAAGGGCTCCATATCCTCCTCCTTTTCCTCTATAAGCGGGTTGGTCTCAAGCTGCTGACGAATGTATTCTTTTAGCTCAAGGGAGGACAATTGCAATATCTTGATTGCCTGTTGCAGTTCCTGGGTCATTATTAGTTTTTGGGTTTGTTCCAGAGACAAATTGAACCCCATTTTCATGAAAATCTCCCCCAAACCAAATTGGTACTGCAGACAACCCCTTTACACAGTCTATTATATAATATTATAGCATAACTTGGTTAATCACAAATAGTGGATAAAAGGTATGTCCCTATTCTATTAGTCATGTTTACCCAAATGCAAAAAGGGACAAAGAACTGTCCCTTGTCCCTACTTGTCCCTAATCGAGTAAGAGGGGGGTGATTAACCCCCCTCTTACTCGATTAGCACTCGGTTTCCTTTGTGATATATCCCTCTTTTTCAAGGAGGCTCATGGCGTCCTCCAGGTCATCCTCCGCCACCATGACCACCGGCCCGGTACAACCCATGCCGGTCTCGGCGTATATTCCGCCCCGCCACAGCACCTCCACTGCACTGTCCAGGTCCATTATATCTATTCCGGAGATGGACGCGGTAACCACCTTCTTTGGCGGTGCCTCCACTTCCTCCTTGGCTGCAGCCTTTGGCTGCTCTTTCCTTGTGGCCGCAAGCAGGGCCTCCAGCCCGGCTTTTTTGGCGGCGGCCATCTCCCGGTCGGCTACCTCCGGCAGCCTTCCCCGGGCCAGTGCCGCTGCATATTCGATGGCATTGGCGGCCACCGGCGCACCGGAAGCCCTTGAAAGTATCAGTATTATCCTTTTGTACCCTTCCCCCACGCCCGGCCCATAGCCGTAGCCCATCGACTCGTAGCTTCCGCCGGTGGTGTAGGAGGAGAATACTTTCATCAGTATGTTCCCGGTAAGCGTATCGGTGACCATTATATCCGGGGTCCCGGTCAGAAGGTCGTTCCCCCTCATGACATGCCCGCCGTCGCTCCTTTGGGACTGTGCAAAGTCTATATTATAGCCCTTTTCCCTAAGCCCCAGCAGTATCCTTTCCACCTGCCGGGCGCCGTCCACATTGAGTATGCCTAAAGTGGGCCTTTGGTTACCCATGGCCTTTGCGCAGGCTATGCCGTAGACGGCGTTTTTGACCATCGCCTCCACCCTGTCCACCGCCGAGGTGCCGGTGGTGGTGGCAATATACATTTCTTTGCCGGCCCCGGGGGTTACCACTTTTCCCACCGTTGAAACGCCAATGGGGAAATTATAGTGCATGGTCACGCAGCAGTCAATTTCCCCGCTGTCCAAAAGGGCCTCCATCCTGTCGTGCATTTCCTTTTCATCTCCGGTGGGGATGGTTCTGAAGACTGCTCTTTTCCGAGGAGCCGATAAGGACCACTTCCAACGAAGGATTTCTTGACGCCGCCATCTCGGCGCCCCTTATAAGTTCCTTATCCCCCAACTCGCTGCCCAGCGTGGTAAGACCAACCCTTATCTTCCGGCGAAGCTTCGGTCTCCAGCCCTTCCGCTATCTGGTTGAAAACGCCTCCGATTATTTTTCTTACATCCTTATCCAAGAGTCCTCACCCCTATTCCGCCAGCAGCTTAGCCGCAAACTCTCTCATGCTTTGGGCAATCATGGCTTTTTATTTTTCTTCGCTAACCCCGGTCTCTTGTTCCACCTTGCCGGAGTTCTTCTCCATTACTATGGACACGCCGTCAAAAAGATTGGTCATCCGCCCGAGGAATAAGCTGCCCTTTCCTACTATCATGGCCTTTTGCAGCTGCCCCTCCAGCATCATGTCCCTGCAGTGCCCTATAAAAGGCACGCCGGAGGGTATGTGTCCCTGGGTGGGCGCAAAGCCTGGCATACCGTGTTTTTTGGCAAATTCCCCGAGGTCCTCCCTGCTCAGTTCATTTCGTTTTACCCCAAGGGCGCCTATCATCTTGTAGTTTGCCGCCGGAACGTCCCCGGCTCCCGCCGGTACCGTTATTTCGGGGTTTTGCATTTCCACCGAGTACTTGTCAATGTCGGTAATCTTAAGCCCGCCCTTTTCCAGCGGCGCTATAACCAGCGAAGTAATGACCGCCTGGGGTGACGAGCCGGTACCGACGGTATGGTAGCCCACAAGGTCTGTCCTAAGCACCGGGTTAACACCGTCGTTCTCGCTAACTAACACCGCAAAGCCGCCCAGGACGTCCTCCAATAGCGGTATACCCTTGGCCACATGGTCCCTTCCGTTCATGCCCAGCTTGGCTGTGGCGCCGCCCGCCACTACGGCAACGTTTTTGTACACCCCGGCCTTAACCAGGGCTGCCGCCTCTATAAGGGCATGGGTGGGCGCTGCGCAAAAGCCCCTTAGGTCCGAACCGGTGGCGTTGACACAGCCCGCCACTTCCGCAATGGCCTTCGCGAAGTTTCCGCCGCCCCTCTGGTTCATATCGCCGCAGGCCTCCTCCGAGCACTCAATTACGTAATCGACGCTGCCCGGGTCTATGCTGTTCAGCTTAAACAAATTAACGAGGGACAGTATTCCTGATGCCTTGGTCACAAGGTTTTCAAACATTACATGGGCGCTTAGGTTAATATCCCTGTCATGGGCCCTTCTAACACACCCCACCAGGCTGCCATCCATGTACATTGCCTCGGCGTGGTGGTCTTTTAAAAGGGTTTCTATCTCTGCAAGGTCAACGCCCTCACCCAGCTTATCCGCCATTTCCCGGCCCAGCAGCCGGTGCTCGGTAAGCTTTTTCTTAACCGATGCGGTAAAACCCTTTTCCAGCCGGACAAGGTCGAAGGCGTCGGATATTTTTATTAGTGCATAGAATTCATCCTGGGGCATTATTTCACCCATGCTGCCGTATCTTTCCGCGCCGGGTATATTGTTTTGGTACCAGGGCTGTTTCATTTCCCACAGGTCCTCCGGCCTATTGTTGCCGATATAGACCTGGTTCGGAGGATAGGCTACCACCTCCTCGTATTTTCGCAGGTGCTGCCTTAATTTTTGCAAATACTCCGAATTGGGGTTTACAGCCCTCTCCATGGTCTGGGTAGAGCCGTTGTTTATCAAAATATCCGGCGCATGCACCAGTATATAGCTTGCTGCCTTAACTACGGGAAACATATACACACCTCCATATTTCAGCAAATGGGTGATGCAGCGGCATCACCCATTTGTCTGTCAATTGACTTCTATCGTTCAAACACCGTCTGGCCGTCCACTTCGGTCTGCAGCGCTTGAAGGGCTTTTTCCACAAGCTGTCTTCGGAGAGCCTTTTCCTCATCACTGGAAAGCTTGGGATTGCCCAGTGGGTGTGGTATTGCTACCGCCGGCACTATCCTGTTGGCCCCCACCGTAAGCGATATGGGAACCACCGTGCACACGTGCACCACCGGGATGCCCGCCCTTTCTATTTCTTTTACCATCGTTGCACCGCAACGAGTACAGGTTCCTCAGGTCGAGGTGAGTATAACCGCGTCCACCCCGTCCGCCTTGAGTTCTTTTGCAAATTCACTTGCAAAGCCCTTTGCATTGGCCACCGAAGTGCCGTTACCCACCGTTGAATAGAAATACCTGTGAAGCTGACCGATGGCCCCTTCCTTTTCCAAATCCCGCAATACGTCCACCGGCAGTACCCTGTCCGGGTCTTCGTTGGCGTAGACCGGGTCGTAGCCGCCGTGGGCGGTCTGGTACTTATCGGATGTAAGGTCGTAAACTCCCTCTATGTCGTACTTTCCGTATTTCGTTGCACTGGATGCTTCAATGCTGTCCGGGTTGCCCTTGGGCACTATACCGCCCGAGGTAACCAGCGCAATTTTGGCCTTGCTTATATCCTTAACCGCCGGGTTGGGGGTCACCCTGTCGAAATCGGGCATCGGGTACTCGGTCTCAAAGGGCTGGCCGTTTAGCTTGGCAATGAGCATTTCCACCGCCCTCTTGGAGCCCCTTTCGTCCCTGAACATGTTCTTGCGGACACCCTTTTCCAGTACCCCGTCTTCCGGCGCTTTCAGTTCCTCGCCCCGCGCAAGCTTCAGGGCAGCCTTTGCCATAACGGGAACGGCGTTTCTCATATCCGCAGCCGAGCCGCCGGTCTTGACAATGTTAACATCTCTCCTGTACAGGTCTACGCCGGGGTTTTCTATATACATACCGGTGATAACCGGTATGTCCAGCTCCTGGGATACCGCCTTGCATATATCGCCACAGGCAACCCCGTACCTGCCTGCGTTGAAGGCCGGTCCTGCAATAAACAAATCGGCCTTCTGCTGCTTAATCATGTCCAGGATGGTCTTCCTGGCGTCCTCCAGGTTCTCATTGTAATAGGAGTCGCCGCATACAACCGTTGCGACTATTTCGGCATCCTGGCCCAGGGCCGCTGCAAGGGCTGCCCCGGGGCCTACCTTGCCCTCCCTAATCTCCGGCTTTACGTCGGCTTTCTCCTCTCCTCCGAGACCGGCAAAGAATTGGTTTATTTAATGCACCACCCTCAGTTTGCTCATCATCTCTCCCCCTCTCTTAGGGATTTTATTAACTAATACTTGCTGTACTGGGACCTTATGTTGGTCATTTCGTTAACTATGGCATCAACATCAAGGACCATCTCCATCATGCCTACCTGCTCGTCGTACACGTCGGGGTCAACAGCTTCTTTGACCTCCGGCTCAACCGCATGATAAACCCGAAGTCCCAACTGGACTCCTGCCAATGGACCTGCATAGGTGGGGTCGCCGGCAGTTACCGTCTCGGCGGCCAGTCCCGCCGACTCTGCCTCGGATGCTCCTAAAATCACGATAATGTTTTCAGCACCATATTTTTCAGCCGCATCCTTAACCCTCTGCTGGTTTTCCAGGTCCATTGCCCCTGCTGCAGTTCAGACAAAACATTCGGTTGCCGAGAAGACCACTTCGGCGCCGGCGCTTTTAACGCATTCTTCTATGGCCGGGCCCGGCACGCCGTCTCGGTCGCCTATGATTATGACTTTCTTGCCCTCAAACACCTTTATCATCCTTTCTAAAAATATTGTAGTATTTTTATATGGTTGTGGCAGACAGCAAATTATAACCCAGTTCGTTGGTGGAACCGGTTATAACCTGCAGTTCCGCTTCTATGCTGCCGTCTTCCTTAAGGCTTCCCTTAAATCCGCCGGCTATTACGTCCACCGTTTCTATATGGCCTATTACCTTCTTCATGGGCGGCAGCTTTATTATTTCGTTGGCATTACCCGCCGTGACTACGGCATCCGCCTTTGGATCCGCATCGGCAAGGGATTGCGAAGCGCCGTCCCTTCCCGCATACTCATCGGTAACTATTACCGTTTTAATGCCCTGGTTTTCTATCTTCTTGCAGTTCATGATAAGGTCGGTATCCGGATTTCCAAAGCCCTCCTCGGAGATGACGACCCCGTCCACTCCCATCATCCTAACCAGTTTTGCCGTCATGTTGGACGACCTTTCCTTGTCCGCAAGGTATACGTTTTCATTGGTTATTACCACACCGATAAAATTGAGTTCCTTGCCGTGCTTTTCATAAAGGTCGTGTATTATTGGATTGTTTAAATGATGATAGGTGGTGTTTTTGTCGCAGGCGGACACGCAGTTGCCGCTTACTATTGCCCCGTCCATTACCTCGGTGGGATAGATAAGCGTCGGAATAATCTGCTTTGCATCCACCCCGTATACATAGGTGTCATGGAGCAGCCCCTGGGACTGGAGCATGTACACATAGGCCACCTTCGGCAGGTTCTGGAATTCGTTTACCTGCTCCAGCAAAGGCTTGGTCTCGTACGCCTTCACCTGGTCCGGTGTAAGATTCCTTGCCGCCTCGGCAAGGTATGCTGCAGCCTTCAATCCTGCAAGCCTTACCGCTTCTTCGTGCTGGTGCTGTTTCAGGTCGTCCGCCGGCTCGCATACAACCACCACGTTACAGGTCTTTGAGAAGGGAGTATAATCGGCTCCCGGACCGGTCATGTCTATAATACCCTCCTGGAACCCGACTATTTTTCCGGCTGTCACAACGTTTACGCCCTTCAGCACATGGGTCCTCCCGCTGCCCACGGTGTCCACCTTGCTGACGAACCCTGGAAAAATGCCGCCGGGGCCCTCAACTTTGACCCTTGGCTCGATTACGTCCTTAACCGGGGTTATCCTTACTTCCTCCCCGGGCTTTGCAATATCAATGTCAATGCTTTTCAGCCTCGGGTCGCCGCCTATCGTGTCCAGCATCCCCTGTTTGTCCACGTAAAGCACCGAGCCCTTTACTTCGGTTTTGCTTCCGAACTGCACGTCCTTGATATTTATGTAGCCAACCTCCAAACGCAAAATATTCACCTCCCTTTATTTTCAGCCCTAGGGCTAAACATACCTTTTGAGCATTTCTTCAATGTTGTCCGCCGTTGCCTTGTCCTGGGTAAGCTCCTCCACCTTTACGCCGTCCTTGTACATGGCAACGGTGGGCAGGCCCAGCACCTTTTGGGATATGGCCAGTCTCCTGTTTTCCGCGGTGTTTAGCTTGCAGAACTTAATCCTGTCACCGTATTTCTCTGCCAGCTTTTCCACCGAAGGCATAAGCGCCTTGCAGGGCTCGCACTTGGTACCCCAGAAGTCCAAAAGAACCGGCTTATCCGACTGTAAAACTTCAGCCTCAAAATTTTCAGCGTTAATTTCCAGCACTGTCTCACCTCCTTTATTTTAGAAATTCTCTGATATATAGTGTTCCGCCCGGACAGCGGCTATGGCGCCGTCGGAAGCGGCGGTTACTACCTGTCTCAGGCTTTTACCCTGACATCCCCAGCTGCGAACACGCCCTCAACGCTGGTGCTCATGTTCTCGTCGGTGATGATGTAGCCCTTTTTCGTCCATGTCAACCAGGCCCTTTACCAGGTCGGATACCGGGTCATACCCGACAAACATGAACACCCCGTCGGTTTGCACTTCTTTAATCTCATTTGTCTTGACATTTTTCACAACCACGCTTTCCACGATGCCGTCACCCTTTATCTCGGTAACAACGCTGTCCCAAATAAAGTCTATCTTCGGGTTCGCGAAAGCCCTCTCCTGGATGGACTTGGCCGCCCTAGCTCATCCCTGCGGTGAATAACGGTAACTTTTCGGCGAACTTGGTAAGGTAAATGGCCTCCTGTATCGCCAGATCCCCGCCGCCTACCACTACAACCTAAGGTCTGTAAAAAAGTCCGCATCACAGGTGGCGCAGTAGGATACACCTTTGCCCCTTAATTCCAGTTCGCCGGGACAGCCCAAGAGCCTTGGCTTGGCCCCGGTTGCAATTATTACCGTTTTTGCCTGGTACTCGGCACTGTCGGTTATAACTCTCTTTATCTTTCCATCCAACTCCAGCTTTGTTACCGTCTCGGCCTTGGTCTCCGCCCCGAACTCCTCCACCTGCCTTTTCATCCTGGCCGTTATCTCCGGCCCTGTAGGCTGTTCTATCGAACCGGGGTAATTTTCAAGCTCCTCGGTGGTGGCCGCCTGGCCGCCCCATTTACCCTTTTCCAATATAAGGGTCTTGGCCCTGCTCCTCGCGCCGTAAAGGCCTGCGGAAAGTCCGGCGGGACCCCCGCCGATGATTATAATGTCGTATAAGCCTTGCATGTTTCCCCCTCCTTGGTTAATTGTTTCCTTTATCACATGTAATGCTATATTTTTAACGCATTTCTTATCAGGTCCAGGTCTATCACCCTGAAGTCTTCAAGGCAATCTTCCGGCCAGTCGGAGCACTGCCCTTTGCTCCAGCAGCGATTTGGTCCTGGCTATGCTCTGTTCCATTATTTCCAGCGATTGGTAATCCACGGGCCCCAGCCTTTTTCAAGGGCTATGCTTTTATAGGGCGTATCATTTGGCTTTATACTGCCGGACAGCGGGTGGGTCAGCAGTATATATCCCTTATGTATCAAATCCCTTGCCTTTTCCATGGTCTCAAGCAGGGTCATTTCAGAAAACAATACCTCTGCATGGGTGGAAAGATTTTCATTTACCAATTTATTATTTGAAATTATCAGCGTATTATTCAGCAATGCCTTTTCCTCCTGTCGCTATCGCCCGGGGCTTATTGATATAATAAATCCGTAAACCAAAAAACAGGGTTGTGCATGGCCCTCGCTGAGTCAATACCTTTCCCTGTTTTCTGACCTGCAGAGTTTCTTCTTGTACCCAGAATTGCTCCGTCGGTGCCACAATCCGGCTTTCCAGGAAATTGTCCGGATACGGTCCTTTTACCTGAGAGCTTCACCATTACTCGGCCGTATATGGCTTACTCCTTCGGTGCCCTAAACTAATGTGACAAAGGACCGTCCCCTGCCACAGGGTCTCTCCCGCACCCATCATCCAATCGGTTATTCAATTTTCTTTTTTGTTCATTGTTATTAATTCAACAAATTTTTAGTGATTCCTTTTTTAAACAAATAAATTTTTCGCTTTTTATCAACCCTATCCCTTCATGTAGAATACGGCTATGGTGCCCGGGCCCACATGGGTGCCTATAACGCAACCAATCTGGGAAATAATGACATCCTTGGGTCCAAACCTGTCCATCAGCAATTCCTTGATGTTCTGGGCTTCCTCCGGGCACAGGGAATGAACCACCGCCAGCGTTTGGTTTGCCAAATCTTCGCCGGTCTCCTCCACCTCATGGAGAAGCCTTGACAGGACCTTTTTCCTGCCCCTCACCTTGTCCAGCACCTCTATTTCGCCGTCCAGGATATGCAGTACCGGCTTTATATTCATAACGGTGGCTATGGTTGCCTTAACGGGAGAGCTAGCCTTCCACCCTTTTTCAGGTATTCCAGCGTATCCACTCCGAATACGTACTGCATTCTGTCCCTCATGTAAAGCATCCTGTCCCTAATTTTTTCAAGACCGGCCCCTTGCTTTGCCATCTTTGCCCCTTCAGGGCTATAAGGCCCATGCCCATGGAATAGCCCAGCAGATCTATTACCACTATGTTGTCGCTGCCCAGCATGTTTTTTGCAGTTACCGCCGATTGGTAGGTTCCACTTCCCTTGGAACTTAAATGTATCGAAACGACTGAACTGCCCCTTTCCAGCTCCTTCTTATAGAGGTCAACAAAAACCGGCGGGTTTACCTGGGAAGTGGTAGGCATGTGTTTGCTTTCCGCAAGCTTTTTGAAAAATTTTTCCGGCGTCAGGTCAACGCCGTCTCTGAAAGACCCGTCCTGGAAATTGACCATCAGGGGTGCAACCCCTATGTCGTACTTTTCTACCAGGTCCTTCGGCAGGTCTGCCGTGCTGTCGGTTATAATTCTTACCGGCATGTTTTCCTCTCCTTTACTTTTAAAAATATACCCCTAGGGCCATATCGGGACCGGAATACGTCCCGATAACGCTGCCCACCGTGCCCACAACAAATTCTTTCGCGTTAAACCCCTTCTTTAGGGCATCCTTGACTTCCCCTACTATTTTGCTGTCACCTATATAGTTTATCCCCACTACCCTGTCGTATAAACGTATCCCGAGATTTTCTATATGGTTAACCAACCAGCTTACCGTCCTTTTCCGTCCCCTTATTTTGCCCAACAGCTTCACTTCGCCTTCGGAAAAGGTTACCACCGGCATTATGTTAAGCAAATTGCCTACCAGCGCGGTACCGGCGCCAATCCTGCCTCCCTTTTCTACGTATGTCAGCGTGCCCAGTATAATAATGCTGTACATGTTATCCGACATATATGTAACCATATCTTTAATCTCCTGCAGAGAATGACCATCCCTGGCCATTTGCGCCGCCTTTAATACCACCAGCCCATGGGCAAGGGTGGTAAGCTTTGTATCCATAACGTGAATATTCTCGAGTCCCAGCACATTCCTGGCGATCACGGCGGACTGGTAGGTGCCGCTCAGGCGCGACGACAGAAAAAGCCCCAAAACGGTCCCGCCGTCCTCTCCCAGAGCCTTAAAGATATCGGTGAACTCCCCCACCGACACCTGTGACGTGGACGGAACCTCTTTGGACTTACCCATTTTTTCAAAAAACTCCTCCGTGGTTATCTCCACCCGGTCTTTGAAACTTTTCTGGCCAAACCTAACCGTCAAGGGTGCAACGGCTATGTCGTATTCTTTCAGGACCTCGTTGGGCAAATCGCACGTGCTGTCCGTCACTATCCTGATTTGGTCCATTAATGAGCCTCCCCCCTTTTTTGTTCACTGCACTTGCCTCCATTTTATATCAAACCGCCCCGCTGTTCAATAAAAAACTGCCGCACTAAAATTTCCCTTGCGGCAGTCCATCTCTATCCAACCCTATCCAATATGGACATGGCTATGTTGGAACAGTGGTCGCCTATCCTTTCGAGGTTGCTTATTACATCCAGGAAAACAACCCCCGACCCGGGCACACATTGGTAGTTGTTCAGCCTCCCTATGTGCCCTTCCCTGAAATCCCTTTCCATCCTGTCCACTTCCTCCTCCTGCTCCCTCACTTTCCGGGCAAGCTCAAAGTCCCTGTTCTCCAAGGCGGCAACCACGTCCTCCACCATCGCATAAACGTAATCCGCCATGGTGGTTAAGTCCCTTATACCTATTTCAGAGAACACAAGGCCATTATCTATCTTGCTCTGACCCAATTCCGCAATGTTTTCCGCGTGGTCCCCTATTCTTTCTATATCATTTATCGTATGAAAGAGCCCGGTAACCAGGTCGTTTTCTGCCGCCGAAAGGCTGCTGTTGGCAAGCTGCACCAAAAACTGGGTTATTTCCTTCTCCAGGGCGTTTACCATCTTTTCTTTCTGGTAGCAGTGGTTCAAGAGTCTTTCGTCTTCCTTGACAAAACCGTCCACGGCATATCTTAAGGTTTCTTTTGCCACGGCACCCATCCTGGCAACCTCCTTTAACGCCTGCAGCACTGCAATGCTGGGGGTCTCCAGTATTCGGTTGTCCAGGTACTTTAGCACCCCCTCCTCCTCCTCTTGGCCGGGGACAAGTTTTGGACACCTTTACCAGCAGCGGAGTAAAGGGAAGCAGTATAGCCGTATTGGCAATATTGTAGAGGGTATGGGCATTGGCTATCTGTCTAACCGTATCTCCCCCGAGGTACGCTACAGCCGTTCCCAGGGAATTGGTAAACCCGATAAATAAAAACATGCCTATCACTTTAATGGTAAGGTGAATCATGGCCGCCCTCCTGGCGTTGATGCCGGTACCTATGCTGGATAACAGGGCGGTCACGCAGGTGCCTATATTCATGCCCAGTATAATGGGAAGGGCAGCATCAATGGAAATGAGTTCATTGAAAGCAAGGGCTTGCAGCAAACCAATGGAGGCGCTGCTGCTTTGGATTACTGCGGTTACCAAAAACCCCGCGACAGTACCCAATAACCTGTTGCGCCCAAAGGTGGTCATAATGTTCGTAAACAATTCAGGATCTTTAAGCGGTTCCATGGCTACCGACATTAGATTCATCCCGATAAACAGTATACCGAACCCGATTAGTATTTCCCCGATCTGTCTATACCTTCTCCGGGTTCCAAACAGCAAGAGTCCCACACCGACCGCCACCACCACCGGGGCAATATCGGTAAGCCTGAAAGCCACAATCTGGGCGGTTACCGTGGTGCCTATATTGGCCCCCATTATAACCCCGGCAGCCTGCATCAGGTTCATCAGTCCCGCGTTTACAAAACCCACCACCATTACCGTTGTGGCGCTGCTGCTTTGTATAATTGCCGTTATTACCGCTCCGAACACAAGGCCCAGCAGCCTGTTGGTAGTGAGTATCTCCAGCAGCCTTTTAGCCTGTCTCCGGCCGCCTTCTGAAGGCCTGTCCCCATGGTATTCATCCCGTATATAAACAGCCCCAGTCCACCCAGTAACTCAAAAGCCATCCTGGTAGTCATCCTATACCTCCCACCCGCTGATATGAATCTTTCATCCAGGTATATAATAAACCATTTTTGGTCGTATATTGTTAAATCTATGTTAATTCTGTAAACCCTTGCTGGCGGAGCGCCTCGTACAGAATCACCGCAACCGAATTTGACAGGTTCAAAGAGCGGGCCACCGTCTCTTTAACCATTGGTATCCTTATACAGCTTTCGGAGTTTTGTTCAAGGATTTCCCGGGGCAGTCCCCCGTCTCTTTGCCAAACACCAGGAAATCCCGGCCGGTACCGCACCCCGTCATAAAACTTTCGGCCCTTTGTGGTTGCAAAATAAAACCTGGACCGGCGATAGGCTTTTCTGAGTTCATCGAAACTGTCATAATACCTTATATCCACCAGGTGCCAGTAGTCCAACCCTGCTCTTTTCAGCCTCCTGTCGTCCACAGTAAATCCAAGGGGCCTTACAAGGTGAAGGGTTGAACCGGTAGCGGCACAGGTGCGCGCTATGTTCCCGTATTTTGCGGTATCTCCGGCTCCACCAGCACTATGTTAAAGGCCATATTAAGTCCCTCCTTAATAACGCCCGCGGCCCAGTGCCCTCAAAAGCCACGGCCTGTATATACTGACAGCTTTCTGGTAACACAGCTCTGGCAGCAAAAGCATCTTATGCATTTATCCGGCTTCAAAACAGGCCTTCCGTCAACCATTTCTATCGCATCGGCGGGACAGTTGGTAGTGCAGTCGCCGCACCCGGTACATATCCGGTGCATAAAAACCGGTTTCGGCTGCACTGCCCTATTGACCATATTTTCAATAAACGCCGGGTATTTCCCCTTGTAAAGGATGCACTCACTATGGCGGGAGTATCGTAATTCTTTATACAGCAGAGGCTGTCCATATCCCCTACAATATCCAGCCCGTCCGGCCCTGCGGCAAACAGTCCCCGTTCGGCGGCACGGGAAACGGTAGGCACCCTCTCCGGCCTTATGCCCACCATCGCGGCGGCTGCATAGTCCAGGGCATAGGGGTTTCGGATGCCAATATCACCCCGGTTTGAACCGGTCTTCCGAGGAGGGGCCTTCACCCTCCATCCCTACTACGCCGTCAATGATTGAAAGGGCGGGCCCAACCAGGGTACATATATCCACCAGCATATCCGAGAAGTCCTCTATCCGGGGCATATTGAAATGGTATTCTCCTTTACAAGCCCGGAACGGTCCCGAACATGTTCTTTACCGCCCCGGTGAAAAGCATCATGCCGTGGGTTTTCAGTTTGGCAAAGGATACTACCGCGTCCGCCTCGAGTACGCATTTCATTATTTTGACCCGGCGCGCCACTTTTCCCTTCGGGTGAGGTACCTCCTCGAATTCAAGGTTGAGATTCAATTCCGCCCCTGTTTTTTGCCGCTTCCTCCATGCCCGTCAGGCGGTATATTCTTTTAAGCAGCGAAACGTTCAAAGGTCCCCGGGACTTTCGGCAATAACCGGATGGCCCCCGCGGCAATTATTTGCCTGCACAGGGCCTCAACCAGCACGGGATGCGTTGTAACGGCATCTTCCGGTCTTTTCGCCATAAGAAGATTAGGCTTAACAATTACCCGCTTACCACCGCCTAAACCCCTCCTATGCCTCCCAGGGCACCCAGGACTTTTTCCATGGCGGCATGCGCCTTATCCTGTTCGTAGCTTTCACACCTTGCCACCGATACCTTTGTCCGCATTTTATTTTCCTCCCCATAAATGATAAACCATTTTTGTCCGGTTGTACATTATGCTGCCGCACTTATTAAAAATAACCAATTTTTGCTGCGAATTTCGTTATTTATTTGACAAATTGTATTTTCTATTATATATTGTTATTAGATAATTATTATTAAATAAGGGTGGTGTTAGCATGGGTTTGGAAGCTGTATTGAGGGATATGGGCTGCAAGGTCACCCCGCAGAGGTTGGCCATATACGAAGTGCTTAAGAACTGCAACATGCACCCGACTGCAGAAACCATATACAATATTATATCGTCGGAGTACCCCACAATGAGCCTTGCCACGGTGTATAAAACCCTTGACCTATTAAAGGAAACCGGTATAATCCAGGAACTGAATATAGGCGGAAACACTTCCAGGTACGACGTGATTCCCAAACCCCACCCGCACATATTATGTACAAAATGCGGGAAAATAGAAAACATGGACATATCCCTTTCCAAGAATTTAGTCAACAAGGCAAAAAGGACATCGGGTTACGATATCCAAAATTTCCAGCTTTATTTTTTCGGCGTATGCCCCTACTGTAGAAATAGCGAATGAGTTATCGGCTACAGACAAAAGACGACCAATGGCCGTCTTTTTCTAATTCTCCTTCTTAAGTTTTGTAACAAGCCTGTGCAGGGAAGTATAGGCTTCCACTATTTCCATGCCCATAATTACTGCTTCTTCCCCGAACTGCTCTTTTAGAAAAAAAATGTCCCCTTCTGAGGCTTTCATAATCTTTCCGAGCAGCTTGTTTTCCAAGATCCTGCTTTCAATAAGGCCCATAGTTTGACTAATAACAATCAAAGAATCGTTATTTGTTTCCAAGCAAACCACCTCGTCAAGCACAGTTTTAGTCTGTCGCTTTGGATGGCTCCGCTTCGCTATATCTGTCAATAAATGTTGGTAAAAGAAACTGTTCTCCAAGAATTGCCTATATCCTTCTTTTTTGAAAATTTTTTATCATAAACCTTCCAGGTGGGACACGTCGTTGAGCCCCGCCAGCACCGGGAAACCGTCAAACACGTTTATCCTTGTAATGCTGCAGTTGCTTATTATGTAGTTCCAGTGACCCTTAACGCCACGCCCTACAAGTCCCGATACCATGGCCCTTATTGCGCCGGCATGGCTCACTATCAGTATGCTTCCCTTGGAATTATCCCTAATAAGTTTTTGCATCCACGAATTAATCCTTGAGTATGCCGCCTCCAGGCTTTCCCCGCCCGGTGCCGTAAAGGCGGTATAATCCCTTCTCCACTTTTCCATGTAATCCGGGTAAAGTTCTTCCAGCTGCTGACCGCTCATATTTTCCCATTCCCCGAAATGGATTTCTTTTATGTTTTCAACCGTCTTAATCTCCAGGCCGTGATACCTGTTTACTGCCAGTGCCGTTGCCAGCGCCCTGTTAAGCGGACTGCTGTATATGATGTCCAGGTCCTTGTCCTTAAGCCTTTCCGCAAGGCGCTGGGCCTGGCGCAGGCCGGTTTGGTTGAGTTCGGTATCCGTCCACCCTTGGTATATCCTTTTCTTGTTGCCCTCGGTTTCCCCGTGCCTTACAATTATTAGCTCCAACATCCCAATACCACCTTCTACTGATTTAACTGGGTTTAAAGAATAAGCATTTCTCATTTACACTAATTTTGCAATACCAATGACCACACAGTAAACAACCAGAAAGCCCAACCCGGCTATTTCACCCAAGGCCCCCAACGTATCCCCCGTCATGCCGCCTATCCTCCGGCTGCAAAGCTTTACGACGGCAAGGGCAATTGCCGGCGAAACTACCCTGGCGGCAGCCGTTACAGCGGCTCCAACGGCATAAAGGCTTATAGCCGCTGCTATAAGGCCGGCGGCCAGGGCATCCCGGCCGGATGTGCCGTTTATAAACAAGCATCCCAGCCCCGCCTGCCTGGCACTCCTTGAGAACGCGGCACCATAAACCATCGCAAGCCTTGAAAACACCGGCGCCGCAAGCAGTGCCCCCGGCTCTTTGAGTGCATTTACAAGGGCCACCTTTAAAAGCAGCGCCCCGGTAAGGGCCAGGACGCCATGGGTACCCAGCCTGCTGTCCTTCATGACCTCCAGCGTCCCTTCCCTGTCCTTTCCGCTGTACAGGCCGTCAAAGGTGTCCGCCAGGCCGTCCTGGTGAAGGCCCCCCGTTATTACGATTTCCGACAGCACCGCCGCTATGGCCGCCACCGCGGGGTCAAAACCATAAAGGGCCCTGTATATAAGGGCCGCCACCGCCCCAATGATGCCCCCCGCCAGAGGCATATACTTTATGCCCCCTAAAAGGTCCCTTTCGGTGGTGTCCTCCCGTTGGGGAATGGGCAGCCTTGTTGTAAACCGAAGTATCGCAATAAACCCTTTCATGCTACAATTCAATCCCTTCCCGGGGGCCAATACCCTGTTCAAAGGGGTGCTTTATCATTTTCATGTCGGTCACCAGGTGGGCCATTTCCTTTATCCTGTCCGGGACATTCCTACCGGTTAGTATTATTTCCATTTTATCCGGTTTTTGTTCCAACAGTTCACAAATATCCTGTTCGGTTAAAAGTCCATTATGCAGTATACCCATTATTTCGTCCAGTATCAGGATGTCACAGCTCTGCTGCCGTACCACGTCGGTTACAAATTCAAAGGCTTTCTTAACTTCCGCCTTAAGTTCCTCCTTCTGCCTTTGGTCCAGCGTCCAGAAAAAACCCTCTCCTTTTCAAAACGGAAAATTTTAAAGTCCGGCTCCAGCCTCCTGGCGGCTTCAAGCTCCCCTGTTTTTCCGCCCTTTAAGAACTGGACCATGTACACCCTGTAACCGGCGCCCACCGACCTTAGGGCCTGGCCCAGGGCCGCAGTGGTCTTCCTTGCCGTCTCCCGTATATACCTGTATAAGACCCTTTCAAGAGTTTTTCTCGCCATGTTTTACCATCCTCGCTTTTTGCCCTCCATGCAAACATCGGAAACAGCCCCTCCGGTTTCAAGGGCCTCCGGCACGAGGGTTTTTTAAAACCGGCCGTCCATATAAAGCACTTCGCCGGTGAAAACTTACTTCAGCTCAGGGGGATGCCTGAAACCAGCAGGTACCCGCTGTCCGCTTCAGCGGCTATATGCTGGTTGACCCGGCCGGCAATGTCCCTGAAAATCCTTCCCAATGGGCTTTCCGGCACCAGCCCCATCCCCACTTCATTGGATACTATTACGCCCAAATCTGCCCATTTCCTTATTCCCGAGATCGCGGAATCCACCTCCGCCATCACCTGTGCCTCCATCCGGGCTGTCCTTTCGGGGTAAACTCCTCTTCGTCAAAGCCCATGTCCATCATAAGGTTGGTTATCATAACGGTAACACAGTCCAACAGTATACCGTGGAAACGTTCCCCCCTGTCTTCAAGGCTTTTGCCTATACCCTTGTAGGCTTCAAGGGTGCGCCAAAAGAGGGCCTTTCCTGCCGGTGCTTTTTTATCCTGTCCCTCATCTCATTGTCGAAGGGGACGGCGGTGGCTATGTATAAAATCCTGTGCCCCTGCTCCATCATGAGCCCTTCCGCAAAGGTGCTCTTACCGCTGCGGGCACCCCCGGTAACATATACAAGGCCCTTTCTCATATTATGCTTTCCTTCCGCACCTTAATTCCCTCCAGCTCCAGGAGGCGGCGTTTAATGTCCAGCCCCCCGCCATACCCCACCAGCTTTCCGTCGCTGCCCACCACCCTGTGGCAGGGAGCCTATAATCGGCACCGGGTTCCTGTTGTTCGCCTGGCCCACCGCCCTGACGGCGGCAGGGCTTCCGGCAGTCACTGCAACATCCTTGTAACTGGCAGTGCCTCCGTAGGGTATCTGCATAAGTATATGCCATACCCTCCTTTGAAATACCGTTCCCTTTAGGTCCAGCGTTACCGAGAAGGTCTTTCTTGCACCCGAAAGGTACTCCTCAAGCTGCTGCCGGGTACTTCTTAACAATTCGCTGCAGCCTTCCTCCACAACAGCCCCCGGGTACTTCTTGGCCGCCCAGTCAAAAAAACCCTCGCCCTCTCCCGGGAGGCACAACCTGCAAAGGCCCATGGGGGACCCTCCGCCGCCAGCATTGGACCTATTGCAGTATCAAAACGGCAGTAAACAATCCTTTGTTCCATCCCTCTCACACCTCCTGCCCTGTATTCCTTACCAGCGACCACTGCTCCCTTGCCATTCTCACTATCAAGGGCTTTTGTTTGCTCATTTCATGGGATACAACCCTGTTGAACCACACCACCGCATCCTTTCCCTTGCCCAGCCGGCGGCTTAACTCCCCTATAAGGTAAACAAGCGTTATTTCGTCCATCTTTTCGGGTGTCCTGCCCCTGTCATAGAGCTCCATGTACTGTTCCAGCGCATGGGCTAGGAACCTCTTTTCCTCCTTGGCATCCCCTTTCATCCTGTATAACCAAGCCAGCCTCATGCAAATGGACGCAAGCGCCCCGGCGGGGGTGCCCTTTCGCAGCTGGGCGCAAAACAGCGCCAGCTTGTAAGAGTCCAATGCGTCCTCCATGGTCCTTTCACCGCCAAAGTCCCTGCCGTTCCATTTTCCCTCAATCTCTGCCCGTACAATGCCCGCATCCTCCGGGTCTATTTCATCAAACCGGCTGTACATGTCCGCGTAGCCGCAGTGCCTGCACACGGCGACCTCGTAATATATGGGGTTGCACTCCTTATAGTATACACAAAAATCCGTATCCCTGCCCTCCACGATGCAGCTTTTACTCCTTACCCGGCTGGTATTAAAGGATGCCCCGCAGACCGGGCACTTCACCTTCACCTGATACAGGGGTCCATTCATAAGCCTCTACTCCCATCCGTCATTTTTGTATGATACATAAGTCTTCTTACGACATACATTAAGAATTTCTTTGCAAAAAGGAAAATTCCTGCCTCAACAGGAATTACTGCCCCAAACCTAGCCCAAGTTGACCCTCTTCACTCTGTCAGGCTTTATAAATACATAAGACCATGGGCTTCCGGCTTTAAGAAGAACCGTCCCCATGATTACATTATTTCTATGCTGTCCCCTTCCCTGATTATATCTGTATATCCCGCTTTTTTGCCGTTTATGGCAAGCTGTATTCTACCCCTTGTCCTTTCCACGTCAAAGTCCATGTACCTGAAAAGGTCCACGAATATGTACGGCTCTTCCCTGAACGGAAGGTCCACCCTTTTGCCGTTCACCATGACGGTTATTACCCTGTCCCGGGTTTCTTCCCTAAGGGAAATGCTGTCCCCGTCGTTAAGCCGCTGCGCAAAGTCCGCTCTTTGGCCGTTTATGCTGTAGACATATCCTTTTTTCGGAAGGCCGCATGCTTCTATAAACTCTCCTAAAGTATTTATGCGTGTAATATCCAGCCTGTCCCCGTCGTTTATAACCTCATCGGCGGACGCCTCTTTACCGTTTAAAGTCCACTTGACCGGCAGTGCAATTTCTTTGCCCTCCAGCGTAACCCGGCAGGATTCTTTTTGTATTACCTGCGCCACCGTGGGCCTTGCCGGGCTGCCGGCGGCGGCCTCGGTTACTTCCACCACGTCGCCGTTTTTCAGCTCGGAATCAAGGCCGGCCTGCTGCCCGTTCAGCCTGATAACCGCGGGCCGGCCCGGTTCCCCTTTTATTTCCCTTACCCGGCCGTTTATGTAAAAACTGATGCTCTCTCCCCTTGCGGGTATCAGCTTCCTCGGAGAAAAACCAATGGACAAAAGTGCATCGCTTACGGTAATCCTCCTTGTTCTTAGAAGCCGAAGGCCCTTGCCGTTGACGGTAACATCGGCAAAATGGTCCCCGGCGGCCCTGTATCCCGCCAGCGCAATCCCGACAGGGGTTATATAATCGGGCCCCGTAAAACCGGGTACCGAAACCATAAGCCTCTCATTGTCCTCCAGGCCCTTTATGCCCACCCGGCTTTCGGGAAGCCCCAAGCGGGATTGCAGGCACTCTTTAATACCCGGGGTAAGGCTGCCGCCCCCTATGCAAAACAGCGCCTTGGGCGGTCCCTGGTTGTATTCTATAATGCTCTCGGCAATACTGTGGGAAATCCTTTCCACCACCGGTCGGACTATTTCGCACAGTTCCTCCCGGCTTATTGTAAGCTGGTTTCCCATTACATCCCTGCAAACGGTCGAAGAAGCCCCCGAGAAAAGCTTTCTTTTCACCCCTTCGGCACTTTGAAAGTCCAGCAAAAAATGCTGCGCTATTTCGTCGGTCACTTCGTCCCCGGCCATGGATACCATTGCATAGGCGGAAATGCTGCCGTTTCGGGATATCGCGATATCTGACGTTCCGGCGCCTATGTCCACCATGGCAAGGTTCAGCATCGCAGCTTTTCCGGGATGGCCAGCGTAATGGCCGCTATGGGTTCCAGCGTAAGATTTATAACCTCGAGGCCGGACCTTTCCATAACCGCGTAGAGGCTTTCCACCACCGACCGCGGCAGGAAGGTGGCTATAACCTCCACGCCCATTTCATGGCCCCTGTGGCCTTCGAGGCTTTTTATGGGCACCCCGTCCAGGTAGTAGTCCACGACGCTGTATCCCACGCAGTAGTGCTGCGAATTGTCCTTGTATGTATCCTGTATTTGCTGCTGCGCTTCCTGCATCGCTTTAAGCTCCAGGCTGTTTATAAAGGTGGAATCCGCCGGCTCCCGTCCTTCGACGTTTTCTGTTACCCTCACCCTGTGGGTAATGAGGGCCCTGCCTGCCGCCGCCACCGATACATGCTGCAGCCGGCAGTTGTTCCTGTTCTCCAGGTCGGTTTTTACGCTTTTTACCACTTCGGTTACCTTGGGGATATCGTGTATCTGCCCGTCAAACATGCTCCGGTCGCTGCTCCATAACCTCCATATCAATAATCTCCAGCAGGTCCCGGTCGGCACTGCCCCGGGCCAGCACCCCCACCACCGTCCTTGTGCCTATATCCAGCGCGAATATCGTGTTTACCATTTCCCACCCCTCCAATCATAGCAATCATAGGGACGGTTCTTTTGATTACGCGACAGCCGTTACTATTCCGCTTCAGATCTGCAAACTTCCGCCAGCGGGCACTCGGCGCACTTGGGTCTCCTGGCTTTGCATATCCTCCTGCCGTGATGAATCAGCCAGTGGTGTGCACGGGACCACTTTTCCCTGGGGATGTTTTCCATCAGCTGTTCCTCGGTGCCCCTCACATCCCCCGACTGCGCCAGCCCCAGCCTATTGGCCACCCTGAATACATGGGTGTCGACGGCTATGGCGTCCACGCCGAAGGCGTTGCTCGCACCACGTTTGCCGTTTTCCTGCCCACCCCCGGAAGGGCCGTCAACTCCTCCAGGGTTTGCGGAACTTTTCCTCCATATTCCTCCACTATAACGCGGCAAGCTTCCTTTATGTTCCTTGCCTTGGTTTTATAAAACCCGCAGGTTTTTATAAGGCTCTCAATCTCGCCTATATCCGCCTCCGCAAGGGCCTTGGCATCCGGAAACCTTTTAAAAAGCTCCGGTGTTACCCTGTTCACCTGCTTGTCGGTAGTCTGGGCTGAAAGCATGGTCGCTATAAGCAGCTGGTAGGGATTTTTGTGCACCAGTTCGGTGGTTGCGTCCGGGTAAGTCCTCTCCAGGATATCCAGTACCGTCTTTCTCCTTATATCTTCTTCGTTCCTTTGTCCCATTATGGTCCTCCTGTGCTGTATTCAAACCATTTCCTTGCGGCACCGGGCTATTTCAATCCGGCCGTCGGTCTCCACAAACCTTATAACCTCATCCATCACCCTGTCCACCTGTGCCGCCTTGTTGGAGACGGTGGAAAACCCGATGGATGCGGTCTGCCATTTGTCGCCCTCTCCAACTTCGGATACCGATACGTTGAACTTGTTCCTGATCTCGGGTTATGCTTTTAGTATCCTTCTCCTGTCCTTTAGGCATCCCTGAATCATATAGTATTATATCAAGCACTGCATATCCCGGTATACATATCGCCAATACCCCCACAGAAGTATAGTATAATTATACCAAAAGCACCGTCAAACGCCAACAGCCTTGTATTACGCTATTTTCTGCAATAACCACAAGTTACTATAACGCTGGATAGCTCAGCTACTATTATTCATATCCTATATAACGCATTTAGAGCTTTATACCTCCTAGTGTTACAGTTTCTCCGGATTTTCGCATCCTGTTAATAAAATATAAAGGAATGTAATACTATTAGTGCGTTGTACATAGATTACTGCAAACCCTCAGATGTTGAAGCCTTGTTATATATAACATTATTTCTAAAAAATGTTGAATAAATGATTAAAATAAGTTATTATATATATAGAGAAACATGTGTTCGTATTTTGGAGGTGCTGAAATGCGACAGAGATTCGGCGGCCTCTGGACACTAATTAAACTGGAGGTATTAGAAAAGTACTTGAATTTTTACACCACAGCTTTGAAAAACCAACCATTTAAACTATGTTATATAGATGCATTTGCCGGAAGCGGTAAAATCGATATCAGGGGAGAAATAGCAATACCCGGTTCTGCCATCAGGGCATTGGATTATCCGTTTCATGAGTATTACTTTTTTGAAAAGGAACAAAGTTATATCACCGCATTAAAAAAAGAAATCTCAAAAAAACATCAACATAAAAGTGTTGTTATTATGCAGGGTGACTGCAATGAACTTTTAAAAACATTAAGCGCCGTCCAATGGAAAAAAGAGGGATGGCGAGGTGTTATATTCATAGACCCTTTTGCAATGGAATTAAGATGGGAATCCTTAAAGGTGATAGCTCAAACCGAAGCCTTTGATGTTTGGTACCTGTTCCCCTTAATGGCAATGAATAGATTGCTTCGCAGAGATAGAAGAATACCGGATAGCTACGAAGAAAAGCTTAATATACTGTTGGGCACTGACGACTGGCGCAAAGAATTATACAGAGAATCACGACAACTATCTTTTTTAGATAATAAAAACCTTGAAAAGTGTTCTATTGATTCTATACGGGAATACATTATAAGGCGTCTAAAAACTGTGTTTCCTGGCGTGTCAGACAATGCAAAGATATTGACCAATGTGGAAAAGAGAGCGCCGTTATTTTTGATCTGTTTTTGTGTCAGCAATCCTTCTGATACCGCTATTCGATTGTCTCTTAAAGCTGCCGATCACATTTTGACCCATATAGTTGAATAAGGAAAGGGGAATTAAAATGGCTCTTAAATCAAAAATAGAATGGACGGAAAATACCTGGAACCCCGTAACAGGGTGTACAAAAATCTCCGACGGCTGTCAAAATTGTTATGCTTATAGAATGGCGAAAAGACTACAAGGAATGGGGAATAGAAAATATGTCAACGGTTTTAAAGTCACTCTACATAAAAACTGCCTCACAGAACCACTGAATTGGAATAAACCATCTTTAATTTTTGTTAATTCCATGTCGGACCTTTTTCATGAAGAAGTACCAATTGGTTTTATTAAGCAAGTATTTGATATTATGAATCAGGCAACATGGCATACTTTTCAAATATTGACCAAAAGAGCCGAGCGTTTGGTTTCGATTTCAGAGCAGCTTAACTGGAGCCCTAACATCTGGCAGGGTGTAACTGTGGAAAGCGAAAAATATAAAAGCAGGATAGAGCTTCTAAAAAGAGTGCCCGCAAGAATAAAATTTGTATCTTTTGAGCCGCTTATTGGAGATGTCGGTAGTGTCAATCTTAGTAGTATAGATTGGGTTATTGTAGGAGGAGAAAGCGGATTTAATTGTAGAAAGATTGAAGAGGATTGGATTTTAAATATAAAGAACCAATGTGAACAGCAAAAAGTCTATTTTTATTTTAAACAATGGGGTGGGACAAATAAAAAGAAAAATGGCCGGAAACTTTTGGGGAAAACCTGGGATGACATGCCTGAAATAAACCCAACTGAACATGCCAATATAAAACCGCCCCGATGAAGGGCGGTATGCTTACTACAGTATTTTCATCTCTTCCCCGACCTTTTTGAACGCTTCGGCGGCGCGGTCCAGCTGCTCCCTAGTGTGCTCGGCGGTCACTATGGTCCTTACACGGGCGGTACCCCTCGGTACGGTGGGGTACGCAATACCCTGGGCAAATACCCCTTCCTCGAACAGCCTGTCGCTGAACTTCATGGCCTTGGCCTCCTCGCCTATTATAACCGGGGTTATGGGCGTTTCGCTCTTGCCGGTGTTGAAACCCAGGGCTTCCAGCTTTGCCTTGAAGTAGCGTGCATTGTCCCACAGCCTGTCGGTGTACTGGGTGGACTCCATCAGCATTTTTATCGCCTCTATGACCGCCCCCACCACCGCCGGCGGGTGGGCAGTGCTGAACAGGAAGGGCCTTCCCCGGTGCTTGAGCCAGTCAATGAGCACCCGGGTACCGGCTACATATCCCCCCATTACGCCAATTGCCTTTGAAAGGGTGCCTATTGTAAAGTCCACCCGGCCGTGGAGCCCGAAATGGTCCACCGTACCCCTGCCGCTTTCCCCCAGCACGCCGCTGGCATGGGCATCGTCTACATAGGTCATGCATTCGTATTTCTCCGCCAGCTCCACAATATCCGGCAGCTTTGCGATGTCCCCGTCCATGCTGAACACGCCGTCGGTTATTATGAGGCGGTTCCTGTACTTGTGGCAGTTCTCCTTAAGGACCCTCTCGAGGTCGTCCATGTCCGAGTGCTTGAACCGTACGGTTTTGGCCTTTGAAAGGCGGCAGCCGTCGATAATGCTTGCATGGTTCAGCTCGTCGGAGATAATAAGGTCGCCGTCCTCCATAACCGCCGGTATGGTCCCGGAATTGCAGGTAAGCCCCGACTGGAATACTATGACCGCTTCCTCCCTTTTGAACTCGGCCAGTATCGACTCCATTTGGTTATGTATGTCCATGGTACCTATTATGGTCCTTACCGCACCGGCCCCGGCGCCGTATTTTTCCACCGCCTCAATGGCGGCTTTCTTAAGCCGCGGATGGTTGGCAAAACCCAGGTAGTTGTTGGAAGAAAGGTTTATTACCTCCTTCCCGTTTATAACCGACAGGGCTCCCGAAGGCCCCCTGGAGCTCCGGTAGCTTCCGGTACACTCCCTGCTCCTTAAACTGGTCAATCTTCTCCTTCAGGAAATGCATCTCGTGTACGCTAGGCGTTTTCATTTTTCCTTTTTCCCCCTCCAATACCGGGCGCAGCGCCCGGCTATTAATACTCCACTTTAATTATACTATAGGATAACCCATTTTCCTCCATAAAATTAAAGATGTGCTGCCCTGTCCTGAAACGCTGAAAAAATGCCCCTTCGCTGCCCTTTAAAATGGAAGCGGAGAACCGCCCCTTTGCTTTCTTGATTTTTCTCTGGGCCGGTTTTAGAATATAATATTAAGGGTATTTTAATACTATGTTTCGGTAATTTCCGGTAAGGAGGCAGGAAACAATGGACAATTACACACCCGGCAATCCTAATGATGACTATTACCACAGGAATTATCCCCGCCGTTCCGGCGCGTTCAAGGCCTTTGTATTCGCCCTTATTGGGGCAATAGTGGGAAGCCTTCTGACAGCCTATTATATGCCAACCATCATGGAAAAGAACATAATCCAGGTTCCCTCGGGCGACCAGCGCCAAATAGTCATAGAGCCAAGCGGCGAGGATATTACGGTAGTATCCGCGGTGGCGCAGAAAGCCACTCCGACGGTGGTGGGGGTTACCACCGTTACAATCCAAAGGGACATGTTCTTTGGTATACCCCGACGGGGCGAGGGAGTGGGTTCGGGGTTCATAGTACACCCGGATGGGTACATCCTGACCAACGACCACGTGGTTAACAGCGGACAGGCCGAAAAAATCACAGTGCTGTTCAACGACGGTACCGAAAAAGACGCCAAGGTATTGTGGAACAACAGCACGCTGGACATGGCGGTGCTTAAGGTGGACGCCAAAAACCTGCCGGTGGCCGACCTGGGCGACAGCGACAAGCTTATGGTGGGAGAACTCGCCATTGCGATAGGAAACCCCTTGGGGCTTGACTTCCAGCGAAGCGTCACCTCGGGGATTATAAGCGGGCTGCACCGGTCCATCCAACTGTCGCAATCCGAGGTAATGGAGGACCTGATACAAACCGATGCATCCATAAACCCGGGAAACAGCGGCGGCCCCCTGCTGAACTCGAAGGGCGAGGTAATAGGAATGAACACCGCCAAAATATCATCCAACGTGGCGGAGGGACTTGGTTTTGCCATCCCCATAAACCAGGCAAAGCCAATCCTGGAGCAGATAATTGAAGAGGGTAAATTCACGATGGTATACCTAGGGATTCGCGGCATAGACGTGCAGGCGGTAAGAAGACAGCACGGCATAGAGCTGGCTGTGGAAGACGGCGTTTACGTGTTCGAGGCGGGCAATAACACGCCGGTCGGCAAGGCCGGGCTGAGAGCCGGGGATATAATAACCGCCCTTAACGACAAGAAGATAAACGGCATGAGCCAGCTTACCAGGGAGCTTTATAAATACAGGCCGGGGGATACCATAAAAGTCACATACTACAGGGGAAAAACCCAAAACACAGTGGACGTGAAGCTGGAAGCGAGGCCTGCAAACTATTAAAAAAACCTGTATCGGCATTGACCGATACAGGTTTTTTTTAAAGGTCCACCTCGCTACAATCGTCTTTAATAAAGTACTTTTCCACCCGGCACCCGAAATGCTCGGAAAGCAGCGCCGCCAGCTTGTTTCTCGCCTCCAGCATCCTGTTGCAGTTTTCACCCCGGAAACCGTCTATCGGGAAAAATATATTTCTGCTTTCGGCGGTTATTTTGCCCCGGTCGCTCTGTCTCCAAATCCATCTCCTGGTCCTTATCCTTTTGGCATCGGCATAAACCAGTTCCCCCGGCTCCACCGCCTCTTCGCCGGTTTCGCCCAACGGGACGAACGTATCCCCCGGCACCGCAAACCTTACCGCAATTTCACCCTCCAGCGCGTCCATGTCATGGGCTCCCATCGGGAGCATGTATTGCAGCGACACCGCGTTTACAAGGTCCACCACAGGGTTTATTGAAGGCAGGTCGCCGCCCTTGGCCACCCTTTTGACCATAGCTTCAATGGAGCTTAAATACTTGTTGGGGTTAAATCCAAGCTCGGAAAAGGCCTGCCTGTAAGGAATTATATCCCTGTTTTTCTTTATGTCGGTACCGCCAATTTCCTCTCTCACCTTTTCGAGTGAGTGCATTAAGAGTTCCTGTATTCTCTTGTGCTCCCCCCGGTTGTCTATCCCGTACGCCGCCACCACCGCAAAACAGACATTGGGCAGCTTCTCGAAAACTTCCGGATATACTTTGAACTTCATTAAACACCCTCCTTGTATTTTCTCATCCACATTGTCGGCGGATGCACTCCCGGCCTCTATAAACCGCCATTTTCCCCGGCCAATTTCCTTAATCTTGCTTCAACCCGGCCAGGGCGGCTGTTATTTCCTCCCTCACGTATTGGTCCCTTTCACTGTCAAGGCTTTTTTCGAGCATTTCACGCGCCCTTTGGCCGCCGATTCGACCCACCGCCCAGGCGGCATGTCCCCTTATTACGGCGGACGGGTGTTTCAATGCCTCTTCCAAAACATCAAGCCCCGACCGGGCCCCAAGGTTGCCCAGGGCCACCACCGCGTTTCGTTTTATCACGTTAAGCCCCCTCCAGCCGAGGGCACTGTTTTTGTACAGCCTGTCAAACTCTTTCTTGTCCATCGTTACCAGCCGCTCCAGGTCCACTGCGGCCGGTCCGCTGTCTTCCAAGCCGTGCCGGTTGTGGGGACAGGCCTCGATGCAGCGGTCGCACCCGTAGAGGCTAACCCCCATTTTATCCCTTATTTCCCGGGGGATGCCCCCCCTTTTCTGGGTCAGGTAGGATATGCACCTTCGGGCGTCCAGCGTATAGGGCGCCACCAGGGCGCCGGTGGGACAGCTTTCAATGCAGCGGGCGCATTCACCGCAGTCACCCTCAATCGGCGGGTCCGGCTCCAGTTCGAGGTTTGTAAGTATCTCCCCCAGCACCACCGCCGACCCAAAGGAAGGGGTTATTATGGAGCAGTTTTTGCCAAACCATCCTACCCCCGAGCGGCATGCCACCTCCCGGTCGGCCAGCGGGCCTGTATCCACCATGATTTCGTAACGAAAGCCCTCCACCCTTCGGGATATAAATTCCGCCGCCTGGCGCAGTTTTTCGCCCAGCAAACGGTGATAGTCCTCCCCTACGGCGCTGCCGCTTATGGTGCCCTTAAGGCCGGAGCCTTGGCCGTCACGGTACAGCCTGTAGGGGTATGCGGCCGAGATGATGGACCGCACCCAGTCAAAGCACTCGCCGGGACGGCACCGCTCCTTTACAGCCCCCCTTTTCAAAGCCCGAAAGGTACCGAGCGTGCCTTTCTTCAAGCACCCCTCCAGCCAGCCAAAGGCCCGGCATGAAACCCGACCCGGCACAACCCCAGCCCATACATATATTCCCTTGTTGTTCCCTTGTAATCATCGGAGGATGCCCCTGCATATAAAATATACCCCATTATACCATAAAAACACAAAATGAATAAAGCCCCCCGGCCCCTTAAAGAGGAAACTTTACTGCTCCCAAGGTCTGCCGGGGGATAAGAAAACCGTTAGTTTCGCCGCCATAGGGGGTATGATACAAACCCTGCCAAACAGCTCTTGCTCTATGTGCCTCCAGCTTTTCCGGCAGCGGCATAACACTCCATACCCTCAAGGTATTTGAAAAGCGGCGTTGTTCTCTTAAACACCAGCCGGTACGCGTATAGAAACTGGTGCCTGGGCAAAAGTCCTTCCTGAAAAACTCATTTATTTCCCCGTCCCCGTACTTGGTGTCCCCCACCAGCGGGTGGCCTATATGAGCAGGTGGGCCCTTATCTGGTGGGTCTTCCCGGTAAAAGCTCCGCCTCCAGCAGCGTATAGCCCCGGGGGCTGTGCCTCAACGGTTTTATGTAGGTCTCAATCCGGTCGCTTCCCTCGCTCCACCGGTCCTCTACCCTCACCTTGTTTGTCCGCTCATCCTTCACAAGATACGCCGAAATATCCAGCGGTTTGTCTATTATCCCTGCCACCACCAGTTTATAGTACCGTTCAACCCATCTTTCCCTGATCATAAGGTTCATGTCCTGCAGCGCGGCAGTTCTTGGCCGCTATAACCAGCCCGCCGGTGTTGCGGTCCAACCTGTTGCATATGGCTGGGGTGAAGGTATTCTCTCCCGGGGATTGTATTCACCGTTTTCATAAAGATAGTACACTACCCAGTCGGCCAGCGTCCCATTCTTCCGGCCGTCGGGATGGGATAAAAGGCCCGCCGGCTTGTCGGCAATTAATATGTTCCCGTCCTGGTACGCCACCGGAAAAGGAGCTGCCGGAGCTGCCGGGGCTTCCAAGGGCTGCCTGTCCTTCAAAGTCTTCACCGTCCATGTAAAACTGCAGGACGTCCCCCTCGGCCAGTATGGTGGACGGCTTCAGCTTTACCGTTAAGCCTTATTTCTTCCTCCTCATGCTGCCGTATATAAACCCGGCGGATGCATCAGGCATGAACTTTTCAGAATTTATCCGCCCTCTGCCCGCTGTCGTTTTTGCCGATTGAGCTTCCCTCATTCAAGCGCCCTCCCCGTCCCGTACTGCAAGGCTTTGTGCCCCGCACACCTCAAACCTATCATACACCATGCATACAAATATTCCACTATGCAAATTTGGGAGTGATGCCCTTTGAAGCCACTTATCATTATTCTGGCATTATTCTCGCTGGGATTGCTACAATATATTCACTCGGTCAGGACCGCGAGGAGGGTCATGAGCCGGCGCCGGGGCCGCAGCGAATAAAACCGGCCAAATTACGCAAAACTATACTGTCACCAAAACCGGGGTGATATAAAACACATGCTGATAGTCTTTATCAAAGCCTCCTCCTTTACACAGTCCTTGCCGATTACAATCCGCCAATGGGAAAAAGACAGCTGGGCCAGCTTCAGCCCTTCGAATTTGTAATAGCCGTGCTTATCCAGGCTTGCAGCATACCCATGAGCGATACAAACATCCCGCTGGCCAACGGCCTTGTGGCAATCCTGACACTGATGCTCTCCCAGGTAACCTGGCCCTATATAACCTAAAAAGCGACAAGGCCCGGAGGATAATATGCATCCCCAGCATACTGGTGGAGAAGGAAAAATAATGGAGAAGGAAGTGAGGGCGGCAGGTACAACATAAACGACTTGATTGAGCAGCTCCGCCTCAACAGGTATCCCAACTGCCGACGTGGATTACGCCGCGCAGACCGACGGCCCGACGAGCATATTACCCAAGCCGGAAAAAAGGCCGGTAGTTACCGAGGACCTGGGTATTACCCGAATATGAAGGGCTGCCCACAAGTATTATAATGGACGGCCGCATCCCAGAAACGACTTAAAGAAACTGGACATTACCGAGGAATGGCTGCTAGACCAGCTTAAGTCTGCCGGGTATGACGATGTTTCCGAGGTGCTTTTTTGCTAGTGACGGCGGCCGGCTGTCGTCCAGGAAAACAGAAAAAGGTGATGAAATGAGGTCCATACTATTAATCATCGTAACCCTGGGCGCCTTATACTGGGTGTGGGGTATTACACCATTTCAGGTGTCCGGCACGTCGGAAGTACTGCTTTCCCACTGCAACGATATAAAGACGGGCGTACAGGACGGGGAATGGGGAAAAAGCCCTGGAGCATTTGAAAAGGTTTGAAGACTTCTGGAACGGCGTCAAGCCTTTGTGGGCGATACTTATTGACCACACTGAAATAGACAATATTGACAGCCCTGGCAAAAATCGAGCAGTATATAAAACCGGTGAAAAAGGCTGCTCTCGGCGAGCTGTCCTCGCTGGAGCTTTTGATAAGGCATATCCCGGACAAGGAAAAATTGTCCTGGAAAACATATTTTAAGCACAATGCCCGCTACAGCTTCGTCCCCGAATACCACGCCGACAACCTGACCTTCCCTTTTTGCCAACGCCGACGATGACCTGGTACCCGTCAGTAACAACGGATATATGGAGCGGTAACGCTGACGCTTGCCCTGCATAGCTTGCTTGAAATACTGCCGGTGTGAAAATTGGTGGTGTCAGTCTCTACGCTGGAAGCAATAACGCTGCCATCAGGATCAGTGCAAAAACCGCCTCAAACACGTCACCGTGGGCCGGAGCCCAGGTCCCTTACAAAGCTGCCTATCCCCTGCACATCTTCGGGATTATGGGACCCGAATTTTTCAAGGAATCTTTCAGTATTCCTTCCGCCCGCCTTATCCTTTCCTCTTCGTCCTTTGCCAATTTATAGTTGCCCTCCACCGCCTTTAATACCTCGTTAAGGTCCTTTGCCATATCCGACAGGCTGCCCACCGACTGGTATATTTTCCTTACCATCTCCACCTCGTTCTGGGTGGCTGCGTTAATCTCCTCCATGCCCCGCCGCGGTCTGCTGTGTTACCGCCGATATTTTCATCCATCAGTCCATCCACCTTGCTTGCATTCTCTATGCCCTGGGCGGACAGCTTAACAATTTCCCCGGCGGACTTCAGCGTATCCTCCGAGGTGCTTTCCACGCTTGAAAAAAGCTCACGGAACTCGCCGGCATACTGCATGCTCATGTCCATGTCGGCAACCTGGGCCTCGATGCGCCCTGTTATGTGGCTTATTTTTTGGTAAATGCTCTCTATTATGTCGCGGATGCGCGCAGCGGACCTGTCGGATTCCTCTGCCAGCTTTCTTACTTCCTCCGCCACCACCGCAAAGCCCCTTCCGCTTTCCCCCGCCCTCGCAGCCTCTATGGCGGCATTTAGCGCAAGAAGGTTGGTCTGCTCGCTTATTCCCCTCACGATTGCAATAATATCCCTTATCTCGCCGGCGTCCCGTTGAAGCCTTTCAATTTCCACCGCCAGTTCCTTGTTATCCCGGTTGGATTTGCCCAGTTTTTCCAAAAGCTCCTGCAGCTTCTCCTCGGATTCCTTCACCCTTTCCTTCATATCCCTTGTAATTGAAAAGGTGTTTTCCGCCAGGTCGGCTATGGCCTTTGAAACCTCCACTATCCTTACGGTGCTTGCCTTTGTGTCCATGGCTCTCTCCGCCTGGCTCTCGGCTCCCTGGGACACTTCGTTTATCGTAACGGATATTTCCTCCACCGAACTGCTCACATCGCCGCATTCCGCCTCTATTGCCTCGGAATAGGTGGAAAGTTTGTCGGTGGCCGTGAGCACCTTGCCCACCAGCTTCCTTATGTTCTTAACCAGGTCATTGAGGGCGCAGACGGTCCCCTCCATCCATTTGTCCCCGGTACTCTTTATGTCCTGGGTCATGCTGGACCGGCTGACCCCTTCTATGAGCATACGGCATTTTTGAATCCGCCCTTTCATAAGTCCGTGCATTATCCCCGCGGAGACACCGGCCGTCACCAGCGCCGCTCCCAGTACCGCAGCAATGCTGCGGGTATCAACGGGGGTATAATGGGCCCCTTCAAGAAGCAGCATTGGTGCCGCAGCGCCCACTGCAAATATCAAAAGTGCAAGGCCAAAAAACCGGATTCTCATGCTAAGCCCCCCAAAAATAATATTTAACAGGGCAGCGGCTTGCAGGCTTTGTACCGCTGCAGCCTCCAACGGCTGTTTATAAATATTCGACCAAAAAACGGATATTCCTCCAGAAAATCTTATTATTTGCTACACACACGGCATTATTTGCAAGGGCGAGGCTGATGTCGTAAATATGCCCTGTATTTTCCAATACATTTGTTATATACTATTATATGGGCTGACAGGGGAACATTCCGCAGCAAGCGCTGTCTTTTTTTAAGCGCTCCGCAGATTACTCTTACTATGACCCATGACCTGTGTATGTTGCCAACCCGATAACCTGTCAGTCGGGGGCATTCATCCGCAAAGCGGGATTTGTTATGTGTCCCCATACCACTATGAAGGAGGTTTTTTTATGCCACTTGTTACTTCTACCGATATGTTTCAAAAGGCCTACCAGGGCAAATATGCGGTGGGGGCCTTCAACGTCAACAATATGGAGATAATACAGGGCATCGTGGATGCCGCAAAGGAAGAACAGGCACCTTTAATACTTCAGGTTTCCGCCGGTGCCCGCAAATATGCCAAACCCATTTACCTGAGAAAGCTGGTGGAGGCGGCGGTGGAGGATACCGGGCTTCCGGTGGTGCTTCACCTTGACCACGGCGAGGACTTTGAGGTTTGCAAGTCTTGCATAGACGACGGCTTCACGTCGGTAATGATTGACGGTTCAAAGTATCCCTTTGAGGAGAACATAGAAATTACAAAAAAAGTGGTGGATTACGCCCATTCCAGGGGTGTGGTGGTGGAAGCCGAGTTGGGGAAACTGGCGGGGATAGAAGACAACGTCAGTGTGAGCGAAAGGGAAGCCACCTTCACCGACCCGGACCAGGCGGTGGAATTTGTTGAAAGGACCGGCATAGATTCTCTGGCCATAGCCATAGGAACAAGCCACGGCGCGTACAAGTTCAAGGGGGAACCCAGGCTGGACTTTGACAGGCTCCAAAAGATAAGCTCCCTGCTGCCGGGATTCCCGCTGGTCCTGCACGGGGCGTCCACGGTGCTTCCCGAGTTCGTGGACCTTTGCAACAAATACGGCGGCAACATACCGGGCGCCAAGGGTGTCCCCGAGGACATGCTGAGAAGGGCTGCCCAAATGGGAGTGTGCAAGATAAACATAGATACCGACCTGCGGCTGGCGCTGACCGCCGCCGTAAGGCAGTACCTGGCCGAAAACCCGTCGGTGTTCGACCCGAGGAAATACCTTGGCCCCGCCAGGGAAGCCATAAAGAAGATGGTGGCCCATAAGATAAGGAATGTGCTGGGCTGCAGCGGAAAACTATAAGTAATCAAGGGTAATCAAGGGGACGGTTCTTATGATTGCAATCATAAGAACCGTCCCCTTGATTAGATAAAAAGCTGCATGTCGGAATTAACGGCATCCTGTATGTAGGCCTTCACATCCACAATCTCCAGCTCCGGCAGCAGCTCCTCCTTTTTGAAGCCCATGACCTCGACGGACAGCTTACAGCCGTAAAACTTGACCTTGTTCTTGCGTGCCCCGTCCAGCAAATCTTTAAGGCTGGGGGCATTATCCTCCTTCATCATATCCAGCATCATGGACTTGCCTATGCCCATCATGTTCATCCTGGACAGGCTTAAGTCCTCAGGCCCCTTGGGCGTCACCGCTCCAAACATCTTTTCATAGGCGCTTTTGCCCTCGCTGTCCATTCTCTCCGGGTCCCGCATTACAAGTAAGCCCCAAAAAGCAAAAAACATGGACACGTCCATATCCATATCCCGTGCGCCGTTGGCTATAAGAAGCGCGGCATAGAGTTTGTCATAGTCCCCGCTAAACACCAGAAGGTTTATCCTTTTGCCCACTCCCGTCACTCCCCTTTTTAAGCAAAATTAGCGCCAAGGGCCCCTGATGTCCAGGGCGCCGGCAGCATTCAAAGGCTTGCGGCAGCCCCGTGACGATTTAAGGAGCCCCCTGACACTAAATAGCTTTTCCCGTGCCGGGAATTTTACACTTAAGTTTTTTAAGCCCGCCGGATATGATGGATATAACCTCCCCGGGGGTTTTTACCAGCGCCCTGGCCCCGTTTAGTTTAAGCTCGTCGGCGCTCCTGAAACCCCAAAGTGCCCCTACCGGGTACATTCCCGCCCTGGCAGCGGTCTGCATGTCAATACCGCTGTCCCCCAGGTATAGTATATTCTGCGGCGGGACACCCATCCCGGCGGCTATTTCCACCGCAGCGGCAGGATCGGGTTTCCTTGGGCTGGATGGCCTCTCCCCCCTTACTTCAAAAAAAGTCCACTGCCCCAGGAAAGCCTCGGCCATGGCCTTAGTGAAGTCATCCGGCTTGTTGGACAGCACGGCCTTCGGAATCCTTTTATCCTCCAGGAAGTCAAGGAGTTCCCCAATTCCCGGGTAAAGTCTTGAGCAGCACGCCCATCCAGAGCTGTATTCCTCTTGCATTTCTGCCAGGCACTTCGTCACCGCTTCCCGGTCGTCCCAGCCGGTGGGAAGGGCTCTTCTAACCAGCATTTCCATGCCTTCCCCTACGAAATACCGGTAAGAATCCACCGGGTGGACGGGATAGCCGTGCCGCTCAAGAACCCTGTTCATGCATTTGGCCAGGTCCTCAATGGTATCCAGCAGCGTGCCGTCCATATCGAATATTACTCCACCAAAGGTCATAAAATACATCCTCCGTAGTTGTCATACCTTTCCTACCACCGCGGCGTATACCGCAAATTCATCGGTTCCGTCAACCCCGAGAAGCGCGTCCATTTTATCCTGCGCATACTTCCCTATGGCGCAGGCACCCGCGCCGATGGACTGGCATGCAAGGTAAAGATTCTGGCACAGGTGACCCGCATCTATAGCTATCATTTTATGGGCAATAAGGCTGTATCGCCATTCAGCGCGATAGGGAAGCACCGTCCACATAAAAACCACCGCCCCGTCCGCTGTAAAGCTTTGCCCCTTGCAGGCTTCCACCACTTTCCGGTCCAGCTCCTCCGGGCGGTCCATAGTAAGCAGCCGGTGTTCCACTGGCAGGTACCTGTACAGCCCGGGTTTTACGCCCTCCACGTTCATGACCGCCAGGTATGTTTCAAAGGGATGTCGTGCCCCGGCCGACGGGGCGGTCCTCCTGTCCTCCCTGTCACCGGTAACACCCTGCACCGCCCATAGAAGGAAGGACAGTTCTTCCAGGCTTAGGGGCTGCCCGGTGAATTTCCTGCAGCTTCTTCTTCGCTCCAGGGCGTTTATAAGCGGCATGTTTCCCACCGTTATGTCCTTTCGCGCCACAAGGTCTACAAAGGCCGCATCCCCGTCGTAGGGTTTCTGGAGCGGCGGGGCCGGCAAACCCTTCTGCTGGTCCCTTTCTAAGTCGTCCCAACGGTCCCATAGGTAACCTTTTAGAAAATTCCTGTGGTCCTCCAAGCCATTCATATATGTACACCTCTCCTTCAAATACTAATAAACCGGTTTGAAAGGGCTGCTATCACCATTATTATACCGGTTATTTGATAAACCTGCACTGTCCCGGCGTTTGCCTGGATAAGCCTTGGAGTATAGTTGAACTCCCTTTTGGCTACCTTTACCGATCGCACCGCCACCGGGATGCTGACAAGCCCCAACAGCCATACCGGGTTCCGGTAAAGAAGGGCTAACACCGGGAACATCGCGTAGGCCATCGCAAAAAGTGCCGCATACACCCTTACGCCCCGTTCCTTGCCCATCCGTACCACCCAGTTATGCTTTCCGGCCTTTTTGTCCGCTTCATAGTCCGGGTACTGGTTAATCCACAGAACATTGGCAATCAAAAAACCAATGGGGATTGACGCCGCCACCACCTCCGGCTGCACCGAACCGGTCAGCACCAGGTACATACCGGTGGTAATCAGGGGTCCGAAGGTCAACCCCACCGCCAGTTCCCCCAGGCCGGAGTATGCAAAGCTAAAGGGCGGAACGCTGTAAAAAACCGACAAGAAAACCCCGGCAAGGCCTATCCAGAGCACGTCAAACTCGCGGTAGAGCACTATAAACAGCCCTATGGCACAGGCCGCCAGCATTGTGCCGTAGGATATAACCTTTACCTCGCCAAGGGTCAGTTTCCCGTCCACGATTGTTTTTTTGCCCCCGCTGAAGGGTGTCCTGTTTTCCGGCGTCACGTTCCGGTCCGCTCCCGACTTATAGTCCACGTACTCGTTTATGGCGTTTTTGCCCGTTTCGATAAGGTAAATCCCCGCCACCGAAAGCAAAAACCAGCCGATATGGAACCGCCCGGTATTGCCGTAGGCAAGGGCCGCCGCCACCAGCATGGGAACGGTGGAAGCTATCCAAATCTTAGGATCGGCCAGCTGCCAAAAACCCTGCCATACTCTTTCCTTTTCCTGCTTGTTCATTTGAGCTAATCCCCTCTTTGCGATTGGTTATTTTTTCTGAAAGTTTGTCCACTACTATATTGTCCAGGGCAAACCGGTATATTCGGCATCCCGCCCCGGACAATAAAAATTCTCCATTTGGAATTATTCTACACCGGCCCCGGGTTTTCCTCCACCGGTAAGACAGGGAAATAAGACAGGGGGACGGTTCTCCTGTCTTTTTTTGTACCCTGACGCCTGCCAACTCCCAACTACTGACTCCAGCTTAAATCCCAATAGCCGGTATCATTCTTCCCAGCGGCCCGTTCTCGTCAACAATATCCTCTACCTGGTACATCGTAATCGGGAACTCGGGGAAGCCATAGGCATAGGGCGTAAGGTCGTAAAGCTGGAAGTATACAACCAGCACCTTATCCGCGATATAATAGTCCTGGTCCGGCTTTATACCGGTAAACTCGTTTATTACCGGTATTTCCCTCTCCTTTATCTGCTTTTCTATGATGGCTGACAGCACTTTCTGGTAATCGCTTCCCGGCTTGAAAAGGTCGGCCAGGCTGTATATCCTTCCGGTACAAACATCAAAGGTAAGGGATTTTATTATGGTCATCCCGTGGGCTCCGCCGGCAAAGGCGTAATTGTTAAGCGAAAGGCTGAGTACCCCTCGCTCGTTTGTCTTTACCTCGTAGGATGCCGTAACCTGGGTCCTTGGGTTTGAATATGCCCCTGGTCGGACAGCATCTTTTTCACCAGATTCTGTATTGCATAATTTATCCTCGCGCTGCACTGCAATATTTTTTAGGCCGTGCACCACCGGGTAATAAAGGTCCAGCCGCGGTTCCTTAACCCTCTGCGTATTGACCAAGACAGGCAGCTGCATATTTGCCATACCCAACCATCTCCTTATTAAATGATGTGCCTTTTTTTTAGTATATTCGGCACATCCCTATATGGTTAACGGGTAGGCTTAAGTTGTGCCCTGCGCTTGCGGCTCCTTTGCCATACGTAATAGTATACCCACCCCGCCAGCGTCCAGAAACCGAAGGAGTACAGTATAAGCAAATCCTCCACCAGCGAGACTATCGTCAGCAGCACCGCGGCCATTACCGTGAAAACCGGCAGTATCTTAAGGGCGGTATCCGCCAGCCTGAAGGGAGCCCTTTGGAACTCCTCCGGGTACTCTTCAGCATAAGACATGCCCCGGCCACAAGGGTCATACTGCTTAACAGTACTATGGAACTTACGGTGCCCAGGAAAAGTACCGGTAGGTCCAGCACCACTACAAGCAGCGCGGGAATGTATATAGTTATTGTCGCAAGCCCCGGAACATTGTACCGGTTGAGCCTTGAAAGAATACGCGGCATCATTCCGTCCACCGCCAGGCTGTACAGCGACCTGCTGCTTGCCATATAGGATGCATTCATCGGGGTGATAATGGCCAGAATGGCCCCCAACTGCACCAGCGCCGCCACCCATGGGTTTAGCATTAGCCCCGCCGCCTGGTTTTGTCGGCCTCAGGCCTTGATGGTGTCCCAGCCCAGTCCCCGGCAAAGGTAAGCGTTGTACCAAGGTACAAAAGGCCCACTACCGCCGATGAAATAATAATGGACCGTGGAATGTTCTTCTGGGCGTTTTGCACCTCGTCCCCCACCTCGGCCACAATATACAGCCCGGTGTACGCATAAAAGGCTGACATGCTGCCCTTTAATATGGTGCCTGCTCCCGCTCCCCACAACGGGGTGAGGTTGCTTAGCCTTACGTGCGGCGCACCGAAACCGCAGAACAGCGCGAGGCCGCCCATGACTGCTATAACAAGGAACTGCACAACCCTTTGGGTGGTTTTGATGCCCAGCAGGTTGACTACCAGGATAACCGTCAGCGCCGCGGCGGCGGTAATCCTTTTGTCCACCGCCAGGTACACCGACACGTAATCGGCGAACCCGCTGCTCATCAGTGCCAGGCCGCAAAAAGATCCCACCAGCCTGAACCAGCCCACTACAAACCCTATAAAGTCGCCGTAGAACATTTTGGTGTAACGGTAAGTGGCGGCGGTGGCCGGGAAGACGGATGCCACCTGGGCATAACAAATTGACGCCGCCACCGCAACGACAAGCGCAATAAGGTAGCACAAAAAAAGGCCGGGACCTGCGGCGGCCGCCAGCGGACCTATCATTATGTATATTCCCGAGCCTATTACCGTGCCGATTATTATCTCCACGGCCCCGGCAAGCCCTATCTTGTGCCTTGTATCCCCTGCCGCCCCGCCGGCCGCGAACTCGGGATTCTTTCCCGTTTTTGTCATGATGTTCCCCTCTTTTTATTTCCGCTTGAATTTATGGGGTTTTTCCACCTTTAGGCGAAGTATAAGCCCGCAGTCGGTACACACCTCGGCTATTAAGGCCGACGACGCAAACACCCTGCCCTCGGGCACCATGCATGCGTATCCCGACATCTTCCCCCGGCCTATCTCCTTGCAGCCGCATTCCGGACATTTCTCTTTACTTTCCATGGTTTTCTCCTTTCAAAACGCTAAAGGGAGACGGTCCCCCTATGGCCTCCTTTGGCAGCAGCGCCCATTGGGTGGCCAGCAGCCAGGTTATTATCCCGTAAGCTTAACCCTGATACCCACCGCCTGCGGGCTGCCGGCCGCCACCGGTGATGCGCCGCTTAATACCCGGTGCCCGGCACTTGTACCTCGCAGGGACCGTCCCCCTTAACTTCTATGGCAGCACTATGATGTTGTTTACCACCGGGCGCTCTTTGCCGTCCGAGGGCCTGTTCAGCACCACCCCGTTGAAGTACATGGTGCTGGAGCCGCCGCCGTCCAGGTTGTAGGCCTCCTTGACGCCCAGTTCAAGCAGCTTGTCCTGCAGGTGCTCCAGCGTAACCCCGACGCTCCAGTCCCCCTGCCGCCCGTCTATTACTATCATAATGAGGTCGTCGTTGGCGTACTTGCCTATTATGGTCCTGGGCTGCTTGGTGGTCTTCCATTTCTCGGGTATCTCAACCTTCTTGCCGTCCTTTAACAGCACCGGTATAAAACTTACCCCCTGGTAGGGTTTCAGCGCGGTAAGGTCCTTTTCGGTTTTGGGCACCGTACCTATTACCTGGCCCTTTTTGTTTATCCCCGCAAAGAACAAATCCCCGGGGTAGCCGTTGAAGGGTTCCACCAGCTTGCCGTCTATCACCGTATTGCCTATCATCTGGGCGTAGGTTTGGCCGTTTCTAATCTCGGTGTAAAAACCGCCGCCGTTTATTGCCAGCATCGCCCCGGTTCTTTTGGCCGCTTCGGAGGTGGTCTCCAGCTTGCCCAGCGTGTCCTGGGCCAGCACCACTCTGAAGGACTTGGGCTCAAAGAGTTTTACCTTGGCGATAAAACCGCGGTAGCCCAGCTCCGCCAGCTTGAAAATCTTTATCTCGTTGTTGTCCGAAATATGGGCGGAAACGGTGGGCCCCAGCATTTCCAGTATCTTTTGATCGTATATATCGTCGGACAGCTTCCTGTGGGACACGCTTTTTTCGGACAGGGCGGACAGGCTTTCGTACTGCTCGGAAAAAATGTCCACCTGCGTACGGGCCAGCATGCCAAGGTCCCCTATGCTCTGCCTTAAAACCTCGGTCTCCTGCTGCAGCATAACCGCCCCCTCTTCCAGCGAGACGGTAGGGAATTGCAGCATACTGCTGTCTTCCACAAAGTCATAGCACACCAGGAAAAGGGCCAAAAAAGGCGCCGCCAGGAAAGCCATTAACACATTAAACTTAAACATTGGGAGCCTCCTTTAATATCTCCAGCGCCCTTTCCAGTTCCTCCAGCTGGTCCTCCAGGTCCTCCAGTTTTTCGTCTATGCGCCTTTGTACCGAAGTGGAATCGGATATGGTGGAATCCGCATCCTCTATGCTCTCCCTCAGCCCGGATATCTCCTGACCCAGCGCTTCCATCCTTTCGGTAAGCTGCTGTATATTCATCGCATTTTGCTGCTGCACGTTTCTAATGGAGGTGTCGATGTAGTCCTTGGCGTAGGTGTAGCCGTAATAAACAGCGGCGCACCATACTCCTGCGCTTACTATGAACAAGACTATGTTGATGAGAATTTTCCTGGTCCTTTGCTTTTTCCTCCTGGCGTCCATCCTTGTAGTTTCGGTTTCGGGAATTTCTACGTTTTTTTCCATTGTTTCAACCTCCCCCCCTTTTATTCTACAGTAACTATGCTATATCAAACTCAAGCATGAATCAAGCGGGGAAGGATGAGAGGTTTTTCCTTTACCGGTACTGCAGGCCGTACCTGTTCATGTAAACCTTGGAGTACTGCAGGTCTTCCTCCCGGTAAGGTTCCTTCTGCTCGTCGGGGTAGCCCACCGCTATTATGGCCTCAACGCTCCTTTGCTTCGGTATCTCCAGCAGTTCTTTCACAAACTGTTCGGCACTCTTTGAACCGTCATACATCCTGTTCCTTATATGTATCCAGCAGGAACCAAGCCCCATCGAATGGGCGGTAAGCTGTGCCAGTATGCCGGCTATGGTTGTATCCTCTATCCAGGTATCCCGGCGGTCGGATTCTCCCAGCAGCACTATCCCCAGCGCTGCATCCTTTAAGAAAACCGAGCTGCCCTTTCTCACCGTTGACAGGGTTTCCAGGAGGTCCCTGTCGGTTACCAGTATGAATTCCCAGGGCCTTTGGTTGCTGCCCGAAGGCGAAAGCAGCAGCGCCTTTACCAGGTTGTCCAGTTTATCCCCCTCCAGCGGGACTTTTTGTATTTGCGAATGCTTCTTCTTTCTTGAGAAGCTCTATCATTTCGCTCCCTCCTATCCTTGGTACTTTATCCTATTATACTTTATTGTGCCATTAAATTAAAGTATGATACCGCCGGGATACTTTTCCCGGCCCTTGACATCGCAATGTCTCGATGCTATTATATTTTTTAGGAAAACCAAATATAATCTTCAGGGCAGGGTGAAATTCCCGACCGGCGGTAATGCGGATAAGGTCCGCTAGCCCGCGAGCTCACGCTGACCCGGTGCGATTCCGGGGCCGACAGTATAGTCTGGATGGGAGAAGATTGATTTTTTTATTTCCCTGGGATTATATTGCAGGGAATTTTAATTTTCAGGGAGGTAAATTGCAATGAATCAAGACTTGAACAAAATTGTAAAACTGGCACTGCTTTCCGCACTGTCAATACTGCTAATGATGGTCATCCGATTTCCAATCATTCCATCGGCACCCTTTTTAGAATACGAACCGGGGGACGTTCCCGCCCTGATAGGCGCATTTTTGTACGGCCCGGGCGCAGGACTATTGATAACCGCCGCGGTTTCGCTGTTCCAGGCCACCACCGTCAGCGCGGGGAGCGGCTGGATCGGAGCGGTGATGCATATGGTCGCCACCGGCACCATGGTTTTGGTGGCAGGCCTTATTTACAGGAAGGTACACACTTTCAAAGGGGCTGTTTTGGCCCTTGCGGCGGGCACCCTTGGCATGACCCTTATAATGATACCGCTTAACCTTTATTTCACCACCAAGTTCCTGGGAGTACCCGTTGAGGCGGTAAAGGCAATGATTGTGCCCATCATAGTACCCTTTAACCTTATAAAGGCGACTGCAAACTCGGCCCTTACGGTACTTGTATACAAATCGGTGGCAAGAGTGTTAAGGATTGAACCCATCGGCGGCGAAGCCCGCCAGCACGAATAATAGAGTAAAAACTGAATACTATTTTGTTAAAAGTAGTATAGTGCGGCCTTGCCCGGCCGCACTATACTACTTTTTGAACACTTCCCATATCTTTTACTAAAAAACTGTTTGCTCTTCTATTGCGCTCTTCAAAGAATCAAGAGCTTTTAACATGAGGTTTTTGCGCAGCATAAACTCGTCATGCTGGCTTAGGTTAGGATTGCCGGTGGGATTGGGTATGGCAACCCCCGGCAGTATTCTGTTTGCGCCCACAGTTTCAGAAATCGGAACAATGGTACACACATGCACCGCAGGAATACCCAGCTCTTCAATAGCCTTAGCCATCGTTGCTCCGCAACGGGTGTCGGTGCCTCAGGTAGAGGTCAGTATTGCTCCGTCCACACCATTTGCCAGCAAATCCCTACCAATCTCTTCTCCGAAACGCTTCGCGCTGCTAACAGCGGTGGTGTTACCCACGGTGGAATAAAAGTATTCAAACAGCTTTCCTATAACTCCTTCCTTTTCAAGCAGTCTCATTACATCAACCGGGAGCACCCGGTCCGGGTCCTCAAGTACATACACCGGGTCATATCCGCCATGAACGGTTATATACTCATCCTTAACCAGGTCGTCTATACCCTCAATGGAATACTTGCCATATTTGGTAGCGTTTGCCGCCTCTATGCGGTCAGGATTTCCCCTGGGCACAACCCCTCCCGATGTCACAAGCGCAATCTTTGCCCGGGCTAGATTTTTTACCGCCGGTGCCGGGGGCACACGATCGAAAACAGGCATAGGCAGTTCGGTTGTAAAATGCTCTCCCTTCAGCTTGGAAAGCAGCATATCCACTCCCCTTACCGCGCCAGTTTTATCTGCAAATACGTTTACCCTTCTGCCCTGCGGAATGTATCCCTCATCTTCCGGGAAACCTATCTCCGCCCCTGGCAAGTTTCAGGGCAAATTCAGCAATGACAGGCAGCGCGTCTTTCATTGCAGCAGCCGACTTGCCGGTCTCTAGCACATAAATATCCTTTGCATATATCTCCGCTCCCGGGTTTTCGGTGTACATTGAAGTCACAGTGGGGAGCCCCAGCCGTTCCTGGACCGCCCTGCAGATAGCACCGCAGGCTATGCCGTACCTTCCGGCATTAAAGGCGGGCCCGGCAATAAAACAGTCAAAATCAAATTTTTTAGTATATCCGTTATATCTTCCACAGCTTTTTCCGGATTCTTCTGCAAAGTAAGTATCGCCGCATATCACCGTTGCAATAATTTCTCCTTCTTCTCCAAAGAGCTTTTCCAATCCACTGCCGGGTCCAACTGCCCCTTCATGTACAACCGGTGGCTGGTCGCCCTTGTCCTCCCCACCGATTTGTCCGTAAAACTGATTAATATAGTGTGCAAACTTAAGCTTTTTCACCGCAGTTCACCTCCCTATTTAAGCCTGGTTGTCAGGCGCTCATAACCCAATTCGCACAATGACCCCATTATGCTTGCCAGTTCTACGGTGATGCTTCCATCGGGATTCAGGCTGCCGCTGAATCCGCCTGTTATTATTTCAACGCTTTCAAGAAAACCTATAGTTCGTTCCATCGGAGGCAATGTTATAAGCTCGTTTCCGTTTCCGTTGGTTATTACGGCATCCGCTTCGGCTGTAATATCCTGCCAAACCCTGTGACCTGCCGTCACGGCCCGCGTATTCATCGGTAATCAGTACGGTTTTAATGCCGGATTTTTCGAGCAGTTTACAATTCAGCATCAAATCGGTCTCGGGATTCCGCCTCCTTCTTCGGTCACAATTGCCCCTTCCGCTTCAATTAGCCTGGCTAGTTTTTGGGTAAAATGGGCAGCCCGTTTCTTGTATGAAAGCATCGTGCTTTCATTGGTAATAATAACCCCTACAAAGCACAGTTCCTTTCCATGCCTTCGCATAAGGTCCATGATAACAGGGTTGTTCTGATGATGAAACGTAGTGTTTTTGTGGCATGGGGCCGCACAGTTGCCGCTTACTATCGCACCGTCAATTACCTCAAGTGGGTGAGATTAGGTTGGGAGTATGCCTTTGGCGTCCAGTCCATATATATAATTATCATGCATCAAACCCTGGCTTTGTATCATATAAACATACGCTACCCTCGGCAAATCCGGGTAAAGCCGTGCCGACTCTGCCAAAGTATTGTAAGTGAATGTCTCTTTTTCGTCCGGTTGTACATTTTGCGCCGCTTTTCCCAGGTAGTAGGCAGCCTTCAGTCCGGCCTGCCTTACTGTTGCCTCATGGGCGTGTTTTGTCAGTCCCGGGACCGGTTCAATAAGTAGAACAACATTATTCAAAGCCGAAAAACTATTATATTTGGCCCCGGGACCGCTCATGTCTATTATGCCTTCCTGGAAATTAACAATCTTCCCGCAAGTTACAACGGCACATCCTTCCAATACATGAGTAACTCCTTCTCCGACCGAATCAACGTCACTGATAAAGCCAGGAAAAACCTGCCCGCAGCCTTTAACCTTAATCCTTGGCTGGATAATATCCTTCACCGGAATAATGCGGACTGATTCTCCTGGCCTTGCGATGTCTATATCCACATCCTTTATATTGACATCTTCCTTAAGATACTTAACAAGTTCATTTTTGTCAATATGAAGTACCCCCGCTTCCATACTGGTTCTGTCGGAAAAACGTATATCCCGGACCATGACTTTACCAACTTCCAACTGCATTAAATGCACCTCCTTTACAACTGCAGGCTGTTGCCGGGTTGACCATAACAAACACCAAGGTTAAGCCTTGGTGTTTGTTATGGAGTTATTAATCGATATTCTGTCTCTTACATCGGGCTCTATTCTATTTCACTTACAATTTTTTCAAACAGTTCTTCTCCATAGTCTCCCTTTACCAGCGGCCATACTTCTCTTCTAACTTTCTCGGCAAAGGCTGCAAGGTCTTCCTCGCTGAACTCAACAATAGTTGCCCCTGCCTCGGCAAGCAGGTCTTCAAATTCCTTTTCCTGTGCTTCCGCATCGATGAAACGCTTTTCTTCCATTGCTTTCGCTGCTCCAGTCAGGGCTTCCTGCTGTTCGGGCGATAATCTTTCAAATGCATCCTTGTTTACATACATGTACCACATTTCAAAGTGGTCATTAAGCGGCAGGTACCATTTAATCAGGTCCTTGAAGTTCGAATAATACCCTTCCGCGCCTGCGCCTATAGCCCCGTTAACCATACCGGTCTGCATAGCGGTAAAGGTCTCGGAGAATGGCAGGGGAGTCGCTAAATAGCCCAATGCTTCTGCTGTCTTTTCAAAGGATTTTATTGGGGGAACCCTTATCTTTATATTCTTCGGAACATCCGCATTTTGCGGCTCCTTTGGTTCGTCCACCAGGGCGATTCCTCCGAAATATAATGGATATACGGCTATTAGCGTCATATTGTTCTTGTCAAGTATTTCAGCCATAGCTGTGTTCAATGTGCTGTCGCTGGCGTATACCTTTCGCGCCTGCTCCCAGTTTTCAACCAGGTAAGGAGCACTTGTTATACCAAAGCTCTTGTCCAGGTTTGTTCCAACCGAAGCGCACTGCATTTCAACGTCGCCTATGCTCACACGCTCCTGTACCACCGTATAGTCCCCCAACTGGCTGGCAGGATAAAGCTCGATCTTCAGACTGCCGTTACTTCTCTCTTCCACGTCCTTTACAAAGGCCTGGAAGTCCAGGTCAGATACCGAACCGGCCGGCCTTATATGGGCCATTTTCCACACCGTTACTTCGCCTTCCTTGCTTTCTCCCGGTTTGGATGAAGAGCATGCTGCAAGGCTTACAACCAACATAGCTACGCAAATTGCCAGGCTTATCAGTTTTAGTCTTTTCATTTTTTTCCCTCCCTCTGGTTTTTATACAAAGGCAAACTTTCCGCCCAGCCCTTTTTCAACCGCCTTTTGATATGCAACGGTTGCCACTGCAATATCCATGGCGCCTGTGCCTATCGGAATGCAGAGGTAGCGCTCGTCTTTACCTATCAGCCCGGGCTTTAGTCCAGCAGCAAGTTCGCCTATTGTAGCATAAATATTATCTTCGGTAATCTTGCCCGCTTCGTTAAGTTCCGCAAGGGCTCCCCTGTGCAGGGTTTGCCCGATATGGTCGACTATAATCTTGTCGGCATTCAGTATAAATGCGTCTTCGCATTCTTGGTAGGAGCCCATCGGGAAAAGTACCATTCCCGGCTTAATCCACTCATCCTTCACGAACTTTTCCTTAGACTGGGTGACACATATTACTGCATCCCCCTTAGCTGCTTCTTCGGGAGCATCAACGACTACTATTTCGCCCTTTACCGTATCCTTCATATTTTCTGCAAATCTCAGGCTTGCTTCCTTGTTAATGTCATATACCCTGAGTTCTTCGATGTCAAATACTTCAGAGATTGCCATGGTTTGAGTATGCCCCTGCATGCCTGCACCAAACAGACCGATGCGTATTGATTTTTTATCAAACATATACTTCAGTGCAGTCGCTGTTTGGGCTCCCGTTCTAAGGTTTGTAATGAGGGCACCGTCCATAACAGCCCTAAAGTGCCCGATTTTCGGATCAATCAGCAGTATCATGGAAGTAATGTATGGGAAACCGAGTTTTTTACGCTCGCCCAAGAACCCCCCGGCCCATTTGATGCCCGCGGTATCCAGCCAACCTACATAGGCGGGCATTGCGTTCATAAATCCCTGGTAGGGCGGATATGGGGCCGTCTCACCTAGGTCCAGGTTAACTTTTGTCGGGTTAATGACGGTGCCTTCGCCAAACCCCTTAAAGGTCTTGTCAACTATCTCTACTACGTCTTTCATGGTAATTACTTTTTTGATGTCTTCTTGGCTTAACAGTACTGTTTCTACTTTACCTGACACTATTACTCCTCCTTTGTTGTTTTTTTATAATAAACTCTTTAAGACCGCTAAGACCGCTATCTCAAAGAATTTATTAGACTGCGTACAGGCCTCTACAGGAAACCGAAAAGTCTTGGCAGGAAAAGTGATAAATCCGGCCAGAAGGTTGTAAGAAACACAATCGGTATATAACCCAAAATCAAGAATATCAGCGTAGGCTTTAGTATTTCATTGAAACTGCACTTCCCTACTCGCATGCCCAAGTACAGGATACTTGCATAGGGCGGCGTAACCCCACCCATGGCCAGGTTAACTCCCATTATGGATGCAAAATGTATCGGATGTATTCCCAGTTCCTGGGCCAGCGGAAGAAGCAGCGGTGCAACCAGTATCATACCTGTAGCGTCGTTTACTATCATGCCCACCAGGAACAGGAATAAATTTATAATTATCAACATAAGCGTCCTGTTTTGGGTAAGGCCGAAGAACAGGTCAATAATGGCCTGGGGCACCTGCAGCATAACATATGTCTGGCTCAGCATTAGGCAGAACACGATCATTGTCATGATAGCACCTATGGATGTCGATGCCTCAACTGTCATTTCGTAGAAACTCTTCCTGTCCATGGTTTTGTAAACCAAAAAACCTATTGGGATTGCATAGAACGCTGCAACACCGGCTGCCTCGGTAGGAGTGAAAACTCCTCCGTATATGCCGCCAAGTATAATAACTGGCATTAATATAGCTGGCAGTGCACCCCATGAACGGTTTATTACCTGCCTGAATTTTTCTGAAGCGGGCATCGGAGGCTCCAGAACCAGGTCAAATTTTCTTGCCCAAATCATGTTAATAGTAGAGAGGGTAATTGTAATCGCAATCCCGGGCCCTATCGTTGAAAGAAAGCAAGCCAGGATTGACGTCTCGGTAACCCACCCGTACAAAATCATGATTACACTTGGGGGTATTAGAAGTCCCAGTATTGACGAAACAGTTATCAAGGCAGTTGAATATCCTCTGGGATAACCCTGCTCAACCATCCTAGGAACCATGATTGGAGCCGTAGCCGCCACGCCGGTGAAACCGCTACCAGAGATCGCACCTATCAGCGCACAGGTAACAACGCTAATAACGCCCAGTCCTCCTTTTATTCTTCCCACAAAGGCGTCAACAAAGTCCAGGAGGCGTTTCGCTATACCACTTCCGCCCATAAGGGATCCTGCGAGGATAAAAAGCGGACTGGCAAGCAGCACGGGGTTTATCATCTGATTGAAACCCCAGAGCATCATGCTTTTCATTGAAACGCCGCCGAATATACTCATAAACAGCAGTGCTCCGCCAAAGCAATATGGAAGAGGCACACTCATTATGAGGAGAACAACAAGTAAAATAACATCCAGAAGGACAATGGTAAGCATTATATCTCCTCCTTATCAACTGCAAATATACTGTTGCTAAAGTCCTTTACATAATCCATGAATTCAATTACGGCATATACAAGCATTAGAATTAACCCGATAAACATCGCACTTTCCCCGAAAAACATCGGGATATACAGAAGGTCGCTTACTTTCCAACGGGTCAGGGAGTAATCAAAGAACCAGTACGCCCAGTATGTCAACCATATACATACAACTATAGAAATTAAGCTTTTTACCACATTAAATAGCTTTAAAACTATTGGTCTCTTGATATATACCGTCATAACACCACATTCAATATGATTCCTCTGCTGCGAAGCATTTGCCCCCCCTATCATATAAAGCCATATGATGGGAAACAGCATCATTTCTTCGATCCCCATAAGCGGTGCCTTGAAAACGTATCTCAATACAACCTGGACAACCACCATAACAGTTAAAGCCAGCACTAGTACAACGGTTACCATTTTCTGTAATGAAATCAATTTGTTAAGTGCCTTTTTAATACCACTCTCCGGCTTCATCTTTCTACCCCCTTTTTAAGAAAATCCTATGATTCAGACAGTACTCTCTTCATGGTAGTAAGGTCCTCTATTAGGTAGTCAACCGCCAGCTTTTCGTCTCCTTCAACGAGGGCCTTTATAAACTTATTGTGAATTCTTGAAAGACGTATCTCTGTCTCCCTACTTTCTTTGCTGGGGCGTTTGTCAAGATATCGCTTCAAGTAATACACATATCCCCTGTGACTTTCCCTCCTGAGCTGTTTTATCAGTTCATAAACAACTTCGTTGCCGGACAAATAAGCAACGTACAAGTGTATGTCCATACCGGTCTTAAACACCTCGGATACATCCTCTTCTTCATATTCTTTACTTAGTTTTTTATCTAGTGTTATAAGTTTTTCAATATCGTCCGGCCCCAGGTTTTTAATCGCCAGTTTTACTGCAAAGGGTTCCAGCAGCATCCTGATATCGTATATCTCTTTTATTCTTTTTATGGAAAGGGGTGCAATCTGTACCCCCTTCTTGGGTATTACTTTGAGCAGGCCCTGGCCGTTCAGGATATTTAGGGCTTCCCTGACAGGTGTTCTGCTTATTTCCAGTTCTTCTACTATCTCTTTTTCCGAGACAAGCTGTCCCGGCTCGTATTCACATAATAGTATTTTTTCTTTTATTATGTCGTATACTTCTATTGTGCTCGTTCTTGCCGCCATGTTATTCTTCCCTCCTTCCTATTTAACATGATCGTTTCTTAAAACCTCATCTGACATACTCCAACAGGTCTTCTTTACTCATTCCGCTTATACCCATCTTCTCAAGCGTTCTTCCTTCAGCCCGAAAGTCTCTTTCCAATAGGGCCGAGGCTAAATCTATAGCCAGGTCCATAACGGGCGTTTTTACATTTACCAGTTTTGCTATCTCTGTCATGGGTACCAGCCCCATCGGTATATCCTCTGTCAATAATCTAGTGTCAAGCTTTGGCGGAGCATTAACAATTGCATATCCTTTAACATTGCGCACTATTTCGTACATGGTGTCACCGGAAGCACTATAATATTCAAACATGCTTTCCTTGATATCCTTTACTTTTATGCCCAGCGCTTTACAGATTTCAATCCTTTCCGCATCCAGGGCTTCCACCATTCTTCCTATTGTCCGGCTGATACCGTCATAATAAAATTTGAAGCCGCCCTTTGTTTCTTCTACCCACCCGGTATTTAGCATCACCGGGTAAGGGTGTATTATCGCGTTGTTATTGCTCATGTCGGATGACAGAACGTTCTGTTCCCTCACAAGCTGCGGGTAGGGTTCTTTCAACAGCTCAATTATTTCATCGGTATCCGACGTGGGAAGAGCTGCTATGGGCATAACCTTTTTGATGCCGCCGATAACCGCAACACCCGGTTTTTCGAGCCTGGCTGCATAGAAAAGACTGTTTGTTTCTGCCAGCTTGATATCCGCGGTACAATTTTTCTCTTTCAGCACCCTTTTGAATTCAAGGACACCCCCGGTTGAACCCGGGCACAATATTACTGTTTGTCCGTCCACCAGTTCGGGGGCCAGGTTTTCAGCGATGTATTCATGGGCAAAGGCGGGCAAAACCACAAGTATTACATCCTTACCCTCAACCGCCTGTTTTATACTTGTAGAGATATTCTCAATCTCTGCAAATCCGTTCAGCGAAGCACCTTTAAGCTCAATTCCGCCTTTTTCTATCAACGGTTTGACTACATCTTCATACCTGTCATATAAACTGACTTCATATCCCATTAATTTGAGATAGGCAGCTATGCATTGACCTCCATTACCCGCGCCTAACACTGCGTATTTGACGTTTTTCATTCTTCTCTCCTCCATTGTGTAATATAGTCGTATTTTACTAATCACGTTTTCCGAAAAATCTCTCTTCTATCTTTCTTGCCGTTGGAGTATTGGATATTCCTGCCCCGAGCGTATCCTTAAGTGATACATGCATAAGGTCTCCCACCTCTTTAAGGGCTCCTATCATCTCGTCTGCCGGTATAACACTATCAACCCCTGCTAGGGCCATTTCGGCGCAAATTATCGCATTTACCGCGGCTATCGTATTCCTTTGGATACAGGGTATCTCCACCATCCCCGCCACCGGGTCGCAAACCATACCCAAAACGTTGCCAAGGGCGAGAGAAACAGCACTCAAAACCTGGTCGCTGTCACCGTCAAACATATCCGTAATAATAGCTGCTGCCATGGCCGACGCTGAACCGCATTCCGCTTGGCACCCGCCTACCGCTCCGGATATGCTTGCGTTCTCGGCTATGATGACACCTATCCCTGCCCCGGTAAAGAGAGCCCTCACAACCTTTTCTTCGGGCACACTATTTTTTTCTGCTACTGTTATTACCGCTGCGGGTACCGTCCCTGCGGACCCTGCCGTCGGGCATGCTACTATTTTACCCATGGAGCCGTTGACTTCCATTACCGCCAGTGCATTCTTAACAATTTCTGTCACGGTAACGCCGCATATGCTCCTTCCCGATTTTGCAAACCTATCCATCTTGGCTGCGTTTCCTTTGAAAATATTGCCCAAAAGGTCATTTTCTTTTTCCAGGCCTTTTTGGATGGAATCCCTCATTGCAACATAATTTTGTTTCATGTATTCAAAGACTTCCGCTTCTGTTTTCCCTGACTTTTCTGCGTCAAAAGCAATAACCACATCGCTTATCCGGCAATTGTTCTCCTTGGATTTTGCAACAAGCTCCTCGCATGTCCTAAAGAAACTCTTTCCTTTTTCGGTAAGCGCCATCACCGCCTTAAACAAGAACGCCTCTTTTGTCCCGGGCAGGTCTCTGACCTTTTGCAACATTCTGCCATCCATTGGACTGGCCTTTTCCAGTTTAAACGAATAACATTCACCTTGGTCGGCAAAACATACAATCTCCAGCTTCTCGTCAATACCCGACAACTGCATCTCAAATTCCGGTCTTTTTTGTGTGGTCAATCCAACTATACAGTCCTGCTTCCCATCGGTATCTACCCGGTAACCATTCACCTCTTCAATGTATATATTGCCTCCGCCTATTGTAGCGGACCTTAGAACCTGTTTTTTGCCGTTCTGGTCCAAAATTTCAATTATGATTGTACTGGGATGGGCGTTCTCAAGGTTTACCTTGTCTACATTGACTTTGATTCCGCCCTTCCTGGCAATATCAATAGAATCCCTTATGCGCTCATCGTCAACTTTCATCCCTGTAACTCCCGCCACAACCGCCACATCGGTTTTGTGAAACGAATAGGTGCTGGCTAATGAACCATGGAATAATACCGTTATTTCCTTTGGCTTGTAATCGCAAAGCTGCCCTGCAACCAAGCCTATTCTTACGGCGCCGGCAGTATGGGAGCTCGACGGTCCTATCATTATGGGACCTATAATGTCAAAGATGTCAAAGCTGTTTGAATACGTCATGTCATCACCCAACCCTTTTTGGTTATTTTTGTTTTTGTACAGTACTAAAGGTCAAATACCGGTACGTTTTCCCCATTCGCTAACTTGTCGTATACGTACTTGGCAGTGCCTATATCCAGCGAACCAATTCCTATCAAGCATGCACATATGAGTTCATCATCGCTTTCCCTTGCCGGTTTTTTCCCTGATACTATATATCCCAGTTCTGAATAGACATCGTCTTCGCTAATTCTTCCCGCCTTCACCAGCTTAAGAAGCTCGCCCCTGTGTGCATTTTGGGCCCAACTGTCAACAATAAGCTTGTCGCAAGTCAGTGGAATCTGTTCATCCAATTCCTGATACGAGCCCACCGCTACTACCAATGCCCCTTTCTTCAGCCATTCTTTTCTGACCAGCGGTTCATCCGCCACTGTTACTGTAGCCACAACGTCCGCGCCTTCCACCACTTCCTTGTTCGATCCCACAGCCTTTATATTCAGGCCCAGCATATCGGCCATTTCCTTCGCGCATTTAACCGCTGTTTCCTGGTTAATATCCGTTATCCTGATTTCCTTGATATCCATAACTTCGTTCAATGCCATGATGTGCATCCTGCCCTGGAGACCCGCGCCTATTATTCCTACCGTAGCTGCGTCTTTTCTTGCCAGGTATTTTACAGCAATAGCTGTAGCAGCGCCCGTTCTTATTGCGGTCACATATGTCCCATCCATAACAGCAATGGGGCGCCCGGTTTCAGGCTCGGTCAATATTATGGTTCCGAATATGAAAGGTAATCCTTTTTCGGGATTTTTGGTATAACCGGAAACGAATTTTATTCCCATGGCCTGTAATGAAGCCACGTATGCCGGCATGGAGTTGGCCGAGCCATAGAAATGGGGCCATTCTCCATTTATACCCATATTCAGATTTATTTTGGCAGGCATAACCACTTGACCATTTCCATGGTCCCTGTACACCTGCTCGGCTACTTTTACTGCTTCCTTTGCACTTATTGCTTTTTTTACTTGGTCACCGCTTATTAGAACAATACTCATTACTGCACCTCCATTATGATTTAAATTAAATAACGCTAAAAAACAACCCTCCCTCTTTATCATCGGGTTTGAAGCCGTCAAGCAAATCTGCATTATATCTAAGGAAATTATATCTCATGTATACATGAGGTATATATCAATTATACTATATGTATTCTATGCCTTTTTGAATAATCCTTCTAAAAATAAAAAAAATTTTTTGGAAAATTAAGGGGACGGGGGCTGTGATTTTTAAATCACAGCCCCCGTCCCCTTAATCAACCCTTTTTATACGGGCGCCCAGGTCCCGCATCTTTTTGTCCAGGTTATGGTAGCCCCGGTCAAGGTGGTGGATGTCGTATATCTCGGTCTGCCCCCGGGCAGCCAGGCCCGCCAGCACCAAGGCAGCCCCCGCCCTCAGGTCGGTGGCCTTAACCCTCGCCCCGGTAAGCTCCGGCACCCCCTGTACCACTGCGCTCCTGCCGTCTATTTTGATGCAAGCGCCCATCCTGCGCAGCTCGTTTACGTGCATGTACCTGTTGTCAAAGACCGTTTCAATTATTATACTGGTGCCCCTGGCAACGCTCATAAGGGCCATCATCTGCGCCTGCATATCGGTCGGGAACCCCGGGTAGGGCAGCGTTTTTATATCCACCGCATCCACCCTCCCATCGCTTCGCACCCTCACGCTGTTGCCCAGCTCATCCACCGTCACGCCGGCCTCCCTAAGCTTTGCTATAATGGGCATGAGATGGCATAAAACTATATTATCCACTATGATGTCTCCCCCGGTAATGGCCCCGGCAACCATGAAGGTCCCCGCCTCGATCCTGTCGGGAATCACCGTGTGAACCGCACCGCCCAGCTCCTTTACCCCGTCTATCCTTATGGTGTCGGTGCCGGCTCCCTTTATTTCGCCGCCCATTTTGTTGATAAAATTGGCCAGGTCCACTATCTCCGGCTCTTCGGCGGCGTTCTCTATCACCGTCCTGCCCTCCGCCAGGGCGGCGGCCATCATAATGTTTTCGGTGGCCCCTACGCTGGGAAAGTCCAGGTAAATCCTTTCCCCCTTAAGCCGGTCCGCCTTGGCCTCCACGTAACCATAGCCGAGGGTTATTTCCGCCCCCATGGCCCTGAAGCCTTTAAGATGCAGGTCTATGGGCCTTGTTCCGATGGCGCACCCCCCCGGCAGGGATATCCTTGCCTTCCCCAGCCGGGCCAGCATTGGACCCATCACAAGGAAGGACGCCCTCATCCGCCGTACCAGTTCGTAGGGCGCTTCATGGTTGTCTATTCCCTTTGAATTTATCTCAATCCTGCCGCCCGAGACCCTTTTAATATCCGCTCCAAGCGATACCAGGACTTCGCACATTATCTCCACGTCGTCCAGCATCGGGGTTTCATCCAGTATACACCTGTCGCTTGATAAAAGGCTTGCAGCTATGATTGGCAGTACTGCGTTTTTTGCGCCGCTTATCCTAACAGTCCCCTTCAGCGGGGGACCGGTCTCTACTACTAATTTTGGCAATTTGCATCCTCCCGTTCTGTTAAACCGCTTAGTATTCCAGGGATATGACCGGAGAACCAAGCCATATGTAGGTCTTGCCTTCAAAGGAATTGTACCTCATCGCAACATTCAGGTTTACCCTGTTTTCCCCCATTTCAACGTGGCGGCCAATATCGGGCGTATAGGCGGATACGCTGACAAAATCGTCATATACGGCCCTTTCCACCTCCGATGCGCCGGCCGACTGTAAAATGGAACCTATGATTGCCTCGATGCTGTCCCGGGGAACTCTTTCGGCGTAACTGCCCACTATGCAGCAGTTGGTGCGGGCCCCTTCCATATACCCCTCCACCAGGTCTTTCACTTTTCTTTCGATATGCGGCAGTTCTTCCAGGTCGCTGCCCAGGGCGACATCAACCACTATGTTGCTCTCAAAGCCTCCCGGCCCGTCTTCAATGCCTGTAAAGTCCATCGAATGCACGATTATGACAACGCTGTACCCTTTTTCATTTTTCCCGATGACCGAAAGCTGGTTGTAATCTTCGCTGAAATTTTCCACCCTTTCGGCTTGTTCATAGTCAAGGTCCAGCCCTTCGGCAAGGGATTTAACCATTTCGACAACCTCGTCCTTGTCCAGGAAAACATCCGTCGCCGAAGCATATGCATTGATATTCGTCTCCACTATGGCGGCCCCGGAACAGCCAAAGGCCTTGACAAGCATGTCCCCACCCCCCGCCTGGGTCCGGAACACGCTGACCGCGTTGGAAACCACGAATACAGCACATAAAAAAACCGATAACGCCGCAGCAAAAATTACTTTTCTTTTCAAAGCATCCACCTCCCGGGATTTAAGCCTTTTCGATTATTGCCCAAACCCGGTAAAATATACCGCCCGCCGCACGCCGCTCTTTTAGGTCCCCGTTTATACTAGTATTTCATAATAGATTTCTTCCATATACCACATTTGCTATTGTAAAACTTGCCTGTTCGGGCATGAGTTTCCCACAATCATTTTATGCAAAATAAAAAAACCGGCTATTTTTTGCCGGTAATTTTATTTGCTTGATGGTACAGGTTTCTGAAGGATGTTAAAATGCCAATGGCTATTGAAATAACCAGCAGTACTCCTCCGGTGCCCAGCCGCCGGTCCAGGTATCTTCCCGCAAGCACCCCAAAAACAACCGGCAGCGCCATGGAAAGCCCCAGCCGCAGTATTAGGCCCACATACTTAAGGGGCGTTATATCCTTTCTCTTCATACTCTCACCCCGCATAGACAGGGACAGACAAAGACAAGGGGACGGTTCCCTTGTCTATCCCTACGCAGACACGAGAACCGTCCCCCTGTCTATGCTTTATTATTTTTCCATCATCATGTCTTTGACCTTCATCAGCCGGGTAACGTTGCCCCTCTCGTTCTCGTCCAGCTTCATCGTGATGTATTTTATCTTCTCCGCCATTGATGGTATCATTACATACTCCAGCGCGTTCACCCTGCGCCGGGTCTTTTCTATCTCAATGGCCATAAGCCGACAGCCCTTCTCCAGCTCCGCCAGCTTGAGAAGCTTTGGAAGTATCCCCGCCAAAATCGAAATGGAACGGTCCAGCTCTGCGGAGGTGCCGGCGAAACCGTAGGCAAAGGGGCTTTTCCCATTGTCGTCCTTCTCATCGCCGCCGGAGACTATATTTATATCCGGAATGCGCACGCTCATCACGTTCCTCTGGGCCACCTTGATATCCACCTTGCCCACCGGGTACATGAGGCTCTCCTCCAGTACCTGGTCTGACATAAGGGTCCTGGCCATTACAAAGTGTCCAAAGGCGTCTTGAAGCTCCTTCTCCACTTCCTCCCGGAGGCTCTTGTTCTCCTTCACCATATCGATGAATTTCTTGACAAGCTCGTCCTGTTTGTCCTTCAAGAGCTTATGGCCTCTCCTCGCAACCACAATTCTTTTCTTGAGCTTTGAAAGCTCCATCCGGGTTGGATTGACTCGTATTTCCACGGCCTACAACTCCTTTTTCTCGGGCAGGTATTTGTCAAGGTACTCGTCCCTGATTCGCTTAAGCTCCGCCCTGGGCAGTATGGCCAAAAGGTCCCAGCCTATCTGCAGCGTTTCCTCTATGGAGCGGTTTTCGTATTCACCCTGGGAAACGTACCTCTTCTCGAACTCATCGGCAAATTTCGCAAACAGCTTGTCGGTATCGCTGAGGGCCGCCTCGCCGAGGATTACCGCAAGCTCCTTGGCTTCCTTACCCCTCGCGTAGGCTGCAAACAGCTGGTTCATGGTATCGGCGTGGTCTTCCCTGGTCTTGCCCTTACCAATACCCTTGTCCTTAAGTCGGGACAGCGACGGCAGAACGTCTATGGGCGGCATAACGCCCTTGCGGTACAGTTCCCTGCTTAGGATTACCTGCCCCTCGGTAATATAACCGGTAAGGTCGGGTATCGGGTGGGTCTTGTCGTCCTCCGGCATGGTCAGTATCGGTATCTGGGTGACCGAGCCTTCCGCGCCTATAAGCCTTCCGGCCCTCTCGTAAATGGTGGAGAGGTCGGTATACATGTAACCGGGATAACCCCTTCTGCCGGGTATCTCCTTACGGGCCGCCGAAATCTCCCTTAGGGCTTCGCAGTAGTTGGTTATATCGGTCAGTATTACCAGGACGTGCATGTTTTTCTCATAGGCCAGGTATTCCGCCGCGGTAAGCGCCATCCTGGGCGTTGCGATACGCTCTATGGCCGGGTCGTTGGCCAGGTTTATGAACAGTACCGAACGGTCTATGGCCCCTGTCCTGGTGAAGTCCTCTATAAAGTAGTTGGCCTCCTCAAAGGTAATACCTATGGCCGCGAACACAACGGCGAATTTGCTCTCGGTGCCCAGCACCCTCGCCTGACGGGCTATCTGCGCCGCAAGCTGCGAGTGGGGAAGACCCGACCCGGAGAATATGGGCAGCTTCTGTCCCCTAACCAGCGTATTAAGCCCGTCTATTGCCGATACACCGGTCTGTATGAATTCCGAGGGATAGTCCCTGGCGGTGGGGTTTATCGGTGCGCCGTTTATGTCAAGCCTTTTTTCGGGTATTATTCTCGGCCCGTTGTCCCTCGGCCTTCCGAAGCCGTCGAATACACGGCCCAGTATATCCAGTGATACCGGCAGCTCTATTCCCTTGCCCAGGAACCTTACCTTGCACTCGTTGGCGTTAATACCGGAGGAACCCTCGAACAGCTGTATAAGGGCCTTGTCGCCGTTTACCTCCAGCACCTTGCCCCTTCGGAGCTCGCCGCCCTTAAGTTCTATCTCCACCAGTTCGTCGTAACGGGCTCCGTCTACCCCGTCAACCAGCATAAGCGGACCCGCAACTTCCCTAACGGTTCTGTATTCCTTAAGCACTCAGCCCACCCCCTTCTTCCGAAACCAGGCTTTCCAGTGCCTTCTTTACCTCGTCCTTGACAGCCTCTATCTTGTCCATCTCTTCTTCCTTGTAGTATTTCATCCTGGATATCCTCTCCCTCACCGGGTGGGTCTCCACGTCCTTGAAGGAAGCACCCGCCTCCATGGCCTTTTCCGCCTCGTGGTAGAACACCAGGATTGTCTTTAGCATCTCGAACTGTTTTTTGAGCGACGCGTAGGTGTCCACCTCGTGGAACGCGTTCTGGTGCAGGAAGTCTTCCCTGATGGACTTGGCTACCTCCAGTACCAGCCTGTCCTTGACCGACAGCGCGTCTATACCCACCAGCCGCACTATTTCCTGCAGCTCCGACTCAAGCTGCAACAGCCTCATTGCTTCGGCACGCAGTTCGCCCCATTCGGGGTTTACGTTTTCCTTCAGCCAGTTCTCCAGCGTATCCAGGTAAAGCGAGTAGCTGGTAAGCCAGTTTATCGCCGGGAAGTGACGGCTGTACGCAAGGGATGCGTCCAGCGCCCAGAACACCTTGACAACCCTCAGCGTACCCTGGGTAACCGGCTCGGACAGGTCGCCGCCGGGGGGTGATACCGCTCCTACGGCGGTTACCGAGCCTTCACGGTGCTGGCTCCCGGCGCATACAACCCTTCCCGCCCGCTCGTAGAACTCGGCGATACGGGATGCCAGGTAAGCCGGGTAACCTTCCTCGCCGGGCATCTCCTCAAGACGGCCGGACATTTCCCTCAGGGCCTCCGCCCACCTTGACGTGGAGTCCGCCATCAGGGCGACGCTGTAGCCCATGTCCCTGAAGTACTCGGCAATGGTTATGCCGGTGTATATCGATGCCTCCCTGGCCGCAACCGGCATGTTGGAGGTGTTGGCTATAAGCACGGTACGCTTCATGAGCGGCTCCCCCGACTTCGGGTCCACTAGCTCCGGGAACTCCATCAACACGTCGGTCATTTCGTTCCCGCGCTCGCCGCAGCCAATGTACACAACAATGTCCGCTTCCGCCCACTTGGCCAGCTGGTGCTGAACCACCGTCTTGCCGCTGCCAAAGGGTCCCGGGATGCATGCAACCCCGCCCTTTGCCACCGGGAAGAACATGTCTATAACCCTCTGGCCGGTGGTCATTGCCTGAACGGGAGGCAGTTTTTCCTTATAGGGCCTTATCTTTCTTACCGGCCACTTCTGCAGCATCTGCACCTCTTTGACCCCGTCTTCCGTTTCAATCTCGGCAATTGTATCCACAATGGTGGCCGGGCCCGAGTTTATTTTCTTGATTTTACCCTTTATGCCGTGGGGGACCATTACCCGGTGCTCCACCAGTATGGTTTCCTGGACAACCCCCAGTATGTCCCCGCCGGTTACCTCGTCCCCGACCTTTGCGGTGGGTACGAAGTCCCATTTCTTTTCATGGTCCAGGGCCGGGACTTCAACGCCCCTGGTGATATACGCCCCAACCTTTTCCTTTATAAGGTCCAGCGGCCGCTGTATACCGTCAAAGATACCTTCCATCATACCGGGAGCCAGTTCAACGCTTAGCGGGGCTCCGGTGCCCTCTACCGGGTCTCCCGGGCTTAGGCCCGCGGTCTCCTCGTAAACCTGTATCGAGGCCACACCGCTTCTCAGCTCTATTATTTCCCCTATCGGGAGGCCGCTGCCTACCAGCACCACAACGTCAAACATCTTGGCGTCTTCGAGGCCTTCAGCCATTACCAGGGGACCGGAAACTTTGGTTATTCTACCTTGTTTCAATTCTCTTCTCCCTCTCTTTCGAAGAATATATCCACTCCTATGGCCCTTTCAACGGATTCTCTTATCCTCTTCAGCCCTACACCAAGAGAACCCTGGTTGTTGGGTATCGGTATTATGGCAGGAAGGACTTCGTTTTCGTATTCGCCTATCATATCATCAATCTGGACGGATACCTGCTCGGTTACAAATATAACCGCGTACTTTTCCTCGCCATCGCCGCTAGGGCTTTTTTTGCTTCCTCGGGGCTTACAACCGGGAGCGCGATATCCACGCCGAGGGCTTTGAAAGCAAGCACCGTATCCCTGTCTCCAATAACTCCTACCCTATACATATAGATCACGCAACCTTTCCCGCAGAGTGTCCGCCGGTATCCTGTTTATCTTTCCCACCATAATCATCCTGACCACCCGGACCTCGTTCTCCAGCAGCCCTTAGGTACCCGATTATGGGCAGAACACCGAAGGCTGCGTACTTGCCTTTTTTAGCCATATTAAGGAGTAAATCATCCGACATTTTTTCTAACACGGTGGAGCTGCCGGTGTCTATCCATGCCCCTATGCCTTCAACCGCCACCCACTGTCATACCTGGTGGGCGACAGCCTATCCGCAAAGCTGCCTGCCGGCTCTCCGCATGGCGCCTAAAAATACCGACCGGTCCAAGGCTTTCCGCCGTCTATGAGCGCCATCTCCAGCAGCCTTACGCTTTCGCCCATCTTCCTTACCCGAAGCAGCGTGTTGATATTCAAAAGGTCAATCTCGGTTTTCACAAGGTCAATAAGGTCTTCATCCCCTATTTCGACCGCCAGTTCGTAGATGTAATCATAAAGTCCGCGGTCCAGTATCAAGTCTATTCTCCTTGGGTCGCCGTTCAGCTCGAAGTCGGTGTCGGCCTTTTCATAGGCATCCCTGATATGCAGGTTAAACCCCGTCATGTTCTTGTGCGTCCACCGCCTTGCGCAGCGTCTCCACGCCTATTGACCCGGTATGGGAGAGGATGGACCTGTAGTCTTCGCCGAGATACTTTTCCTTCATGAGCACCTTGAGGTTGTGGAAATCGTATTTCAGCCTGGAAAGGAGTGTAAACCTCGGTCCCCCAGTGGAATCGTCTATTACCTTGTATGCCGCCCTTAAACCTTGGTCAAGGGCCTTTTCAAAGTCGTATACGTTATCCACCTCTCCGAAATAGTTGCCGTAATCGGTTTCCCCGAGGATTTTGAGGGCTTCTTCCGGAGCCGGGGCTTCCAGCATCCTGTCCACCGTACTTCTGGAAAGGAGGTTGTTTTCCAGGGCCTTTACCCTGGCGACTGCGTATAGGTACATCTTATCCCTCATTGGGGTCCCTCCTTACTGTTGGAAAAGGATATCCGCAATTTCGCTCTCTACTTTCTCCCTCTCCATCCTGAGTAATGTTTCAAAGGAGTTGTTTATTTCCACTCCATCAACTTTCACTATAAAACCGCCCTGTATGCCGCGGTCTTCATCCGACAGCTTCAGTTCAAAACCAAGTTTGTCGTTTATTCTCTTCAAAAGGCCCTTTTGGAATTTCTCCCTGTCCTTAAGCGGAACAATCAGTTCCTCCCCGCCTTTTATACCAACGCTGCCAGAACAGAAACTATCATGGCGTATTTTTTCTCACTCGGGAGGTTGTTAAGCTTTACAAGGGCTTTGTCGAAGGCCTGGTCTATAATGGATTGTTTTGCTTCCAGGCTTTGTTTTTTAAGCTCCAGCTCCGCCATGGACGGCATCGCTTTTTGGGCCTCCTGGGCTTCTACTTCCGCCCTTTCAAAGCGGTTCTTGGTTAATTCCTCCGCCCTTTTTTCGGCCTGACTCTCCATTTCCTTAACCTTGTCTTCGGCTTCCTTTATAATAGCTTCCGCCTGTGTCCTTGCTTCCGCCAATATGCTTTCTCTAATCCTCTCCATTCCCTCCATTTAGGACACTCCCTTAAATATTGATTCCGAATATCATAAGGATCGATGCAAGAAGCGCCAGCACAGCATAGGTCTCAACCATAGCGGCGTAGGTTATACCCTTTGCCAGCTCCTCGGGCCTCTTGGCAACAATCCCCATGCCTGCCGCCGAGGCTTTGCCCTGGTAAATGGCCGACATCAGTCCCACGAAAGCAATCGGCATTGCAGCGGCAAATATTAGAAGGCCGCTCGCGGTTGAAACATCAGCAATATTCCCACCGATAAGTCCTATTTTTTGCATTATTACAAATCCCGTCAGTAGACCATATATACCCTGTGTTCCCGGCAGCGCCTGCAGCAGCAGCGTCTGGCCGAACTTGCTCGGGTCCTCGGTAACAACGCCCGCAGCGGCCTGACCCGCTATCCCAACTCCTATCGCGGAGCCTATGCCCGCCAGAAGCACTGCAAGGGCCGCACCTAAAACCGACAGAAACTGACCTTGGGTTAATGCTAGTTTAAGTTCCAATACTTCCATTAAAACTCCTCCTCACTCTTTAAGTTGGTATATTTTGTTTTCACCATAAAAGGATTGAAGGTTCTCCCGCCGCCTTCGTAAAACTTGCCGAAGAACTCAACGTACTGCAGACGGCTGGAATGAACGTATGCTCCCAAAGCGTTTATTGCTATATTGAATACATGCCCTATAATCAGCGCAACCGACATAAGCACATAGCCTATAATACCTCCGCCCAACATCTTGGCCATTGTATTTATTACCATGGCTATAACTCCTGTGGCAAGACCAAGGGCAAGTATCCTCGAATAGGAAAGTACATCGCTCAAGTATCCCGTAATGTCATACAGGCTCAAGATTCCCGATGTAAGCTTGCCAAAGATGTTCTTCTTGCTTCGGCCCTGGGTAAGCACAAGGCCTACGGCTCCCACTGCCGATATTACCTTCGCCACTCCCCCCAACTGCGGGAATGCAAACATGATAAGGCCTACAAGCAGTACCGCCCAAAGACCCTGGTCGAATACCGCATCCAGCACGTTACCGGATTTAATGTTCTTGTACGCGGCGGCTCCAAGGCCGACAAAAATCTGTATTATTCCCAGTACAAAGCTGACCATAAGAAGGCTCATCGGGTCGTCCAGCGGGTTCATCCACAGCGGCCGTGCCTTGAAAAGGTCGCCAAACCATCCGCCGAACATGGCTCCCCAGAAAACGGTGGAAATACCGCCCGAAGTAATAAGCCCCATGAGTTTTTGAGTATTCCTTGGGTTTTAAGGGTCTTGAGCGCCCAAAGCCCCAAAAGTGTCAGTATAATTCCGTACCCTGCGTCGCTGATCATCATGCCGAAGAATATAAAGTAGAGAATATTGAAACCAGCTTATTAGGGTCAAAGTCACCCTTGCCCAGGGGGCTGTACAAATCGGTAATCATCTCGAAGGGTTCCACCAGGGCCGGGTTTTTGAGCACCACCGGCACATCGTCCTCTTCGCCGGGATCGCTGAAAGTGATGTAGGCTTCAGGCTTTCCTCTTAGGTAGCCTTTTCTATCCTTTCCATATCCGGTTTCGCAACCCAGCCTTCCATGTAGAAGGTTTCCCTGGTGTTGCCGGCGGTCCTTGCAACCTTGCCCTGCGAAACCAGGTTGTAGTAGTCATACACCACTTCCAGGTTGGGCCTTTGTTCCAGCGGCCCCGGCTTTTTTCGCTATTTGCCGCCTTATATCTTCCGACTCTTTTTGCTTCTTGGCCGCCTGCTCTATCGCTTGGGCCGGCGTACCCTCCACCGGGGGCAGGTCAATCTTGCTCCATGAATTGTCCTTTAGTATTTCCGAAACCTGCTGCTCCATGGACTTTCTATATACAAGCAGCACATAAGCAAGCTCCCTGTCGGTGCTTATCACTTGAAGTGAACTTTCGGGCACCTTTTCGTTAAGCTGTGCCTTAACCGTATCCACCGCGTCCGCCGGCAGGCTGCCGGTGAAAAGGGCCACTTTTTCGGTGGATTTTATCTCCTGCACAGGAATGTCCAGCCCCTCCCAGGGCTTAAGAAGGTCCACTGTGCTCAGAAGCCTCATTTCCTCGCTCCTTAGAGCGTTAAGCCTTGCCTCGAGGTCCCTGCACTCTTTAACCGCCGCCCACAGCTCTTCCGAGCGGGACAGCTTTTCCATGGCGACCTCGTCTAAAACTTCCTTTTCGGCAAACAATGACTTTTTGACGGGAACATACTTTGCCAGAAACTCCAGCGCAAACTGCACTTCTCCCAGCTTGCCCTGTATCTCGTTAAGTTCCCTGGCGCTCTCATGGGTTTCAAAAAGCTTACTCCATTCCTCCTGGGGTATCTTGTCCCTTATGTCTATTATCTCAACCTTTCCCAGCTTCTGCAGAATCTCAACAAGCTTACCCTTATCCCTTCGGAGAGCAATAACCGACATCTTTTTTACATCAACTTTCGCCATACTGTGTCACTATCCTCTCCACAATAAAATCAACAGCCCGGTCCATATTCCTAGCGGCCGACTGCTCAAGGAAACTGCCTTCCTCCCTGTACCTTTCCTTAAGCTTATCTACCTCCTCCTCGCAGGACTTCCTGGCCTCATCCACCATATGGCGGCTTTTATCCTCGGCCTTCTTCTGGGCCTTTTCAATGATGGCATCGGCCTTTTCCCTGCCATCCTTCATCATCTGGGCGGCCTTCTTCCTGGCCTCTGCAACCATCAAAGCCGCTTCCCTTTCAGCGTCCTTGATGTTTTCTATTGCCTGGTATGCCAACGGATACTCACCACCTCTCTGCGATACATGGGAACGATTCTCCAATGTACCTTTATTATACTATAAAATTTTACATAATAAAAATTACATGCATGAAATAAGGGACGAAGGCCCCCATTAATACATGTATACATTCTACATAATACTTAAAATTCCTGTCAAACATTTATCAAAAAATTGTATTACCGTTTATTATTTTGTAATCTTTTTTGAGGTTTTTGATAGGAATGCTTTCCGGGTTATTTCCCCGCTGCCGGGCAGAAGTCCTCCGGCGGGTTTTCGTTTATGCCGAAGAAATAAAGCAGCGCGTCCACGATTCTTTGGGATGCCTTTCCGTCACCGTAGGGGTTTACCGCGTGGGCCATTTTATTGTACAGGCCCTGGTCCTCCAGCAGCCGCAACGCCTCCTCAAACACCCTCTCTCTTTTCACGCCGGCCAGCCTTACGGTGCCCGCTTGCACCGCCTCCGGCCTCTCGGTGACCTCCCGCAGCACCAGCACCGGCTTGCCCAGCGACGGCGCCTCTTCCTGGATGCCGCCGGAATCCGTCATAACCAGGTGGCACCTTCCCATGAGGTTGGCAAAGGGGAGATAATCCAGCGGCTCTATAAGGTGTATCCGCTCCCTGCCGCCCAGGATGCTCCGGGCAGTGTCAATCACCGCGGGATTCCTGTGCACCGGGTACACCACTTCAACATCGCTGTATGCGGATACAATGTCCGCCACCGCTCTGAAAATTTCCGCCATGGGCTCCCCGATGTTTTCCCGCCGGTGGCATGTTAAAAGAATACCTCTCTTTGAGCCAAAGTCAATGTCCCTAAGGGGCCGGCTGGAAAAACGGTAATCGCTGTCCACCACCTGCATCAGCGCGTCAATTACGGTGTTCCCGGTAACCGCTATGGACTTTTCGGGTACGTTTTCCTTCAAAAGGTTTTCCCTGGCCCCGGCGGTGGGCGCAAAATGCATGTCGGACAGCGCGCCGGTCAGCCTGCGGTTTATTTCCTCCGGGAAAGGCGAGTACCGGTTTAGGGTTCTAAGCCCCGCCTCCACGTGCCCCACCCTTATTTGACGGTAAAAACCGGCCAGGCTTCCGGCAAAGGTGGTGGTAGTATCACCGTGAACCAGCAGCGCATCCGGTTTTACTTCGTCCAATACCCTCTCAAGGCCGGTAAGGGCTCTCACCGTAATGTCGGTAAGGGTCTGCCGCTTACGCATTATGTCCAGGTCATAGTCCGGAACAATGCCAAAAAGCTCCAGCACCTGGTCCAGCATCTCCCTGTGCTGGGCGGTAACGCATACAACCGTCTCAATACGCCCGCAGCCCCTCATTGCCTTCACAAGGGGCGCCATCTTTATCGCCTCCGGCCTTGTCCCGAAAACCGTCATTACCCTTATCCTGTTCATGCTCCGCCTCCTTATTCTATGAAAGCTGGCCCCCGCCGGCTTATAACCGGCTCCGCCGGAAACTGCAAATGACCCCTTTGCTGCAAAACCTTCAAAGTGATTCTCGCCGCTGGGGCCCTCGAGCCGCTCTTCACCGCCGGAACCCACGAGCCGCTCCTAGTTGCTAAAGCTCTAGAACCGCACCTCGCTGTCGAAACTTTCAAACCGTCCCTTCGCCGCCGGGCCCACGAACCGCTCATCGCTGCCTAGGCTCTCGCCCCCTCGCTGTCGAAACCCTGCGGCGGTTCAGCTTATCCCGCGCCCGCTATAGCTAAAAAGCCGGGTTAATCCCCGGCTTATTGGTCAAGCTTTCTTTTATGCTCGGGCTCCTGGAACCCCATCTGGGTCATGACCAGCACCATGGTCGCAACGACAAACCCCACCACCGCTATGGACTTGACGGGATTGTCCTGGGTAATCACTATGGCCCCCAGCCCCAGGAATGCGCTCACCGCGTAAAGGGTGAACACCACCTGCCTCTGCGACAGCCCAAGGGCCAGCAGCCTGTGATGCAGGTGACCCCTGTCCGCCTCCATGATGGGCTTGCCGTTTACCGCCCGCCTTATTATCGCAAAGGTTGTATCGAAAATGGGCAGGCCCAGCGCCAGTATCGGTATTGCTATGGCCAGCGTGGCAGCCCCTTTTATCGCGCCCTCTATGGATATGGCCGCCAGCACGAAACCAAGGAAGGTGGAGCCGGTATCCCCCATAAAAATTTTAGCGGGGTTGAAATTGTACGGCAAAAACCCAATGGCCGCTCCGGCCAGCGCCGCCGTGTATATCACCACAACCGGGTGCCCGTTCATTACCGATACCGCAAGCAGCGAAAGGGACGCTATGGAAGCTATCCCCGCCGCCAGGCCGTCCAGCCCGTCAATCAGGTTCAGCGTATTTGTAACTCCCACCACCCAGAATATGGTTATGGGATAACTGAAATAGGACAGGTATGCCATGCCGTCCACGTTGTCGAAGGGATTTGTAACCCATTCCACCCTGACGCCGCTGGCAACCAGTATAACCGCCGCGGCTACCTGCACCAAAAGCTTCAGTTTTGAAGGAAGCGGCCTGATATCGTCCACCACGCCGAGTATAACAATCACTGTGGCCCCCGCCAGTATGCCGAACATTTTGGGACTGTAGGGGACCAATGCGAGAATAACCGCTATAAAGGCTATATAAATAGCCAAGCCGCCCAGCCTGGGAATCGGCTTGTCATGCACACGCCTGTCGTCTTTAGGTACGTCTATGGCTCCGATTTTTAATGCCAGTTTTTTTATGAAAGGTGTTGTTATAAATGAAACCGTCAAAGCGGCCAAAAAGGCTATAATGTATCTTTCCACTTGAATGTGCCCCCTCAATATCAGTCCTATTGTTAATTCTAGAGCAACAGGACAAGACTGTCAACACGGAGGCACAAATTGTAAACAAAATTTAATTTTTCCTTTACTTGGTGCCGAACAGCCTGTCGCCGGCATCGCCCAGTCCCGGAACTATATAGGCGTGGTCGTTCAGGTACTCGTCCACCGCGGCGGTATAAATATCCACGTCGGGATGGGCCGAGCAAACCGCATCAATTCCCTCCGGGGCCGCAATAAGGCACATCAGCTTTATGCTTTTTGCTCCCCTTTCCTTGAGGAATTGTATACCGGCACAGGCGGAACCGCCGGTGGCAAGCATCGGGTCAAGCAGTATCAGGTCCCTTTCCTCTATATCCGGGGGCAGTTTGCAGTAGTATTCCACCGGCTGCAAAGTCTCCGGGTCCCTGTAGATCCCGATATGCCCTACCTTCGCGGTGGGAATTAGCTTTAACATGCCGTTCACCATTCCAAGCCCCGCCCGGAGAATTGGAACGATACCCAGTTTTTTGCCGGAAACGCTTTTGCCCTTGGTTTTACAAAGGGGCGTCTGTATTTCCACCTCTTCAACGGGAATATCCCTTGTTACTTCGTAGGCCATAAGCATTGACAGTTCCTCCACCAGTTCCCTGAACTCCTTTGGCCCGGTGTTGACGTCCCTTATCATCGAAAGCTTGTGCTGAATCAGTGGATGCTCCATAATATGTACTCTTTGTTCCATACAAATCCCCCCGCTTTTATTTTTTTTAAATCCCAGGAACCGGCCCCCGGTTTTCTAATCAAAAGAACCGTCCCTGTGATTACCATGATTACCTGTGATTGCGTTCAATATCGAGAATCTTGTCTATTCTCCTTTGGTGGCGGCCCCCCTCAAATTCCGTCTCCAGCCAAACCTTTACAATTTCAACGCCCAAGCCTTTGCCCACCACCCGACCGCCCATGCACAGTATGTTGGCATCGTTGTGCATCCGGGACATCTTGGCGGAATAGCAGTCCCCGCACAGGGCCGCCCTGATTCCGGGCACCTTGTTCGCCGCGATGGAAATGCCAATGCCGGTGCCGCAGCACAGTATTCCCCTTTCGCACTCCCCCGACACAACGGCGGAGGCAACCTTGCCGGCAAAGTCGGGGTAATCCACAGAGTTTAAGTCATAGGTGCCAAAGTCGTTGTATTCCATACCTTCGCTTTGCAAAAACTCCTTTATACACTCCTTCAGTTCAAAACCTCCATGGTCACTGCCAATGGCTATTTTCACTCCCCGGGACCCTCCTTATTAGTTTCTGGCCCTTCGGCCTTAATCATTTCCACCAATTTTTCCAGGGCTCTTTCAATCTCCTCGGCGCAGGCCCTGTAATATTCCACCGGCCGTCCGAAGGGGTCGGCTATATCGAGACCATCCCCGCATTCTTCGTCCCCCGGCTCCCCCCGGCATACGTATTCCTTGAGCGTGAAAACCTTGTCCGAAAGGTCCGGGGCCATATCCAGCACCGCCCTTTTATGGGCCCGGGTCATGGTGAGCACCAGGTCCGCCTTCTCCAGCTCTTCCCTGCCCACCGGCCGTGACCGGTGGCCGGACAGGTCTATGCCCTTTTCCCTCATGGCCTCCACCGCCTGTTCGGACGCGCCCCCTTCATAATACACCGCCGTACCCGCGGAGGAAACCTCGGCTTTAAGCCCGGCTTTTTTCAGCATATCTTTAAAAATCGCCTCGGCCATACTGCTCCTGCAGGTATTGCCCGTGCAGACAAACAATATGCTTTTCACCCGAATACCTCCCGTATACTTTTTTATACCCTGACCATGTTGTGGGATGCGGCCTTAATGAGCCTATTCATTACCGCCAGCCCCACGCCTTGGCGCTCTATGCCCTCGGCCAGTATAACGTCCACCCCCAGCGCGTCAAACTCCCTTAAAACCGCAAACAGGTTGGCAGCTATGGTGTAAGGCCGCCTTCTGTCCCCCACCGATACAACCAGGACGCCCCTGTACAGGGCCTTGGTTTGCTCGGTGGCCATTATACCCACCCGCTTGCCCTGCCCTTCCAGGTCCTCTGCCATCAATTTTATTTTTTCCGCCGCCTTGCACATGTCCCCGTCTATTATGATAACCTGCGCATCCGGCGAATAATGGGCGTATTTCATACCGGGGGCCTTGGGTATGGTGGCGTCACTGTCGGGAATAAGGCCCGGGTCCACCGTAACGTCCCCGGCTACCCCCCCCAGCTGTTCCGGGGTAATGCCGCCGGGCCGCAGCACCACCACGCCGCCGCCGGTTACATCCGCCACGGTGGATTCCAGCCCCACCATGACGCTGCCGCTGTCTATTATCATGTCCACCTTGCCAAGGAGGTCCTTTATGACATGGTCCGCCCGGGTGGGGCTCGGCTTCCCGGACAGGTTGGCGCTGGGCGCCGCCACCGGCACCCCGGCATAACGTATCATGCTCATGGCAACGGGATGCGACGGCATCCTTACGGCCACCGTGTCAAGGCCCGCCGTAACAACCTCCGGCACCAGCGGCGACTTTTTAAATATGAGCGTTAAGGGTCCCGGCCAGAACTCTTCTATAAGCCTTTCCGCCGTTGGGGGTATGCCCTCCACCAGCCTGTCCAACTCCTCGGCGCGGGAAATGTGCAGTATCAGCGGGTTGTCCGAAGGCCTGCCTTTGGCCTGGAAAATCTTTTTTACCGCACCGGGGTCAAGCCCGTTGGCCCCCAGCCCGTATACCGTTTCGGTGGGGAACGCCACAAGGCCCCCGTTCCTTATAAGGGCTCCCGCCGCCCTCAGCGCTTCATGGTCTATGTTTTGCGGGTCAATTTTCACAACCCTTGTATTCATTAAGAAGTATGCCTCCTATTTTTCCTGTCTTTTACCGTGCCCCGGTTCAGAGGGCGGACAGCGCTATCCCTGCTATGATTCCCAGTATGATACCAAAGGCCGACGCCCTGCCGCGGTACACGTTTTGTGACTTTGGTATAAGTTCGCCGCATGTTATGTAAAGCATGGTCCCGCCGGCAAAGGAAAGGCATAGCGAGACCAACTGCGGGGAAATCTCCCCCAGCAGCATGCCCACAAAGGCCCCAAAACCCATGGGCACACCGGCTATAACGGTGGCTACCAAAACCCTTGCCCTGGAATAACCGCCTATCATCATGGGCATCGCCATGGCCAGTCCCTCCGGCATGTTATGAAAGCCTATGGCAAGGGCAAGGCTTAAGCCCAGCCGAAGGTCCACCGCAAGCCCCGAACCTATCGCCAGCCCCTCGGGGAAATTATGCACGGCAATCCCCAGGCCCAGGATTATTCCCGCCCTTATATAGCCCCAGTCGCGGATATTCCTTTGGGTAAAATCCCTGTCCGGGACCAGCAGGTCAATTATTGTAACCAGTACCACACCTAATATTATACCAGCTATGCCGGTGGTTAAACCAGCCATTTCAAAGGCTTCCGGCAATAGCTCGAAACACACTATGGCTATCATAAGGCCCCCCGCCAGCCCAAGGACGGTACCCATGAACCGTCGGGACGGCCTTTTAAGCATGAAGGCGGCAACACCGCCTGCGCCGGTGCCAACAATGCCAACCACAAAACCCAGGAGGGTGGAGCTGATAACAGTATTCATCCGGATTCACTCCTTAGAAGAATTCGCTGTTATGATTCTATTCCCTCCCGGACAATAATAGCACAGGGAAGCACAGGGCTTTATTTGCTGATTTCTTAGTTTTAATAGTTATTCGGCATTTTTCAGCTTTTCCGCCTGGTCGCTGGTAATTAGCGCGTCTATCATCTCATCCAGGTCGCCGTCCAAAAAGCTTTCAAGCTGGTACAGCGTAAGCCCTATCCTGTGATCGGTAACCCTTCCCTGCGGGTAATTGTAGGTCCTTATCCTCTCGCTCCTGTCCCCGGAGCCTACCTGACTCTTCCTGGACTGCGCGATCTCCTCGTTTTGCCTGGCAGTCTCCACGTTCAGCAATCGGGCCTGCAACACGCAGCGCCTTTTCCTTGTTCTTAAGCCGCGCCGTCTTGGCAGGACACCACCAGCCCGGTTGGAGTGCGGGTTTATCCATGGCGGAATCGCGTGCTTACGCCTGCCTGCCGTGGCCCGACGACCGGAACAGCGTCAATCCTAATGTCGTTGGGGTTTATTTCAATGTCCACTTCCGCCTCCGGCAGTACCGCCACCGTTGCGGCGGAGGTGTATCCTGCCCCCGGATCTGGTGGTGGAATTCGCCGCACTTTGTGGACACTACCCGTATTAGCCTGCTGTAAGCGCCCTTTCCTTCCAGCATGAAGACTACTCTTTAAAAAACCGCTCATATTGGTCTCATTGGCGCTTATCATCTCGGCCTTCCATCCCTTCGCTCGGCATACCTGTTGTACATCCTAAACAGCGTGCCGGCAAACAGCGCCGCCTCTTCGCCGCCGGTGCCCGCCCTGATCTCCACGAACACGTTTTTCTCGTCGTTGGGGTCCTTCGGAAGAAGCAGCACCTTAAGCTCCTCCTCCAGCGCTTCCTTTCCTGTCCGACAGCTCGGCTATCTCGCTCTTTACCAAGTCCTCCAATTCCTTTTCCTTCACATCCTCCAGCATCTCCCTGGCTTCCGCAAGCTCGGACACTGTTTTCTTGTATTGCTGGTACTTTGTGACCACCGGCTCGATTTCCGCGTGCTCTTTAACGTACCAGTCCAGTCGCGTTGTTTGCTATTATTTCGATCGAATTCGCTTGCGGTCCTTGTATTTGTCCGTCGAAAAATCAAGCTTTTCCAGCACTTTTCACCTCTACAGTTCATTACTGTTGTATATGGTTTTAATAATGTTTTAATTTTAAAGGGCTGTGCCCAGCACCACCCCGTCCCTGCCGGCAAGGCCCTTCATGCTCTATACCGGCATAGGCACCGGTTTGGCCTAAAATGCTTTGCACCGCCTCCGCCTGGTCATGTCCAATCTCGACGGCCAGCAGCTCCTCCCCTTATTATATGCCGGGGTGATCCCGCCGCTATTCTTTATAAAACTCAAGGCCGTCGTCCCCTGCGCAGCGCATGCGGCGGCTCGTGCCGGACCTCCTCTGCAGCCTTCCCATGCCCTCCCCTGGAATATAGGGAGGGTTTGATACGATAAGGTCAAACTTAATTCCTGTTCCCTCAAAGGGCGAAAACAGGTCTCCCTGCATGAATTCAATCCTGTCCGCCACGCCGTGCCTTAGGGCGTTTTCCCGCGCAAGGTGAAGCGCTTCGGCGGAAATATCCACCGCCTTCACTGAAAGCCCTTTGCAGTAGTATGCAAGGCTTACCGCAATGGCGCCGCTTCCTGGTACCAAGGTCAAGGGCAAGACGGTATCGCCATGGACGGTGTCGCCATGGGCCCTGGCCTGCCGCTTCGTACCGTTTAAGCTGGGCTCCGGGCACCGCCTCCCGCTTGCCGCCTCGCCCACGGCCCCGTTGTCGTTTTGCTGCCGTAAATTGAGGTACTCGGCACCGGCCCCCAGACGGCGGCCGGCGGCGCGCAGTGCGCTCCCGTTTTACGGCACGCTTTCAACTGCTCCAGCACTGCCTCCACCAGCGTTTCGGTATCCGGCTCCGCATGAGCACCGAAGGATTTTACGGCAAATTCAAGCCCCATGAACTCCCTGGACCCCCGTCAAATACCGTACCGTCGCCGGCGGCCCTTCGCTCGACAAGGATAAAGAAATTCGCGCACTGCCCCATCCTCCGGGCAAAGGTCCGGCTTGATGCAAAAACCTGTCTTTCCCCAAAACCTTGGCAAGAAGCAGCTCGGCATCCAGCCGCGGGCCGTCCACGCCGGCCTGCTTAAGCCTTGTAAAGCCCCTTTGACCAAGTCCCTTACCGTGTCCTGTTTCATTGCTGCGATACCCCTTCTTTTCCCCGGCCACCGCCCTATACAGGCAATAGCCACCTCCAGCTGGCCGCTGTCCGGCTCCCGCGGTGTTGCCTTGCAAGAACATACCGGGAGACCTGACCACCTTTTGCAAACAGGCTTCGCTCCTTCCCGCCCACTTTATTATTTCCATAGGATATGCCTCCACCAGCGGCATCAGCAAAATCCTTGTAATTATTCGCACCGCCATGTTGGGCCAGCCTATGAAGGAAAACATTATTATGCTCACCACCAGCACGATAAGCAGGAAATCATCCCGCAGCGGGGATGAAGCCGCGGATGGCGGGCGGCATTTTCCGCCTTAGCGTCTTCACCGTGCTCGTAACAGTGTATTGTCTTGTGCTCCGCCCGTGGTATTCAAACACTCCTCCGGATGCGTCCTTCATCCTGCTGAATCGCCAGAGGTATACCAGGAATATCTCAACTCAAAAGGCCTTCCACCAGGTTCATGAACACGGTATCGTCGAGGCAAATTTAAGAAAACCGTACCAGGTAGGTGGGAAGTATTATAAAGCCCCACCGTCAGAACCAGCGAAAGGAACACCGAAAAGTATATGGTGGCCTGCTCCGCCTTGTCCTTAAAAACCCTTTCCAGAGCTTGTTAAACCGCGACGGCTCCATGCTGCCTTCGATATCCACCTGCTCGGCGGAAAAGGCCAGCGCTTTACGCCCAGCACCATTGTATCTATGAGCGCGAACATGCCCCTGAAAACCGGCAGCTTGAAAATGGGGTATTTTTTGTCTATACCCTTTAACTGCTCCCGGTGCACCAGTATTTCACCGCTTGCCTTTCTTACCGCAATGGCGTAGCTGCGGGGTCCTTTCATCATGACGCCCTCGATAACCGCCTGACTTTGCATGCTGGTAGGACAAACCTTTCCTTGTCAGCCATTTATATCCCCCATACAACATAGACTGGCTCGGCCACCAGTCCATATCCGCCATTTAAGCTTCCGCATCATCGGATAAACCGTATTTCTTTTTAAACTTGTCAACACGGCCACCGGTATCTACAAACTTTTGGCGCCCTGTAAAGAAGGGATGACATTTGGAGCATATTTCCACTCTAAGTTCTTCCTTCACTGAACCGGTTTCAAAGGTCTCGCCGCAAGCGCATCGTACCACTGCTTTTTTATATTCTGGATGGATACCTTCCTTCACGCTGGTTCACCTCTTTCTCTGCAATATTGCGCTAATTCAACTATAGTATTATAACACAACTATTATTCCCCCGCAAATGGATTTTTAACGCTTCTTACCATCTATCAAAAATTTGTAATCAATGTTACAATAATAGTATCATCAGCCAAAAATTCCGGAGGTGATATAATGACTTTCAAGTTCGCGGCAAGAATGAACAATATCAGGGCTTCAACCATACGGGAAGTGTTGAAGCTTACCGAAAGGCCGGAGGTCATTTCCTTTGGAGGCGGAATGCCGGCCGCGGAATTCTTCCCCATTGACGAAATGAAAGAAGTAACGCTCAAGGTCCTGGAGGAGGACGGGCAAAAAGCCCTGCAGTACGGCCCCACCGACGGCTATCGTCCCCTAAGGGAAAAAGTCGTTGAAAGGTTGGAGAGAATTGGCATCAAGGGCATCACGGCGGATAACGTGCTGTTTACATCCGGCTCGCAGCAGGGGCTTGACTTCAGCGCCAAAGTATTCATAGACCCCGGGGATGTGGTTATCTGCGAAAGGCCCAGTTACCTGGGGGCGATAAACGCGTTCAGGGCCTATGAGTGCAAGTTCGTGGACATCCCGATGGACGACGAGGGGATGCTTATGGACCAGTTGGAGCAGGCTCTAAAAACTCACCCGAATGCAAAGTTTATCTACGTCATCCCCGATTTCCAGAACCCGACAGGGAAGTCCTGGTCCACGGAAAGAAGAAAGCAGCTGGTGGAGCTGGCCAATAAGTACAAAACCGTGGTAGTGGAGGACAACCCCTATTACGAACTCAGGTACTCGGGAGAGCCCAAGCCGGCCATTAAATCCTTTGACACCCAGGACAGGGTGGTATTCCTGGGCACCTTCTCAAAGACCCTTGCCCCGGGATTAAGGATAGGCTGGGTATGCGCCGGCAGTGAAATCCTTAACAAGTACAACCTGATAAAGCAGGGGGCGGACCTGCAGGTAAACTCGCTAACCCAAAGACAGATAAACAAGTACATGGAGATGTACGACCTTGACTCCAGGATAACGGACCTTATAGAGGTTTACAGGAGAAGAAGGGAAGTAATGGTACAGCAGATGAAAAAGTGCTTCCCCGAAGAGGTAAAAATAAACATAGCCGACGGCGGCCTGTTCCTGTGGGTAGAGTTCCCGGAGCATATAAACACCACCGAGCTCATGCCGAAGGTGCTGGAAAAGAACGTCGCCTACATCCCCGGCGCCCCTTCTATCCCAACGGCGGCGGGAAAACACCGCAAGGTTCAGTTTCTCGGTTGTGCCGGAGGACAAGATAATAGAGGGCATAACCAGGATGGGAGAAGCTCTGAAAGAATTGCTGTAAAAATAAGCCCCGCCGGTTTACCGGCGGGGTACTTGTTTGGTGGGCATATCTCCACCCTGGTTTTGTAATCAAAAGAACCGTCCCCATGATTACCCATGATTAGAATGTCATCTTTTTAATCATCTCTATGAACTGCCGGTTGGTTTTTGTCATGGTCAGCCTGTCTATCAGGAACTCGGTAACCTCGGCGGTCTGCCCCGCCCCCAGCGCCTTCCTGATATGCCATACCGCTTCCATCTCGTCCTGGTCAAGCAGCATTTCCTCTCTCCTCGTGCCCGACCTGTTCAGGTCTATGGCCGGGAAAATTCTTCGCTCGGACAGCTTGCGGTCAAGGTGCAGTTCCATATTTCCGGTGCCCTTGAACTCCTCGTATATGACGTCGTCCATACGGCTGCCGGTCTCTATCAGGGCGGTGGCCATTATGGTAAGGCTGCCCCCCTCCTCTATGTTCCTGGCAGCGCCGAAGAACCTCTTGGGCTTATGCAGCGCACCCGGGTCAAGGCCTCCCGACAGCGTCCTGCCGGTCGGGGGTATGGTTAGGTTATAGGCCCTGGCCAGCCTGGTTATGCTGTCCAGCAGTATTATAACGTCCTTTTTTTGCTCCACAAGCCTCTGGGCCCGCTCCAGTACCATTTCCGCAACCCTTATGTGATGCTCCGGCACCTCGTCGAAGGTGGAATAAACAACGTCGCCGTTTATGTTCCTTTTCATGTCGGTAACTTCCTCCGGCCGCTCGTCAATGAGCAGCACAATGACCTTAAGGTCGGGATGGTTTTTTTCTATGCTGTTGGCAATCTTCTGGAGCAGTATTGTTTTACCCGCCTTGGGCGGCGCCACGATGAGTCCCCTCTGCCCCTTGCCTATGGGGGAAATGATATCGATAAGCCTGGTTGAAAGGTCCGCGGGAGAATGTTCAAGGGTTAACCTTTTGTTCGGGTAAATGGGGGTCAGCGTATCAAAGTCCGGCCTTTTTGCCGCAACTTCCGGCTTGTCGCCGTTTACCGCTTCCACGAACAACAGGGCCTGGTACTTCTCGGTGTCCTTTGCCGCCCTGGTTTTGCCGGTGATTAAATCGCCGGTTTTCAGGTTAAATTTTCTTATCTGGGAAGGCGAAACGTATACGTCATCTGACCCGGGAAGGTAATTGTATGAGCGAAGGAAACCGTAGCCGTCGGGCAAAACCTCCAGCACTCCCGTCACGAGGTCCGGCTCGGCAAGGACGGCAATCTGCTTCATTTTTTCTCCCTTTAATTTTTCCAACTGCTTTTCCTGTATTAATTCGATTAGTTTAGCCTTTTTATAGGTGGTGGGGCTTTTTACATTCAACCCCTTTGCTATGGTTCTTAATTCAGCAATAGTCTTATTCTCCAGTTCCGACTGGTTCAATAAACAGCACCTCCAAGTTTATGTGCACAATGTATTATATAGTTAATATCGGCAGAATGAGATTAAAAGTGGATGAGCAGTTAGACACAACCATATTATACTTTATTTTTCAAACATTACAAGGGTTATTTGAAGTTTTGACAAAAACGGGGCGGTTTATAGCCCCGTTTTAAAATTAAATTGCGTATACGGGTTTTTTATCGAGTTGGTGAATGGCTTCTATGAACCTTATGGTACCGGTCTCCGACCTCATTATTACCGAATGGGTTTTGGCCCTGCCGTTTCCGTAGTACACCACGCCCTTTAAAAGCTCTCCGTCCGAAACACCGGTGGCCGCAAAATACGCTTCGTCTCCCTTTACCAGGTCGTCCAGGTAAAGCACCCTGTTGGTATCGGTTATGCCCATCCTGCGGCACCTTTCCCTTTCCTCTTCGGTATAGGGTACAAGCTTGCCCTGGAAGTCCCCTCCCATGCATTTCATAGCCACCGCCGCAATAACGCCCTCCGGCGCACCGCCTATGCCCATCAGTATGTCGACGCCGGTATGCTCGAAACCGGTGGCTATCGCTGCGGCAACGTCGCCGTCGCTGAACAGCTTTATCCTTGCCCCCAATTTCCGTATCCTGTCTATCATTTCTTCATGCCTCGGCCTATCCAGCATTGTAACCGTCAGGTCGGAAATGTCCTTGTTGAGCGCCTTGGCGACATTTGTCAGGTTGTCCTCCAGGGGTGCGTTAATGTCGACCGCCCCCTTTGCCTTGGCGCTTACCGCCAGTTTGTCCATGTACATGTCCGGTGCATGCAGCAGGCAGCCCTCCGGCGCAATGGCGACCACCGATATGGCATTGGGCCTGCCCTTTGCTATTAGCGACGTGCCGTCAAGGGGGTCCACCGCTATATCCACCTTGACGTCATCCTTCGCCCGGCAGCCAATCCTTTCCCCAATGTACAGCATCGGGGCTTCGTCCATCTCGCCTTCGCCTATAACCACCACTCCGTTTATGTGGATGGTATCGAACATTCTTCGCATACCGTCCACCGCCGCCTGGTCGGCGGCATTCTTATCTCCCCTGCCCATGAACTTGGCAGCCCTCAGCGCTGCCGCTTCGGTTACCCTGACCAGATTTAGCGCAAGGTCCCTATCCAACAAAATTACCCCCTTAAAATAGCCGGGTACACCCCCGGCTTGATGGTCCTTTCCGATTTTTCTCGCCAAAAATCCGGCCTGTCATTGTCCCAAGCCTTCGGGTTTGTTATACGTTGTTCTTCATTTGGTTCCAGTCCTTCAGAAACCTTTCTATGCCAAGGTCGGTCATCGGGTGCTTTATCATTGCGTTCAGCACCGTAAAGGGTACCGTAGAAATGTGTGCCCCCGCAAGGGCGGCTTTTGTTACGTGCATGGGATGGCGTATGCTTGCCGCAATAACCTCCGAGGCTATACCGTGGATACGGAAAATGTCCACGATATCCCTTACTATCTCCATCCCGTCGTTTCCTATATCATCCATCCTGCCTACAAAGGGGCTTACAAAGGCCGCCCCGGCCCTCGCCGCCAGCAGCGCCTGGTTGGCGGAAAATACAAGGGTGGCGTTCACCCTTATTCCCTCGGCCGCCAGGGCGTTGGTGGCCTCAAGGCCCTCGGCGGTAACGGGTACCTTCACAACTACATTTCGGTGTATGGCGGCCAGTTCCCGTCCTTCCTGCACCATCTCCCGGGCTTTAAGGGATATAACCTCGGCGCTTACCGGCCCGTTCACAATGGACGATATATCCATTACCCTTGTTTTAAAATCGGCGCCCTCCTTCGCCACCAGCGTCAGGTTGGTGGTCACGCCGCTTATTATCCCCATGGAATTGGCCTTTTTTATTTCTTCAAGGTTTGCAGTGTCAATGAATAGTTTCACAGCCCCGCCTCCTACTATATACCCCAGATTTTAGTGCCCGTACCTTGCCACTAGACGCCTACGGGCCCTAACACAAGGGTTTACTTACTGTGCTTGGGCCCTTTCACTATCAGGTCAACTATATTTTTCCCCAAATCCTTATTATAATTAACCTTTTCAACACTGTCCAAGAACCTTGTAAAACTTTCGGACCACAGGTCGTCATCCTCAAGGAACTCCTCTATCCCCAGTTCCCTGATTACCTCCTCCATTTCCCTTTCGTACCGGTCAATTGCCTCCTTACTTGGGCATTCCTGCCCAGGAAACATACCTCCATGTTGGTATAATGGCAGTTCAAAATAAACAGGTCGGTTTTCCACAGTTCCCTGTATCCTATTTTATAGATATGCTCATAATCATAGGCTATACATGAAATCTTCAACTGATAGCGCCGGATTTTCTCTTTTTAAGGGTAAACAGTTCCTGGCCGCACAAGCACTCTACAGTGAGACCCTCTCCCATCGGAACTTCGAAAGGGTTGACGCTGTTTATACTAATACTGCCGCACCAGGGACATCTAACCGCCATTGCTGTTTTTTTATCGATCAGCATATCCCACACCTCCCCCGGTACTGTAGTATTCTCCAAAGGATACCCGATTCCTGCCGCTTCGCTTCAATTATTTGGCCGGCGATACAAAAAGGGCCGGGGAGTATCGCGCAAAACAGGGGACGGCTTGTCGTCCCCTGGACTGTCCGCCGTCCCCTTTTTGCCTGGAAATCCATAGTTTAGGCCGTTCCGGCATTTTTCCTACTGGCTTGTTATCACTATGGTATCGGCTATGAACACCCCTAGCTCGGTATGCCCGGTCACCATGAGCCGGTCCCCCGCCTCTATGTGCTTTATATACCTCCTGGTGCCGCTGCTGTTCATAATCCTTGTATCATCGTTGACGTATAGCCTTATGCTGCCATCCGCAACCTTAAGGGTGATAACGTTAAAGCTGGTATTCACGTACTCTACCGTGCCAATAAAGTCATCCTGGAATGCGACCGACTTCGCCTCAATGCTCACTATCTCGTCGCTCTCCACCTCGGCCTCTATTTCATAGTCCAGCCGCAGGTCATAAATGCTCGCGGGCTTTCCGTCAAGTTCAATCTCAACGTCAATGGGCACCACGAAGGTCTCTTGGTCCCCGTCCTCGTTTATTATGGTCAATTGATGGGGTCTGGCTATAAGCAGGGAGAATATTCTCCCCTCCACATCCCTGTCCTGGCTTTCCGCTTCAATCTTTGTCACTATGTCGTACTCCAGGGTAATCTCTATCTCATCACCCTTGCGCAGGTCTTCTATACCCTTTTTCCTTCCGTCCCTCCTGACTTCCACATCTTCGTCCACTTCGTATTCAATCTCCTGGGTGCCCTTTTTGAGTATCAGTATAAGATTGGTTTCCGTCTTAAAGCCGCCGAAGATTCCTAGGACGGTTTTCTCCTTTGTTTCCGCCTCTATGCGGGTGGCGGTGTCACCGCTTGCGGTAATCGCAGCCCTGTAGCCGGTGCTTATCTGCGAAAGGACCGCCGCCGACCCGTCAAGCCTTATGATGGTGCTTGCGGTCACCCAGTAAGTGGTCCTGTCGCCGTCGTCGTCCTCTATAACGATATAGCTGCCGCTGTACCCGCCGCCGTCATACACGCTCTTCACAATGCCTTCAAGGGCCGCTGCTTTGCTTGTCACATCTATAGAGACAATTTTGTCATTCTTTATGCCGAAGGTGCCCTGCTGCCCCGCGGCGACGCTTGCAAGGGTTGAGCTAAGCCCGTTCAGCTTAACCGTCACGTTGGGAGCGGTATCATAAATATCCATTGTACCGTCGGCTGCCGAGATTTTAATAATTGTCCTGCCGGCACCGGAAACCACTTCCTGTATGGTGCCCTCTATGCTTGTGGTGCCTGTTTGGGTTGTCCCGGCATACTCAAGGGACGAGGAAAGCATGGTGGCCACCTCGGCACGGGTTATCTCGTTGTTGGGATTAAACCTGTTGCTACTGTCCCCCTTCATGATTCCCCGGTCCATCAGCGTCTTTATGTAGCCCTTGTGCCAATCGGATATTATCTCGTTATCCACAAAACTCAGCACCAGGTTTGTGTAGGACCTTGCTTCCTGTTCCAGTCCCAAGGCCTTTGAAAAATATACCGCAACTTCCGACCTCTTTGCGTTAATCTGTGTTTGACCATCGCTTTTTACAAAGGTAGCAAGCTCCTCCTCGGTAACAATCCCCTTCTCCAGCGCGAAGGCCAGATACCCATAGGCCCATCCGTAGGACGATTCGGGAATCCCGTTTGCAGCAATTTTAGCCTTATGCCTTTGTATGTACGTATCCACCCCGGGATCGTTGGCATAACCCGCCAGCCGGGCAAGGCAGACTATCACCTGCACCTTGCTTATTTGGGCGTTGGGCTTGAAGGTGGCATCCTCAAACCCGGTAATGAGGCCCGCCTCATAGGCCTTGAGTATGTAGGTATCGTACCATTCGCCGTCTCCTACGTCGGTGAACACCCTCGCCGCCGCTGCGATCAAGGGCAAACCGGCGGCCAGCACCAGCACTGCCAGCATCACCGATAGAATTTTTAATCCCTTTCCCTTTGCCAAGTCTTTCATCCTCCCCATCAAAATTATCATCATTTTGCATATACTCATAATATTCTTTACATAATACCTAATTCCTGCAAAAAATGATTATTTTACACCATTTTCACCAGGATGCAAAAAAGGGACAAGAGGGGACAAGGGACGGTTCTTTGTCCCTAAAAAACCCGACGGGGGAGCGTGAAACACTCCCCCCTGATACCCCATATCTATCCCCCTTGTCCTGCAGTACAACAATGGCACGATAACATAAGAGAACCGTCCCTGTGTATCCCCCGGTAAACTGTGTGTCGTAGACAGGAGAACCGTCCCCTTGTCTATTTTACCTTGATGAGGACCACCAGGCCGTCTTCGAACTCAAGCTCCACCTGGTCTCCTCTTTCAATTGCGCCAAGCCTTGCCCTTTTTCCGTCCACCTCGGCTCTTACATCTTCGTCCAGGTAGTAGGTCACGTTGGTGCTGTAAAGCCTTAGGGTTATTTGATCATCATCGTTATCCAGCGATGTCACCACAACCCCCTGAACCTTTTCAAGGTAAGCGTTCAGCTCGCTGACGTCACTGCCGTTTACAAGAGCAAGCTCGGCGGTCATGCCCACCACGAGGTCGCCAATGCCGGCCTTTTCGCCTTCCACGTAGATATCCGCCTCACCCAGCGAATAGGTATAGGACCTGCTTCCAACCGCCACCGTTACGTTTCCCCTGCGGGCGTCTACCGAGGTAATTACGCCCTCCACCTCGGTCACGACGTGCTGTGCATTAATCCTAAGGGCCAGGTCCCCCCTGTAGCTTATTTTAACCGCCATGCCCTCCGCCAGTTGGCTGAACCTGGCGGCTTTGTTGTTTACCTTAATTTCGGTGTTTTTATCTACGCTTAGGGTCCTGTAGGAGCTGCCAACCTTGACCGTTATGGTGCCGTCTTTTTCGGACAGCCCGGTTATCACACCCTCCAGCTCCGCTTCAAGGCTCTCGGCAACAATCCTCAAGGCGGTGTTGTCGCGGTACCTTACCACCACAGGCATATCCGCCATCAGGTCCTCCACCCTTGCCCTTTCCTCGTCTATATAAACCAGCGTACTGCCGTCTATGACAAAGTCGTAGATGGAATTCCCCACCTTAACCCTAATCTGGTTGTTCCTAACCTTATATATGGTTCCTTGGACCTGGCGTGTATAGACCACGGATTTCGCATCAATTTCCAGGGCTGTGCCGCCCTTTGCCAGCACTTCCACTTCCATGCCGTTTTCAAGGTCCCCAAGGTTCGCCCTTTTGCCGTCAAGGGTTATCTCGGTATCGGCTTCAACCTCGAAGGTCGCCAGCCTGCCACTTTCAAGCTTGACGGTAATCTCTTTCACCTTCCTGGTATTGGTGATGGAGTATATTGTGCCGTCAACTTCGATGGTCTCATCGTCGCCCGGATCGTGGTCTCCCTGGGCTTCAAGCCTTATAACCCTGTTCCTGTCATCAACACGAAGCCTTACGGTATCGCCCTTTCTTATGTCACTGAGGTCAGCATCCTTACCGTTCAGCCTTATATCCGCGTCCTTCTTGACGGTGAAGGTGAACACAGCGTCACCGGATTCTATTGTAATCTTGCTGTTCTTTACGTCTACATCGGTAACCTCGCCGCGGAAGTTTATGATCAGCTTATCCTCGTCCTTTTTTTGGCCCTTAAGCTCTATGAATACTACCTTGCCGCTGCTGTTAAGGAGTATCTCAACGTAGTCTCCCCTCTTCAGTTCGCCAAAGTCATAGTACTCGCCGTCCTTGTAAACACCCACCCTATCTATTCCCTCGTACCATTTCTGCTCTCCGTCCACGTCCAGCTTAAGTCTATAGTTTTTTGCATCAATCTCCAGCACCCTGCCGTATATTTCATTACCTTCAGGGTCGCTGTCCACCCTGTCATCTATACGCTCAAGGAGAACCGCCATTTCAGCCCTTTTTACCGCCCCGTTGGGATTAAAGGTGCCGTCGGCATTGCCTTGCATAAGCCCCAGTTCGTTCATCACGTATATATACCCCACTGCCCCCACCGGTATTGCGGCATAGTCTTTAAATTTCAACTTCTCGTTCATGTGCTCCTCGGCCTCGTCTTCCTTGCCCAGCGCCCTTACAAAGTACTTGGCCACTTCCCAGCGCTTGGCCGCCGAGTTGGGGTTAAAGTACATCAGGTCCACTTCGTCAAGAATCCCCTTCTGATATGCAATGCTTACATAACCGTAAGCCCACGGGTCCAGCTTTCCACCCCTGTATTTGGACGGAAGGTTGTTGATCTTCCTGGCGTTTTCCTCCCAGCCCATAATCCTCAAGGCCATTATCACGGCTTCCAGCTGCGAAACCGATGCATTGGGCTTAAAGGTGTTGTCCCCATAACCCTTTATATAGCCCTTGACGCACATCTTCTCCATGGCGTTCTTTGCCCAGGGAACCTGGTCAAGGTCCAACAGGTTCACAAGCATTGATAGGGTCACTTTTTTCTGTATCCCCGGCGGCAGGCCCCCTGCCTGCTTCCAGTTGGGTGCGGCGTAACCCGTTGCCGCGAACCCCAGTACCATTGCCATAACCAGTGTCAGCGCTACTAGTCTTTTCATGTGCACTCCTCCCTACAAATTTACTTTTATGTATAGTCGCATACGCTTTGTTATATATATTCGCACTATTTTTCCAATATCCGGGGGTATGTTTTATAGTAATTTATGGAAAGTATCATGAGACATACCTGGAGAGTAAGCAGAAAGAAAAGGATTGATGACGCCCAGCATGGGTGGATTAAGGTATAAAGGAAATAATAAAGAGATTGAAAGAAAATTATTTCTTTCAACCCCTTTAAGCTACATATTAACGACAACCGGCACAAAGGGACGCATTTTAGAGACCATGATTTTAAGAAACCATTTTATCGTAGTTTGCCAATTTGGCACAACTTGCCGTCCTTGTGATTAAGCTACTTTATCGTTATAGTCCACTATAGTAATCTCGGCTTTATTACTTATAATTTCATCAACGATTTTTTCGAGTGTTAATGCAACCTGGTTTTCAAAAAAGCTTTCGCCGCATTGTTCGCAAACCTCTGCCGGCACATTTTTTATTATAATAATATGCCCATCGATATCAGCAATATGGTTTATATCTTTTTTTGTTAATTCTCCTTTACATACGATGCAATTCATCGCTTTTTATCCCTCCTTGTTTTAAAATCCTCATTCCAATGGTCGTGGTCAGGTTTATAGGCTGATACCATCCATACTCTACCTTGTCCAACTGCGCAAACCACATGAAGCGCTTGATTATCGCCACTTCTTCCCAACACTACATAACTGGGATACGGATAGTCAAGTGGATAGTGTTCTATGACCTCTCCTGTAAGTATGCAGTTAATCACATCATCAATTCTAATTTTTCTCTGTCTCATTCTAGCGAGAATATGGTTTCGCCAAACGATCTTTCGGCCCTTTACAAGTTCCTTTATTTTGTTTATGTCGGTGAGTGGTTTATCCATATTAACGCCGCCAATACCTCTTATTCTAATTATAATAATAACACAACTTTGTTATACATAACATAACATTTAACCTGTGTAGTAAAGCGGACTATCACCGCCTATTACTGCCCATGCCGGACGCACAAAAAGAGGCGACCGAAGCCGCCTCTTGCGAACCATATACAGCATATTTAAACCGGTGTCATACTGAGATGCGCCAATCAAAAGAACCGTCCCTTTGATTACGCCAATCAAAAGAACCGTCCCTTTGATTATGATTACAGCTTGTACCTTTCAAGGGCTTTTTCCAGCTCGGCCACCAGGCTTTCCATCTGCGCCGAAGTCTCCGCCAGCTGCTGGGACGACGCCGCCTGCTGCTGGGTCACCGAGGCAATCTGCTCCGCCGTTGAGGCCAAGTCGTCCGCCAGGGCGGATACCTCGTTAATCTGCTGCACCAGGTCCTCCTTGCTGTCATTTATATACCGGGAGTTCTCGGATATCTCCCCGATACTTTTCACTACACCGTCCACTGCGGCGGCAATGTTTTTGAAAAACTCGATGGTTTCCTGTACCGCGCTGTTCTGGTGCTGCGACACCTGCTGGCCGGTGTCCACCGCTTCCTGGACGCTGGCCATCTTTTCCCTTATATTTGCCACTATTTCCTTCACCTGGGACGTGGCCCTCAGGCTGTCATCCGCAAGCTTCCGCACTTCCTCCGCCACAACGGCAAACCCCCTGCCGGCTTCACCTGCCCGGGCCGCTTCTATCGCCGCGTTAAGGGCCAATAGGTTGGTCTGGGCCGCGATATCGTCAATGTCGCCTATTATCCCGTCAATGCTGCCGGTGCTTTCCTCCAGCGTTACAAATACCTGCTTAATCTGCTGGTTGGCCCTGTTGCTGTCCTCGTTGCGCTCCTTGAGGTCCTCTACTATGTTTATGCCCTTGTCGGTGCTGGCCTTGATATTCTTCGAATTCTCCAGTATGGCCTCCATCTGTTCGGCGGCTTCCTTTATCCTTATGGAAATGTCCTCGGTCAGCTCCCTGCCCCGGATGGTCCTTTCGTACTGCAGCGATGTTTTCTGGGCCATCTCCTGGATACTGGTGGCCATCTGCTGTGATGAAGCCGACGTTTCCTGGGACGCGGTAGCCAGGGCCTCCGAATACCCGGACACTTTAAGCACTGCGTCCTGGACCCCCTGCATAAACCCTTTCAGGGCATCCAGCATGCCGTTAAAGTCCTGACCCAGTTTGCCCAACTCGTCGGAGGACTTTATACCGGTCCTTACCGTGAGGTCTCCGCCCGCGGCCGCATCCACCGCACCGGCTATGTCCTTCACCGGGCCCGCCATCGACCCCGAAAGCAGGTGCGCTATGACCATTGCAACAGCCACGCTGCCTATGCCCCACAGGCACAGCTTAAACAAAAAGCTGTCTATGGACTGGGTGTAGTCCCTCGTCGGGATGCCTATAAACAGCATGCCCACCGGCTTGTTATTCTCGTCAAGCAGCGGAAGGTAGTTGCAAAGGTATTCCTCGTTACCTATGTATGAATTGCCGGAAAAGGACTGTCCATTCTCCAGCACGGTACCAAGGATTTCGCCGTCCTCCAGGACTTCTCCCATTATCCTTTTCCCCTGGCTGTCGGCAATATTGGTGGCGACAATTTTATCCTGCTGATAAATGGATACCTTCGTACCTTCCACCAGACCGCTTATGGTATCTATAAGGTGTGAATTGTTGTACATGTTGTAATAGCCCTTGTATAGTACACCCTCTCCACCGGCGCTTTTGTCTATCCTCCAGAAACCTGCATACTGGAACTCGAACATATAGTTTATGAGCGAAACATCGGCTTGTAGTTTCTTTGCCGCCAGTCCCTCCACCTCAACCTTCATGTTTCGCACGGATACTGCCCCCAAAGCCAGCGATACCAGAAGCACCACAAAAATAAAGCTTAATGTTATTTTACTCCTGAAGCTTCGCATAGGACCTTTCCACTCCTTTCACTCCAGACGGTATAGTCACATTTCAGCCCTACTTTTATTTATCGACATGTATCCAGCGAATCCTTAAGGTTTAGAAATATATAAAAAAGCGGGGTCCTTTTTCCCCGCCATAAAATTATTTTCCTATGCCGTTTATCATGTAATCCATCATGGCGTCTATGGTCCGGCTGCTTATCCTGGAACCGATGTAGCAGATGGTCTCCGCCTCCTGCAGCATCCCCATAAACAGGATAGCCGCAAGGCGCGGGTCCACCGGCCGGAAGACGCCCTTTTTAATGCCCTGGTCAATTATCACGGCGATAAAGTCCAGCACCCTCTCCCGGAAATCAATAAGCCGATCCAGCATCTCCCTGTGTACGTCCACGGTGTTTTTCACTAAGAGGGATGCAATGTTTCTATTCCTGTCCATCAACGATGCCTGCAGGCTTATAACTCCCCTAATCTTTCCCACGGTGTCGGGGATCGCGTCCGCGCCCTCCATGGTTTCGAGAAGATACTTTTCCAGCACATAAAATATTGATTCCTCGAAAAGCTGTCTCTTGCTGTCAAAGTATTCGTACACTGTCCCCTTGCCTATCCCGGCCCGGGTGGCGATATCCTCAACCCTGGCGCTGTGGTAGCCGGTTTCGTTGAAAACCTCCGCCGCCGCCGCCAGTAGCTGCTCCCTTTTTGAAACCTCAGCCATAGCGTTGTGCCCCCCGTCTGAACATTAGTGCCTTTCAGCCTAGAATCCGCCGGCCGTCGCAGCCGCAGCGCCGCCGGCAGCACCGACACCGCCGGCTCCGCCTGCGACAGCGGTTCCCATACCGCCGGCTGCGGCTATGCCTATACCGCTGGATGCTTCAACCGCAGCCTTGCCAGGTTGTACCCGTGTATCGCCTTAAGGTGCTGCAGCGATGTCGTTAAGCGCATTAAGGGCGTTTACCACTTCCTGGCTGGTGGCCATGCCGCTGTCGTAACGCGCCTTGTGATGTCATAGGCTTTTGAAGCCTTTCCACGTTTTTGCCCAGTACATTATTGCTCTCATAGGCGCTGTGCATGTCCATGTACGCCTTTCTTACCGAAAGCTCAACGTTCCGTTCGGCGCTTACCATCTGGTGGTGGCTTTTTTCCATGTCGTACCTTGCCTGCCTGGTAATAAAGGTGTTTTCAGGATACCAGCCCAGCGTTAGCTTGTGGTTTAATTCATTCACCTGGTACTGCTCATTCGCCGCAATCACTTCATACCTGTTCTGAAGGGCCAGCGCTACTTTTTCTTCGAGGTCGGCTTCCGGCGGCTTTTCGTGGGTAAGGCTGTCGGTAAGGTTTACCTTAGCCTTAAGCGGCAGCCCCAGCGTTTTGTTGAAGGACATTTCCTGGTATTCCAGGTCCCGCAGCGCAGTGTTATAGCCCAGCCTTTGCGCTCTCCAGGGCAGCCTCGGAGGATAAAACGTCCACCTGGGACACCATGCCCAGCTCATATTTTTTATTTGCTATGTCCATGTCCTTCTCGGCGGAATCCAGCACGCTCTTTTTGTATCCCCGCCTTCTCCTTAGTAGCCGAACAGCAGATTAAAGTAGGCGTTTTGCACCGCCATTTTTACCGTCTCTATGGCCTGCTCCCGGCCCGCCTTGGCCAGGGTCCTGCCCATGTCCGCCATTTCTTTGTAATATCCTTCGTCCATTTTGTAGTTTTCAAACATAGCATCGGCTGAAATAACTATACCTTCAGTCATCATTTCTCTTCTTTTGAGCTCCGGATATCTTATCGGTTTTGTCATATGCCCTCTTGGCCTCCTTGTAGCCCACTTCCGCCTTCTCCACCGCCGTGTTGGCGCTTTATGGCGGCGCTGTTCTCCAGCGCATAGTCCACCGCCTGCTGCAGCGAAAAGGTCATGACCTGGTCCGCCTCGTCTGCCCCGGCGGAGGTAAAAAGGAAAGCGGCGGTAACAAGGCACAAAACCAATGCAAAAGCTTTCTTTTCATTAGCATAAAACCTCCCTTCATAAGCGTAATCATGGGGACGGTTCTTTTGATTACAGTTGCAAAGTGTTGGCAGTCGTTAGACAAAGAGAACCGTCCCCCTGTCTGTCTAGACAAGAGAACCGTCCCCTTGTCTTTTCCTCTGCTGCCACCGGCGCCGCATCCTGCTTCCCATGTCGTCCACTATCGTATAAACCACCGGTATAACCACCAGCGCTTCGAACGGTTGGAAACGTCAATCCCCCTATAACCGCGGTAGCCAGCGGCGCCTGGAGCTCCGCCCCTTCACCGATGCCGAGGACATGGGAAACAGCCCAAGCACGGTGGTCAGGGTGGTCATCAGTATAGGCCGCAGCCTTACCGGCCCTGCCTTCAATATGGCCTCGTTCCTTTCTGTGCCCCTTGACCGCAGCGTATTTATATAGTCCACCATGACTATCGCGTTGTTTACCACTATGCCGGTAAGCATTATAATCCCCAGGAAGGACGCCACTGCTCAGCGAGCGCCCGGTCAGCACCAGCGAGCCCAGGGCGCCGGTCAGCGCAAAGGGCACCGAGAACATTGCGATAAACGGGTAAACCAGCGATTCAAAAACCGTGAAGCCATGATCATGTACACCAGGATTATTGCCAGCACCAGGGCCTTGAAAAGGCTGGTGAAGGCCTCCACCATCTCCTGGTTCTCGCCGCCGTATTCTATCTCGTAGCCTCGGGCAGCGGGTACCTGGCCAGCTCGGCCCTTATGTCCCGCATAACGCTGTTTAGGTCCCTGCCGAATATACCGGAACTAACCGATTTCACCCTTACCTGGTTGGTCCTGTTTATGCTGCTGGGGCCCTCCCCTATGGCTATGTCCGCCACCTCGTCAAGGGGTACCTGGAACCCCGCCGGCGACGTTATAATAATATTGCCCAGGTTGTGCAGGTCTCCTGCATAGTCCCCCCGTAGCGCAACCCGGATATCAATCTCGTCACCGCCCACCCTGTACTTGGTAGCAACCTGGCCGTCAACCGATGCCTGCAACGTGGAAGCAATGGCTGATACGTTAAGGCCGTATAACGAAGCCCTTTTACGGTCCACCACAACCCTTGCCTCCGGCTTTCCCTCGTCCAGCGACGATGCGGTCTCCCTTGTACCCTCAACGCCCTGGACAATCTCCTTTATGTCATCGGCAATTCTCGCAAGCTCCGCCAGGTCGTCCCCCTTAATTTGTATGCTAACCGGCGCGCCGCCGATGGAAAAACCGCCCATGGCCAGATTCAACGCTGATTTCGGCCCCGGCGATGTCCGCTACCTGCTGTCTCAAGTGGTAATCGGCTATCTCAAAGGAGCTCCTTTTCCTCTTGTTTAAATCAACCAACTTCCCGCAGCTCCCCGAGCCCAGCACCACGAACACGTCCTCCATCTCCGGGACCGCGGCCACCATCTGCTCACCCCGTCCCGCCACCCTTTCGGTCTCCTCCAGCACCGTTCCCCTGGGAAGTTTATGTTCACGGTTATATACCCCTGGTCCATGGCGGGAAAACTCCGCCCCCACCAGCACCGCCGAAACGAGGGATGCCACAAACAGCACCACCATGCCTATAACGGCGCTTTTGCGATGCCCCAGCGCCCAGCCAGCACCTCCTGTATGCCCGGTCAAACCCTGTCAAAGGCTATATTCCATTTATCAAGGAGGTTGATACAAACTTAACCCTAGCGGTTTTACCCCGCCATTTGACACCCGCAAGTACTTTGACGAGAGCATGGGTACCAGCGTCAGCGCCACCACTAGGGATGCCAGCAGCGAAAAGGAAACGGTAAGCGCCATCTCCTCGAACACCTCGGCGGCAATACCCTCCACGAATACCACCGGTGCAAAGACCGCCACCGTTGGCGCGTGGACGCCACAACCGCCATGGAAATCTCGTCGCTGCCCTCCTGGCGGCGTCCAGCCTATTATAGCCCTCCTGCCGGTGCCCGGAATACGTTCTCCAGCACCACTATGGAGTTGTCAACCAGCATTCCCACCCCCAGCGCAAGGCCGCCGAGGGAGACCATGTTCAGCGTCAGCCCGTTGAAGTACATAAGAGTAAAGGTGGCTATTAGTGATATGGGTATCGCCACGCCTATTATGAGCGGACCTAAAATTCAAAAACAGGTACAGCACGGCAATGGCCAGAAGTCCACCCATTACCGCCATTTCGGTCACGTTGTCTATGGTCTTTTGTATGAAAACCGAGGTATCCACAATGGTCTTAACCTCGATACCGGGGAAGTCCTTTTTTATTCTTTCCATCTCGGCGTTTACCCTCCGGGCAACCTGTACCGAGTTGGCGGTGCTTTCCTTCCTGACGCTCAGGTCTATGGAATTCCTTCCGTTGGCGGTCATAACGGTGGTGGTCTCCTTGAAGGTATCCTCTATATCCGCTACTTCTCTTAGCATTATCACGCCGCCGGCGGGCAGGGCTATGGGTATTTCGCCTATCTCCTCAACGCTCTGGAACTCGCCGGTGGTCCTCAGTATATACCTCTTGTTCCCGTCGTCCACGCTGCCGCCGGGAAGGTTAAGGTTCTCAAGCCTTACGGCCTGGACTATATGGGCCAGCGTAAGTCCGTAGCCCTGTAGTCTTTCGGGGTATACCCCCACCCTTATCTCCCGCTCCCTGCCGCCGTAGATATCCACAACGGCCACGCCCTCCAGCCGCTCTATCCTGGGCACTACATTGTCGTCCACAAGGGACTTAAGGCTGGCCAGGTCGCCGTCGTTGGTTATGGCCATCTCCACTATCGGTATCATGTTGGGGTCCATCTTCAGTATCAATGGCGCCCCGGTCCCCTCCGGCAGCATTCCCTTTATCATGTCCACCTTCTCGCGCATGTCAAGGGCTGCAAAGTCCATATCGGTACCGCTGGCAAACTCCACCATGACGGTGGCGTTTCCTTCCCCCGAAACCGAGTGTATGGACTTTATATTTGACACAGTACTGAGGACCGACTCCAGCGGCCTTGTAACCAGCGACTCCACTTCCATGGGCCCGGCGCCGGAGTAGCTCACCGATACAACAGCCATGGGAAAGCTTATGTCGGGCAAAAGGTCAAGGCCTAGGCCGCCGAAGGATACAGCACCTAGGATTATCACTATCAGCACGCACATGGCGGTGGTGACGGGCCTTTTTATTGCCATTGCGGAGATTTTCATTGACCGTCACCCCTCACTACGCGCACCGTTTCACCGTCGCTTAAATAATGCTGACCCCTTACTATTACCTCTTCCCCCTCATTTACACCGCTAAGTATCTCCACGATGCCGTCACCGGCTATGCCGGTGGCAACTTCCCTGTACACCGCCTTGCCGTCCACTGCTACATAAACATACCTCTCCCCGTTCTTGGAAATAACCGCCGCCGAGGGTATAAATAATGTATCCTTCTTTGAATCCTTAACCAGGTCCGCCTCGGCAAACAGTCCGGGCTTTATCACCCCGTCGGGATTTTGTATCAAAACCTTCAGCCCGAACAGCCCGGTCCTTTGGTCCGCCGCCGGGCTTATTTCCTTTATGGTACCGGTAAAGGGCGTATCCCCCGCCGAGGGTATCCGCACATCTATGGTGCCCTGCTTTTCCACCTGGTTTATAAGGCTCTCGCCTATGGACCCTTTAAGCACAACCGCCGACATGTCCACCACCATCGCCACCGGCACGCCCGGCGACACCGTCTCGCCGACGCCCACGTTTATATAGGCCACTGTACCGTCAATGGGTGATGCGACCCAGCATTCCTTGTACTGCTTAAGGGCCATGTCGTAGGAAGCTCTCGCCTGGGCAAGCTGGGCTTCCAGTACCTGCAGCCCCGCATCGGATGCGGCGGCCCTCATCTGCTCCAGCGCCTGTTCGGATATGGCCCCTTCCTTAAACAGCATCTCGCCCCGCTCCAGGTCTCGCGTTTTCAAACCGCTCCCTATTCTGGCGGTAGTTTGCCTCCGCCATAGAAAGGGCCGCCTGGGCCTGGTCAAGCTGCGATTTGATATCGGTATCGTCTATTACAAATATGGCCTCCCCTTCTTTATGGGCTGCCCCACCTGCGAGGTAATCTCCTTCACCTTGCCGGTCACCTTTGCGACAACGTTTACCTGTGCAGCGCTTCCAGCTTGCCGGAGATGGCCGACACCGAGGCAATATCACCTTTTGGACAAATGCCGTTTCCACCGGCGTCCCGCCCGTGTCCCCTTACAAAGCCGGTATCAACGACCTGTGGCCTTATTAAAAAGGAAATACCCAGAACCAGCGCCGCTATTACTATCGCCGCAATTATTATGTACTTTTTCTTTATACGTGCCACCAAAATCCCTCCATATTGTTCCACCCGATTTCAACCGACCGGCCGGTCGGTCAATGTTAATTATATTACCTGCCGCCTGTCCCTGTCAATTGTATAATGTTGTAGGAACGCTGTATTTTCTGGCATAATAAGAAAAGGGACATTCCTTCTTCCTCAAAGCTATGCTTCAAATCGAAGGAGTGTCCCCTTTGTCATCATAAAATTATTCTGCTCCCCTTATGACTCTTATTTCAACGTCATGTCTTTCCACTTTTTGTCGATCTCGTCCACCTTTTTTCAAGAGAGCATACCTTTTCATAGGTCAATTTATATCCGTCATATAAGGCTTTATGATTTGTATCCATTTTATTTTCCAGCCTGATAATATCATACTTTGTCGCCATGCTATCCCTTATTCCCTGCAGCTCTTCCCTTGTCGCCATGATGTCCTTTATACCCTGCAGCTCTTCCCTTGTCGCCATGATGTCCCTTATACCCTGCAATTCTTCCTTTGTCGCCATGATGTCCCTTATGACCTGCAGCTCTTCCTTTGTCGCCATGCTATCCCTTATGACCTGCAGCTCTTCCCTTGTCGCCATGATGTCCCTTATACTCCTGCAATTCTTCCTTTGTCGCCATGATGTCCCTTATGACCTGCAATTCTTCCCTTGTCGCCATGATGTCCCTTATTCCCTGCAGCTCTTCCCTTGTCGCCATGATGTCCCTTATGACCTGCAATTCTTCCCTTGTCGCCATGCTGTCCCTTATTCCCTGCAGCTCTTCCCTTGTCGCCATGATGTCCCTTATTCCCTGCAGCTCTTCCCTTGTCGCCATGCTGTCCTCATTCCCCGCAGCTCTTCATCCATTCCGTGTATCCTGTCACTTAAACCGTCTATTCTACCGCTTAAATCGGCATACATTTTCTCAAGTAAATTAATAACCTTGTCATCCATCACGGAGGGTCCCTCCCTTACTCATTCTTACAGATATATTATACAATTTTTCCACTAATAATTGAAACAAAAACCTAGGAAGCCCAATTATTAAAATATATTTCTGCCCGTATAAAAATGGAACCTTATACTTTTTATATCGTCAATTTATAATAAGACTTTTAAACGTTTATTCTTTAAAGTGCTGCAGCAATCTGGTAGAATTCATATTGAAGCAGCAAGAAGTGCATCTTATGGGGACATTCCGCAGCAATGAAGACCCGCAAAAGTAGTGTGTCCCCTTTCCTTTAAAAAAGGGGGTATAGTGTATTGGCATTCCTGGAGCTTAAGGACATAACTCGCAAGTACAAACTGGGCCAGGTACAGGTAACGGCCCTGGGAGGCGTCTCCCTTTCCATAGAAGAGGGCGAATACGTTTCAATAATGGGCCCCTCCGGCTCGGGCAAATCAACGCTTCTTAACATAATAGGCTGCCTTGACCTTCCCAGCTCGGGTACATACCTGTTCGACGGAAAGCACATCGAAAGCCTAAAGGACGGCGAACTGGCCGACCTGCGAAACCGGCGCATCGGTTTCGTGTTCCAGCAGTTCCACCTCCTGCCCAACCTGACCGCCATTGAAAACGTTGAACTTCCCCTGATATACCAGGGGGTATGGGGAAAGGAGCGCCGGGAGCGGGCAAAGGCGGCACTGAGTCTGTGGGTCTCGGGGACAGGATACACCACCTGCCCTTCCAGATGTCGGGGGGGCGAGCAGCAGAGGGTGGCCATATCACGGGCCATAGTGGGAAACCCGTCGCTAATCCTTGCCGATGAGCCCACCGGAGCCCTTTAATCAAAGTCCAGCGAAAACATAATGGAAATATTCCAAAGGCTGAACCATGAGCTGGGCATAACAATAGTGCAGGTGACCCACGAAAGAGCGATCGGTCTGTATGGTAAAAAAAGATATACCATCTTCGGGATGGAATGATAGAGAGAATAGAAACATTAAATAGCCAGGGGGGAAACTAATGCTGCAGAAACTTTTGTCACAGAAGCTAGTTTCAATGATTGTAATTGTCGTGGTGGTGCTGTGCGGCGGCATATACGCCTTCAAACAGATTATGCCCGCCGATGCGAAGGATGCGCAGGGACCGGTATATGCCACAAAAGAGGTAATACGCGGCGACATTTCGGTGGGGGTAAACACCACCGGGATGCTTAACCCACCCGCGGCGGCGGCATACGGGTGCCGGGGGACTACCGCGCGGACATGGTATCGGTCCAGTACGTTATTGAAGAAATACTGGTGGAGGAAGGGGACAGTGTCGTCAAGGACCAGGTGCTGGTAAAACTAAACTCTCCTGACTTGGAGGCAAAAATAGAAGAGGCGAGAGAACGGTTTAAGGCCAAGGAAGAGCAGCTCTCCGACATGACCGGAGTCCCTGTAAGCCAGCTTTCAAGCATAAATCCCGCAAAGGGTATAACGCTGCGGGCGCCCATCGACGGCAAGGTATCCAGGCTGGACGTCGTAGAGGGCGAGGAAATACCCTCGGCCATATAGTAGCCCGCATTGTGGATGATCTGAAATTCACAATAAGGGCAAGGCTTACCCCGGCGGAATTTAAGATGGTGTCAAAGGGCCAGGTTGTAACCTTGAGCTTCCCGTATTTCGAAGGCTTCGTGGAGGGAAAATAGTTGATGTTAACCCCAACCCCATACCCGACCTTAATGAAGAAGGCATACCCAAGGGGTATGTACATGTAATCGAGATTGAAGGGAAAACCCCGGTCTTGTACAGCCCCTTATGGACGTACATATAATACTGGACAGGGAAGACGGCAGCACCCTCACCGTTTCCAACAAAGGGCGGGTGGAAAAATTCATTACAGAAGAGCGGGTAATAAACAGGGCGGAATCCTTTGCCACCGAAGTATACGTTCACGAGATGGAAAGCGTCAAAAAGGGCGACCCCATAGTATCCATGACGGGAACCGACGTGCAGAAAACCCTGGAAAACCTGCTTAACGAAATAATGGAACTTCGGCTGGACCTCAAACAGCTTGAATCAACCCTGGACCAGACCGAGATAAGGGCTACCATGGACGGAGTGGTGGCGTCCATTCACCGCGAGGAAGGTGAAACGGTAAGGGTGGGCGAGTGGATAGGCGACATATACAACACCGGCGAAATGATGGTATGGGCCCAGGTGGACGATATTGACATAGTAAACGTAAAGCAGGATGCCCCGGTAAAGGTTACCGTTGACGCTGTACCCGGCGAAACCTTTCAGGGCAAGGTTACCCACGTTTCCCCGATGGGCGAGAAGATAAACAACGTGACCCGGTTCTCGATAAACATCGAGGTAAAGGGCGGACCCCAGCTTCGGCCCGGAATGCAGGCCAACTGCTTTATAGACGGCGGCAGCGCGGAAAACGTGCTGCTGATACCGGTGGAGGCTATCTTTGAAGAGGACGGGAAAACGATGGTGGAGGTACTGGACGAGGACGGGAACGTAAGGATGGTGCAGGTCCGACTGGGTCTTATGAACGACCGCTATGCCGAAGTAATAGACGGCCTTGAGGAAGGCCAGCTGGTTATAACCGGAAGCAGCGCGGACCTTCTGCCCAGCCAGCAGATAAAGGCAAAGGATACGCTGCTGCCGGAAAAAAGCGAAGACAATAACAACAATAACTAAGGGGGCCTTATGTCATGAAAAAAATCAAAACTCCAAGGCCCCTCGCCATCGCCTCGGTTATAGAGAACAAACGCCTGCGCCCGCTGCTTCTAAGGGGCTGGTTCACCGCCAAGATGGCGGCCCACGGCATACTGTCCAAAAGGCTGCGCTCCGCCCTGACAGTGCTGGGAGTGGCAATAGGGGTTGCATCGGTGGTAAGCCTCATGGGCATCGGCGAAGGAGCCCGCAGGGCGGTGATAGAACAGTTTGAAAGCCTTGGCTCCGATGTGGTGATAGTAAAGGCCCACAACCCCACCGTGGAGTTTGACCCGGCGGAGGCCGATGAGCTGGTTGAAAGGGTGCAGGGCCTTGAAATGGCCACCCCCATAGTCCAGACCGAGGCCACCATTACCTGGAGAAGGACCAAGGGAAAGGCGGAAATAATAGGCACCAACGGCGACTTCCCCGAGATACGGGACCATGAAGTGCTATCCGGCCACTATTTCACGTCACTTCACGTAGCCCAGCGCTCGCCGGTGGCGGTGCTCGGCTACGAGCTTGCGCAGGGGCTGTTGGGAGGCCGCAGCCCGGTGGGCCAGACAATGTCCATAGCCGGCCAAAGCTTCAGGATAATAGGGGTGCTGGCGCCGAAGGGACCGGGTAAGGCGGAAAACATCGACTACAAAATACTGATACCCTATACGGCGGCACAAAAGATAGCCGAAAAGCGTACCGTGGAGGAAATTTGGGCCAAGGCATCGTCCAGCACCGACGCGGACCTTGCGATAGTCCAGTTGGGCAGGATATTCAAAAGAAAGCTGGGCCTTGACCAAAGCGCCCCCACCCCTTCAGCGCCGGGCGGGGAAGACCAGGCCGCCGGTGAGGCAAAGGTGACAGCAATCGTTGAAGGCGGAATGGTAATAGAGGAAATAAAACCCGCACCTTCAGCAAGGCCCATACTGCCCGAGGCCGGTGAAGACCTTATCACCATAACCAGCCTGAACCAGATGGTGGAGGAGGCGGACAACGCAAACCGCATCATGACGCTGCTCCTTGGCGGCATAGCTGCCGTTTCGCTGCTTGTCGGCGGCCTTGGCATAATGAATATAATGCTGGTGGCGGTAACCGAAAGGACCGAGGAGATAGGCGTAAGGCGTGCCCTTGGTGCGAAAAGGGAAGACCTCCTTTTGCAGTTCCTCATGGAAGCCCTTTATTTAAGCCTTATCGGCTCGGTAGCGGGCGTGGCCGCAGGTGTATGGGGGGTAAACATATTCAGAAGCTACGGGTTTGAAACGGTGGTAAGCTTCCAGGCAATAAAAATTGCCACTCTCGTGGCCGTGGTATCGGGATTATTGTTCGGTGTGTACCCCGCCGTATCCGCTTCGTCGGTACCGCCGGTGGAAGCACTCCGAAGGCAATAGCATATAAACCAAGAAGGGGACATTCCGCAGCAATGCGGTGTGTCCCCTTTCCTTAGCATCTCCAAATTCTCAAATACATCTTCTATACCGGTTTTCATTTCCTTCACCCGTTCCTGGTCGGTTTCATCCCCGGTGAAGTCCTTGTTATACTCGGTCCACAGCGAGATAAGCGCGCCATGGGTTGACACAAGCAGGTTTTTCTTGCCGTCATATTTTGAAGGAAGTCTCTTGTCAATGTTTGCGGGACGTATACCCGACAGCTTGGGCATCCATTCGGAAGAAAAGCTGTGCCACTTTGCCGGGTCCTTATCAACGGCCAGCTTGGCGTAAGTTTCGTTCAGCTCGGTATACGCCTCTTCCAGCCCGGCCTTATACCCTTCCAGCATTTCCTTGGTCTCGTCGCCTGACACCTGGGGCATTTTTTTATAATACATATATCCCACGGTTGCTGCTATAGCAATCAGTAGAACTGCCAGTATTATGATATAAGGCCTTCTGTTCATAGCCGTATCTCCTCCCATCAGATAACTAACAGAAGTTATTATACCTTATTTTTTCTATGTGCGCAACTAATTATCCCCGCTGTTAATAATACCTTGTAAACACTGTGGATCTGCTCGGGTCAAACCGTGCCAGCTTGGTTTTACCGTCCCAGTCGTATATGTATCCTACTATGTCCGCGTCTTCAAACTCTTCCTCTATCTCCATGTATATGTCTTCCATGAAGTATTCTATGTCCCTGTCCCTAAGGTCATCCCATTCATCATCATACCTGTCATAGTCCATGTACACGTTGAATATGATTTCGTCTTCATCGCCTTCCAGTTCGATCTCCACTTCAAATTCGTCGAAGTAGTCGTAGAACATGTCGTTTAAGTCGTCTTCCAGGTCGCGAAGGTCTATATCGTCATCATAGTCGTCATCAAGGGATACTTTCCCCTTGGAGCTAATGGTAAACTGGTACCTCTTGCCGGATAATGTTTTTGAACTGTCCCTGAAGTATCCTTCTATGTCTGCCTTGGGAAACTCGTCCAGTATGTCGTCGCATATATCCTGCAGGTAGGATGTAATATTCTTGGTGGTAAGCTTGTTCCAGGCGGATTTATCTTTCTTGTAGTCAAATTCTATTTTTACCGTTATATCCTTTTTGTCGCCGCTTAGCGAAATATCAAAATTAACATTCTTGTATTTGCCGTAGTCGTCATTGAGCTGTTCTTCCAGGTCATCTATATCGGAGACCTTGTCTTTCTCCTCCAGTTTCTTTATCTTATCTTCCAGGTTCTTTATCTCGTTGTCCTTCATCTGCAGCATCATGTTCAGGTAATTTACATTCTGGCCCGGTTTGTCGGAAATATACACAGTATAGTTGGCCTGGTCCCACTGGACATCCTTATTGAATATATTGGCTATCATGCGCACCGGCACATAGGTGGTACCATCCACTATGAAAGGCTCAATATCGGTGTACACCTGCTGGCCGTTGCTTACAATCTTTACGTTCATGTACCATGCTTCCAGCATTTTCTTGCTTCCCGAGGCAAAGCCTGCAGGGACCATGCATCCAATCACAAGCAGAGCGGTTAATATGAACAGTATTGGTTTTTTAATGATTCTTTTCTTCATAAAAGCACCTCCTGTTTTTTCCTTCTGTCAGTATACCACACTAGTACCAAAGATACAAAATTTTACATAGAAACTCATCATGTTTCTGCGGCCCGGTAATCGGGCACCAGCCTGTTTATAA